>NZ_JBGBYL010000001.1:0-800855 GCF_041260495.1 Paenibacillus sp. RC84
AACGCCGTAGTACCACAGCAGATATATCCGATCTTCGCGGCGATCATGCAGATCGAGGCGATGAACGCAGGCTAAACATCAACTAAGGGAGGGTTTAAAGGTGCAAACTGGACAGATCAGAACAACTCCAGCCGCAATAATGGCGGCGTTGGGATACAAGAATATTGAGGTAGAAAGCTTAGTGTGTGACATTTTTTCCAATCAAGTAATCATTAACGTGAGTGGTGACTGCGAAAGCTATCCGTACAGCATCCAGGAAAGACCTGAACGGACGGCCGTAACCGGGCTGTGAGACGTTTAAACATCAACTAAGGGAGGGTTAAGACCGTGGAGGTAACAAACGACGAAATGCGAGGAATGCCGCCTGGAAGCATTGTGGTCACAGGATGCCGCAACTGCGAGGGAGCCGAAGAACATACTAAACTTGATGACGGAAAGTGGCAATGCAAGTGGTGCGGTCAGACTGAAATGGATTGATGAACACCGGTAACATCAACTAAGGGAGGGTTTATATGCTTCTTGGATACAGAATTATTGAGAATGTAAATATGGTCGTAAGGAAACAAAACCGAACACATCGGAAGCGTCGAATCAATAAGAAATGGGCGAAGCGTTACGGATTCAGCGTGACGCCAAGGAAAGGGATTTTTGCGATGGGCAGCACCTTGATAATGCACCCGACCGTCGCGCAGATAGTGCGGCAGCAGATGAACAACGTTTAAACATCAACTAGGGGAGGAAATCCCTCCCCATAGATGATTAACCATTAGATATAAAACCAAGATATTACATCTGCTGCAAATTCTAAAATGTCCCTGATTAATTCAAGTTTACGTCTCAAGACTACCAACTCCTCTCTTAGTGGATTCGAAATACAATATAGGAGGGTTGATTGGTTTGTGACGCTTGTACTAAAAAAAGCCCAAAAGGGCTCCGATATTACTCAAGATGCCTTGAACGGAGGCGGTTAGTTTGCAACAGATTAGCTTCGAATTACCGGAGCTTGATAGGAAGGCTACGAAAGCCGCGGTTGAAGATGCTTTCGAAAAGTACAGAATTTATAAATTTATCTTCTTTGAGGAACGCGAAGCATCTATAACGGCGGGCTATACGGAACGTTTTCATGGACCCACCAATGTCACTAGTGATCAAACAGCCAGCATAGCCATCTATAACACTGATGAACCGGAACGCAGACGAAAGTACTGCGAACGTTTAGAAAGAGCTGTAAGGCGGTTACACCCCAAAGAACGACTCTTAATAGAAGAAAGATATATGAAAGAAGACTTCGAAGGGGATTATATCAAGGATTACCAAGTTTACAGCTTTAAGTTTAATCCGCCCATCAGTAAAGAAACATACACGAAAATTAGATGGAAAGCATTCTATAAATTATCGCTCATTCTCAATATTGCTGTCTTAAAGTAGGAGGCCGATGAATAAAATTATTCAAGGTGTACCGACAAAAGAGAGGTGGGCAGATGGGGTAGATCACACTGACATCGAGAAGCGTGTAACGGTTTTTATTCAGGGTAAGCACGGAAGGATCGGATTGGTTGTCCCTGAAAATAAACCTACAGAAAAAGAGTGGCATGACCTCCATCAATCCATAGCTGAAATTGTAACCAATTCCATAATAAATACGAGTAAAATGAAAGAGGACAGTTAAACACTGCCCTCTTTTTTTATGCAATTATTTTGGATACAACAGTACTTAAAAGATTTGTCCTGTACGAGTAATTCAAAGACTTCGCGTTCACGATTTGTGAGTAAGAATTTGTTTTTATGGTCGCTGCCCTTCAAGTTGTCATCCCTCCTTGCTCGGGTTTTGGAGTAATTACAAGGGTAAGGGATACAGTCAACTTAGTGTATGAAGGGCGCTTACCAATGGTGCGATGGCGGGGGAAAAATAGGCGAGAACAGGGCTGTTTTAATATCAGTGATTCCGCATCCCGATTTTGATAATCGTTTGTAACAAATCCCGGCCGTCTCTGCTGTAAAATGTTCTGTAGAGCATTAGGGAGGAGATTCAAGCCATGCGGAAAAGTTGGGCAGCAGCGGGAATGACGGCGGCGCTTCTGGTCGGCATTACGGCCGGAGCTTACGCGACGAGTAATCTGAAGGAGATCAAAGCTTTTTTAAACCCCGATTTGCAGGTGGATTTGAACGGCGTTACGTTTACGCTGAAAGATGAGCAGGGGAACGATCTGGTCCCTATCACGTACGAAGGCAATACGTACCTGCCTCTCCGCGATCTTGCGCAGCGGCTTGATTTGAGTGTCGCTTGGGACGGCACCAACAATAAGGTCGTTCTGAAAGACAAGCCATACATGGAATTTTCCGCAGAGGACGAGGCCTTGCTTGAGAAATACGGATACGGATTCGGGGTTCCGAGATGGCTGGAGAATGTGATGGTGAGCGTCATACCGGAGGAAAACGTGAAAACGTCCATCGAAGAGGGCCGTTTGGATAAACGGGCGCAGGCGTTGACGCTGATCCATTATATGGTTCAGGATGAGGATTTGCACCGTCTGCACGACGTGGTGGCCCGGATCGAAGTGTACAAGAAAGAAGACTGGTCCGAGGTGAAGAAAACGGCAGCGGGTGCGGAAGTTCTCGGCGAGAATGACCGGTACGTGTATATCGCGAAGAAGGCCGCGGAGAATCCCTACGAGCCCGGAACGCTGGACGCGGAAGGCTTCGGGGATTTGCGGGACTGGCTGGATCTGCACGACTATTACTTTACTTTGAGCGGCAAATAAGCGGGCAAGCACTTATTTTATAGGCGGAAAATGAAGCGTCTCCGGGAGGGGGCGTTTTTTTGGTTTTTCCATATGGAAATTTTACCATGCGGCAAGAAAGTAGTTCTATAGTAATAGTTATCAAAGGGAGAATCAAACAAATATATACAAATATTTCCCTTTAGGCTATATAATATAGGAGTAATTACCTATATAAATCAGAAGGAGAAGAGAAACGAGCCCGACAGAAACGGGCAGCCAGGTCATACTATTCATTCGGGAAAGAAGGCATTTTTTTGAGACACTTACATAAGCTGTTGAGTTTAATGATGATCGTCTGCTTGCTGCAAATCAGTCCTTTGGTGCACGCGGAAGCGATTCTCCAGAATCAGGCGGTGAACGGCGGGACGATTAACCAGAATATCGTTTTCATTGATGTAAACAATCATTGGGCGAACGACGCTATCTACGATATGGCGAAGAAAGGCATCATCAGCGGTTACGAGGATTCCTCCTTTAAACCGGAGAAATCCATCACTCGCGAAGAATTTGCCAAACTGATCGCGCTGACGTTTTCGATCAATCTGCAAACACCGGCCGAGCCGACCTTTGCGGATTTGAATCCGGACAAGTGGTCGTTCGGTTACGTCGAATCCACGAAAGAATTTTTGACCGGCTATTATCCACCGAAAGGCAAGCCGTTCTTCAGCCCGGATACCAAGGCAACTCGTGAAGATGTTGCCGTTGCGCTCGTCAAAACGATGGGTTACACGACCGACGATTTGCGGAGCAGCAGTACGCTCGGAAGAAATTTCAGCGATGTGGACGAAATTTCCTATAACCTTCGGGACTATGTCGCCATTGCGACGGAAAAGCAGCTGATCGGCGGCTACGAGGACAGCACGTTCAGACCGCAGAAGCCGATCACAAGGGCGGAGGTAGCCACTCTTCTTTTCCGGGTCATTAAATCTTCCGCTCAGGATCAAGCCGACGGACCTTCCCTGGAAGTGACCGTACCGGAGAAGACGGAAAGCGGCACGTTCTATGTTTCGGGCAAAACACATCGCGACGCCAAGGTTCAGATCAACGACAAGGCGGTATCGACCGACGAAGGCTCTTTTAAGGAAGGCTACCGTCTGGAGAAGGAAGGCACGTACGAAATCCGGGTTACGGCCAAGCTTCCGAGCGGCAAAACGACAACCGTAACCAAAAAAGTAACGTACCAGGTGAACGGTCCGGACTTGAAGGTGGACAACACGCCGGACACGGTTACGAAGGGGTCTTTGACCATTTCGGGCAAGGTGAAAAAGGATACCAATTATTCGTACCCGACCGTCTATCTCAACGATGAGAAAATGTACGTCAGCAGCTGGGACGGCACCTTCTCCAAAGATGTAAAGCTGGCGGAAGGCGAAAACACGTTCACCGTTAAAGCGGAAAACGAAGCGGGAAAAGAAACCGTCGTTACGAAGAAAGTCACCTTTAGCTCCGGTGGTCCCGAGCTTAAGGTAAACTCCATTCCGGACAGCTCGCAGGTCGCTTCGATCAAGGTTTCGGGTACCGTTAAGGATGCCAACGATTCCTATCCTATCCTGTATATCAACGACAAGAAAGTATATATGTACGGCGGTTCTTTCAGTGAGTCCATCAGATTGGAAGAAGGCGAGAACACGCTGACATTCAAGGCGGAGAACCAGAACGGAAAAGTGACGGTCGTGACCAAAAAAGTGACCTTTAACGTCAACGGGCCGACCCTGAAGCTGAATGCAACCCCCGAGAAAACCGCCTCTAAAACCTTGACGGTTTCCGGGTATGTAACGGATAAGAACGACAGCATGCCGACTCTCAAGATTAACGGGAAGAAAGTGTACTACACCTCCTACGCCAGCGGATCGTTCTCCGAAGAAATCACGTTGTCGGAAGGCGAGAACACGCTCGTTTTTGAAGCGACCAATTCAACGGGAAGAAGTACGACCTTGACCAGAACGGTCACCCTGGAAACCGATGCGCCCGTTATTCAGGTCAGCTATCATCCGGGCAGCACGACGCTCAGCTACATGACGATTTCGGGAACCGTAAAGGATAAGAACGACAGCTATCCGGTGGTTTACTTGAATGACCGCAAAATTTATTGTTCTTCTTATGACGGGACTTTTTCGGAATGGCTGGATTTGAAAAAAGGCGCCAATCCGTATACGATCGTCGTGTCCAATAAATACGGCAAAACGGCGACGGTAACCGGAAATGTTTATCGCGTCGATCGGTAGGCCCATTTGGGCGAGGCATTTGCCGCTCTCTGACGAACGTTGCGAAATAACCTCTCTCGTGGTTACATGAGAGAGGTTATTTTTGTTCTTCCGGCAGGGTAAAGCTGCCCATTAAACGAGCTCGGCCGCGAAGGAAGCGGCCCCCTGCGGCCTTGTGGCATCTTCTGCCGCTCCGATTGCGGAAAAAGCGCAATTGCGGGCCCCCCACTCTCCCGCGGGAAAAACACCGCTGCCGGGCACCCGCCCGCCGCCGACCCGTCGCCGGAACAAAAACAGACCGCCTCCCGAAGGAAGCGGTCTGTAACCGGCGCCGCCGTCACAGGAACGGCGCCATGATCGGCTGGATCAGCCCCAGCGAGAACAGCGCGGCCAGGATCATCGCGACGCTGGCGATGGCCCCCTCCTCGCTGCCGAGCTCGTGGGCCTTGCTCGTGCCGGCGCCGTGGGCGCCCATGCCGAGCAGCAGGCCCCGCGAGATGCCGCTGCGGATGCGCAGCGAGCGGATGACCAGCGGCCCGATCACCGAGCCGCAGATGCCCGTCACGACCACGAACACGGCCGTGATCGAAGGAATGCCGCCGAGCGAACGCGACACCTCCATGGCAATGGGAGTCGTGATGGAGCGCGGCGCCACGCTCTCGATCATCTGCGGGCTCGCGTGAATCCAGCCCGCAGGCAGCACCGACGTGAGCACGGCGACGACGGAGCCGCACAGCACGCCCGCCACAAGCACCATGGCGTGCTTGCGGAGCAGCTTGAACTGCCGGTACAGCGGGATCGCGAACGCCACGGTGGCGGGCTGCAGCAGATCCGTCAGCGGCTTCGTGCCGGCGTTGTAGGCTTCAACCGGCGTATCGGTGAAGAACAGACCGGCGATAAGCAGAACCGGCGCGACGACGAGCGGCGACAGGTAGGCTTTGCCTGTCTTCCGGTACAGCCGGTTGGCCGCCCAGAAGACGACGATGGTGATCAGCAGGTACAGAAGTCCGGTTCCGGTCATGAGGCCGCTTCCTCCTTCTTGTCTTTGCCGGCGCGTCTGCGCCCCAGAAATTCCGCTACGAGCCCCGTGCTGGCCATAACGAAGAACGTGCTGATAATGATGATGAGCAGGTACCCGCTCCCCGATACCGAGAACATTTCCTTATACTCCAAAATGCCGACGGCAGGCGGGACGAAGAAGAGCAGCAGCTTCGACAGCAGAAAATCGGCGCCCTTCTCGATCCATTCCAGCCGGACCCAGCCGAAGTGAAGCGCGGCGAAGACGATGAGAATGCCGACGATGCTTCCCGGCACCGGCAGGTGCAGCCGCTCGGACACGAGGCGTCCCAGATAGGCGAACGCGATCAGCAGGCCGATCTGGCCGCAGGTGACGAGCGCCCGCCGGACGTGAACCGGAGCAAACCGGTCCGGCGGCCAAACGAAACGTAGTTTTTTATGAGGACCGCTTAAAGGTGGTGCGGGTTGTTTGTTCATCCGGATAATCCCCTTCCATAATTCCGAGTATACGTAGGGGACAAGGATAGGTAAAATACATATATCGAATAGTTTTCATTCCTTTTCTCTATGGAAAGGGAACCAATGCAGAAGGCTAAAGGAGGCGATGACTTGGACGTTCGGCATCTGCAATATTTTCTGGAGACGGCTAAGCGCAGAAGCTTCACCAAAGCGGCGGAAGCTCTGCACGTCACTCAGCCCACCATCAGCAAAATGATCCGCATCCTGGAGGAGGAACTCGGTGTCGAGCTGTTTGACCGCACGGCCCGTCAAATTGTATTGACGGATGCGGGTGAAGCCGTAATGATCCAGGCGCAGCAGATTGTCCGTTCTCTGGAAAATCTCTCCGTCGATCTCGAGGACGTGACTTCCATGCGCAAAGGGCAGATCCGGATCGGCCTGCCGCCGATGACCGGAGCGCCTTTCTTCCCGGAGCTGATCGCCGCTTTCCATAAGCTGTATCCCGGGATCGGAATCCGGCTGATCGAGGAAGGGGCCCGCACGGTCGAACGCGAGGTGGAGAGCGGGAGCCTCGATCTCGGCGTCGCGGTGCTTCCCGTCGATGCGGAGCGCTTCGAGATGTTCGCCTTCGTCAAGGAAGAGCTCCGGCTTGTCGTGCATCACGGGCACCGGCTCGCCCGCAGGCAGACCGTCCGCCTTGCGGAGCTCAGCGGCGAGAAGTTCCTTATGTTCCGCGAAGGCTTCACCCTGCACGAGAGCATTCCCGAAGCCTGCATCCAGGCGGGATTCAAGCCCGACATCATCTACGAAAGCTCCCAGTGGGATTTTCTGAGCGGGATGGCGGAAGCGGGCCTCGGCGTCGCCCTGCTGCCCGAAACGATCTGCCGCAAGCTGAGTCCGGACAAAGTGGCCACGATTACCCTGGTTTCTCCGCGGATTCCGTGGCATCTTGTTATGATTTGGCGCAAAGAGGGTTACTTATCTTATGCCGCCCGCGAATGGCTGCGGTTTTCGAAGGAGTGGCTGTCCCGGCCGAACCGCTAAGGAGACAAGGAGGCCGGCTCCAATCGCTTTCGCGCCAAGCACCGTTTTGTTTCCAGGCAAAACATGGTACGATATACCCAATGCTTTCACCCTGATCACGGACGAAATGAGGACCTTTATGATTCGCACGGTCGCCGTTACCCGCAGCGGAGAACTGGTCTTGGACCTGCCTTTGCAGGAGCTGGACGGAGATTCTATCGACTGGTACTGGGTAGACTTCAACAACCCGACTCACGAAGAGGCTTTGCTGCTCGACACCCATTTTCATTTTCATCCGCTTGCGGTTGAAGACTGCTTTCATCTGCTGCAGAGGCCGAAGCTGGACCACTATGAGGATGTCCATTTTTTCGTGCTGCACGCCATTCATCCACAGACGCTGGAAGCCGATGAGGTCGATCTTTTCGTCGCGCCCCGCTTCCTCGTTTCTTTCCACTTCACGGAGCTCAAAGAGATCAACGACGCCTGGCAGAAGCTTCAAGCCGAACCGGACAACTGGAAAAGAGGCTCTTCCTTCGGCGCGTATCTCGTCATGGACAAGCTCGTGGATGAATATTTTCCTTGTATACATATGCTGGAAGACGAGATGAACGATTTCGATTCCGACCAGAAAGGCACGTCCATTCACGCGCTTATGCGCGGCGTGTTCGACATCCGCTCCAAGCTGGCGCATCTGAGGCGGTCGATCATTCCCATGCGCGACCTGCTCTACCGGGTCGTCAATTCGGACAAGCTGCCGAACGTGCGTGAGCAGCAGATTTATTATGCGGACATTTACGATCATCTGCTGAAGCTGGCCGAAATGATCGACTCGATCCGGGACACGACCGCGGACATGCGGGAAAATTTCATTTCATTGAATTCTTACCGGATGAATACCATTATGAAAACGCTGACTGTCATCACGACGATTTTTATGCCGCTGACGTTTCTCGCGGGAATTTACGGAATGAACTTTGACAACATGCCCGAACTTCATTGGCCCTACGGTTATTTTATTGTTCTTTTGATTATGTTCGGAATCGGGTTTGCCATGTATGTCTGGTTTAAGCGCAAAGGCTGGTTCGATTGAGAAAACGGCCGCTTATTTATAATCCGTACTAAAAAAAGATCGGGAGGATGCGGGCATGAAAGTTAAAAGCGCGTGGTACCGGGAAAGCTTCGGAAAAGACTATCTGCTGGTGTACAAACACCGCAATTTCGAAGGAGCTTACGCCGAGGTCAAACGGATGATGAACTGGCTTCATCTACCCGAAGGCGCCCGTGTGCTGGACCTGTGCTGCGGCATGGGCCGCCATTCGCTGGCGCTCGCCGATTTCGGCTATACGGTGACGGGTATCGATTTGTCGGATACCCTGCTTGAGGAGGCGCGGAAGCAGGACCCGGAGGAGCGGGTAACCTGGCTGCACGGCGATATGCGGCGGGTTCCGAGCGAGGAATCTTTTCACGCCGTGGTCAATTTGTTCACTTCCTTCGGATACTTCGAGCAGGAGGAAGAAAACCGCCTGGTGTTGTCGGAAATCGAACGGCTTCTGCGGCCGGACGGGAAATTTATTATTGACTATTTAAATCCCGCTTATGTCAAAACGAACCTCGTTCCCTATTCAAGCCGCGAGGAGAACGGCCTTTTTATAGAAGAGACACGCTCCATCGAGAACGGGTATGTCCGCAAACAAATTTGCATCACGGATGAACAGGACGGCCCGCGGCATTATTCGGAACAGGTGCGCCTGTACAGCTGCGAGGCTTTTGTCGATATGCTGTACGCGGCGGGCTTGCGGGTCGACCGGATCTACGGCAGCTATGACGGTAAGGATTACGACCGGGAGTCGTCTCCCCGGATGATTTTTGTCGGAGGAAGGGAAGGAGAAAGCCTGCAATGAGTCATTCAACAACGGTCATCGCTTTACGGGAGGGGCTTTGGCAGATCAAAGTCCCTCTGCCTTTTCCCCTGCGATGGGTCAACAGTTATCTGCTTAGGGAGCCGGACGGGAGCCTGACGGTGATCGATCCGGGCCTGCGCACGGAAGCCGCGGAGGCGCTGTGGAACGAAGCGCTGGGGGGGCTCGGCTTCGGGTACGACCGCATTTCGCAGGTCGTACTGACCCACCACCATCCCGACCACTACGGGATGGCGGGCTGGTTCCAGGAGCGCACGGGCGCGCCGGTTTACCTGTCGGAAACCGGCATCGGTCAGGTGCGGCTCCTGTGGGGCGACGGTCAGCCGATGACTTCGCTGCTGACCGGGCTTTTCGCGCGGCACGGCATGGAGGCCGCGCTGTGCGGGGAGCTGGCGAAGCATATGGACAGCTTCGTCCCGCAAGTTTCGCCGCAGCCGCAGCTGACCGCGCTGCGGGCGGGAGACCGCGTGCGTCTGGGCGGCGCGGCGTACGAAGCGATCGAGACGCCCGGACATGCGGCCGGGCATCTGTGCTTCTACGACGCACAGACGCGCGAGATTTTCTGCGGCGATCATGTGCTGCCGCAAATTTCGCCGAACGTGAGCTTCATGCCGGGCGTCGAAGACGACCCGCTCGGCGCGTACATGGGCAGCCTGCGGGAGATTAGCGGGCTGCCGGTCAAGATGGCGTACCCGGGCCACCGGTCGCCCTTCACCGCCTTCGGCCAGCGGGCCGAAGAGCTTGTCCGCCATCACGAGGAGCGGCTTGCGCTCATGGCGGACAAGCTGCACGAGCCGATGACGGCTTACGCGCTCTGCCGCGATACATTCGGCGACCGGCTTACGCTGCATCAGCTCCGCTTCGCCATGGCGGAGACGATCGCGCATACGGTGCGCCTTGCGCTGGACGGCAGAGCGGCCGAGAGCGAGAGGGAAGGGATCATCGTGTACCAGGCGCGGTTTTGAGCGGTCGCCCGTCCCTCGCGTTTTCTCGCGGAGTTCAAGCGTGGCGATGCGATGCGATGCTTCGTGAGGCTTCGTAAAGACGGAGCTGATCGCGGACGGTGCCTATGCCGTACAAGCTCGTTTCTGGTTTCACTGCGAACCCTCGCATCGGGGGCATTCCTATTTATGTGTTTCAGTGCCCGACAAACAACCATATGACGGACTCTCGGGTAAGAGGGTTCGTTTTTTTATGCTTTGAAGAAGGAGGGGCACCCCTGCTGAAAAATCTGCCTTATCCGTATGCCGTCCTACTGGCTTAATGTAAAAAATATTTGACATTTCCAACGCTTCTTTTTACAATCAAGATGTAAAAACATTTTGACATTGGAGTTTGCTATGGAAAATCGGATTCATGAGCTGCGCAAACGAATCAGGCTGTCTCAGGAAGATCTCGCCAAAGCGTGCGGTGTGTCCAGACAGACTATTAACGCCATTGAAAACAACAAGTACGATCCGAGTCTCCAACTGGCTTTTCATCTGGCCCGTACGCTGGGCGTCACGGTGGATGACTTGTTCCAGGCAGACAAAGACACGTAAAACGGCAGTATACAAGGAGGCGGAAACTGTGACCGGACGGAAAACATCGAAGCAGCGGCTCATTGCTGCGGGTTTCGGACTTACCTCACTGGTTGTCATCGGATTTACGCTTAAAAAGTACGCGTCCGGAGAACCGGTCGGAACGAGCGAATTAACGAGCATAGCGGCTGCCCTGGCCGCGATGTTCGGCGCTCTGACCTGGGGGAACAAGGAGGACGGGGAAGGCATTACGCAGGAGGAAGAGATGGGCAGGCACATTACTTTCGTAAGCGCCAAAGCGGCCTATTTCATTATGCTTGCCGCTTCCCTGATCGTCTGTATAGTGGAAAAACTGGCTTTCGGCCGGGATAATATGGCTGTTCTGATTTTACTGGGACTGGGCATCGTGCTCCTTCCGGCGGCGGAATATATCGTTGCCCGGAAGTACCGGTGACCGGACAGGAAGCTGCATGCTGCGTATGTAAGGGGAACGGACAAGAGGGAAGCCTCGGCAATCTTGGGATGAAAAAGGAAAATGGAAAAGGGAACCGCCGTCATGGGGTTCCCTTTTTGTGTCGGCTCCTCTACTCGGAGCGTCCTTGACGACAGCCGGAAAACAACTTTGTGAGGGACTGTTCGTCCGCTCTATTCCGTTTCCTCTTAAGCGGTTCGTCTTCTCACACTGCTCGCGGCTCCTCGCAGCGCACGGTGTTTGGCGCCGTATAACGGGGGAACACATCCCGGTTTAAGAATGGCCTCTCAGCTTCCGGGAGCGTCGCCTTTCTTTTCGGCTTCCGATTGCTTGCGGTGGGCAATGCGGGAGCTCGCGGCAGCGGCGATGGCGCCGACGATATCGTCGAGAAACGTGTGCTTCTCGTAGGTACTTTTATCATTGAGCTTTTTCAAGATGCCCGGTTTCAGCTTGTCGATATAGCCGAAATTCGTGAATCCGATGCTCCCGTAAACGTTCACGATCGACAGGGCAAGGATCTCGTCGCAGCCGTACAAGCCTTCGTCATGCTGAATCATCTCCTGCAGAGGGGAGATCAGCTTGCCTTCTTCCGCAAGCATGTCCAGCTGAATGCCGGTCAGGACGGCGTTTTGTACTTCCCTTTTGGCCAGGACGGATTCTACGCTCGCCAGACACTGCTCCAGGGTCAGCGATTCGAAATAATCTTTTTGCAGAAAATAGGTCAGTTCGGCGATTTGAGACGTTTGAACGCCTCTTTTTTCAAGCAGCTCGCGGGTAGCCGAAGCTACTTTTTCACTATCCAGGGAATATTTCACGATGGGCTTCTCCTCCGTTGTCAAATGAAAGCAGATACCCTAGTATACCCTTTTTTTAGGAAAGAGTATCGCTTTGGAACGGATTTGTCCTTCGAAAAGGTGGACGGAAAGGGAACAAGCCCGGAAATTGTCCCGTTTTTTCGGACAACTCGGGCATAAAGCAGGCAGGCCCCCTGTATACATAGGAGTACGAAGGACAAACGTCATCCGGACCGGCAGGAAACTCCCGAAAGAAGGCGCTGCCGGCGGCGGGCCCCAGGTCATGCCGAACCTTTGCGCAAGGCACATACGAACAGGAGGGGATGGAATTGAGAAAAGTACGCTGGCTTCAGGCGGCAGCCATGACAGGAGCGATCGCGATTCTCGGGACGGGATGCGGTATGTGGGGATCGGAGTCCAAACCGATCGACGCTCCGCCGCCCGGTACCGAAACCGCGATGGAGACGGGAACCGGTACGGGGGGAACCGGAGCGGATGCAGGCGCCAAAACGTCGCAAACCGCCAAAATGACCGTCTATGCGAAAGACCCGAAAGGCTTCGTCGTTCCGGTCAGTCTGGATTTGCCGAAGACACAGTCGGTGGCGAAGACCACGCTGGAATATATGGTGGCCAAAGGCCCGGGCGAAAGCCAGCTTCCCGCCGGGTTTGCCTCTCTGCTGCCCGAAGGGACTACGCTGACGGTGGACATAAAGGATAAACTGGCCACGGTCAATTTTAACCAGGCCTTCAAAAAATACGACGCCAAGGAAGAACGCAAAATCATGGAGGGGATCACCTGGGCCATGACCGGTTTTTCAACCGTCGAGCAGGTGAAGATCAAAATAAACGGGCAGGAGCTTAAGGAAATGCCGGTGGCCCGCACGCCGCTGGACGAACCGCTTTCGCGCAAAATCGGCATCAACCTGGAGAAGCAGGAAGGGGTCGATTACGGCCAGTCCACGCCGGTGACGCTGTACTTTACGAATGCAACGGCGCAAAACGGCAAATATTATGTACCGGTTACACGCCTGGTAAAAAGGACCGATGACGTCGCCAAGGCGGTCATGGACGAACTTTTGAAAGGCCCCAACACGTCGAAGGGCCTGCAGCCGGTATTGAACGCTTCCGCCAAGGTGCTGGATGTGAAGAAGACGTCGGACACGGTGCTGACGGTAAACTTCTCCGACCAGCTTCTGGACGAGAACAAAAAAGCGCCCGCGGACGGGCTCCAGTCGGTTATTTTGTCTCTGACGGAAAATACGAACGCCGCCAAAGTTCAAATAACGGTGAACGGCAGTCCGAAGGTGGAAACTTCCGATTCCCAAACCTACAGCCAGCCCGTCTCCCGGCCGCTTCATTTGAACCCGAACCCGGAAAAGCTGTAAAAGGTTTAGCCGAGGGGAGTCCGCCGCGTGACAGGCTGAAACGCGGGGCTCGTGAAGCCCGAGCGTAAACGGAGGGGCAAGCGGTGTGGCCTGCC
Organism: Paenibacillus sp. RC84; assembly: GCF_041260495.1. NCBI lineage: Bacteria > Bacillati > Bacillota > Bacilli > Caryophanales > Paenibacillaceae > Paenibacillus > Paenibacillus sp. RC84. The sequence continues at coordinate 13,672 of NZ_JBGBYL010000001.1, forward strand.
GTTATGCGACGCCTTAACCGCACATCGGGAGATCCGGGGGTAAGCGCCGTTATGCGGCTCCTAACCCCGTTAGGGGGAATCTTCCGGGCAAACCGGGGCGGACGTTTTTAAAACTTGGCTTTCGGTCTTTAGGTCGGGAAAGCCGCATTGTCGGACCTTACGGAGGTTTGAGGGGAGAGAAGAGCTCTCCCTTTTTTCGTCGAAACCCGCGGTGCTTTTGCTCGGCTCCTTTGTTTGCTACAATAGGAAGGATAGAAATGGATGCTATGATCGTACAGGAGGATACAGAATGCGAGCCGATGGAAGACAGAATGACCAGCTAAGACCGATGAAAATTACGCCGCACTATATCAAACATGCCGAAGGTTCGGTTCTAATAGAAGTCGGGGAGACGAAAGTCATTTGTACCGCAACCGTGGAAGAGCGTGTTCCTCCCTTTATGAAAGGCCAGGGCAAAGGCTGGGTAACCGCCGAATATTCGATGCTCCCGCGCGCTACCCAGGTCCGCAACCAGAGAGAAGCGGCCAGAGGAAAGCTCGGCGGCCGCACGATGGAAATCCAGCGGCTGATCGGACGCGCGCTGCGCTCCGTCGTTAACTTGGAAGCGCTCGGAGAGCGTTCCGTGACGCTCGACTGCGATGTGATCCAGGCGGACGGCGGGACGAGAACGACTTCCATCACGGGAGCCTTCGTAGCGATGGCGCTTGCCATGGAGAAGCTGGTGGCCAGCGGCAAGCTGAGCAAGCTGCCGATTACGGATTACCTTGCCTCCGTCAGCGTCGGGATCGTGAACGGCAAGCCCCTGCTGGACTTGATGTACACGGAAGATTCCCAGGCGCACGTCGATATGAACGTGGTCATGACCGGAACCGGGAAGTTCGTGGAAGTACAGGGGACGGGAGAAGAGGCGCCTTTCTCGCGCGAGGAGCTGAACACTCTGCTGGCCTTGGCCGAGGGCGGCGTCTACACAATGGTCGAGGAGCAGAAAAAAGCGCTCGGACGCGTAAGCGGCCTGATCGGAGCGGGTGTCCGTGCCTGATCTTTCCGCTTCCGGCGTCGTGGTGATCGCCACGCGCAACAAGGGCAAAGTGCGCGAGTTTGCCCACTATTTCGCCCGCTTCGGCAAGGAAGTGCGCAGCCTTGACGATTTCGACGATATGCCCGACATCGTCGAGGACGGCGCGACCTTCGCGGCGAATGCCCGGATCAAGGCGTCGGCGATTGCAGGCAGGCTGAACCTGCCGGTACTGGCCGACGACTCCGGGCTGTGCGTCGACGCGCTCGGCGGCGATCCGGGCGTATACTCCGCCCGGTATGCGGGCGAGCACGCCGCCGACGCGGCGAACAACGCCAAGCTGCTGCGCGAGCTTGGCGCGGTCTCGGCCGCAACCGGACGGCCCGGGCCCGGCGCTGCCGGGCAGGCGGCGTCCGCCGGCGAGCCGTCCGCGGCGGACCGCGGTGCCGCACGGGCGCAGGGCCTCCCGGACGGCCCGAAGGCCGCGGACGCGGCTGCGCCGCAGGTGCTCAGCACCGCGCGCTTCGTATGCGCGCTGGCGCTGGTCGACCCGCTCCGCGGGGACACGCTCGAGGCGGAGGGGACCTGCGAGGGTGTCATTATCGCGGAGCCGCGCGGCACGGACGGGTTCGGCTACGACCCGCTGTTTTATCTGCCGGAGCGGGGAGTGACGATGGCGGAGCTGCCGCTCGAAGAGAAAAACGCGATCAGCCACCGGGCTGCGGCGCTCGAGCAGTTTTTCGAGCGCCATTCCGGCCGCTTGACGTAACCGAATAAACAACGTGTCCGCTTGGCGGACACGAACCAAACCGGTTTCCGATTCGATTCGGAACCGGTTTTTTCGTTGTTTCACATGTCATAGCGGGTCCGGCGGACGAAGGTGACAATTGTCATCCGGAAAAGGTTACGGTTGTAGGTAGGGAGGAAATCCGCCGCGCGGTATGATGGATTCAGGTTAAAGAGCTTAACGAAACGTTGAACGATGAACGATGAAACGGAAAGCCCACATAACAGAAGGAGCTGAACCCCTGTGACAACAGCTATCGAATTGATGAAGGTTACGAAACAATTTAAAGGCAAAAAGGCGGTCGACGGGTTAACGCTGACCGTGGAACAAGGAACGGTGCTCGCACTGCTCGGTCCGAACGGGGCGGGCAAGACCACCACGATTTCGATGATTCTCGGCCTTCAGGAGCCTACGAGCGGGACTGTCAAGCTGCTGGGAGGCCATCCGAAAGACCAGCGGGTTAGGGACCGGATCGGAGCCATGCTTCAGGATGTCAGCGTGATCGACAATCTGAAAGTAGCCGAGACGATCGACCTGTTCCGCCATTATTACGCGAACCCGCTCTCGCTGGAGCAGCTTCTGCTCATCTCCGGCCTGGAAGCCGAGCGGAATAAGATGGCCTCGGCTCTCTCCGGCGGGCAGCAGCGCAGATTGGGCTTCGCGATGGCCGCGGCGGGAGACCCGGAAATTATTTTCCTGGACGAACCGACCGTCGGCATGGACGTGACATCCCGGCAGTTGTTCTGGGATACGATCCGCGCCATGGCCGCGAGAGGAAAAACCGTCGTGCTGACGACTCATTATCTGGAGGAAGCGGATCAGTTGGCCGACAGAGTCGTCGTGATCAATAACGGCAAGCTGGTTGCGGACGGGACGCCGAGCGAGATTAAAGCGGAAACGACGGGGAGAGTCATTTCTTTTACAGCGGGCTCGGGGGTTACGGCTGATCTGCTGAGGGCTTTCCCGGGAGTCAGCGATATCAAGTGGAACGGGCGGCGCGTCGAAATGTTCGGACCGGACACGGACCGGCTGCTTACCGCGCTGATCGACAAACGCATCGATATGAAAGATATCGAAGTTCGAAGCGGTGGACTGGAAGACGCCTTCCAGACTTTAATTCAAAATACGAATGCAGGCTGAAGGGGAGATAACGAATATGAATGCGACGATTCTGAAAGCGACTACGGCCCAGTGCCGTGCGGAGCTGCTGCGCACCTTCCGTAACAAACGATTTATTTTCTTTTCGATCGTTATGCCGGTGGCCTTTTATTTTCTGTTTACGAGTACGATGGGAAGCGATACGAAGATCGGCAGTGTGGACTGGACATCCTACTATCTTATGTCCATGACGGTATATGGCGTTATCGGCGCCAGCCTGACTTCCTTCGCCCAGCGGATTTCGAGGGAACGCACCCAGGGCTGGGTCCGCCTGCTCAGCATTACGCCGCTGCCTTCCTGGTCTTACATGGTATCGAAGGTAGCCGCCCAAGGCGTTATTAATTTATTTATCATTCTGATGATGTTTATTATCGGAGGGCTCGGCAAACAGGTTGATCTGCCGGTTTCCGTATGGATCGAAAGCTTCCTCTGGATTTGGATCGGCGGTTTCTCGTTCATGGCTCTCGGTACGCTGCTCGGTTCCATGCGCAACCCCGATGTGGTTCAGGTGCTGACGATGATTCTGTATATGGGCCTATCCATTCTGGGAGGGTTATGGTTCCCGACCGCGTCCATGTCCGGGACTCTTCAGACGATCGCCAAGTTCACGCCGACCTATCGGTTGGGGCAGGGAGCCTGGAATTTGATCGGAGGCGGTTCGATCGACTGGACGGGCGTGCTTATTCTGGCTGTGTACGTCGTCGTATTTGTGATATTATCTTCCTATATCATCAAGAGACAGGAAGCGGTTTAAATGTTTCGTCGGCAACCGGCAAGGCCCCGCGAGGGGCCCCCTTTTATTTTTACGATCATCTGGCTGGTGTATCTGATCTTCCCGGTCGTTTCGGTTCTGCAGCTTCCTTTTCCGGAAAAAATACTGGGTTCGGGACTGCTTATCGCCTTCGTGGCGGCTTATTTGACTTCTTTTAACCGGGCGGCGGGAAGGTACTGGTTCATTCTGTTTCAGACTATCGTTATCGGTATTCTGGCGATCCGGTACAACGAGAACTTTATTTACTTGGCGTTTTATCCGTCACCGGTGATCGGGATGCTGCGGAGCGTCAGGCAAATGGCCGCCGCGATAGCGGGTTTGTTTCTGATGTTCGTGGCGGTAGGCTGGCACTACAAGTTAATGAACGATGTCGATTTGTTTTTGCAGCTTCTTCCGGCTCTTATCATTATCCTGATCATGCCGGTTGCGATGCGCATCGGACGCAGGTCGAAGGAGCTCCGGGGCAAACTTCAACTGGCTAACGAAGAAATTGCCCGTCTGTCCAAAATCGAGGAACGCCAGCGGATATCCCGCGATTTGCACGATACGCTCGGGCATACTTTGTCTCTCATCACGCTCAAGGGCGAACTGGCGGAGAAAATGATTCCGAAAAATCCGGAGAAAGCGGTCCGGGAAGTTCAGGATATCCAGGCGACCTCGCGGGCGGCGCTCAAACAGGTGCGCGAGCTTGTATCGGATATGAACATGGTCACGATCCGGGAGGAATTCGACCGGGCCAAGCAGATTCTTGCGGCAGGCGGCATTGTGCTGGAATTGAAAGCCGGAGAAGGCGCCGAAGACGAGGCTCCCCCGCTGATCGGCAACATTCTCGGCATGTGCTTGCGGGAAGCGGTGACGAACGTCGTCAAGCACAGCAAAGCGAAGGTGTGTATCGTGGAATGGGCCTCCGATGAGGAGGGGTACAGGCTGATCGTGTCGGATAACGGAGTCGGCTTCGAGAGGGACGAAAGGCAGCCGAACTTGGGTACGAACGGGCTCAGAGGCATGAAAGAGCGGCTTAAGCTGGTGGACGGGCACTGCACGTTCGAATCGGCGGGCGGCCGGGGCACCCGGGTCGTTTTTACGATCCCTAAAGTGACCAAAAAGGGAGAAAAGGAGGCGGACGGCGAATGAAGGTCATTGTCGCGGAAGATCAGGGCATGCTCCGGGGAGCGCTGAGCGCCCTGCTGGATTTGGAGGACGATATCGAAGTGATCGGCCAGGCGGCGGACGGCGCGGAAGCGCTGGAGATGATCCGTACGCTCCGACCGGATCTTTGCGTCATGGATATTGAGATGCCGAAAATGTCGGGCCTTGATGTGGCCGAGGCGCTCCAGAAAAGCAAGGATCCGTGCGGAGTCGTCATATTGACGACCTTTTCCCGATCCGGCTATTTTCAGCGGGCCATGCGTGCGGGAGCGCGCGGCTTCCTGCTCAAAGATTCGCCGGTCAGCGAGCTTGCGGCCGCGCTCCGCGATGTGCAGGCGGGCAGGCGCGCGGTCAGCCCGGAGCTGGCGCTCACGTTCTGGGAAGCCGAGAATCCGCTGACGGAACGGGAGCGCGAGGTGCTAAAGCTTGCCAGAGAGGGGCTTTCTTCCGGGGAGATTGCGTCGCGTCTGTTCCTTACGGGCGGCACGGTCCGCAATTACTTGTCGGAGGCGATCCAGAAGCTGGAGGCCAAGAACCGGATCGACGCCATTGCCGCGGCCGAGAAGAACGGCTGGCTCGATTAGGGCGAGATTCGGTGCCAAGACCGGGCATACGGACTCTGAATGCGGGCACGAAGGTGTGGCCCGGCAACGGTTGCGGCAGAGGAAGAGGTAGAGGAAGAGGAAGAGGTACAGGTACAGATACAGATACAGAAACTCCCGAGGTTCGGGTGAAACGTACTAAACCTCCAGTGCCATTGAAATGGCGGCTGGAGGTTTTTTTGAAGTTCCCGGTACCGCTCGGAAACCAACAGATGTAAGTTTAGACGCGCATAGACAGACGTGCGGTAAGATCCTTAACGGATCGATACCTTATATTCGCGCAGCCACGTGTCCACCTGGATCAGATACGCGAACATTTGCGGGCCGGACATGAGCTGGCCGAACCAGGGGAACTCGGTCGATTCGGCTCCCGGAGCCGCCATGGCGCGCAGCGTTTTGGCATCCACAAAAGGAAGAAGCGGCGACGAGGGATCGCTTAAAATTTCAAGCGCCTGCCGTTTGACCGCGGACGCATAATTCGGGTTGTGCGTTTTGGGATAAGGGCTTTTTTTGCGGGCCAGCACATCTTCCGGCAGTACGCCGGCGAGCGCCTTCCGCAGGATGCCTTTTTCCCGGTCGCCCGCCGTTTTGATGTCCCACGGGATGTTCCACACGTATTCCACGAGCCGGTGGTCGCAGAAGGGAACCCGGACTTCGAGCCCTACGGCCATGCTCATCCGGTCTTTGCGGTCAAGCAGGGTCGGCATGAAGCGGGTGATGTTCAGGTAAGACATCTCCCGCATCCGGTTCTGCTCCCGCGATTCCCCCGCCTGACGGGGCACCTCGGCCAGCGCCTGCTCGTAGCGGCCGCGGACGTATGCCTCGGGCTTGATCCAGTCGGCGAAATCGCGCGACAGAATGCCGACCCGCTGAGGCAGCGAAAGCGACCACGGGAACGTGTTCGCATTGAGGGCGTCTTCCCGGTGGAACCAGGGGTAGCCGCCGAAGATCTCGTCGGCCGCTTCGCCGGAAAGCGCCACGGTGGCGCCTTTCTTGATTTCGCGGCAGAACAGGTAAAGCGAGCCGTCGATGTCGGCCATTCCGGGCGTGTCGCGGGCGAGTACGACGGTGCGGAGCGATTCGAAGAGTTCAGGTGTATCGAACTCGATGTAATGATGCTCCGTGCCGAGGTATTCCGTCATTCGCTTGATCCAAGGAGCGTCGGAGTTGGGCTGGAACGCGTTCTCCTTGAAGTTCTTGTCGTTGTCGGCATAATCGACGGAGTACGTATTCAGCACGCCGCTGCCGCTGTCCCGGTAATGGTGGGCGGCGAGTGTCGTCAGCGCGCTGGAATCCAGCCCGCCCGAAAGCAGGGTGCAGACCGGGACGTCCGAGACGAGCTGGCGCCGGGCGGTGTCGGCCAGGAGCTCGCGGATATGGAGCGCCGTTTCCTCCACATTTTCCGTATGGGGCCGGTTTTCCAGTTTCCAGTAAGGACGGATCGTCAGCCCGCTGCGGTCGTAAACCATAAAATGGCCCGGCTTCAGTTCGGCCAGGTTGCGGTAAATGCCGTGACCGGGCGTGCGCGCGGGTCCGACGGCGAAAATCTCGGCAAGGCCTTCGGCGCCTACCTCGGTTCTGATATCCGGATGGGCGAGTATAGCCTTCGGCTCCGAGCCGAACAGGAAGGCGCCGTCCGTGTGGCTGTAGAATAGAGGCTTGACGCCAAGACGGTCCCGGGCCAGGAACAAGGTCTGCTCCTGTTCGTTCCAGGCCGCGAACGCGAAGATGCCGTTCAGCCGCTCCACGCAGCTCCGGCCCCATTCGACGAAAGCGGCCAGCAGAACTTCGGTGTCGCATGAGGTCGCGAACCGGTGGCCCCGGTGTTCCAGCTCGCTGCGCAGCTCGGGAGCGTTATACAATTCCCCGTTATATACGATGGAGTACGTCCGGTCCCCGTCCTTGCGGATCATGGGCTGAGCGCCGTTAAGCGGGTCCATGACACTCAGCCGTCTGTGCCCCAGGGCGCAGTGGCCGGATATCCACGTGCCGGAAGCGTCAGGACCGCGGTGAACCAAGGTTTCCGTCATATTTTCGAGAATGGATGAAGATGTGGTCAGATCTTTGCGCCAGTCTATCCATCCTGTAATTCCGCACATGATATTCACCCTTTCGAAATACGTTCTAAGCGAGCCTTTCGAGAAGACTGCCGAATGCGATGATTAAAGGGTATGCGGCGCCGGCAGCGAAAATGTCTGTCCACCCCGTAAGGACCGGAAGAACTGGAAGGGCGAAATCGGTTTTGTTTCCAGAAAAATTTTGTTACAATAGAATCTGGTAGAAGAAAACTCCCCCTGCAAGCGCTAACGGGGAAATCATGCTAAAGGTGGACTGTTATTGATGAAACGTAAATACGCCAGGGCGCAAATCGATTATTTGGCGGCCAAAGAACAATTTCTCGCAGCCAGCCAGCAGGCTGACAAGAAACTGAACGACATGAGACAAAACGGTGCGGAAATCGGTCAGAAAGAAATGGAAGATGCGATTGAACGCAGCGGTTTCCATAAAGCTTTCAATGAGCTTCGCCATGCGGAGAATCGTCTGATCGAGTGGAGCCATTTCACGATCAAGAACGAAGGCGAATTCAAAGAAAACAAAGCGGCTTTCGAGAAGCTTTACAACGAAGTGAAAACGAAGCCGGAAGCGCGCGCGGTTCTGGTTGACATGGCCATGAGACTGGAAGCGGAAGCTTAAGATCTTTCCTGAACGGACAAGCACTTATACGTATAGAGAACCGAGGAGCGCCGGCTGGTGCTCTTTTTCTTTTTTTCGCGGGATCCGGCATGCTTCCCCCTTAAGCCCGGACATACTAAGACGGCTTCACGAAACTTATTTCTCGGGGAGGCTTGCGGAGATGGATAGTCATTTCATCAGCAAACTGCATGACACTCAGCGTAAAGACGAACGCAACCGGAGGACTCAAGGCAAAAACCGCCCGGAAAAACGGCTCCCGAACAAACAGCACTGAGCAGTGCCGCTTTAAGTATTCCGGTTCACCGTCCGTTTGCGGCGGAGGCCGGAATAAAGGAAATCGACAACCGGGCGGGGGTGATGAACATGGCGAAGGTTTCGAAAGCGACCAAAGGCAAAAAGTACGAAGTAAACGCGGAATTTGCCGAGGAGATGGAAGCCAAAAACGTCAAGCATACGGCCCAGAACAACCTCAGTCACGGGACGGAGAAGTAAGCGTAAGGAAGACGAAAGCCTGCTGCGGCTGCAGCGGGCTTTTTGACGCGGACGCATAAGGAGGCGGAAAAGCAAATAAACTGAAGGGAAGAATAAACGCTTTTTAAGGATGAAAAGGGTTGAAAATATATGAAATTATTAATAATAACGCGATTAAAACTTATTTTCTATGACTAATTTCACTTTTTATATTGACATCATGTAAACGTATACATATACTTGATTTAATTAGTTTGTTAGTCATTTTAACTAAGTAAGGTGGTGATTGGGCTTGTGATCGGCAAGGGGAAAACGGGAAATACGAAATTAGTAAAGCAAATGAACCGGGAAGGCATTCTGTACCAACTGCGCCAGCATCCCCGCTTGTCGAGAGCCGAATTGTCGGTCCGGACCAAGCTGAGCAGACCCTGCGTCTCCTCTCTCGTGGACGAAATGATCCATGAAGGGCTTATTCATGAAGTGGGAACGGGGGAGTCGAAGGGCGGGCGCAAGCCGATTCTCCTTGAATACAACGTTCAGGCGTATACGGTCGTCGGGGCCGTTTTTGAAGGCAGTGAGCTGGAAATGGCCATTGCCGATATGAAAGGCGAGCTGCTGCATCATGTGCATACCCGCCTGGAGCAGCCGGTTGACGGCGATTCCGCTCTGGAAGCGCTCAAGACTAACCTGGATACGCTGCTTGAGAAAAGCGGGTTCGGCCGCGACCGCGTTATCGGGATCGGCGTCGGCCTGCCGGGTATTACACAGAAGCGAAGCGGCACCGTCAGCTACGCGCCAAGCACGGGTTGGATGAACCTGCCGGTCGGGAAGGAAATCGAAGAACGGCTCGGCATTCCCGTTATTCTCGACAACGACGTCAATATGATGACGATGGGCGAATTTTACGGGGGCGCCGGCTCGGGGGTTTCCAGCCTGGTCTACATGTATGTGGGCACCGGGATCGGGGCCGGGATTATCATCGACAAGCAGTTTTACAGAGGCAGCAAAGAGGCTGCCGGCGAAATCGGCTACATGCTTATCGGCGGCGACCGGCTCCGCAGACAAGGCGAATTCGGCGTTTTCGAGAAGAACTACTCCGTTACCGGCATCGGCGACAAAGCGAAGGCTGCCGGTCTGACCGTCGATCCGGGGCGAAGCATCCTGCGGCAGCTGGGCGAACAGGCGAATCAGGGAAGCCGCCAAGCCCGGACGCTGCTCGAAGATGTTTACATCCATTGGGCGTCCGGTATCGCCAATACCGTCAGCGTGCTGGACCCGGAGCTGCTCATCCTGAGCGGCGAAATGGTCCATCTGAGCGAAAGCGGCCTGGCCCGCATCCGCGAGCTGCTTGCGCAGTGGGTTCCGGTGCTGCCGGACATCCAACTGGCGGGGCTGAGGGAGCGGGCAGGTTTGCTGGGGGCCGTCCACAGTGTGCTGGAAGCGTTTCCGTCCGCCCAGCCGGCCAGATCCTCCGGATCTGCCGGCGCGGATTAAACGATACAATCTAGAACTAGGGGGAGTACAAGTGAAAAAGAAGATGACCAAATGGACCAGTTTGACTCTTATCGCGGCAATGGCTGTCGGCCTGTCGGCCTGCGGCGGCGGTGACGACGGTGCGAAGAAGGGTGCCGAAGGCACCGGCGGAGGAGCCGCTTCCGGTTCCCAGAAGCTCGTGATTTACACGGCCCGCGACAAGAACGTGGTCGACGAGATTTTGCCGAGATTCAAAGAGAAAAATCCGGGCATTGACGTGGAAGTCATGACGATGGGCGCCCAGCAGGTTCTGGAGCGTATCCGCGGCGAGAAATCGAATCCCCAGGCGGACTTCTGGTGGGGAGGCACGCAGTCCTCTTTCATAACCGGGGCCGAGGAAGGTCTTCTTGAGCCGTATAAGCCGACCTTCGCGGATAACGTCGCGGCCGAGAACAAGGACGCCCAGGACCGCTGGTACGGCGAAATGCTGCTGCCCGAAGTGATCATGTACAACTCCCAGGCGCTGAAGAAAGAAGATGCTCCGAAGGACTGGGATGAGCTGCTGGACGCGAAATATAAAGATAAGCTTCTGATCCGCGGCGTTATGGCGTCCGGTACGATGCGCACGATCTATTCCTCGATGATTTACCGCCAGGACCCTGCGGATCCGCAGAAGGGCTACGACTGGCTCAAGAAGCTGGACGCGAACACGAAGGAATACACGCAGGATCCGACCAACCTGTATCTGAAAATGGCTCGTCAGGAAGGCACGCTTTCCCTCTGGAACCTCCAAGATATCCTGATTCAGAAGGAAATGAAAAAGCAGCCGTTCGATTTCATTTATCCGGCCAGCGGCGCTCCGATCCTCGTAGACGGAGTGGGTATTGTCAAAGGCGCCAAAAACATGGACGCCGCCAAGAAATTTTACGAGTTCCTTTTCGATAAAGAAGAACTGAAGAAGAAAGCGGAAAAGCTGTTCCAGATCCCGACCCGGACGGACATCAACAAGGATGAATTCCCGGCTTGGCTGAAAGGAATCGAAACGAAACCGCTGCAGCTCGATTGGAAAGTACTGGCCTCCAAAGAAAAAGAGTGGATGCAGTACTGGGATGAAAATATCAAGGGCAAAGGCAAGAAATAAAGCCCGAAGCCTGACAGATCCGGGTGGGGGAAGCCCCATCCGGGCCCGTTTAGGCCGGGCACATGATACGATTTGTGCCTTTGTGCCGGCGGGAGAGACGTACGGATAGGTAGGGAAGTTTTACTTTCTAGGAGGGATTCCACTTGATAGAAGTCAAGCTCGATAAAGTAAGCAAGCAGTTTAACGGCGCACGCGGCGTTGAAAACGTCGACATCCACATCCAGCCGGGCGAATTCTTCACGTTTCTCGGCCCCAGCGGCTGCGGCAAAACGACAACGCTCCGCATGATCGCCGGTTTCTATTATCCGACGGAGGGACGGATCATGTTCGGCGAGAACAACGTGACGTATACGCCTCCGAACAAACGCAACACCGGGATGGTGTTTCAGAACTACGCCTTGTTTCCGCACATGACCGTGTTCGAGAATATTGCTTTCGGTCTCCAAGTCCGCAAACAGTCCAAGGCGGAAATTATGGATAAGGTGACGCGCGCCCAGAAGCTCGTCCACCTGGACGGATACGGCGACCGCAGAATCGACCAGTTGTCCGGCGGGCAGCAGCAGCGGGTGGCACTGGCCCGAGCCTTGGTGATCGAACCGAATATTCTCCTGCTTGACGAGCCGCTGTCCAACCTCGACGCGAAGCTGAGGGAAGAGACGCGCCTCGAAATTAAGCGCTTGCAGCTAGAGCTCGGCATTACGACGATTTATGTCACGCATGACCAGGCCGAGGCCATGTCCATGTCCGACCGGATCATGGTCATGAAAGACGGCGTCGTGCAGCAGATCGGCACTCCGCACGACATTTACAACCGTCCCGTCAACCGGTTTGTCGCTTCCTTTATCGGAGAGTCGAATCTGTGGGAAGGGACCGTGGAACGCCTGGAAGGCGACACGGTGTACGTCCGCACCTCGTCCGACACGCTTATCACGGGATTTGCCGCCAACGCTTCGCCCGAGTGCCGGTTGGCACAGGGCAGCAAGGTGACGGTTTCGGTCCGTCCGGAATCGATTCGCGAAGCCGCGGCGTCGGAGAGAGGCCTGGAGAACATTCTGGCCGGCAAAGTGCTGATGTCGGAATTTACGGGCGTGAGCGTCAACTACGTCGCGCAGGTCGGCACGCTGCCGATTAAAGCGATGTTTATCGGCCCCGGCCAGCGCATGCGCCACCGTGATGAGGATATCGCTTTTGCCGTCCCGAAGGAAAGCGTCTATTTCGTAGAATAAGGAGGGTGCGCCCGTGCAGACGAACAAACCGCAAGCCAAGCAGCAGCCGGCCATCCGTCCGAACAGCCGATGGACCACGATCACGACGTCGCCTTACTTCGTCTATGTGCTCATCGCGCCGTTGTTTCTGATTTTGCTTGCCTATGTCATTTATCCGTTTTTTCAGACGTTTTTACAGAGTGTGAAGCTGGAAGGGGCTTTTTCGTTCAAAAATTATGCCCGCTTCTTCAGTCTTGATCATACATCGAATCTGGAAGCGCTGTGGAACAGCGTTTACATCTCCGTACTCAGCGTGATCACCTGCGGTATCGTCGGTGTCGCGATGGCGTTCCTGCTGGAGCGCTACGAGTTTCCGGGACGCAAAATTTTGTCCGTCCTCGCGATCGTGCCGATGGCTCTTCCGCCCCTGATCGGGGTGCTGTCCTTCTCGTTCCTGTACGGGGACAGCGGCATTATCCCGCGCGCGCTGCAGAAGCTTTTTGACCTGGATCACGCGCCGCTTGCGCTTAAGGGCATCTGGGGGGTCATCGTGGTCCATACGTTCACGATGTACACCTATTTCTATATGACGGCGTCCACCGCTATCAGAGGCCTGGACCCGTCGCTGGAAGAAGCGGCGGCCAATCTGGGCGCCGGACGCCTGCTCATCTGGCGCAGAGTCATTCTGCCGATGCTCACGCCGGCCATTATCGCGGCTTCGCTGCTCGTCTTCATGATCTCGATGGCTTCCTATACGGCGCCGCTCGTGTTCGGGATCGACCGGACGCTCACCATGCAGATTTACTTGTCCCGTACGAACGGGGACCTGGACATGGCGGCGACTCAATCGACCCTGCTGTCGATCGTGTCGATCCTGTTCCTGATCATGATGCGCTGGTACCAGAACGCGCGGAACTATCAGAACATGAGCAAAGGCGTCAGCGTCCACCGGACCGAAGTGAAAAGCAAGGCGGGCAAGTACACGGCGATGGTGCTGTCCTTTATCGCCACTCTCGTGCTGATGCTGCCGATTCTCGTCATCGTCCTGCTTTCCTTCTCCGAAGACAGTACATGGACGGTCCAGGTCCTTCCGCCGGAGTATACGCTCCAGCACTTTAAAGACCTGTTTACCGATCCGAAAACATGGCGCCCGATCGCAAACAGCTTCAAGATGAGCTTCGTGGCGACCATCGGCAACCTGCTCTTCGGCGTTGCGGCGGCTTACGCCATCGTCCGGATGAAATTCAAGGGCAAAACGCTGCTCGACATCCTGATCATGCTGCCATGGGCGCTGCCGGGTACGGTCGTAGCCGTCAACCTGATCACGGCCTTCAGCGAACCGAACGTATTCTCGTTCAACCAGGTTCTGATCGGCAGCTTCTGGATTTTACCGCTCGCTTATTTCGTCCGCCACCTGCCGCTGATCTTCCGGTCGACATCCTCGACTCTGATGCAGATGGACAGCTCGGTAGAGGAAGCGGCGCGCAACCTTGGAGCTTCATGGTGGTACAGCTTCCGGCGGGTTGTCTTCCCGATGGCCCTGAGCGGTATTCTCGCGGGAACGCTGCTGGCCATGGTGGAGGGCCTCGGCGAGTTCGTAGCGTCGATCCTTCTGTACACGAATAACACGACACCTATGTCGGTTGAAATTTTCCAGCGCATGTATGCGTTCGAATTCGGTACGGCATGCGCCTACGGAGTTTTGCAGATTGTCATGATCATTCTCGTTCTTTTCGTTTCCAGGAAGCTGACCGGCGGCAACGCCGGGTCCGCTATCTGACCCGAGCTACGGTTCATTATCGTAAGGTCGCGGCCGTTCCCCCGCGGAACGCCGCGTCCGCCGCGATTTTGATAAAGGCAGGGAGTCATGCAGGATTCCTGCCGCCACTTTTACGCCTGAGGAGGAGAAGCGATTGAGTCAAGCAAGTGCAAACAGATGGATGAAAAAGTGGGTGGCAGCCGCCGTCTCGCTGACGGTTGTCGGAACCGTCGCCTTACCGGCGGCGCCGCAGACAGCGTCGGCCGACAGAGGGGTTGTCGATCTCTGGAAATCAATCAAGCCGCTCACCACAATCGCCAGTGCCATGAATACGGGGGCTCACCCCGACGATGAGCACAGTGCTACACTCGCGTATGTATCTCTCGGTCAAGGGGTCGACACCTCCAGTGTCATCGCCAACCGCGGAGAAGGCGGACAGAACGAAATCGGCAGCGAGCTCGGCAATGCCCTCGGCATTATCCGGACCCGGGAACTGCAGGAAGCTTCCAAGATCACGAACATTACGCTGGCGAACCTTAGCGTGAAGCTCGACGATCCGATCTACGATTTCGGCTTTTCCAAAAGCCCGGACGAAACGCTGGAGAAGTGGGGCGAATCCGTCGCCTACGAACGGCTGATCCGCCAAATCCGCCAGAAACGGCCGGACATCCTGATTCCCGCTTTCCTGAACGAAGATTCCACTCACGGTCATCATAGGGCCATCAACGTTCTGACGGTACGGGCGTTCAAAGACGCGGGCAATCCGGCTATTTTCCCGGAGCAGCTTAAAGAAGGCCTCGCCGTATGGCAGCCGAAGAAGCTGTACCTGCCGGCCACGGACAAGGATTACGATGTCGCCCTTCCGGTCGGTGACTATAACGAAATTTACGGAGCTTCCTACTCGCAGCTGGGGGAAGAATCGCGTTTTATGCACAAAAGCCAAGGCATGGGCCGCCATGTAGATGAAGGTCCCGGAAACTCCTATTACAAGCTGGCAGGAACCGCCGGGGACAACAAGACAGCCGTTTCAAAAAGCAGCTCGCTCTTCGACGGCATTTCCTTTACGTTCGAAGATCTTGCCAAAGAGCTGGACACCAAAGGCAAAGACAATAAGATCGTCAAAGATCTGAAAACCCTGCAGCAGGATGCCAATGAAGTCATCGCCGCCTATCCTAAATTTGCGAACGTCGCACGCGAGGTTCATGAAATGAAGGCGGACGTGAAGTCAGCAATTGAAAATGTGGAAAAATCCACTTTAGATTCTTCTGTTAAAACTGATCTCCTTCATAGGCTGCAGGTGAAAACCGATCAGCTTAACAAAGCGAGCATGGAAGCGGCCTCTCTGACCGTTAAAGTGAAGCCCGTATCGGGCGAGCTTGTAGCCGGACAAACGGCGAAGGTGGCAGTCACCGCACACAGCGGCGGCAGTGTAGATATCTCGGACATCGCGATGAAGCTGAATGTTCCCGAAGGCTGGACAGCCAAGCCGGCGGGCGACGCCAAGTTCAAGAAACTGGGTTACAACCAGACGGTCAAAACCGAGTTCGAAGTGACCGTTCCGGCGAAAGTCGCCGACTTCAACCCGTACGCCCTGCCGCTCATCAGCGCTGATGTTACATACACAGCCTACGGCACGCAGGCAGCGGTCCATGCGGTACCGGACAACGCGGTTGCCGTTCTTCCGGCAACGTCCTTGACCCTCAGCCCGGAAGCGGCCGTGTTCAACACGCTTAAGCCGGACGAAGCCGTACCGGTTAAAGTAACCGCCCGCAATTACGCGCCGGGAGCTTCCAAAACGACCGTTGCGCTGAAAGCTCCGGAAGGCTGGACGGTCGAGCCCGCTTCCCAGGACGTAAGCTTTGCGGCGAAGAACGAAACAAAAGCCATCGAGTTTACCGTAAAAGCGCCGAAGGGCGTGAAACCGGGCAAGGTGGACATTTCCGCCGTGGCCAAAGAAGGCCAGACCGACACAAGCCGGACGGTGCAGGTCATTACGTACCCGCATATCGGCACGACTTATTACGTGAAACCGGCGACTTTAACGATTCAAGCTTTTGACCTTAACGTGTCGAAGGATCTTAAAGTCGGCTATGTTTCCAGCGGCTTTGACAATATCGATGCCGTTCTGCGCCAGGTAGGCGTTAACGTGACGAACCTGGATGCGAAAGCGATCCAGTTCGGGGATCTGTCCCAATACGATACGATCGTGCTCGGCATTCGCGCTTACGCGTTCCGTCCGGAACTGATTCCGAGCAACCAGCGTCTGCTTGATTACGCGAAAAACGGCGGCAACCTGGTCGTTCAGTATCACAAGCCGGAAGACAAATGGACGCCGGACCTCGCGCCGTATCCGATCAAAATCGGCCAGCCTCTCATTCAATGGAGGGTAACGGACGAGAATTCGAAGGTAACCATGCTGGCGCCGGATCACAAGATCTTCAATACGCCGAACAAAATTACGGACGCCGACTGGCAGAACTGGATTCAGGACCGTTCGGCCTACAATCCGGCTGAGTGGGGCAAAGAGTACACCGAACTGATTTCCAACGGCGATCCGGGCGAAAAAGAATTTACGGGTACATTCCTCTCCGCCGATTACGGCAAAGGCACGTATACGTACAGCTCGCTTGTCTGGTACCGTGAAATGCCGAGCCTTGTTCCGGGTTCCATCCGGATGTTCGTGAACATGATCAGCTTAAAGCAGTAAGCTTGGCAATTGAACTTATACCGTTCTTTTATTTCAAAAAGCCCGATGATTCACTCCTTATTTAAATGAAGAAAGACCGCAGCGGGGGATCTTCCGATCCTCCGTTCTATCGCGGTCGGCTTGATCCGGCAGCAGGAACAAACCAAAGAAACCGGAGGGGACAACATGAAGGCCCTAGATATCCACGGAAGGCATGCCGAGTCCGCTTTCAGGAATGCCGCCTTTGCGGTCGTTCCGCTGGGAAGCTTCGAATACCACGGTCCGCATTCTCCGCTGGGGACGGATTTTTTTCTCGCCCAAGGCTTCGCGGGACTTATTGACCCGGGGTTAAAACCCCTCGTTTATCCGGCCATTCCTTACACGGCATGTCCGGGCAAAACAGGGGATTATCCCGGCACC
This sequence comes from Paenibacillus sp. RC84, assembly GCF_041260495.1. NCBI lineage: Bacteria > Bacillati > Bacillota > Bacilli > Caryophanales > Paenibacillaceae > Paenibacillus > Paenibacillus sp. RC84. The sequence goes on from NZ_JBGBYL010000001.1 coordinate 31,004, forward strand.
ATATCCATCGATCCGGCCGTGTTTCACCGGTATTTGAGCGATGTGCTGGAAGGCATCTGCCGTTCGGGATTCAGACGAATCGTGCTGCTCAACGCCCATGACGGCAACATTGGAGCCTCCAGAACGGTTGCCGAGGAAGTAACTTCCCGCTGGAAGGATGCAAGCTTTCTCCTGATCAACTGGTGGCAGCTGGCTGCTGCGGACGCTCCGGAAAAGCTCGGATTTTTTCAAGGGACGACAGGAAGAGGACACGGCGGGCCTTACGAAATGTCCGCTGTCAAAGCGTTCCGTCCCGACCTGGTTCATGTATCGGAAGAAGATGCGGAATTGACTCCGCCTCCTCCGCTTTCCCCGATGCCTTACGTATTGGTGGAAGGCACGCCGGAAGGCTGGGAGGGCTATACGGGCCACATCCGTCAGACTTCTCTTCAAGCGGGCGATTGGATTGTAGGCGAGGTCACGGCCAACATGAACGCCCTCATTGCGAACTGGCTAGGCCGGCCCGCTCCCTGAACCACACCGCTTGCCTGTCATAAACATATAGAAAGTACCACTAGGAGGAATGGACCGCATGAGAAACCGCGAACAGATTTTACAGGAAGAAGGCGCCGTCTTTCCCGGGCTGACCTATACGGAAGCTGTGCTTAAACCCGCTTTCAATGAAGCGAAAGCAAGTCTTCTCGGCCCGATGATGGCAATCAATAAAGCGCACCTGATTATGCTTAAAGACCAGGGGCTCGTTACCGAAGAGGAAGCGTCGCAAATTGCGGACGCGATCCGCGGACTGGATCTGGACGGGCTGCGTCAAGCCGAGTATACGGGACAATTCGAGGACTTGTTCTTCCAGGTGGAAAGCGACCTGCTGGAAGCGGCCGGAGACATCGCCGGCAATCTCCATCTGGCCCGCAGCCGCAACGATATGGGCATCTCGATTTACCGGATGGTGCTCCGGGAGAAGCTCCAGACGACGATCCGGGGAGCGCTTGCCCTCAAAAGCCAACTGCTCGCATTCGCCGAGGAGCACGCCGAAACGATCATGATCGGCTACACGCACACCCAGCAGGCGCAGCCGACAACGCTCGCTCATTACATCATGGCGGTGGCGGATTCGCTCGACCGGGATGTGCGCCGTCTGCAGGCCGCCTACGCCAACTGCAACCGCAGCAGCATGGGCTCCGCCGCTTTGACCACTTCCGGGTTCAATATCTCCCGGGAGAGAATGCAGGAACTGCTCGGCTTCGACGAGCTGATCTATAACTCCTACGACGCCATCGGCGGGGCCGATTATGTCGGTGAGATTGCGACGGCCGTACAGCTGGCCGCCATTAATCTCGGCCGCTCTTCCCAAGATTTCCTGCTGTGGTGCACACAGGAATTCGGTGTGCTGCGCGTAGCCGACCCGTACGTCCAGATTTCGTCGATCATGCCGCAAAAACGCAATCCGGTCTCGTTCGAACACATGCGCTCGCTTCTTTCGAGCTGCGTGGGGAACACCCAGACCGTACTGACGATGATGCACAACACGCCGTTCGGCGACATCGTCGACACCGAAGACGACATGCAGCCGTACGCATGGAAAGCTCTGGCTGTCCTCGATCAGATGTACCGCCTTCTATCCTGCGTCATCGGTACGATTCACGTGGACAAAGATGTGCTGCGCAAGCGGACGGAAGGCAGCTTTGCTACGGTGACCGAACTTGCCGATACTCTGGTGCGGACCGACAACCTGTCTTTCCGCAAAGCCCACCACATCGTCAGCGGAGTCGTGAAACGCGCGGTATCCGAAGGGCTGGCCGCCAACGAAATATCGCTGGCTATGGTTAACGAGATTGCCCGTCAGGTGATCGGCCGCGACTTGTCGATTACAGAAGAAGCGTTCCGCAGCTCGCTGGACCCTGTCCATTTCGTCTACATCCGCACCCTGCCCGGGGGACCTGCCCCGGACGAAATCCGCAGCACGATCGCAGACCGCCGCAGCCGTCAGCAGACCCAGGAAGCCTGGCTCCGGGATTCGCAGAGCAAAACGGAAGAGGCGCTGTCGCACCTGGATGCGGCGCTTGAAGGATGGAGCTCCGGTCAATGAAGGGGCGCAGCATTCCGCTGCTAGCCGTAGACGGCGGTGGAACCAAGTGCCTGGCTGTTTTTACCGATAGGCAGGGAAAAATAGAAGGAACCGGCCGGGGAGGTTCCTGCAATTACCAGACGACGGGCACGGAAGCCGCCGTGGATGAGCTGGTGCGGGCCATGAAGATCGCCAGGGAGGATCTGACGGAACCTCCCGCTCCGGACGAAACGCTGCGCGTCGAATGCGCGGTCTTCGGGATGGCCGGGCTCGATACCGGCTACGACCGGCAGATCATTGAAGGGCTCGTCCGTGAAGCCCTCTCCAGGGCGGAGATTCAGGCGGACCGGGTCGTCGTGGAGAACGACGGACTTGCCGCGCTGCTCGGAGCGACGGACGGCAAGCCGGGCGTCCTGCTTATCGCGGGCACCGGCTCCATCGTTTACGGCGTCAACGGACAGGGACGCAGCGCCCGGGCGGGCGGCTGGGGCTACCGGGTCGGGGATGAGGGGAGCGCCTACTGGATCGGCAAACAGGCCCTCACCGCTATCCTGCAGACTCTGGACGGCAGGCAGGGACCGACGATTCTCGCCCGCAGAGTCCTGCCCTATCTCGACCTCCGTTCGGAGGAGGAGCTGTACAACTGGGTGTATTCGGCCGACTACCGGGTAGACACCGTTGCGGAACTGTCGCTGCTTGTCAGCGATTCCGCGCGGGAGGGAGACGCATCCTCCCTGCGTATTCTCGAAGCCGCCGCGGATGAGCTTGTTTACGGGGGACGGGCCGTTATCGAAAAGCTTGGAATGAAAGACACTTCCTTCACTTTGATCCTCCAGGGAGGGGTTCTCCAGAATAATGAGTTTGTGCGGAGCCGTTTGACGAAAAAATTGCGCGAATTCGCCCCTTCATGTAATCTGGAAGAAATAAAAAAAGAACCGATTTACGGAGTGATCGCCCAGGGACTCAGCCTGCTGCCGTAAATCCGGGGGAGGGTGGGGGACGTTATGAGGAAAACGCTGCTCTTTGTGTTTGCGCATCCGGACGACGAATCGTTTGCCTGCGGAGGCACGATGGCCAAATATGCGGAGCGTGGACATGCTGTCCATCTGGCCTGCGCCACATCCGGCTGCAAGGGCAAAACGGGGGAGTACACGTTTACCTGCAGGGAAGAAATCGCGCTGTACCGGGAAGGGGAGCTCCGCCGGGCCGCCGCCGTTCTCGGCGTCGAGCGGGTTCACTTCTACCGTTATCCGGACGGAGGCCTGGCCGAGGTCCGTGAAGATCTCCTGGCCGCCCGTGTGGCCGCGACGATTCTGGACCTGCAGCCTCATCTCGTCGTCACGTTTCCTCCGGACGGAGTAACGGGGCATCCCGATCATATCGCCATCTCCAAGGCGGTGCTGCGGGCGGTCGAGGAATTGGACGCGGACGGCGGGGCGGCGCCCGACCTTTATTACGCCTCCATTCCGAACTATTACGACCACTGCGGCGACTGCGGCCCGTCCGAGTGCTGCCCCATTACGTCACGCGTGAATATTTCGGAATTCCGCAGCCGCAAGGGAGAAGCGCTCCAGGCGCACAAAAGCCAAGTGTATTCCGTGGACCGGGCCTACCCCGGGGTCATGCACGGCGACTATTCGGTGATCGGGCGCTACGAATACTTTACGCTTGTGCGTCGGGGCGGACAGCCAACCGGATTAAACAAATGCGCCGGTGAAATTCCGGTCGTTGAACTGGTCTGATATTCTTTTTTATTAAGCAGCTCAATAAACGAGGTCAGCTTTCCTTCGACAGGGGGCTGGCTTTTTTTTACGTGTCCGGCCTTACGGAAAGACGCCGGGAGCAGCGAGGGCGGGGGAACCCGCCCAAATCCCGTTCTTTGATTTCCTCCCGCTAATCCGGTACACTTTATGGATGATCTTTTGCAGGAGGAACTGCGGAAGAATATTTCAAAATCAGCCGGGACGAGTCCGGCTTCGAGGTGGAACCTTTGACTCATTCCTACGATAATGTAGTTTTATTTCCCAAAACGGCCGCTTCCTACGAGAAGCAGATGACCCAACTGCTGGAGCAGGAGCGCTATGAAGAGGCGGTCCGCCTGCTTCGTTATCTTCTGCAGTTCGCCAGGGACGACGCGGAGAAACAAGCCCAGTGGAGAGCTCTTCTGCAGTGGCTGGAAACGATGTTCCCGGAAACTCTGTACGACGATGCCGTCATGCAGGAGGGCGGTGAAGAGGAGGAAATTACCGAGGAAGACCTCAAGCGCCAGTCGGTGGCCGGGAAGTCCGCGGAAGGCCGGCAGTATGTCGGGAGTCTGCTGGACATGCTTGAGGACGGTACGGATATGGAGCGTCAGATGATCGCTCTGGAGCAGCTTGCTTTTGCGGAGGACGACCGGATCGACGAGTTTGTAAAAGAGTGGCTCCATACGGCCCCGAGCCATCCGTTCGTCCAGTTCAGAGCCCTGCAGATGCTGAAGCAGCGGGGAGGCAAAGGCCCTGTCGTGCTTGCGCGAGCGCAGAACAAAATGGTGCTCCGCATCGAGGATACGCCCCTGAAGCTCGAAGAATTCCCGGACCGGATACGCGAAATGGTATACCGGGTTCAGCAGATCAGCGAGTCGGAGCAGCCGGACTTCGGTTTTTTCGCCGAGCAGACGTGGCTGGAATTTCTCAAAACGGTGTACGGCACGGAATTGTACACGTCGATGAGCATCTGCCGGGAAGAAGAGGTGGACGTCTGGGCGAGCGCTCTGCATACCGTTCTTCACGAATCTTTATTCGGGAGCGCGGACAGGGAGCATCTGCGGGAGCAGTACGGAATCACCGCTTCCATGCTGCAGGCGTGGGGCGAAGCTTACGCTTGTCTGCAATCTTTTATCCAGGCTTTGTACACGGGCGGCTAAAATAAAGCCATTCCAGTCATTCGCTTGAAAAAGCAAGGGTTTGTGGTATACTAGAATGGTTATAATGGCCACTAAAAGGCTTACGAGCTTAATTATGAGGTCAGAACGTGAAAAAATACTTGTCAGGGTACATTTTTGGAGGGGAAAGCATAAAATGAAAGCAAGCTGGGAAAAAATAGAGAAGAACACTGCAGTTCTTGATATCGAAGTGGAAGCGGAGCAAGTTGCCGACGCTCTCGACAGAGCTTTTAAGAAAGTCGTAGCCAAAGTAAACGTTCCGGGATTCCGTAAAGGTAAAGTACCGCGGTCCATCTTTGAAAAGCGCTTCGGCATCGAAAGCCTGTACCAGGATGCGCTGGACATCATTCTGCCGGAAGCTTACATGCAAGCCGTTCAAGAAACGGGCATCGAGCCTGTTGACCGTCCTGAAGTGGACGTTGAACAATTCGGTAAAGGCCAAGCCCTGAAGTTCAAAGCGAAAGTAGCCGTGAAGCCGGAAGTGGAACTCGGCGACTACAAAGGCATCGCGATTCCTGCAGCGGACAGCGCGGTAACTCCGAAGGAAATCGACGAAGAGCTGGAACGCCTGCAGCAAAGACACGCTGAGCTTGTCGTGGTTGAAGAAGGCGCGGCGGCAAACGGCGACATCACGATCATCGACTTCGAAGGTTTCGTGAACGGCGAAGCGTTTGAAGGCGGCAAAGCGGAGAAGTACTCCCTTGAGCTGGGCTCCAACAGCTTCATCCCTGGTTTCGAAGAGCAAATCGTCGGCATGACCAAGGACGAAGAGAAGGACATCGAAGTGACATTCCCGGAAGAATACCACTCCGAGCAGCTTAAAGGTCAAGCGGCTACTTTCAAAGTGAAGCTGCACGACATTAAGCGCAAGAACCTTCCTGAACTTGACGACGAGTTCGCTAAAGACGTAAGTGAATTCGACACGCTCGAAGAGTACAAGCAGGACATCGCGAAGAACCTGGAAGAGAAGAAGAAGCAGGATGCTGAAGTTCAGCGCGAAACAGCTGTGGTCGAGAAGGCCGCTGCCAACGCGAACGTTGAAATTCCGGCTTCCATGATCGAAACCGAACTCGACCAGATGGTAAGTGAATTCGAAAGACGTCTGCGCATGCAGGGCATGACGCTGGATCTGTACTTCCAATTCTCCGGCCAGAACGTGGACGTGCTGAAATCTCAAATGAGAGAAGACGCCGAGAAACGCGTTCGCAACAACCTGGTTCTCGAAGCGATCGCGATCGCAGAGAAAATCGAAGCGACGGACGAAGACGTGAACGCCGAGCTGGATCGTCTTGCCGAACAGTACCAGAAATCCGTTGAAGAGCTTCGCTCGATCTTCGAAGCTAACGGCAGCCTGGAAGGCATCAAGCAGGATCTGGCTGTTCGCAAAACCGTAGACTTCCTGCTCGCCAACAGCACGGAAGAGAAAGAAAAGCCGGCTAAGAAAGAATCGAAAGCTAAAAAAGCAGCGAAAGAGGAAGCCAAAGAAGAAGAAGCGGCCGAGTAATCGCTTCGCCTTCCCAGGCACTGCACGATCCCGACAAAAGCTGTATAATAGGACACATACAAAGGCACGTAATCCAAAGCGTGCCTTTGTTTTACCCGAAAACAGCCGCGGAAGCGATATTTAGCGGGATTTATCCTAAAAATGACTTTACCTTTTAAACATGGTAAAATGAAAAGTAAGTACCCGCAAAGGAGTTGGTCCAATGAGTCTTATCCCTATGGTTGTGGAGCAAGAAGCCCGTGGTGAGCGTTCCTACGACATCTATTCTCGCCTGCTCAAAGACCGTATTATCTTTATCGGCAGCGCGATTGATGATGATGTGGCTAACCTTGTCATTGCCCAACTGCTGTTTTTACAGTCCCAGGACGCAGAGAAAGACATTCACGTATACATTAATTCTCCGGGTGGCTCGGTAACGGCCGGACTCGGAATTTACGATACGATGCAGCACATCAAGCCTGACGTGTCGACGATTTGCGTAGGCATGGCAGCGAGCATGGGTTCCCTGCTTCTGACGGCCGGTGCGCCCGGTAAACGTTTTGCCTTGCCGAATAGCGAGGTTATGATCCATCAGCCGCTGGGCGGTGTCCGGGGGCAGGCGTCGGACATCAAAATTCACGCCGACTGGATCATCAAAACGAAGCAGAAGCTGAATAATATCTATGTGAAGCATACCGGCCAGCCGTATGATAAAATAGATCGCGATACAGATCGCGATAACTTTATGAGCGCGGAAGATGCGAAGGCGTACGGATTGATCGACGAAGTCATCACTCGAAGCGACCTGAAATCTTAAAGGAGTGATCCAATGTTTAAATTCAACGATGAAAAAGGTCAGTTGAAATGTTCTTTCTGCGGAAAGTCCCAAGATCAAGTCCGCAAACTCGTTGCGGGTCCCGGCGTTTATATCTGCGACGAGTGCATTGAATTGTGCACGGAAATCGTGGAAGAGGAGCTCGGGCACGAGGAAGAGCTGGATCTCAAAGACATTCCGAAGCCGAAGGACATTTGCGGCATTCTCGATCAATATGTAATCGGCCAGGATCAGGCGAAGAAATCCCTGTCCGTTGCCGTTTACAATCACTATAAGCGGATCAACTCCCAAAGCAAGCTGGAAGACGTGGAACTGCAGAAGAGTAACATCATTCTTGTAGGTCCTACGGGAAGCGGGAAAACCCTTCTTGCTCAGACGCTTGCCAAAATTCTCAACGTTCCTTTCGCTATCGCCGATGCGACTTCCCTTACGGAAGCCGGCTACGTGGGCGAGGATGTCGAGAATATTCTCTTGAAGCTGATCCAAGCAGCCGACTACGATGTGGAGAAAGCCGAACGCGGCATTATCTACATCGATGAGATCGATAAAGTAGCCCGCAAGTCCGAGAACCCGTCGATTACACGCGACGTGTCCGGCGAAGGCGTACAGCAGGCCCTTCTGAAAATTCTGGAAGGTACGGTCGCTTCCGTACCGCCGCAAGGCGGACGCAAGCATCCGCATCAGGAATTTATCCAGATCGATACGACGAACATCCTGTTCATCTGCGGCGGCGCGTTTGACGGCCTGGAACAAATCATCAAACGCAGAATCGGGAAGAAAGTCATCGGCTTCAGCTCCGATGGTCTGAAAACCGATTTGAAGCCGGGCGAGTACCTCTCCATGGTACTGCCGGAAGACCTGCTGAAATTCGGATTGATTCCGGAGTTCGTAGGACGTCTGCCGGTTGTCTCCACGCTGGAACCGCTGGACGAAGCCGCTCTCGTTCGTATTCTCACCGAACCGAAGAACGCCCTCGTGAAGCAGTATCAGAAGATGCTGGACATGGATAACGTCAAGCTTGAATTCGATGCGGAATCGCTGGATGCTATCGCCAAAGAAGCCATTAAGCGCAACACCGGCGCCCGCGGTCTTCGTGCTATCATTGAAAGCATTATGCTTGATGTGATGTTCGACGTGCCGTCCCGCACGGATGTAACGAACTGCACCGTTACGAAAGATACGGTTCAGGACAAATTGACTCCTATTCTTTCCTCTCAGGAAGGTCAGGATGTCAACAAGAAGAAAGAAGAAAGCGCCTGATCTCGGTTGAGATCGGAGCTCATACTATAGAGTAACCGACAGCCTCCAAGCTGCCCGGCCTTGGCTGACCGCTTCATCATTTGAGGCCGGCGCGGCTTATGCCGGTGCGGCGCGGAGGATGTTTGGTTCATGGGAGAGAAGACACGTATGTTTCACAGAAAAGATACGAGACCCGTTCGTGTCGGAGATTTAACGATCGGCGGCAGCGACGAGGTTATCATTCAAAGTATGTGTACGACGAAAACGGCGGACGTCAAAGCGACTGTAGCCGAAATCCACCGGCTGGAAGAAGCCGGCTGCCAGCTCGTTCGTGTGACCGTCAACAATATGGAAGCGGCGGACGCCGTCAAAGAAATCAAGAAGCAGATCAACATTCCGCTTGTATCCGATATCCATTTCGATCATCGCCTCGCACTGGCGGCCATTGAGAACGGCATCGACAAAGTCCGGATCAACCCGGGTAACATCGGTCGCCGCTCGAAAGTCGAAGCCGTTGTGAAAGCTTGTAAAGAGCGGGGAATTCCGATCCGGATCGGCGTAAACGCGGGTTCTTTGGAAAACCACCTCTTGGAGAAGTACGGATATCCGACGCCTGAAGCGATGGTGGAAAGCGCCTTGTTCCACATCGGCATTTTGGAAGAGCTCGATTTCCACGACATTATCGTGTCCCTGAAGGCGTCCGATGTGCCGATGGCTATCGCCGCGTATACCCAGGCAGCTCAGGCATTTAATTACCCGCTTCACCTCGGCATTACCGAAGCCGGAACACTGTTCTCCGGCACGGTGAAGAGCGCAGCGGGGCTCGGTGCGCTGCTCAGCATGGGCATCGGCTCCACGATGCGGATCTCGCTCAGCGCGGATCCGGTCGAGGAAGTGAAAGTCGCCCGCGAGCTGCTTAAAACGTTCGGCCTCATTACCAATGCCGCGACGCTTATTTCGTGTCCGACCTGCGGACGCCTGGACATCGACCTCTTTTCCATCGCGAACGAAGTCGAGGCCTACATTGCCAACCTCAAGGTGCCGATTAAAGTTTCCGTACTCGGCTGCGCCGTGAACGGACCGGGCGAAGCCCGCGAAGCCGATATCGGAATCGCCGGAGCGAGAGGCGAGGGCTTGCTTTTCCGCTACGGGGAGATGGTCCGCAAGGTACCGGAAGCCGAGCTTCTGAACGAGCTGAAGAAAGAAATCGACATCATTGTCCACGAATTCAACCGTACGGGTGAAATTCCGGGACGCCGCCAGCATCAAGAACGGATCGAGCTCGCTCAAAAGCAGGCTCAAGCTCAGCATTCCTGATGCATAGGATTCACCCCGGCTAAGGCTGGATTCAGCCAATCGGCTGACTCCGCTTATAAAATCAAAAGTCACGATCCCCTAAGGATCGTGACTTTTTTTGTTAGAGCTTGAAACGGACACTTGCACATCCTGATGCTTAATCCTGGCATTTGCCGGAATCCTTTCGCCCCCTTAGCCCCAAAGCTGATTTCTTTGGCAAGCGAAGCGGGCTGTCCGTCATTTTGCCGGTGGGGAACCGTTGTTCTGGCTGCCTCCGGGCCCGGGGCCTAAATCCCCATGGGCGATATAAGCGGCAACGGCATCCCGGATCGCCGCTGCGATTTTTTGCTGGCCTTCGGCGCTCGTCATCCGTGCCCGGTCCTCCGCATTTGTGATAAACCCGATCTCCACGATGACCGACGGGCTTTGGGCTCTTTTCAGAAGGTAATACGTTTTACCAAGGATGGGGAGATGCCGGGTTCCTGAAATGGCGTTCAACCGTTCTTGGATCTGAGTGGCAAGAAAAAGGGAACCGGCGTTGTTTTGATGCAGCACATAGGGGCCTTTTTTGGAACGGCTGAACGAAGAATTCACATGAAGCGAAATGAGCAGCTTCGGTTTAAGGTCGTTGGCCATCTGCATCCGCTGGGCAAGGTCACGGATATGCCGGCTGCGGTTATTAAGCCATTTGTTGTCGTCGCTTAGAGCGTAGTCCTTGTCTCTGTTCAAAACGATCCGATAGCCCGCTTCCGTCAGCAGCTGATAAGTCTGCTTGGCTACGGCCAGGTTGATGTCTTTTTCGAGCAGATCGCCGTGAACGGCTCCGCCGTCAATGCCGCCGTGTCCGACATCAATCAGCACATCGGGCGGATTTATATGGCTGTTGGTCCTGGAAGCGGATTTGGGAGGCTGCGCGTTGAGTGGGGAGTCGGGTGTCGTCGCCGGTTCCATTATATCGGGCAGCGATTCCGCATGGGCTTTTCCCGTAGTAAGCGATTTTTTGGCGTCGGCTGCAAGCTTGGATGCCTGCAAGGCGGTACCGCTGGTATGAGGTTTGGTTTCGGCAAGCCGGTTTGACGTTCCGCAAGCCATGGCAAACAAAGAAAGGCCGGTTATGCAAGCGGCCAGACAAGAGCCCGTTAGTAAGCGTTTGGTAAACATCCGGTCCATCCTTTCCGGAAAAGGTTTAACGGTAGCTTTCTACGCCGACCGTTCTCTCATTCATGATTAACCGAGAAAACATTTGGACGGCATGATTATTCCTTCACAGGAGGGGAATACTGCCATGTATGAGATCGGACCGGAAAGGACTGAAGATAAAATGGATATGAGCTTTAGTATGATTTTAATGTTGATTCAGGTGTTTTTTGCAGTTGTCATCGGGATGTACTTCTGGAATTTGCTGCGCAACCAGCAGACCAACCGGTCTGCCATCGATAGAGAATCAAAGAAAGAGCTGGAGAAGCTGAGAAAGCTCCGGTCCGTTTCACTGACCAAGCCTCTGGCGGAAAAAACGCGGCCTTCCAGTATGCAGGATATCGTCGGGCAGAAGGAAGGGCTCAAGGCTTTAAAAGCCGCTCTGTGCGGTCCCAATCCCCAGCATGTGCTCATATACGGCCCTCCTGGTGTAGGGAAGACGGCCGCGGCTAGGGTCGTCCTGGAAGAAGCGAAGAAAAATCCGCAATCGCCTTTTCGCAATGAAGCGAAATTCACGGAAATCGACGCGACCACGGCCCGTTTCGACGAGCGGGGCATTGCCGATCCGCTGATCGGCTCCGTTCACGACCCGATTTACCAGGGCGCCGGTGCAATGGGCGTTGCCGGAATTCCGCAGCCGAAGCCGGGTGCCGTTACGAAAGCTCACGGCGGTATCCTGTTCATTGACGAAATCGGGGAACTCCATCCGATTCAGATGAATAAATTGCTCAAGGTGCTGGAAGACCGCAAAGTGTTCCTGGAAAGCGCCTATTACAATTCGGAAGACAACAACATTCCGAACTTTATCCATGATATTTTTCAGAACGGGCTGCCTGCGGACTTTCGTCTCGTCGGCGCGACGACGCGCACGCCGAATGAAATTCCTCCGGCCATCCGTTCCCGCTGTATGGAAATCTTCTTCCGTCCGCTCCTGCCGGAGGAAATCGGCGAGATTGCGGCCAATGCGCTGGCCAAAATCGGGTTCCCGGCGAACGAATCCGCCATCGATGTCGTCAAACGCTATGCGACCAACGGTCGTGAAGCGGTCAATGTGATTCAGCTGGCGGCCGGACTCGCTCTGACGGATAAGCGCGAAGAAGTGACCGCGGCCGATATCGAGTGGGTCGTCAACAGCTCCCAGATCCAGCCCCGACCGGAACGCAAAATCCCTTCGGAGCCGCAGGTCGGCTTTGTAAACGGGCTTGCGGTATACGGTCCGAATTTGGGCACGCTATTGGAGCTGGAAGTTATCGCAATCCCCGCCGCCCGTCCGGGAAGCGGTTCGTTCAACATCACCGGGGTCGTCGACGAGGAAGAGATGGGCGGCGGTTCCCGCACGCTGCGCCGCAAAAGCATGGCCCGCGGGTCCGTGGAGAATGTGCTGACGGTTCTGAAGCGCATGGGGCTGCGCACTTCGGACTATGATCTGCACATTAATTTCCCCGGCGGTACGCCGATCGACGGACCCTCCGCGGGAATCGCCATGGCAACGGCAATCGCCTCGGCCCTTCACCAGATACCCGTGGACAACAAGCTCGCCATGACCGGCGAGATGAGCATACACGGGAAAGTGAAGCCGGTCGGCGGCGTTGTCGCCAAGGTGGAGGCCGCCTTCCAGGCGGGTGCGACGCGCGTGCTTATTCCGAAGGAAAACTGGCAGGAGCTTTTCGCGGATCTGCCCGGTGTCGAAGTCATCGCGGTGGAATCGGTGGAAGAAGTGCTTTCGCTTGCCCTCGGCCTCCAGATCGCCAGCAATGTCATTCCGATGCCTGCGGCGGGAGAGCAGATGATGCCGGGCACGATGCCGTTCCTGCATGCGGGGCCGACCGATGGATCGGAATCCGCCAAATCGTAACATTTCCGTCTCCGGGCAGAAGCGGCTTTCGGCAGGGAGAAATTCCTTTCCGGGGGCCGTTTTGTGCCCAATTGGTGTTTTGCAGACAATTTTGTTAAAATGTTATCTACAGCATTAGCCCACCAGTAAAAAAGTGGAGGTGTCGGAACATGGGGCCTAATAAAACGCGGATACGCCGCCTGCCGTTATTGCCTCTCAGGGGACTGCTCGTATATCCGAGCATGGTACTGCATCTGGACGTAGGCCGGGAGAAGTCGGTCAAAGCCTTGGAAAAAGCAATGATCGAAGACAGCATGATCCTGCTCTGTTCCCAGGCCGAAGTGAATATAGAAGAACCCGCCAAGGAAGATATTTACCGGGTGGGGACCATTTCGAAAGTGCGTCAAATGCTCAAGCTTCCGAACGGAACGATTCGCGTACTGGTAGAAGGAGTCGTGAGGGCGGAAATTGTCGAGTATATCGCCAACGACGAGTTTTACGAAGTCAACGCGAAAGAGCTTCCCGAAGAAGAAGTGAACGACGCCGAAATCGACGCACTGATGCGTACGGTGCTCAATCAGTTCGAGCACTATATTACGCTGTCCAAAAAAGTAACGCCGGAAACATTGGCTGCGGTATCCGATATTGATGAGCCGGGGCGACTTGCCGATGTCATCTGCAGCCATCTTTCCCTTAAAATCAAAGACAAGCAGGACATTCTCGAAACGGTGGACGTGCGAAGCCGTCTGGAGAAGCTGCTTAGTATTTTGAACAACGAGCGCGAAGTGCTTGAACTGGAACGCAAAATCAGCCAGCGCGTGAAGAAGCAGATGGAGAAGACACAGAAGGAATACTATCTGCGGGAACAGATGAAGGCGATTCAGAAGGAACTCGGCGATAAAGAGGGCCGGGCCGGAGAGATCGAAGAACTCCGCAGCCAGCTTGCCGCCTCGGAAGTGCCTGAGAACGTTCAGGAAAAAATCGAGAAGGAAATCGACCGTCTCGAGAAGATGCCTTCCACATCGGCGGAAGGAAGCGTTATCCGCAATTATATCGATTGGCTGCTTGCTCTCCCGTGGACGAAGAAGACGGAAGACGACCTGGATATCCATAAAGCGGAAGAAATTTTGAATGCCGATCATTACGGACTGGAAAAACCGAAAGAACGCGTGCTGGAATATTTGGCCGTTCAGAAGCTGGTCAAGAAGCTGAAAGGGCCTATCCTCTGTCTCTCGGGTCCTCCGGGAGTAGGTAAAACGTCCATCGCCCGCTCGATCGCGAAATCGATGAACCGTGAGTTCGTCCGCATCTCGCTCGGCGGGGTACGGGACGAGGCCGAAATCCGCGGCCACCGCCGCACGTATGTCGGAGCGATGCCGGGCCGCATTATTCAGGCCATGAAGACGGCGGGCAGTGTGAATCCGGTGTTCCTGCTCGATGAAATCGACAAAATGGCGATGGATTTCCGCGGAGACCCGGCTGCCGCGCTTCTTGAAGTGCTGGACCCGGAACAGAACAACACGTTCAGCGACCACTTCATCGAAGTGCCGTTCGATCTCTCTAACGTGATGTTCATTACGACGGCCAACGCGCTGCACAACATTCCGCGGCCTCTGCTCGACCGGATGGAAGTTCTGTACCTTCCGGGCTACACGGAAATCGAGAAGCTTGAAATCGCGGACAGCTACCTGCTGCCGAAGCAGAAGCGCGATCACGGGCTTGAAGACGGCCAGATGGTGATGAACCGCGATGCTCTTCTTCAGGTGATCCGCGAATATACCCGTGAAGCGGGCGTCCGCAATCTGGAACAGCAGCTTGCCGCGATCTGCCGCAAGACCGCCAAGAAGATCGTCTCCGATCCCGGCCGCACGGTCGAGGTTACGGTGGACACCGTCAAAGAAGACCTCGGTCCGCCCAAATTCCGCTATAATATGGCGGAGGAGCAGGATCAGATCGGTGCGGTCACGGGTCTGGCCTGGACGGAGGTGGGCGGCGATACGCTGGTCATCGAAGTCACGGTCATGCCGGGCAGCGGCAAATTGACGCTGACGGGCAAGCTCGGCGACGTGATGAAGGAATCCGCCCAGGCGGCATTCAGCTACACGCGCTCAAGAGCGGAGCAGCTCAAGATCGCGCCGGATTTCCATGAAAAGAATGACATTCATATTCATATTCCGGAAGGCGCGATCCCCAAAGACGGACCGTCGGCAGGGATTACGATGGGAACGGCGCTGATCTCCGCGCTGACGAACATCCCCGTGTCCAGCCAGGTGGCCATGACCGGCGAGATTACGCTGCGCGGCCGCGTCCTTCCTATCGGCGGACTGAAGGAGAAGGCGCTGGCCGCACATCGTGCGGGAATCCGCACCATCCTCCTGCCGAAGGACAACGAGAAAGACATCCGGGATATTCCCGAAAGCGTCCGTAACGATCTTACGTTTATTCCGGTCGCTCATATGGACCAGGTACTGGAACACGCGCTCGTCAAGGAAGTGGATCTGAAGGCTTAAGCCGGTCGGAGATCTTCCTGTCTTCCGCAAGCGAAGACCGGGCGCATATCGATGAAAAGAGTGTGAAACATGAAGGTCAACCAGGCTGAATTTATTATCAGTGCGGTGGGACCGGGACAATACCCTGAGGATGCCTTGCCGGAGATTGCTTTGGCAGGGCGTTCCAATGTGGGTAAGTCTTCCCTCATCAACCGCATGATTTCCCGTAAAAATCTGGCCAGGACAAGTTCCCAGCCGGGCAAAACGCAAACCCTCAATTATTACCGCATTAATGACGACTTATATTTCGTCGATCTTCCCGGTTACGGCTATGCCAAAGTTTCCAAAACGAAACGTGCCGAATGGGGCAAGTTTATCGAAAATTACTTGCTGAAGCGGGAACCGCTTAAAGCGGTTATGCAACTGGTCGACCTACGTCACCCGCCGTCTAAGGACGACCAGGCCATGTATACCTGGCTGAAGCATATGGATGTGCCGGTAATTGTCGTTGCGACCAAAGCGGATAAGGTGCCCAAAGGCAAATGGCAGAAGCACGCCAAGATCATCAAGGACGATCTGGAGTTTGACCGTTCGGGTCCCTTCATTATTTTCTCGTCGGAAACGGGAATGGGGAAGGACGAGCTGTGGGAGATTCTGGAGTCCGCGATCGGTTGGGGACAGCCGCAGCCGGATAGCGAAGCTTTGCCGGAATCGGCTCCTTCGGAGGAATAATAACCGCGGTCTCTCGTTAGCCCGCGGCTGCAGGGTGTAAACCGTCTCATTACGGGACGGTTTTTTTGCTGTTCATCGGGTGGAGGCTGACCATCGTCATGGAACGCTAAGCACCGCGCGCCGGGAGCCTCGGTGCGGTCGCAATAAGAAGGGCGGAGGGGTCTCTTGACGGAATGGGAAAAACCTTGTATTCTTTATTTAGAAGTTTATCTAAATATCTAATTAAGATCGATAAAGGGTGTGCATCGACCGTGAACCAGACTACTGATTTAAAGCGGCTTCAGGAGCACCACATCCGCTTGTCCCAGCTGATGTCTCCGCTTTATCTCCTGGTACCGCTCGCCTTCTGGGCGTTTTTCGACTATCAGGGAGTGGGCGTAACCGTAAAACCGGTCCTGCTGGGCGCAGCGGGCTGGATCGCGGCTCTCGCTCTCAGAGGGCCGGTAAGTCTTCTTGCAGCCCGTATGCCCGCAGAAAAAGGGCGCCTGCTTCTCGTATCGTCATCCGGACCTTTGGAGGAACTTGTCCGCCTGGTTACGCTGCTCGCAGCGGGCTTGACGATCGGCTCCGCGGCTTCGATAGGCATTGGCTGGGCCGCTATCGAGATTGTGTATACGCTCGTAACCCTTTTCGCGGTAGCCTCCCTCTCCAAACGCACGGATGAGAAAGCGATGCAGGCCAAAGCCATGCTGGAGGCGCAGGGGACGTACGGAGCCCATCCGGCATGGGGGCTCATCGAACGGGTCTTCGCCAGCGCTTACCACATCGGCGCTGCCTTGTGCATAGCTCGTTATCCCTGGTCGGCCGTGATTCTGATTCCGCTTCATTCCCTGCTCAACCTGGCCGTACTGGCAGCCGCCAAAAAATCGCTGGCTCAGGCCGAAGCCATCGCCGCTTTTGTCGGAACGACGGTATTTGCGATCGGCTGGCAGCTCTACCTGTAATCCCGAAGGCTGCCGCGGCACGATATCTGCCTTTTTCAATCGGAATTCAAAAAAGTTTTCATGAGGAGGTGAGGGTGGTGAACGATACCTTTAAAGCCCTGTCGGACCCGACGCGGAGACAAATCCTGAAACTGTTGAAAGAAAGGGATTTATCCGCGGGCGAAATCGCCGACCATTTTCAAATGTCCAAACCGAGCATCTCCCATCACCTGAGCGTCATGAAGCAGGCTAAGCTGGTGCTCGACGAACGCAAAGGCCAAAGCATCATCTATTCGTTGAACACGACCGTTATCCAGGATGCCCTGGGATGGTTGATGGATTTTACGCATAAAGACGAGGGAGGAAATCAACATGACAAACGCGATTCGTAAAACGCCGAGATGGACGTGGAAAGACACCTTGCTGCTGATCATCGCCGCGGCGCCCATTCTCTACGCTATAGGGATCTACGGCAAATTGCCCGAGATAATGGCGGTTCACTTCGGAACGGGCGGGGAAGCCAACGGCTATCAGAGCAAAGGCTCCTTCCTCATTCTGATGTCTGCGCTAAATCTGGCTCTGCCTCTGCTGATGAAGTGGGCCCCGTCTCTCGATCCGAAACGGAATAATTACGAAAAATTTCAAGGGTTTTACGATCTTTTCCGAATTTTAATCACGGTTTTATTGAGCGGTGTTTTCTTCATCACCCTGCTGACCAATCTCGGGTACGACGTGCCCGTCAACTTCTGGGTTCCGCTTGGCGTCGGCGCTCTTTGGATGGTGATCGGCAACTATATGGGACGCGCGCGCCCCAACTATACGTTCGGAATCCGGACTCCCTGGACGCTCGCTGACGAGGAGGTATGGCGCCGGACCCACCGCATGGCGGGTCCCATCTGGATGCTGGCGGGAATCGTATTTATCGGAGTGTCGCTGTTCCCGTCGGTCGTTCCCGCCTGGTTCGGAATTGTCGTTATTCTGCTGAGCGTGCTCGTCCCGACCTTGTATTCGTACATCAAATACCGGGAGCGAAAAAATTAAATTTTCACCAAAGGTTAATAAACAGCAAGCGCGGATTCCGCGCTTTTTTTGTTTAATCGGAAGCATGGACGGGTAAAAAGCCGTATGGAAGACTATTTTAAGAAGTGAGCATGGAAAGCGATGAGTTTTCAAGGCAATTGGAGACTATACGGTGCTGATAGCCAATTTTTTCAGGCAGGAGAGCGTTTTTTCCGTTTTTCGCCGGATTTTCATGCATCGTACGCAGGAATATTAAGTCTTGATGTAGTATAATATGAAGTAGGCAAGATCAAAGGCGTTGAAAAAATAGAATTGAGGGATTTCCATGGCACAGAGGTTAGCGACTGAATATGTCAAAACCCGCCTGCAATTAACGGAAGCCGAAATGTCCAAATTTGTCCAAATGTTTGCCGATCAGCAAATCACGGCTCAGGTCAAAGTCATCGAGAACGGAAACCAGGAGTTTGTCTTTCAGGAAGAGGCGGGAGAAGAGATTGTTCTTTCGTTTGAACGCGTCGGTAAGCAGTATATTAGCTCGGGATCCTGCCGTGTAACAAGTCTGCGTTTGACTAATCTTATGCGCAAGGCGATAGCCGAATTCAAAGGTTCAGCCATCGTTAAGCGGATATACGCTACGTTTGTGATGATGTATACCTACGAGAACGGGAAAGTCGTCAAAATCGTCGAGATCAAAGGACAGCATACGAACGTCGTCTATGAGTATCACGATACGCTCGGCCAGTTGGAGAACCTTTTCCGCCGGACGGAGATCGAAAGGGAAATCGGCATGATCCAGGATCAGATTAACCATCTGCTGGACATGCGCAACGAAGTTCCCTGCCCTTCGCTCAAGCTCGATATCGACGACCGTCTGAAAATGCTGACCCGCCGTCTGTTCGTACTCGAAGCGTAGGATTTGCTCAAACCCGGCAGTAGGCATATTATTTTACGTGCAAGTTAAGCTCTATATAGAGAAGCGGAGAGCCTGTTCACAGGCTCTTTTTTTATTTTTTTGTGAAGAGAAAAAAATGGATTCGTCCGACCCGCTTTGGCAGACACGAAGCGGCGCACCGTTACATAGTGTATTACGGACAGAACCGCAAGCAGAGCATTCCGAAAATGAATCTTGCGAATGTGAAAAAAACTATTGCATTTCTGTTCAATAGATGTTATTTTTAATTTCGTTGAAAACAATATAGGAACCAGGATTCACTCAGGACATTGAATGTTGCGAGAGATTATTCCCTCGGGAAGTGAATGACGTAGGTCCTAGCGGATGAAATGCGAGAACAATTTTATTCCTAGGAAGGGGGAACCGGAAGATGGAATATTCAACTTTCGGAAGACACGTTGCTGTAGATACTTGGGGAGTAGATTTTGAACTTTTGAACAATGCAGAGTGGCTGCAAGCCCAAATGGTAGACGCAGCTGAAGCGTGTGGAGCAACGGTCATGTCTGTTCAGTCCAAGCAATTTGAGCCACAAGGTGCCACAGTACTAGTACTGCTGTCTGAGAGTCATCTTTCCATTCATACGTATCCTGAGAGAGGTTTTGCCGCGCTGGATTGCTACACTTGCGGTGAAACGGTAGATCCTCAATTGGCTATCGACCACATGATCTCGCTGCTTAAGCCGGAGAAGGTCTATGCCAAGAAACTGGTTCGCGGAATGGGCGAGTTTGAAGTCGAAACGCCGGAAATCAAGCAAGCCGTATTGGCTAAGTAAGTTTGTTGTTTTAGTATACAAGATAAGCGTTTATATAAGTAAGGTAACCACGGAGTCCGCATTCCGTGGTTATTTGTTTGTCAGGCCTCTCATACAATGGTACGGGTCTTCTTAACCGGGACCCGGAAGGAGAGAGGTGCCGTGCGAAGCCAAATCAAATCGAAGCTCATCCTGTTTGCGCTGGCAGCCGGGCTGGTTGCCTGGCCGCTTGCCGGCTTATATGGCTATGTGACGAAAGGCTCGGATAAGCCGGATGCGGAGCGTCTTTTGTTCCAGGTTTCTTTGTTCCAGATCGAGCTGCTGAACCGTTTTCTGCAGGATGCCGCACGTTCGGCCGATACGCGGGAACTCGATTCGCTTAAACAGGCGCTGTACACGGCCAGTTATACGCACGAGAGACTCGTACTTGCGGAAGGGAGCGAGAAGCTGCATACGCTGGGCAGTTTGCCTCAACTGATGCAATACATACTGAGGCTGCAAATAGGCGGAGAGCGCGCTCTGAAAGCGGATGAGCAGGGCGTCCTGCAGGAATCCGCCAAGCTCTACGCGCAGCTGTACGAAGCCTACGGCAAGCTTATGACCTCCTCGGGGAGCGTCGTTACTTCGCAAAGCGAAGCCGTGTCGAAAAATGATGAAGCATTAAGAGAACTGCTTGAAAAAAAGCTGCTCCAATAATCGGTATATCTACAAGAAACATAGACCACACTAGGCATAGCGGCTTCCGGCAGCATTCAAAATTTAGTCAAAATATTTGTCGGTTACGACGGTCGGCTATGTTATAATAATTATTGTTAGCTGCAAAGAAAGGTAGGTGTGCCCCATGCATATTGTCGTCGTCGGATTAAATTACCGGACAGCTCCCGTCGCGATTCGCGAGAAGTTTACTTTTACGCAGGAAGAGTTGTCGCAAGCGCTCGTGGAGCTGAGGCAGACAAAAAGCATACTGGAATGTGTTGTCGTGGCCACTTGCAACCGTACTGAAATCTACGCCGTGGTCGATCGTGTACACATTTGCGGGCACTACATTCGCAAGTTTATGGAAGAGTGGTTTGAGATTCCGCGGACGGAATTCAACAACCATCTGTATATATATGAACATGACCGGGCCATTGAGCATTTGTTCCGTGTCGCAAGCGGTCTTGACTCGATGATTATCGGCGAAACGCAGATTTTGGGGCAAGTGAAGGACGCATTTTTGGAAGCCCAGCGCCTTGGAGCCACGGGCACGATATTTAATACGCTGTTCAAACAGGCCGTAACGATGGCCAAGCGCGCTCACTCGGAGACTTCGATCGGAGAAAATCCGGTTTCCGTCAGCTATGCCGCCGTTGAGCTGGGCAAGCGGATTTTCGGAAGCTACGAGGGTAAGAAAATTCTGATCGTGGGCGCGGGCAAGATGAGCGAGCTGACGGTGAAGCACCTGTACGCGAGCGGCGCCGAGCGGGTTGACGTCGTCAACCGCACCTATGAGCGGGCTTTGGAGCTGGCTGGCAAGTTCAACGGCCACGCGTATCCGATGGAGCAGCTTTACGAACGGCTGGCCGAAGCGGATATCGTCATTTCGTCCACGGGATCGAGCGATTACGTGCTGACGAAGAAGCAGCTCCAATCCGTGCTGCCCAAGCGGAAGTCCCGTCCGTTATTTATGATGGACATTGCGGTTCCGCGCGACCTTGATCCGGACATCAGCGATCTTCCGGACGTTTTCCTGTACGACATCGACGATCTGGAGGCTATCGTGGACAGCCATCTCAAGGAACGGAAGAAAGAAGCTGTCAAAATCGAGGAAATGATCGGCGCCGAGATTGCGGCTTTCGATCAGTGGACGAAGACGCTCGGAGTGAGCCCGGTTATTCACGCGCTCCAGGCCAAAGCGAATATGGTACATCAGGAAACGATGGAAAGCTTGTTCAAAAAGCTGCCGGACCTGGATGAGCGCGAGATGAAAGTGATCCGGAAATTAACCAAAAGCATTGTCAACCAGATGCTGAGAGACCCGATTCTGGCTATTAAAGAAATGGCCGCGGAGAAGAAGGGCGACGAGGCGCTTGAAATGTTTACGAAAATGTTCGCTTTAGAGGAACTTATGGCGGAGCAGGCACAAGCCGAAGCTTTGGAAGAAACCAAAGCGGAAGCGGTCCAGACGGCTGCCCAGAAGCATGCCAAAGAAGAGCTGACCGGCGGTTTTACGATGCAGCCGGCGCTTGCACGCTCCTGATTTCCGGTTCTCCGAGATAGAGGAAGGAGAAATGCCGTGTTCACTCGCAGCTTTCTGTACGATGCGATAATTTATTTATATGCCCTGAGCCTGCTGTTTTACTTCTCTGATGTTGCGCGCGCGAATCGGAGTGCGAAACGGATGGGTACGGGGCTGCTTTCTTTTGTATGGGTTTTGCAGACGGCCTATCTGGGCTACAATTTATATGAACACCTGGGACGATGGGTGTTCTCCATGTTTGAGACACTCTTTTTATTTTCCTGGGTGCTCGTTACGGTATCGCTCATTATGAGTCGGTTTTTCCGAATTGAACTTGTGGTCTTTTTCGTCAATTTATTCGGGCTTGCCGTATTGGCCTTAAATTTCTTCAGCGATTCCAATGTCTCTCCCATGATTGATTCCTGGAACGTCAACGACGAGCTGCTGTTCATTCACGTCTCTCTCGCTGTCGGCAGTTACGCGGCCTATACGATCTCGGCCATTTTCTCGGGCATGTATTTGTTCCTGCATCGTAAGCTAAAGCAGAAGAGCTGGACGAATACGATGAAAAGGCTCCCTTCCCTGGAAAAAATCGAACGTTACACCTATGTGAGCGTCGTGATCGGAACGCCGCTGCTCATGCTGGCGCTGGCTCTGGGAGTCGTGTGGGTGCTTATCGAAAAGAACGCCAACGTGCTGTTCGACTCGAAAGTCATCAATTCGCTGCTGGTGCTTTGCGCGTACGGGTTCTACCTGTTCCAGCATCATTCGCTAAGCATGTCGGGTCCGAAGCTGGCGAAGTGGAATTTGGCGGCTTTTGTCATCGTGCTGCTGAATTTTATCCTCTCCAACGTGTTTTCCGGGTTTCATAACTGGCAGCAGACGGGGGTTGGAGGATGAAGGAATATCCGGCGATGCTCAGGCTCGAAGGCAAGCGCTGCCTCGTTGTAGGCGGCGGAGCCGTAGCCGAAAGAAAAATCGCTTCCCTCCTGGAAGCGGGTGCGCTCGTTACGGTGATCAGCCCTGCGGCTGCCGCGGCCGTCGAGAAGTGGGCGGAAACCGGCCGGATAACCTGGCGCTGCGGGCGCTACGGAGAAGCGGGTTATTCTTACACAAAAGATAGAGAAGGTTCGGATAAGGGCAGGCCGGGAACGGAGGCCTCCTTATATCCGGACCTCTCTCCATATCTTATTGTTTTTGCGGCGACGGACAATCCGCAGGTCAACGAGCGGGTTCGGGCCGATGCCGACAAGGCCGGTAAACTGGTCAGCGTGGCGGACAAGCCCGACAGTGGAAATCTGATCGTGCCGGCCGCGGTAAGGCGCGGCAAACTTACACTGGCCGTATCGACGTCCGGAGCAAGTCCCGCGCTGTCCGCTAAAATCGGCCGTGAGCTGCAGGAGAGGTACGGACCGGAGTACGAGATCTACCTCGACTTTCTGGCGGAGCTGAGAGAGCTCGCCCGCAGCCGGGTCGGCGATATGCCTCTGCGGCATGAGCTGCTCCGGCGGCTTCCGAACTGGCGCGTCCTGGACCGTATCGCCGCCGGTACATACGAAGCGTGGAGAGCCTCTCTGCTGGGCAGGCTGCAGGCGGCGCAGGATTCGGAAGAAGCTTTTGCCGCGATATGGATGGAAGCGGATCAACAATAGAGCCGGCACCCGTTTACGGGCCCGGCATTGGAATCAAGGTAACATCTTCACGGCTTCATAGAAGAAACGGAGGAATTACATATGCGTACGATCGTCGTGGGCACCCGTCAGAGCGCACTGGCCCTCACTCAAACGAATCAGGTTATCGACGAATTAAAGGAACTGAGCCGGCAATCCGGCATAGAATGCGAGTTTGAACTTCGCAAGATTGTGACCAAAGGGGACCGGATTCTGGATGTAACGCTGTCCAAGGTCGGAGGCAAAGGACTGTTCGTCAAAGAAATCGAGCAGGCGATGATGGACAAAGAAATCGACATTGCCGTACACAGCATGAAGGACATGCCGTTCGAGCTTCCCGAAGGGCTCATGGTCGGCGCGGTGCCTAAGCGCCAGGACCCGCGTGATGTACTCATCACGAAAGGGGAGAAGTCGCTGGACGAGCTGCCCCAGGGCGCGCTCGTCGGCACGAGCTCGCTGCGGCGCTCCAGCCAGCTGCAGCACAGCCGCCCGGACCTGCGCATCCAGCCGGTCCGCGGCAACATCGATTCGAGGCTGCGCAAGCTCGAATCGGAAGGCTTCGATGCGATCGTACTGGCCGCTGCCGGTATGCACCGGATCGGCTGGCAGGATCGCATCAGCGCCTACGTTCCGCCCGAAGCGTGCGTGCCTGCCGTCGGGCAGGGCGCGCTGTGCATCGAATGCCGGGCGGACGACGAATTCGTCTTGAATCTGCTGAGCAAGATTCAAGATGACGATACGGCGCTCGCGGTCAGAGCCGAGCGCAGTTTCCTCGGCAGACTCAACGGAGGCTGCCAGGTGCCCCTCGGCGCCTACGCGACCGTTGAGCGTACCGGCGGCGGCACGGAGCTGTCGCTGACGGCGATGGTCGGCTCGCCGGACGGCGCCGAGCTGCTGAAGGAGACGCTGCGGGGCAGCGATCCGGAAGCGCTCGGCAGAGAAGCCGCGGAAAAGCTTATCGCCCGCGGCGCGGACCGCATTCTGGCCGAAGCGTACGAGAGCGGCCGGATCGAATAGTCGTACGGCGGCTTTAGCGAGTGGCGTCGGCGGGTGTATATCTGCCGAACCGTATAGCTCCATATGCGCGTGATTAACACCTGGCCGCCGCGGTTATGACGGCTGCTGCGGCTTGGTCGGCGCGGTTTTGCTACTACAAATAGAGGCTGCCTGGGAAATACGGCGGCTTTTGCGGAATAGCGGCTTAGGGATAGAGGTACGAACAGCAATAGCGGGAGAAAGCTTCCGATTGAGAAGCGGCAGAAGGACCACGGGAGAAAGAAAAGGTGGCCTTTCCCGCAAGGGGATGGAAGCAGCTGAGAGGAAGTGGGCGAGTGGAGAGAGGGAAAGTTTATTTAGTCGGCGCAGGACCCGGCGATCCGAAGTTAATTACGGTTCGGGGACTCCAGGCGATTGAGCGGGCCGACGTGATTGTCTACGACAGGCTGGCGAGCCCCAGGCTGCTCAAACACCGCAAACCGGATGCGGAGCTGGTGTTTGTAGGAAAGCTCCCGGACAAACATATGATGAAGCAGGAAGACATTAACCGTCTGCTCGTTGATCTGGCCCTCCAGGGCAAGGTCGTGACCCGTCTGAAAGGCGGCGACCCGAGCGTATTCGGCCGTGTCGGGG
This sequence comes from Paenibacillus sp. RC84, assembly GCF_041260495.1. NCBI lineage: Bacteria > Bacillati > Bacillota > Bacilli > Caryophanales > Paenibacillaceae > Paenibacillus > Paenibacillus sp. RC84. The sequence continues at coordinate 56,257 of NZ_JBGBYL010000001.1, forward strand.
AAGAAGCCGAGCTGCTGGCCGATCATGAAGTTCCGTTCGAAATCATTCCCGGTATTACTTCCGCCATAGCGGTTCCCGCTTATGCAGGCATCCCCGTCACACACCGGGATTTCACTTCTTCGGTCGCCATCGTAACCGGGCATGAATATCCGAATAAGACTTATACGAAGCTCGATTGGGAGCATCTGGCCAAAGGAATCGGCACGCTCGTGTTCCTGATGGGCGTAGCGAATCTGGAGCAGATCAGCGAACAGCTGATCCGGTACGGAAAGCCTGCCGACCTGCCGGTCGCACTGATCCGCTGGGGCACATGGACGGAGCAGCAGACGCTGATCGGCACGTTGTCCGACATCAGCGCCAAGGCGAAGGAAGCCGGTTTCAAGTCACCGGCCGTCATTATCATCGGCGAAGTGGTCAAACTGCGCGAGAAGCTGGCCTGGTTTGAGAAAAAGCCGCTATTCGGCAAACGCGTGCTCGTTACGCGGGCGAGGAGCCAGGCCAGCGAGCTCGTTGCGATGATCGAGGAGCTTGGAGGGGAGCCGGTCGAATTTCCGGTGATCAAGCTCCAGCCGCCGAGCAGCCCGGATGCGCAGCGTCTGCTGGACGAAGCGCTCCGCGGACTCGCGGATTACAATTGGGTCGTGTTTACGAGCACGAACGGGGTGGAGTTCTTCTTCCGCCGCATGCGGGAGCTGCGCCTTGATATACGGGGTCTGGCCGGCGTGCGGATCGCGGCAGTCGGACCCAAGACCGCGGAAGCTCTGGAATCCCGGGGGCTGCTCGTCGAGACGCTTCCCGGGGAGTTCCATGCGGACGAGCTGCTTGCGGAGCTGGGAAAAGCGGTCCGCCCGGGAGAGCGCGCATTGCTGCCCACCGCGGACATCGCCCGCAACGCACTTCCACAGGGCTTGCGTTCGCTCGGTCTCGAAGTTGACGAAGTGGACGTTTACGAGAACGTACCCGAAGTCGAAGGCGGCGAAGACGTGGTCCGGCTGCTGGAGGAAGGGCAGGTTCACATCACGACGTTCACGAGCTCCTCGACGGTCACGAATCTGATCGGAGCGCTTCAGAAGCTCGGGGTCCAAGACCCCGTATCCCTGCTGAAAAACACGGAGATCGCCTGCATAGGTCCGAAGACGGAAGCGACGCTGGCTCATTACGAGCTGGCGGCCGCCTATATGCCGCCGGAAGCGACCATCGCGTCCCTCGTGGAAAGCATTGCCGCAGGCCGGGCCGTTAAAGCAGGAGAGCCTGCGGGCTCTTGACTCTATTAAACTTTTCGTTATGCGGCGGGAGCGGCCGTGCTCGAAGTTTCGGGGGCCGCTGCCCTGCCGGCATGGATTAAAAGGAGGAAGTTATCATGAGTTTCCCATTAGTGCGCCACCGCCGTCTGCGCGGTTCGGCTGCAATCCGCAACCTTGTGCGTGAAAACGCGTTGTCCGTTAACGATCTGATTCAGCCGGTTTTCGTGGAGGCCGGTCATAATATCAAATCCGAAATCCCGTCTATGCCGGGCGTTTACCATTTTTCCCTGGACCGTCTGGAAGAAGAAATCCGCGAGATTTCCGAGCTCGGTATCCAGGGCATTCTTCTGTTCGGTGTTCCCGAAACGAAAGACGCGATCGGAACGTCGGCTTTTCATGAGGAGGGTATCGTCCAGCAGGCATCGCGCCTGATCAAGAAGATCAACCCGAATCTGCTCATTATTGCGGATACCTGCCTATGCCAGTTCACGGATACCGGTCACTGCGGCGTTGTGCATCATAACCCGGAAACGGGCTGCACGGATATCGCCAACGACGAATCGCTGGAGCTGCTCGTTAAAACAGCCGTTTCCCAGGCGAAGGCGGGCGCGGACATTATCGCTCCGTCCAACATGATGGACGGCTATGTGCATGCCATCCGGGCGGGACTGGATGCGGAAGGTTTGGAACATGTGCCGATTATGGCTTACTCGGTCAAATATTCTTCCGCTTACTACGGTCCGTTCCGTGAAGCGGTGGATTCGGCGCCTCAGTTCGGGGACCGCAAAACTTACCAGATGGATTCGGCGAACTCCCGCGAAGCTCTCCGCGAAGCCGAGAGCGACGTTCTGGAAGGCGCGGATTTCCTCATGGTGAAGCCTGCGCTTGCATACATGGACATTCTGCAGCTGCTTAAGCAGAACTTCGATCTTCCGCTCGTGGCTTACAACGTAAGCGCGGAATATTCGATGGTAAAGGCTGCGGCCCAGAACGGCTGGATCAATGAAAAAGAAATCGTGCTGGAGACGCTGCTTGGCTTTAAGCGCGCGGGAGCCGATATTATTTTGACCTACCATGCCAAGGATGCGGCGCGCTGGCTGAAAAACGTTTAACCGAGGTACACCGTACCTTCTTTCTCCGCAGGAGCCCGGCCGGGAAACTGCGGAGCGTTTTTTATCCGGGCAAAAAGCGCGGGAGCCGGCTGACGCAGCCGTTTACATTCGAAACCGTACCTCCGGGAAATGCGGTTTCAATTCTCTTTAAAGAAGGTAAGAGCACGGAGGAAAGCCCGCTCACTGCGGCTTTGTCAAACATTTGTCGGAAGTCGGAGCGCGGTTCCGGTTGTGACCGGGGTATAATTAGGGCATAATGGTAACAAATCATGACAGGGTCAGGAGAAGGTGTCTTGTGATAAATAATGACCGTTTTATTCGAGCCTGCCGCAAGCAGGAAGTAGACCGGCTGCCCGTGTGGTACATGCGTCAAGCCGGACGCTATGATCCCGAATACCGCAAGATCAAAGAAAAATACTCGCTGCTTGAAATATGCGAACAGCCGGAACTGGCTGCAGAAGTCACGTTGATGCCGGTAAAGAAGCTCGGTGTGGATGCGGCTATTTTGTATTCCGATATTATGAATCCCGTAGCGTCGCTCGGCATTCAATTCGATATTGTTAAAAACGTGGGGCCGGTGATCGAGAATCCGATCCGTTCCCGTGAAGATGTAATGAAGCTGAAGCCGATCGACGTGGAAGGCGACTTGTCCCATGTCATCGAAACGATCCGGATTTTGGACCGCGAGCTGACGGTTCCGCTCATTACGTTTGCCGGAGCGCCTTTCACCATTGCAAGCTACTTGATAGAAGGCCGTCCTTCGAAAAGCTACATTCGCACGAAAGAACTCATGTACGGAAATCCGGAAGTATGGCACGCGCTGATGGATAAGCTCGGAGACATGGTCATTACATATTTGCGGGCGCATATCGCGGCAGGCGCGAAAGCGGTCCAACTGTTCGATTCCTGGGTCGGCGCGCTTGCGCCGGAAGATTTCCGGGTGTTCGTCCTGCCTACGATCCAGCGGATTTTCCGCGAGCTCGGCGATCTGAAGCAGCCTAAGATTTATTTCCCTGGCGTGAGCTCGGGCGAACTGCTTCCTCTGCTTGGCGACCTCCAGGCGGATGTGATCGGCCTCGACTGGCGCGTATCCATTCCGGAAGGACGGAGAAGAACCGGAGGACGCTTTGCCGTCCAGGGTAATCTCGATCCTTACCTACTTACGGCGCCGATGCCGGTCATTCAGGAACATGCGAAGCGCATTATCGATCAGGGGATCACGGAGCCGGGTTATATTTTCAACCTGGGTCACGGCCTGTTCCCGGAAGCGTCTCTGGATAAATTAAAGGAACTCACTGAATTTATACATGCCTATTCTGCCGAGGCGCTGGCCGGGCGGAACGCGGGCAAGGGGGTCTGAACCATGAGCAGGAAGAAAGTCGGCGTACTGGTGATGTCTTACGGCACTCCTCAGAGCATGGAGGATATCGAAGCTTACTACACGCACATCCGGCGGGGCAACAAGCCGAGTCCGGAACAGCTGCATGAGCTGACCAGCCGTTACGAAGCGATTGTCGGAGGTGTTTTTCCGCTGCGGGAAAATACGGACAATCAGGTGGCGGGTCTGCAAAATGCGCTGGCTTCCGAGCATGACGACGTGGAATTCGTCTGTTTCCAAGGCTTGAAGCACGCATATCCGTTCATCGAAGACGGCATTGAGCAAATGGCTCAGAGCGGAATTACCGAAGGAGTGGGCATCGTTCTCGCTCCTCACTATTCGACGATGAGCATCGGCAGCTACAACAAGCGCGCACGCGAAAAAGCGGCCGAGCACGGCATTGCCATGACGTTTGTCGACAGCTACCATCTGCATCCGAAGCTGCTTCAAGCTCTGACCGAGCGGGTGGAACGCGCGCTGGGCAAGTTCGGAGAGGAGAACCGTTCCTCCGTCCGCGTCCTGTTCTCGGCGCACAGCCTGCCGGAGAAAATTCTCGAGCTGGGCGATCCGTATCCGGAGCAGCTGCTTGAAACTTCGCGCGCGATCGCGGACAAAGCCGGCATCGAGAACTGGCAGTTTGCGTGGCAGAGCGCGGGACAAACGGCTACCCCTTGGCTTGGCCCGGACATCCTGGATGTACTGCGTACTCTCGCGAAGGAAGACGTGAAGCGCGTACTCGTGTGCCCGATCGGATTCGTTTCGGATCACCTGGAAGTGCTGTACGATCTGGATATAGAGGCGCAGCAGCTCGCCAAGGAAATCGGCCTGCACCTTGAACGTACGGATTCGCTTAATACCGACCCGCTGTATATGCAGACGCTCAGCGATGCCGTCTGGAAGCAGTACGGCGAACTGACGAAACAAGCTTAGAGCAAGACGACAAGGGAGCGCAGACATTCGGATGCGCCTCTTTGCGATTTTATAATCCGGGCGGCCTTAAGATGCCGTCCGGGCGGAAAGGACGTTGCATGATGAACGAGGCCCGTAAAGTAATCGTTGTCGGAGGAGGCATCACCGGTCTCACCGCCGCTTATTACGTGAATAAGCGATTGAAGGAGGCCGGATGTACGGCGGATGTTACCCTGGTTGAAGGAGCCGAAAAGCTCGGCGGCAGAATCCATACCCTGCGTAAAGAAGGATTCGTCATTGAGAAGGGCCCGGATTCTTTCCTGGCCCGGAAGCTTCCGATCATTGAGCTGAGCCGCGAGCTCGGGCTGGAAGGGGAACTCACGGGTACGAACCCGGAGGCGAAGAAGACCTACATCCTGCGGGACGGCACTCTGCACCCGATGCCTGCGGGACTGGTGCTCGGCATTCCGACGGACATCGAACCGTTTATGAGAACGGGTCTCGTTTCCGCGAAAGGCAAGGCGCGTGCGATGATGGATCTCGTGCTGCCCAAGAAGGAAGACGACAGCGACGAATCTCTCGGCCATTTCCTTCACCGGAGACTGGGCAAAGAAGTGCTGGACCAGATCGTCGAACCGCTGCTGGCGGGCATCTATGCAGGCGATACGTATGCGCTCAGCCTGCAGTCGACCTTTCCGCAGTTCGGCGAAATGGAGCAGCAGTACCGGAGTCTGATCTACGGGATGATATCGAATCGCAAGAAATCCCAGCAGGAGGCTTTGAATTTGCCGGCTCCCGGCCGCAACTCCACCTTCCTGACCTACAAGAACGGTCTGCAGACGCTGGTTGAGCGGCTGGAGGAAGTACTGCGGGAGGAAGGCGTGACGATCCGGACAGGCACGAAAGTGACGGAACTCCGCAAGGAAGGGGACCGCTACGAGGTCGGATACGAAGGCGGACAGCGGGAAACGGCCGACAGCGTCATTCTGACCCTGCCGACGTATCATTCCGCCGAGCTGCTCGGCGACCACCCGGCCGTCGACAAGCTGAAGGCGATCAATTACGTGTCGGTTGCGAACGTAGTGATCGCTTACCGGGAAAAAGACGCGAACGTCAAATTCGACGGATCGGGCTTCCTTATCCCGAGATCCGAAGGGCGCTCGATCACGGCATGCACCTGGACGTCCACCAAGTGGCTTCACACGGCGCCGGAAGGTCACGTCCTGCTTCGCTGTTATGTCGGCCGCTCGGGTGAGGAAGACTGGGTGCATCTTACGGACGAAGAAATCGTGGCAAAAGTCCGCAAAGATGTTGCGGAACTGATGGGCATCACGGCGGAGCCTCTGTTCTACGAAGTGACCCGCCTGTACCGGTCGATGCCGCAGTATCCGGTCGGCCATCTGGATCATGTCCGGGAGCTGAGGAGCGATCTCGCCGAGCGTATGCCGGGCGTGTACGTGACGGGCGCGGGCTTCCACGGCGTGGGTCTGCCGGACTGCATCCGGCAGGGACGGGAAGCGGCATTCGAGGCCGCGGATCGCTTGACGGGCGCGGCTGACGGATCGGCGGCGAAAGCTTCAGCGGAAGGCACGAAGACGGCAGCGAAGGTCTAGTCGCGGAAACTAGAGCCGGGGCCGAAGCGGCAAAAGCAAACGTGATGACGAGTGCCTTGGTTAAATCCAAGCATAGGGCCCCTCACGTGACGCTTATGGACGAAGTCGACGTGAGGCAGCTCGCTGCGCTCCGCACTAAAACGAAACCGTTTGCCGATTCCGATAAGAAGCAAATGCTGACTATTCTCAAAGCGAACACGTGCGGCGCGGCGGCAGCGAAGGTCGTGTGCCTCTTAAAGCAATCCCATGCGGAAGCGTGTATAATAGAAACAACTGACAAGCAGAAGCCGGACCGCCTTTGTTCGTTTGAAGCGTTCCGGCTTTTGTCAAGACGGGAGGCGGCGGACCGCGGTTTAACCGCATCCGCCTGACGGTGCCCGCCCGATTAAGTTTACTGATAACTGAAACCAGGAGGTATCCGGCTATTATGGAACTGAATCACAAACGCAACGATACGAAGTCCGCGGCTGCTTTTGCCGAAGCTAAACAAGTGATCCCCGGAGGGGTGAACAGCCCGGTCCGCGCTTTTAAATCGGTCGGTCTGACTCCGATGTATATGGAGCGCGCAAGCGGCTCGCGGGTGTACGACATCGACGGGAACGAATATATCGACTATATCGGTTCCTGGGGACCTCTCATTCTCGGCCATGCCCATCCCGAAGTGATCGAAGCCGTGAAATCGACGGCGGAAAAAGGAACGAGCTTCGGAGCGCCTACGCTGATCGAGACGGAAATGGCCAAGCTGGTCGCGGAGCGCGTACCTTCCATCGATATCGTGCGCATGGTGAATTCCGGTACGGAAGCGACGATGAGTGCGCTGCGTCTGGCTCGCGGTTTCACTAAGCACAACAAGATTTTGAAATTCGAGGGAAGCTATCACGGCCACGCCGATGCGCTTCTGATCAAAGCGGGCTCGGGTGTAGCGACGCTTGGCCTGCCGGACAGTCCGGGCGTGCCGGAATCGGTCGCGCAAAATACGTTGACGGTTCCCTACAACGATCTGGAGTCCGTCAAGCTAGTGTTTGAAAAATTCGGCGAAGATATCGCCGCTGTCATCGTCGAACCGATTGCGGGCAACATGGGCGTCGTGCCCCCTCTGCCCGGTTTCCTGGAAGGACTGCGCGAGGTGACTTCCAAATTCGGCGCTTTGCTTATTTTCGACGAAGTGATGACCGGCTTCCGCGTCCATCTTAACTGCGCGCAGGGATTGTACGGCGTGACGCCGGATCTGACCTGTCTGGGCAAAGTAATCGGCGGCGGGCTGCCCGTCGGCGCTTATGGTGGACGCAAGGACATCATGGAGCAGATCGCTCCAAGCGGTCCGATCTATCAGGCGGGTACGCTGTCGGGAAATCCGCTCGCGATGGCGGCGGGGTATACCACCCTTAAGCTGCTCGGACAGCCGGGCGTCTATGAGGAACTCGAACGCAAATCAGCCCGGTTGGCGGAAGGTTTTCTGGCCAATGCCAAGGAAATCGGCGTACCGAGCACGCTGAACCGTGTCGGGTCGATGGTGTGCCCGTTCTTCACGGAGCAGAAGGTAGTCAATTACGACACGGCCAAAACGTCCGATCTGTCCGTATTCAACCGGTACTTCGGCCATCTGCTGGATCTGGGTGTCTCGGTAGCCCCGTCCCAGTTCGAGGGGATGTTCGTTTCGGCCGCCCACACGGATGAAGACATCGAAGCGACCATCGAGGCGAACCGCGAAGCTTTGAAACGGTTGTAGGCTTTAGCCGGCTGTTTTGCATGGTGTTTGTCCTGTTGTACGATGAATCCCCGGTCTGTCAGGACCGGGGATTTTTTTGTGCGTATTGGTGCGGACGCAAGGAACGGCGATTGGGCTTGCATCCGGCTGCGCGAGATAGCCTCGCGAGACAGCCTTGATCTCCTGCCGGGAAGCGGGCCGGTGAACGTTAATACAAACGAGGGGCCTGGTCCGGACCTGCTTGTTTTCTTTTAAAAGGCGGAGATGATAAAATGGGAAAGACTTTCGATGACGAACGGAGCTGTTTATTCGTATGAAACGCTATTATTTCTTCGATTTTCCGATTGATCTGATCTTTATCGTGTTCGTATTTGTCGTGCTGCTTGCCGCTTTGGCAGTCGTGCTGCGGAAGGGAGGGCGCTATCGTGACGGGCAGAAGAAAAGGGGAATGGATTGAGCTGACGCTGTCGGGCGATGCGTGTGCATGGGAAGAGGTCCACGTGGTACTGCCGGTTCCGCTTAAGCTGTGGCGCAAGCTGGAACGCGAAGGCGGAATCCGCCGGCAGGGGAAGAAAGTTCTGCTGAAGGTATTTCCCGATGAGCCTTCACCGGTGCCCGGGGAATGGACCGACTTGCAAGTCTTGTTCGAGGACGACTACCTGCTTGTCGTTAACAAACCGGCGGGGATGGCGGTTCATCCATCGGAGCCGGGGCAGCGAGGGACACTGGCGAACGCGGTGGCCGGCTATTACGAATCCACCGGCCAAAGCTGCGGCGTCCGGCACATTCACCGGCTGGATCAGGATACAAGCGGAGCCGTGCTGTATGCGAAGTACGAGCTGCCGCACCTTCTGCTCGATGAAGCGATGCGGGAGAAAGCGATCGGGCGCATGTACGCGGCCGTCTGCGACGGACTGCCGGCGCCTCCGGCCGGAACGATTTCAGCCCCGATCGGAAAAGACCGTCATCACCGGGCGCGCCGCCGGGTGTCTCCCGGAGGGGACGCGGCGGTGACCCATTACCGCACGGTAGAGAGCTTCAGAGACGCAGCCCTGCTGGAGCTGCGCCTCGAGACCGGGCGGACGCACCAGATCCGCGTACATATGAGCCATATCGGCCATCCGCTGCTCGGAGATGCCCTGTACGGCGGACGGATGAACGCTTTCGGAAGGCAGGCGCTTCACGGCGCACGCCTTCTATTCCGTCACCCGGTCACCGGCGAGGAGCTGGCTGTCGATGCTCCTTATCCGGATGATTTCCGGGAGCTTCTTGCGGCATTGAACGCATAAATGCGAAAATGCAGTCATGCCGTCCTCCTTCTATCATATACATAGTAAAGAACGGAGTCCCGCGATAAGGCGCAGCTTTACTAGAGGACAACCGAAGGGAGGATGGCAACGTTGACGGAAGAGCAGAACGGTCTGCGATTCGACATCTACGAACGCGTACATTTGGCGGAAGGAGCCGCCGGCATACGGGATTTGGACGATGTGGAACTGATTCCCCGCATAGAGGTGATTCCCCAGCAGGAACAAGCTTTGTTGAAAGGCAGCCTGCTGCTGAACGGAAGCTATCTGGATGAGCAGGAAACGAAACGGTCGCTGGAGCATTCCATTCCGGTGGAGATTACGCTGCCGCTCAGCCGGGTGCATCGGATCGAGGATATTCTGGTCGATATCGAAACGTTTGATGTGGACGTACTGAATTCACGGAGCCTGAATGTGACCGGGGTGCTTTCCCTGCACGGGGTGGAGATGGCTTATGAAGCCGGCGGCTGGAGCGAAGAGGACGAAGAGGTTGTTTTCGTGCATGAAACGGCTTCCGCCCCGCAAAATGCTCCGGCAGAGCCGCGGAGCGAACCTGCCGGCGGAGCCGACGAACTCGAACTTCGCCAGCAGACGGAATATGCGGCTGCGGCGGACGGGCAGGCGAAGCTGCAGCCGCCGACGACATCGGCCCAGCCTCAGTACCAGGCCCAGCCTCAGGCTCCGGTTTATCCGGGCAGCGCGTACAAGGCCGATAACCCGTGGCTGCGCGAGACGCGGACAGAGCAGCCCGAGGTCCAGGCCGCGGCGCCGTCCGGTCCGGCGCCAAGCGCCTGGGACCGGCTGGCCGCGCCGAAGTCTCCTCCGCCGCAGGCGGATTCGTCCGCTTCGTTTGCGGACCGGTCTTTCGGCGAGCTGACGCTGAACCAGCTCTCGTCCGAGCGCTCTTACCGCAGCGCGGGCGAGGAAGAGGCGCAGGAGCAGCGCACGCCGTCTGCGGCTGCGGGGCAGCAGACGCTTGCCCAGGCGGAGGACCCTGCTTCGGCTTCCCCGGCGGAGCAGGAGGCGGCCGGTCGGGCGGAGCGGGGGGAAACGGCTCCGGCCTTCGTCGTCGAGGCGGAAGTTATCGAGCCCGAGAGAGAGCCGGTGATTGCTTCCGCTCCCGCCGAGGAGAGCTTGGAAGTATTCGCCGATGAAGAGCCTGCCGTGCAGGAAGAAACGAAGGAACTGAAGGTGGCGTTCGGAAGCAAGAAGCAGCAGGACTCTCCGTCGTCCGGAGGTTCCGGTCTTCAGTCGCTCTTCGCAAACGGTGCAGGCAGCGGTGCATCTTCTTACGAACGGACCGAAAAGGATGAGCGGGAATACGCCTCGGCCGCGGGTTCGGAAGAATCCAAAGCGGATGCCCTGGAGTGGAAAAAACTTTTTATCCAAACGGAAAAAGAGGATCAGCAGTTCCGCAAAGTGACGATGTGCATCGTTCAGAAGGAAGATTCACTGGATCTTATCGCCAAACGGTATGAGATCAATCCGAGGGAGCTTCAGCTCTACAACCGGCTGGAGGATCAGGAAGTCAGCCCCGGCCAAATCCTGTATATCCCCGGGAAAGCCGTGTTTACTTCCTCCGACCAGTAATCCGGCAGGCAATCCGGCAAGTTCCGATAGGTTCCGATAACACGGATGAACAGAATAATTGGGGTTGAAAGAGAAGCCGCCGCGCGCGGCTTTTTTCTTTGGGCCGGCCGGAAGCCGGGCGTGCTTTTGGACACTAAAAGGAAAGTACAGGAGAAGCCCCCAAAAATTTGAATGGAAACGCTTGCAAAAAACAGCTCTTGAGACCGTGTCGGATTGGGCTGAAAGAAGGAAGGCGCACGCCTCCTTGTGTCCAAAGTCACTGCCAGGAGGCAAATATAACCTGAACCGGCCGAAAAACGGCGGTTTCCGCGGGGTTGGGTCTTCATGGAAGAGCCCGATGTCGGCTTTTCCGCATGCAAAGCTCACGCCGGACGGGAATTTAGTAGCGGTATTTCCCGGAAGACTGGGACGAAAAATCGGATTTTGTCCCGGTTTTCGGAAGAGGTAGGTACAGGCCGGGACTATTCCAAGTAAAATTGTGGGAATTAAATCCGGTTCCTTTTCAACCTCTAAATCCATCCCTAAGACCTAGGTTAGTTACCCCGTCCCACCCTTAAATCCGAAATTGAGCCGAACGGCTTTCCCTGGGACCTGTCTTTGGTATCAACTGTTAAAAATTCGTTTACGACCCCCCGAAAGCCCGCGGAGCCAGTCTTTTAAAAGCATTAGGGGGCTTTTCGAGTGGAAAAAAAGCATGAACGGATCGTGATCTTGTAGAGATAAAGGTCTGATTCGTTGTACCTTGCAAGCGGCAGAAGAAAGCATTTTATTCGTAAAATACCGCTTAATAATTATAAATAACTGGAAAAAGAGATAAATAAAAACAAAAACAAACAGGAAATCCAGCTCATACTTCGCTTTGTAAAATAAGCAAGAGTAACTACATGAATTTATAACTATACACCCTCATGCAATCCATACGTTTTGTGACATAATTTTAGTAACATTCGGATCTGGAGGGAAATTGAATGATCGATATCCATACACACATCCTTCACGGTCTGGATGATGGGCCAAGCAGCCTGGAGCAATCACTCGAAATGGCGCGAATGGCGGTGTCGAATGGAATATCGACGGTTTTCGCTACGCCTCATCACCGGACGAGCCGCTATTTCACCCCCTCCGCAGACATTGAAGAAGCGGTAGCCGGGCTGAATGCGTCCTTATTGGAGCACGGCATTCCGCTTCACGTTAAAAGCGGCCAGGAGATCCGCGTTACCCCGAATCTGATCAATGACTGGTACGAGGATACTTTGCTCACGCTTGGGGGAACCCGTTATCTGCTGATTGAATGTCCCGCTTACTCCCTTCCTGCGGAGCTGGCCGAGATCTGCCATGAATGTTCGGTTTTGGGACTCGTGCCCGTAATTGCGCACCCCGAGAGGAATGCGGAGGTTGCGGGAGATCCGGACAAGCTGCTGCAGCTTGCGGAATGGGGAGCGGTATTTCAGCTCACCTCGGATTCCATCCTGGGCACATTCGGCTCGAAAGTACAGTCGCTCGCCTATGAGCTTTGCTCCCGCCGGTTGATTCATCTGGTTGCGTCGGATGCGCACGATCTGGTCCGCAGGCCGTTCAGGCTGAGTGAAGCCTATGAGAAGATAGAGGCGAAGATAGGCGGAGATTACGCGGAATACTGCCGCCGGAACGCCATCCGGGTAGCGAATGATCTTCCTTTGGAAAAAAGGGAACCGGTCGCAGGCAGGCCCCGAAGGATTTTTGCGATGTTCCGTTGAATGGCGCACCTCTATACTTTAAGGTTACAAAGCGGCAATTAGACATTGTTTTAATGCGGTGAAGTATGGAAAAAGCAGCTTGCTGTTCGTAGGCCCTCATCGGGCCGCGTCATACGGATACCAAAGGAAAGCGAGGGATTCAGTTCGGTGAGTATAGATTTTGAAATTAAACGGTATTTGGCTGTCCTCCGTAAAAGGCTCTGGCTTATTCTGCTGATCGTGGCGGCGGGCTGTCTGATTACCGGCGTCGTAAGCAAATATTACTTAAAGCCCGTTTACCAGGCTTCCACGAAGCTGATCGTCAACTCCCCTGCGGATAACCAGGGAATGCTGAGGCTCGATATGAATGCGATCAACACGAATATTTCCCTGATCCACACTTACAAAGAAATTATCAAAACGCCGGCGATTATGGATCTTGTCGTCAAGGAACATCCGGAATACGGAGTGACCTCCGACGATCTTATGCGGCGTATCCAGTTCAGTTCGGTCAGCGATACGCAGATTTTTACGCTGAGTCTTGAAGATGCTTCCTACTCCAAAGCGGCTCAGATGATTAACACGGTGGCGCAGATGTTCCAGAAGCAGATTCCGAACATTATGAAAATCGACAACGTCTTCGTGCTTCATGAGGCGGACCCGGCCAAAACGCCGGCGCCGGTCAAACCGAATGTGCCGCTGAATGTGGCCATCAGCTTCCTGGCTTCGCTCATGTTCGCGATCGGACTCGTTTTCACACTCGAATATTTTGACGATACCCTGAAAACGGAGGAAGACGTGGAGCACTATCTCGGCCTTCCGACCCTTGTAGCGGTCCCTGAAATACGGGCCGGAGATATGAAGCCCAAACGCACCCCGATCGGGAAGAAAGTAGGTGAAGCATCCGGTGTCCCTATCCAATAAGCAGCGACCGATTATCGCTCACAGCAATCCCATGTCGCCGATATCCGAAACGTACCGCACGCTGCGGACGAACATTCAGTACTCCGGGGTGGATGGAGAAATCCGGACGCTGATGGTCACCTCCGCAAGTCCCTGGGAAGGGAAGTCCACCACCATCGACAACTTGGCCGTCGTGTACGCCCAAACGGACAAAAAGGTGCTGCTCATCGACGCGGACCTGCGCAAACCGACGGCTCACCGCACGTTCGGCCTCTCGAACCGCACCGGATTGACGGATGTGCTGACGCGCCAGGCCGAAGTGGAGGAAGCGCTCAAGGAGACGGATATCCCGGGCCTGTATGTTATGACCTGCGGCACCGTACCGCCCAACCCGTCCGAGATTCTCGGTTCCCGGCGGATGACGGATCTCCTGGAGCGGCTCAAACAGGAGTTCGACGTGATTCTGGTCGATACGCCTCCCGTCCTCGCCGTCAGTGACGCTCAGGTCGTGGCGACCCAGTGCGACGGCGTCGTGCTCGTCGTTAACGCGGGCGGAGTCAAACGCGAGCTGGTGCAGAAAGCGCGGGACAGCCTGCAGTTCGTCCATGCAAGGATACTGGGCGTCGTGCTGAACAAAGTCGCCCGCAAGGACGCCAAGATGAACACGTATTACGACTACAGCAGCTGATTTGCTTGGGAAACGGCGGCTTCATCCATTTAGATTCATCATCCTTTTATCAAAACGGTTTCCAACACTAAGGGAGGGGAAAAGATGAGTTATTCTAAACGGACGCCCATGCTTGTCCTGATTGACATGATTATCGTATGGGCGAGCATTTATCTGACTTTCCTGGCGCATTTCCGGGGCGGCATTCCGCAGGAAGTCATGAGTGTCATTATGCTCTACACACTGGTATCCGGTATCTCGCTAGCGTGCGCGATGTTCTACTTCCAGCTCTATAACCGGATCTGGCAGTATGCCAGCGTCGGTGAAATGGTAGCGATCGCCAAAGCGGTCATCGTCTCCTGTCTGATTTCGTATGCGGTGACGTCATTCCTGTCCGCCGGTGAGATCACGCTGTATATGTTCCTCCAGAATCTGAACGGTATCCTGCTTATGCTGGGCGGTTCAAGGTTTGTCTGGCGCGTGTTCTGCGACAATTTTTACGGCAGCTCAAGGTCCCGGGGCGGCAAGCCCGCCCAAAGGACGCTTGTCGTCGGAGCGGGGAGCTGCGGAGTCATGTTCGTGAAGGAGCTTGCGCACAACGACAGCTTCATGATGAAGCCGGTCGCCTTCGTGGATGACGATCCCTACAAACAGAAGCTTCAGCTTCACGGCATTCCGGTCATGGGAAACCGCCTTGATATTCCCCGGATCGTGGAAGAGCAGCGGATCGACGATATTATTATCGCGCTGCCTTCGGTGTCGAAGACGCAGATTTCGGACATTATCAATATTTGCAAAACGACGAAAGCCCGTCTGAAAATCATTCCGCACATCCAGGAATACATTCAGGGTAAAATGGCGGCCAACCAGATGCGCGACGTGCAGGTGGAAGACCTGCTGGGACGCGATCCCATCCAGACGGACTTACAAAATATCGCCGATTACGTGCAGAACAAAATCGTGCTGGTCACCGGCGCGGGCGGGTCTATCGGCTCCGAGCTCTGCCGCCAGGTAGCCCCGTTCAAACCGGCCCGGCTGCTCCTTCTCGGCCACGGCGAGAACAGCATTTACGGCATTGAGATGGAAATGCGCCGGCTGTTCCCGAATCTTCCGATCGAAACCGTGATCGCCGATGTGCAGGACCGGACCCGCATTGCGGACGTATTCCGCGAATTCGGCCCGCAGGTCGTCTTCCACGCCGCAGCGCACAAGCACGTGCCGCTCATGGAGCGCAACCCGTCGGAAGCGATCAAGAATAACGTATTCGGCAGCAAAAACGTAGCGGAATGCGCGGACGAATTCGGCGCGGAGCGTTTCGTGCTGATTTCCACGGATAAAGCCGTCAACCCGACGAGCATTATGGGGACGACCAAACGGATCGCGGAAATGTTTATCCAGAGTCTGGACAAGCACAGCAAGACGAAGTTCGTGGCCGTCCGCTTCGGGAATGTACTGGGCAGCCGGGGCAGCGTGATCCCGAGATTCAAGGACCAAATCGCCCGGGGAGGCCCGGTGACGGTGACCCACCCCGAGATGGTGCGTTATTTTATGACTATTCCGGAGGCGGTGCAGCTCGTGATTCAGGCCGGAGCTTTCGCCAAAGGCGGCGAAGTGTTCATTCTCGACATGGGCAAACCCGTTAAAATCGTCGATCTGGCGACCGACCTTATCCGGCTTTCCGGTTATGAACCGAACGTCGATATCGATATCGAATTTTCCGGTATCCGTGCGGGCGAGAAGCTGTACGAGGAGCTGCTGACCAGCGAGGAAGGCATGTCTTCCACGATGCACGACCGGATATTTATCGGGAAGCCGATGAATATCAACCGGACCGAGCTGGAGTTCGAAATGCGCCGGCTTGAACGCGTGCTCGGCAGCGATCCCGAAGAAATCCGCGCGCTGCTGCAGCATCTGGTGCCGACCTACCGCAATGTTTCTTAAAACTCAAGCAGGAATGGGATTGAATCCGGGATGAGTATGAATACAACCGCGAAACCACTTACACAACGTTCTTTATCGAAAATGCTGATGAAAAGCAGCTCGCTGTCCTTCCTGGTCAATGTGGGGGGAATCGGCATCGCGCTGATTCTGCAAATCCTGCTGGCCAGGCAGCTGGGCGCCGTCAGCTACGGCTACTATTCGTTCGTCACCACCGTAGTGACGTTCCTTGTTTTCCCGACGAAGCTCGGGTTCGACACCGCCATCGTCCGCTACGTTTCGTCCTACCGGGCGCACGGGCAGTGGG
This sequence comes from Paenibacillus sp. RC84, assembly GCF_041260495.1. Classification (NCBI taxonomy): domain Bacteria; kingdom Bacillati; phylum Bacillota; class Bacilli; order Caryophanales; family Paenibacillaceae; genus Paenibacillus; species Paenibacillus sp. RC84. The sequence continues at coordinate 72,648 of NZ_JBGBYL010000001.1, forward strand.
CGGAGGTGAAAGGCCTGCTCCGCCGGGCGAATCAGATCACGGCGGGACTGTCCCTGGCCGTAACGGTCATTTCGCTCCTCGTCGTGCTTCTGATGAGCGGAACCATGAACGGCGAACTGCTCTACACCTACATAGCCGGCCTGCTCGGCATTCCGGTGATGGCCTTGGCCCTGCTCCGCCAAAGCTCCCTTCAGGCGCTGAAGGAGATGCTGCACGCGCAGCTGCCGGAGAAAATCATCCGCCCGGTCGTGTTCATCGCGCTGCTGTTTCTCTACAACGCCATCGCAGACACGAAGGCCGGAGCGGGAGAGGCCATGCTGCTCTTCCTGGCCGCCATGGCCGTGTCCTACGCCATAGGCGCATGGGTGCTGAAGCGCAGGCTGACTCCGAAGATCCAAGGAGCGGACACCGCCTACAACACCCGCGAGTGGGTGAACGTCTCCCTGTCGCTCATGTTCGTCTCGGGCATGTACCTCGTGCTGGGCCAGCTTAACGTGCTGATGCTCGGCTGGATGGAGGGGACGACCGAGGCGGGGATTTACGGGGCGGCCGTCCGGATCGCAACGCTCGTTTCGTTCGGTCTGACGGCTATCAACATGACGGCGGCTCCTTTCATCTCGGAGTCCTACGCCAAGAAGGACGACAAGCAGCTCCAGCATGTGCTCAGCTTGAGCAATTTGGCGGGATTCCTGTTTGCGGGCGTCATCTATGTCGCCTTCCTGTTTCTGAACGATCCCATTCTCGGCCTGTTCGGAGAAGAGTTTAAACGGGGATCGCTGGCGCTGCTGATTTTGTCCACCGGCCAGCTCGTCTCCGCGTTCAGCGGGCAGACGGGTACGCTGATGACGATGACGGGGCAGCAGAAAACACTGGGCCGGATTTTGGCCGGTTCCGCCGTGCTGAACATCGTGCTGAACCTTGCCCTGATCCCCGCCTTCGGCATGCTGGGGGCCGCTATTACGAATCTGCTCTGCACCGTCTGCTGGAAAACAGCCATGGTGATCGTTATCCGGCGCAAGCTTAATATCTCGATCGGGATGTTTGCCTGGATGACCGCCAACAAAAAGCGAGGGAATTAACGTGAAACATATATTGCTTGCGGGCGTGCCCCATTCGACGAACCTGGGAGACGGTCTTATCGCGTTGACCGTCAACCAATTGATCCGCACCTGCGGGGAATATACCGTCACCAACTTCGATTTGACGGCCGGTCTGTACAGAGAGACCCCGGCCTGCAGCGGTTCCGTTCCGCGAACGGATGGAGGACCCGCTCTAACCCGCGACTACAAATTGAACGAAGTCAGCGTGAAAAAAAAGCTGACGCCGGATTTTCTGCGTTACATGAAATCGTACTCGGTCCATAAACGCAAAGACGCCGTGCTCGGCGAGCAGATCCGCGAACTTGTCACGCAGGCGGATGCGGTGCTGATCGGCGGAGGACATTTGTTTATCGACACTTATTTGTCGTTTCCCATCGCCATGCGCCGTCTGGTCCGGGAAGTAAAGAGGCAGGGCAAGCCGCTTCACGTCGTGTTCGTCGGCATGAGAGGGCCTTGGAGCTTTCTGGCCCGGAAGTGGTTTACCGATATTTTGCATTACGCCAAAACGATTTCAGTCCGCGACGAAGATTCGCTGGCTTATTTACTTTCCATCGCCCCGTCTCTGGCCCACAAAGCCGTGGCTTTATCCGATCCGGCGCTCGTTACCCTGGAAGCATTTCCGGGAAGGCATGCAGCCGGGGGCGCAAGATCCTCTTCCGTCCATACCGTCGGGCTCGGCATCATGGACCCCAACGAAATGAGGCGGCATTCCCCTTACGTATGGGAACGGGACGATTGCGCCGATTGGTGGTACAGCCTGGCGAAAGGGGCGACCGACGGCGGCAGCCGCGTCCGGGTCTTTACGAACGGGGCGGACACCGACAACGCCTTCGTGGAACGTTACGTCAAACCGCGGCTGGCCGGAATGCCCGGTGTGGAATTCGCCCCTTATCCGGGCGATGTCGGGGATCTGGTCGAGAGCATCCGGGACTGCGATACGGTAATCGCCCAGCGCCTGCATGCGTGCATCCCGGCCATCTCCTTCGGCAAGCCGACCTACGGCATCGCCTGGGACAAAAAGCTGGCGAGCATTTTTAAAGATCTGGGCCTCTCCGGGTACGTGCTCGATTTCCGTACGGACCCCAAAGCAGTGCTTGCCGGGCTTGTCCCGGAGAAGAGCCGTCACGAAGGCTCCGTACGGATCGTCAACCAGAAAAAACGGGAGCTTGTTACTTACGTCGGGAGGATTCTGCATGAAGCCTAAAACGAAAATTCTTCACGTCGTCGGAAAAATGCATCCCGGCGGGATCGAAACGCTATTGATGAACCTGTACCGGACGATAGACCGGGACAAGTATGAGTTTCATTTTGCCGTACAATTTGAGGAAAAAGGATTTTACGATGACGAGATCATCGAGCTGGGAGGCCGTATTTTCAGACAGCCCCATCCGAAAAAAGGGCTGCGCGCCTTCCGCCGTGCTTTCCTCGCCAACTTGAAGGAACACGGGCCGTATCAGGTCGTGCACAGCCACATCTACCAGTTCAGCGGCTACGTGCTGAAACTTGCCGGAGAGATGAACGTGCCGGTCCGAATCAGCCACAGCCACAACACGCACGACAGCAAGCGGGAATCGTGGCTGCGCAGCCTCTACCGCAAGTACATGCGGGGACTGATCCGCAGCAACTCGACGACGATGCTCGGCTGCTCCCGCTCCGCCTGCGAAGCGCTTTTCGGGCCCGACTGCTGGCGGGACGAGCGGGTCGTCGTGTTCCCGAATTCGATCCAGGTCCAGCCCTACGGGCAGTTGGAGAGAGACCGCTCGGCTTACCGCAGAGCGGTCGGGGTCACGGACCCTCATGTGCCCGTGATCGGGCACATCGGAAGATTCAGCGAGCAGAAGAACCACCGGTTTCTGCTCGAGATCTTTGCCCGCTTCCTGCGGGTCCGTCCGGACGCCCAGCTTGTGCTGATCGGGGACGGACCGCTGCGCAGCGAGATGGAAGCCCGGGTCCGCGAGCTGGGAATCGCGGACCATGTGCACCTGCTCGGGGTGCGCAAGAACATCCCCGAGCTGATCGGAGCCTTCGACCTGTTCCTGCTGCCTTCGCTGTACGAAGGACTCGGCATCGTGGTCATCGAGGCGCAGGCTGCGGGCGTTCCGTGCCTCATCTCCGATCAGGTGCCCGCGGAAGCGGACCTGAACCTGGGGCTGGTCAGCCGGCTGTCCCTGAACGAATCGGCCGATTCGTGGGCGGGGGCGATCCGGGAGAAAACCGCCGGATCGCGGCTGGACTGGCCCGTCCGGCTGGAGGCGCTGCAGGAGTGCGGATACGACATTCAGACAAGTGTGCGGAGACTGGAGCGGATGTACGCTGCGGCGCCATAGCCCCGCAGCCGGGCTGCCGAAGGGAGCGCCTCCCCTTCGGAACCTGTTCGTGATCGGCTATGTACTCCTTATGCTGCTTCTGGAAAAAGGAATTTTTTTGCTGGATGAGCGTATGGGGATCATTTCTTTTTTCGTGCTGCTTCTGCCGCTTTTCTGCATGATCCGCTGGCCGGATCAGCCGTTCCTGCTGTATATCGGCTTTTGCGTGATGCTGATCGGGAAGTTCGTTTATGCGTTTACGGCGACTCCCTTGGCCGGACCCGACGAAAATCATTATTACGAGCAGGTCGTCACGTACCTGGGACTGGGTGATTTTCTGCATTACGCCTTTGAGCATATTTCGACTTATCTGTTCAATTCATCGGCCTACCCGATTTTCGGGCTGATGTATATGCCGTTCTTTAAATTTCTCGACGTGTCCGATCCGCTTGTCATCATTACGTACAATTCGGTGATGCTGATCTGGATCGCTTATCTGATCTATGCGCTGAACCGGTCGTTTTTCGGCTATGAGCAGGCAAACCGCCGCATGTACGAAGGCTGGATCATTCTGGGGCTGTTCGTCAGCCCGTCGTTCATGATGATGACTTCGCTATTTGCAAAAGACGTCACCTGCGTGGCGCTCGGCCTGTACTGCACGCATCTGCTGCTGAAGCGGAAGTATGTTTTGTTCCTGCTCGTGATGTTGTACGCAACCGGCCTGCGGGATTATGCCATCGTGTACACGCTTTGCTTTTACCTGCTGTTTACGAAAAGATTCAAAACCGCGGTCGCCATGCTGGTCGTATCGGCCGGCGTGCTCGCCGTCAAAATCGGCGGACTGGGCATCGTCAACGCGGTATTGCTGACGGCCTTCCTGTTCCTGAGCCCCAATCCCGTTAATCCGGAAAATTGGGAAACGAACGTGATGTACCGTTCCATGGAAGCCGTCGCGATGCTCGTGGCGCTTGCTTTTGCGGTGCTGATGTTTATCCGATATAAAGAGACGAGGGCGTTTTACGGAATTGTCGTGGTGCTGCTCTTCGCTTATGCCTGCACGCTGGTGCTCGTCGGCTACATGACCGTAACGGGACGCGATCTGGAATACGGCGTCGGCACGATCGGGGACAACATGGTGCGCAAGAAGCTTCCCATTCTGCCCCTGCTGTATATGTTTCAAGCTTATACGGCCGGCTGGACGCTGAAATGGCTAAAGTCTATCCGCGACAAAAGGAGAGGAATTCATGAGAGGCCGAGACCGGTTTCACAAATTCAAAACGGTGCTGGACATCGTCATCCGCATTCTCCGTCTCTTCCCGAGGCCGGCGCTTAAGTACGCTTGGACGCTGACCGATCTTCTGCCGGACACGGCGGGAGTGGCGATGCGCTACTGTCTGCTGAAGTGCCTGACGCTGAGCTGCGGAGACAATGTCTTCGTCGGCCGGTCGGTGGAGATCAAATACTGGGAGCGCCTGCGGATCGGCAGCAATGTCAGCATCCACAAGCAGTGCTACCTGGACGCGTGCGGCGAGATTCAGATCGACGACGAAGTGTCCATCGCGCACCAGAGTTCGCTGATCTCCTTCCAGCACAGCTGGGAGGACGAGTCTCTTCCCATCCGCGACAATCCGGTCGTCTGTTCCAAAATCCACATTCACCGGGATGTCTGGATCGGCTGCGGATGCAGGGTCTTGGCGGGCGCAAGCATCGGAAGCCGTTCTATCGTCGCTGCGGGGGCGGTCGTAACCAGACCGGTTCCCTCCATGACAGTGGCGGCGGGTGTGCCGGCCAAAATCATTAAGTCAATCAGAAAAGAGGGTCACTATGAACGTTCTGTGGGCACATGATCATACGTTTTACTTTACGGATTCGGGGAAATTTTACTCAAGCGGCAAGCTGCCTTACGCCGTATGGGAGAGGTATCTTTCCGTATTCGACTCTCTCACGGTCGTGTCCCGGGGCAAGAGAATGACCTCCGCCCATGAAATGGAGAAGAAAAGCTTGTCGAGCGGAGCGGGCGTCAACTTTATCGTCCTGCCCTCCCTCAGCAATCCCGTTAATAAAATTACGAAAAAGGGCTACGTCGAGCGCGTGCTGACGGAAGCGGTCATGAAAGCGGACGCGGTGATCGCCCGGCTGCCGAGCGAGATCGGCTCCGAAGCGATCGCCATTGCCAAGAAGCTGGGCAAACCGTTTGCGGTCGAGGTTGTTGCCTGCGCCTGGGACGGTCTGTGGAACTACGGCAGCGTGCAGGGCAAGCTGTACGCGCCGATCGCCACGTGGAAAACGAAGTCCGACGTCAAGGAAGCCCCCTACGCCATCTATGTCACCGAGCAGTTTTTGCAGAAAAGGTACCCATGCCCGAGCGGCCGCACCCAATCGTGCTCGAACGTCGAGCTTCCCGAAATGGGCGAGGACGTGCTGCAAAGAAGGCTGGAGCGGATCCGCAGCATGAAAACGCCGGTCACGATCGGTTTGATCGGTTCGTTAAACGGCAAAACTAAGGGCATCGACACGGCCCTGAATGCCCTGGCGCGAATCAAAGGCCAGCTGCCCCCGTTCAAGTTCCGCATTCTGGGGGACGGGGACAAGTCGCGCTGGATCGCGATGGCGGGCAGCCTCGGGCTGCAGGAGAACGTTCAGTTCGACGGCGTCCTTCCAAGCGGCAGCGCGGTATTCGGCTGGCTGGACAGCGTGGATATCTACATCCAGCCGAGCTTCCAGGAAGGACTTCCCCGCGCCACAATCGAAGCGATGGGAAGGGGCTGTCCCGTCATCGGCTCGACGGCCGGAGGCATTCCCGAGCTTCTCGATCCGGGCTGCCTGTTCAAGCCGGGCCAGGATAAACAATTGGCCGCTCTGCTTACGGGAACGGTTATCAACCGGGACTGGATGCTGGAGCAGGCGAGCCGCAATTTTGCCAAAGCGGCTAATTTCACCAAAACGAAGCTGGACCGCGATCGAAGCGAGTTCTGGCAGTCTTTTCATCAATATGTAAGCAGGGGAGTGTAGGCAGGTGTCCATTCTGATCACCGGATCAGCCGGGTTTATCGGCTATCATTTGGCTTTAAGGCTGCTGGAAAGCGGGGCGAAGGTAGTCGGTTACGATAATCTCAACGATTACTATGCCGTAACGCTGAAACAAGACAGGCTGAAGCAGCTTCAAAATTACCCGAATTATCATCATTATACGGCCGATTTATGCGACCACGAGCAGCTTAACCGGGTGTTCGGCGAGCATGAAATCCGGGTGGCCGTCAATCTGGCCGCTCAAGCGGGGGTCAGGTACAGCCTCCAGAACCCGAGGGCTTACGCCGATTCGAATCTGACCGGATTTCTAAACGTCCTGGAAGCGTGCCGGACTTACAAAATCGACCATCTCATCTACGCGTCTTCCAGCTCGGTATACGGCGCCAATACCAAAATGCCGTTCTCGACGGACGACCCGGTCGACCATCCCGTCAGCCTGTATGCGGCTACCAAAAAAGCGAATGAGCTGATGGCCCATTCTTACAGCCACCTGTACGGGATACCGGTGACGGGGCTGCGCTTCTTTACGGTATACGGACCGTGGGGGCGCCCGGATATGGCGTATTTCTCTTTTACCCGCAACATTCTCGAAGGCAAGCCCATTCAAGTGTTCAATGAAGGCAAAATGCGGCGAGACTTTACGTATATCGACGACATCGTCGAGGGCATCGTGAGGCTGCTGGACCGCCCGCCCGCGCCGAATAAGGACTGGGATAGGGAAAATCCCGATCCGAGTACGAGCTATGCGCCTTATAAAGTGTATAACATCGGCAACAATTCGCCGGTTGAACTGATGACGTTTATCCGGACGCTGGAAGAGAGCCTGGGCACGAGGGCGGAAATCGAATTCAAACCCATGCAGCCGGGTGATGTGCAGGCGACTTTCGCGGACATTGACGCTCTTCAGAGAGATGTCGGATTCCGTCCGTCGACGCCTATTTCGGAAGGGCTCCGCAAGTTCGCCGACTGGTATGTCGGGTATTACGGGTCTTAAAGCAAACGCATCTTAGACGGAAAGGGGAGGCTTCGCTTGAGCAAAATCGCCCATATTTGTACGTCGGCTATCTCTCACAAAATTTTGGCGGACAAAATGTCCGTCCTGCGGCAGGCCGGGCATGAAGTCCATCTGATTTCATCCCCGGAAGGCTACGACGAGCAGGCGATGAAGAACAGCGGACTCAAACTGAAGTTCGTGCAGATGAACCGCAAAATACGTCCTGTGGAAGATGTGCGTTCGATCCTCCGGATGAGAAGGCTTATCAAGCGCGAAGGCTATGACATCGTCCATACCCATACGGCCAAGGCGGGAATTATCGGACGAGCCGCCGCCTGGCTGGCCCGCACGCCGGTCATTATGCACACGAGCCACGGCCTGCCGTTCTATGAGGGCCAGTCAAAGACGGCTTATACGATTTACCGGACACTTGAAAAAATCGGCACGTACTTCTGCGATGCGCTTGCTTCCCAGAACCGGGAAGACATGGCGAAGCTTCAGTCGCTGAACGCGGGCAAGATCGTGTACTACGAAGGCAACGGCGTCGATCTGGACAAGCTGGACAAGGCGGCCGGCAGAATCGGCCGGGAAGAGCTGGAGACGTTAAAGGCGACTTACGGCGTCCCGCAAAATAAGACCGTTCTGCTCATGGGAGCGAGAATGGAGCCGGTGAAGGATCATCATTTTCTGCTGGACGCGCTCGCTCTGCTGAAAAGCCAGGGAATCACGGATTTCGTGTGTCTGCTAGCCGGCAAAGGTCCGCTGGAAAAGCAAATCCTCGAACGGATCGCCGAACTCGGTCTGCAAAAAGAAGTGCTGCTGATCGGGCACCGTTCCGACCTGTATGCCTTTCTGAAAATGGCCGACATCGTCGTGCTGACTTCCGAGAAAGAAGGAATTCCGCGTTTTCTGATGGAAGCGATGGCTTTTTCCAAACCCGTGGTCGCAAGCGATGTGCTCGGTACGCGGGAGCTGGTCCGGCATGAGGATACGGGTCTGCTCGTTCCTTACAAAAATACGGGGGCGCTCGCCAAAGCCTTCCGCACCCTCATCGAGAACAAAGCGTACGGCACCTTGCTGGGACAAGGCGGACGGCGCAGAATCGAACAGGAATTTACCGAGCAGATTGTCGTTCGAAGGCTGGAAACGATGTACCAAGAGCTTCGTACGGGCACAAGAGAAAAGGGCCGCATCGGAAGATGGCTTGGGCATACCGTCCTGCGTACGGCGGATCTTGCTATTGCACTGCCTCTGGTGCTCCTGCTGCTTCCGGTCTACGCGGTCGTCGGGCTTCTTGTCCGCATGAAGCTGGGTTCGCCGGTGCTGTTCAAGCAGAAGCGGCCGGGACGATTCGGACAGCCGTTTCACGTCTACAAGTACCGGACGATGACAGACAAGAGAGATTCATCCGGGAATCTGCTTCCGGACGAAGTCAGGCTGACCGCTTTCGGCAAGCTGCTGCGTAAGCTCAGCCTGGACGAAATTCCGCAGCTTTTGAACGTGATCAAGGGCGATATGAGCCTTGTCGGCCCCCGGCCGCTGCTGATGGAATATCTGGAGTTGTATACCGACGAACAGAAGCGGCGCCACTGGGTACGCCCCGGGATTACGGGATGGGCGCAGGTGAACGGGCGGAACGCGATTTCGTGGGAAGACAAGTTCAAACTCGACGTGTGGTATGTCGACAACCGCTCCTTCCGCCTTTACGTCAAAATACTTCTGCTGACCGCCGTTAAAGTCGTCCGCAGGGAAGGCGTGTCGCAGGAAGGGCAGGCCACGACGACCAAGTACACCGGAAGCGCCGCATCCGGTATCGGAAGCCCGTCGTGAGGAGACTTCTCCTGATCGGCGACGGGGGCCACGCCAAGGTCGTGCGCGACATCGCGCGGGCCGGCGGGCAGTACGAGCTTGCCGCCGTGCTCGACGACCGGTATGCGGTCCCGGCCGCCGGGGCGGACGGCCTGCCCCGCGGACCGGTTGCGCTGGCCGCCCGTATGCTCGCGGAAGACGAAGACCTGCGCGTCTTCGTCGCCATCGGCAGCTGCGCGGTCCGCCGCAGGGTCGCCGAATCGCTCGGCGTGGAGCCCGGGCGCTTCGCGCTGCTGATCCATCCCCGCGCCGTCGTGAGCGGGGACGCGAGCCTGGCGCCCGGCACAGCCGTGATGCCGGGCGCGGTCGTCAACGCGGGGGCCCGGATCGGCGCTCACGCGATCGTCAACACCGGCGCCGTCGTGGAGCACGACTGCGTGATCGGCGACTACGCGCATGTGTCGCCGAACGCGGCCCTGGCCGGCGGTGTTGACGTGGGAGCGGGGGCGCACATCGGCATCGGCGCCTCCGTGATCCAGGGGCTCGCCGTCGGCGAGTGGAGCACGCTGGGCGCCGGAGCCGTGGCGGTGCGCGATGTCCCCGCCGGATGCACGGCCGCGGGCGTCCCTGCCCGGGTGATCCGGCAGGCGTGAGCGGCTGAACGTCTGAACGCCGCGCAGGGCCGCAGGCGCGAGCCTGGGATTCGCGCGCGTTGAGTTCACCCGTCCGGGGCGGCGAGCGAGTTGCCCGGCAATCAGCCGATATGCGGGTGACTGACGTCATGCTGCACCGCGGCGTGCACCGGGAGCTGAGCTGCGCTGCGCTCGGTGTTACCCGGATTTAGCGAAATGATTCGTATTTCATTCAATCAATCGTATTCCGTCAGGTACATAAACACGCTCTTATTCCATTTGACCGAATGACCGGATCAATCAAAGGAGGACCGAATATGGCTGCTCAACTTCAAACTCATGCTTCACCGGCCCGCGCCGCACAGCTTCAACCAGGGGCCGCCCCCGGAACAGCGGATGGTCTGCCGGGAACCGGCCGGAGCCGTATTCTCCTGTCTCCTCCGCATATCGGCGAGGAGGAGCAGAAGTTCGTCCGCGAAGCGTTCGAGACGAACTGGATCGCTCCGCTCGGACCGAACGTGGACGCGTTCGAGGCCGAGCTGGCGGCTTACACCGGCTCGAAGGGGGCCGTGGCCCTCAGCTCCGGCACCGCCGGTATCCACGAGGCGCTGCGTCTGCTGGGCGTAGGCCCGGGCGACCGCGTCCTGTGCTCCTCGCTCACGTTCGTCGCCAGCGTCAATCCGATCTTGTACCAAGGCGCGGAGCCTGTGCTGATCGACTCGGACGAAGCGACCTGGAACATGTCGCCGGCCGCATTGGAGCGGGCTCTCGCCGAGTCGAAGCGGGAAGGACGGCTGCCCAAAGCGGCGGTCGTCGTCAACCTCTACGGCCAGAGCGCGGACATGGCGCCTCTCCTGGAACTGCTCGACGCCTACGGCGTTCCCGTTGTCGAGGATGCGGCCGAGTCGCTCGGCGCGACCTATTCCGGCAAGTCGAGCGGAACGCTTGGACGTTTCGGCGTCTACTCGTTCAACGGCAACAAGATCATTACGACTTCCGGCGGAGGCATGCTGGTGTCGGACGATCTGGAAGCCTTGGAGAAAGCCCGCTTCTGGGCCACGCAGGCAAGAGATCAGGCTCCCCATTACCAGCACAGCGAGGTCGGCTACAACTACCGGATGAGCAACATTCTCGCCGGTGTCGGTCGCGGGCAGCTGCGTGTGCTGGATGAACGCGTGAACGCCCGCCGGGCCGTGTTCGACCGGTACCGCGAGGCGCTTGGCGGCATCGAAGGCATCACGTTTATGCCCGAGGCGCCGTACGGCCGCTCCACGCGCTGGTTGACCGCATTGACGGTCGATCCGGCCGCGGCCGGCATCACGACGGAAGAGCTTATCGCGCGCCTGGCCGCGGAGAATGCGGAGTCCCGGCCGGTCTGGAAGCCGATGCATCGGCAGCCGCTGTACGGTAAGTGCGCTTACTACCCGCACGAAGAGGGAACAAGCGTGTCCGACCGCCTCTTCGAACAAGGGTTGTGCCTGCCTTCCGGTTCCAGCCTCAGCGAATCGGATCAGGATTTTGTCATCGGCATTCTGCTTCATGCTTTGAACGCTTAGAGCCACCCGCAGTTAACGACCATAAGGAGGAATGAATCATGAAAGTGCGTAAAGCGATAATTCCGGCGGCAGGTCTCGGTACCCGGTTTCTGCCAGCTACGAAAGCCCAACCGAAGGAAATGCTCCCGATCGTGGACAAACCGACGATCCAATACATTATCGAGGAAGCCATTTCGTCCGGCATCGAAGATATTCTCATTATCAGCGGACGGGGCAAGCGCGCGATTGAAGATCATTTCGACAAGTCGTTCGAACTGGAAGAAACCCTGGACAAGAAGGGCAAACACGGAGAACTTAAACAAATTCAGGCCATCTCCGACATGGCGAATATTCATTATATCCGGCAAAAAGAACCGAAAGGCCTCGGTCACGCCATCTGGTGCGCCCGCAGCTTCGTCGGCAACGAGCCGTTCGCCGTTCTGCTCGGCGACGACATCGTGCAATCCGAGGAGCCCTGCCTGAAGCAGCTGCTCCGCATTCATTCCCGCTACTCCTCGTCCGTCGTGGGCGTGCAGCGGGTCAGCGACGAAGACGTTTCCAAGTACGGCGTCATCGCGCCGAGAGGCTCCTCCATCGAACCGGACGTCTTTTTCCTGGAAACGCTCGTGGAAAAGCCTTCGCGCAAGGCGGCTCCTTCCAATTATGCGATTATGGGGCGTTACGTGCTGACGCCGGAAATTTTTGAAATCCTGGAAAATCAGGCGCCGGGAGCGGGCGGCGAAATCCAGCTGACGGACGCGATCCGCAGGCTGAACGAGCAGAAGCCCGTTGTCGCCTACAACTTCTCAGGCGTTCGTTACGATGTGGGGGACAAATTCGGCTTCATTAAAGCAACCCTCGACTTCGCTCTGCAGCGCGAGGATTTACAGCAGGATTTGCTGGGATACATTCAATCGGTTCACGAGCAGCACGCTGCGCTTCACAATCCTATCAGTAAGGTGGCGAAGTAGATGGAAAAAATTACAGTAGTCGGCAGTGGTTATGTTGGGCTTGTTTCCGGAACTTGTTTTTCTGAAATCGGCAACCGGGTCATCTGCGGCGACGTCGATCCGTTCAAAATCGCGATGCTGCGCAAAGGCGAGATTCCGATTTACGAGCCGGGTCTCAAAGAACTGGTGAAGAAAAACGTCGATGCCGACCGTCTGTTTTTTACTTCCGAAATCGGCGACGCCATTGAAGCGTCGGACATCATTTATATAGCGGTCGGCACGCCGATGGGCGATAACGGCGAAGCCGATATGCGCTACGTGCACGAGGTTGCCCGGACGATCGGTCAGCATTTGAACAGCTACAAAATTATCGTGAACAAAAGCACGGTTCCCGTCGGAACCGGTGAGCAGGTCCGGCAGATTATTATGGAAAACCGGAAAAACCGCTTCGTCCAGTTCGACGTTGTTTCCAATCCCGAGTTTTTAAGGGAAGGCTCGGCCATCGAGGACTGCATGAACATGGAACGCGCCGTCATCGGCGCCACGAGCGACAAGGCGGCCAAGCGGATCGCCGATCTTCACGCCCCTTTCCGCACCCGCATTTTCCAGACGAATCTGGAGAGCGCGGAAATGATCAAATATGCGGCCAATGCTTTTCTGGCCACCAAAATTTCTTTTATCAACGGAATCGCTAACGTCTGCGAACGTGTCGGCGCCGACGTCACCTCCGTTGCCGCAGGCATGGGTCTGGACAGCCGAATCGGCGCGAAGTTTCTGCAGGCGGGCATCGGTTACGGGGGAAGCTGCTTCCCCAAAGATACCTTTGCGCTTTCTTATATCGCCGAAGAGGCGGGATTCGATTTCTCCCTGCTGAAATCGGTTATCGCAGCCAACGACGAACAGCGCTTAGTTGTCGTGGACAAGTTGAAACAGGCTCTGGGCTGTCTGGAAGGCAAAAAGATCGGCGTACTCGGACTTGCCTTCAAGCCGAACACCGACGATATGCGCTACGCCCCTTCCTTGACCATCATTCCGGAACTGGTCCGGCTCGGCGCCTCCGTACGCGCCTACGATCCTATCGCGATGCAGGCCGCGCGCAATCAGATCGCCGAGTATTACGAAGATTTCGAGACGCTTGAAGAAGCATTGGAAGGCTGCGATGCCTGCCTCATTTTGACGGAATGGAGCGAGATCGTCGAAATGGATCTGGCCCGGGTGAAACAACTGCTGACGGCTCCGATTATCGTGGACGGGCGCAACTGTTTCTCCGTACGGGAAATGAAAGAGCGGGAGTTCGTCTATTATTCCGTCGGGCGTCCCGCCGTCACAACCGGCAGCGCAAATGCCAGTGCGGCCAAAACCGTCTCGCTCTAAGCTTTTATGGATTTTGCCTGTATTGCTGTGGACGCTGCTCGTCTTCCATTGGTCTCATCAGTCGTTTCGCGAGCAGAGCATACAGCCTTTATTGCATAAACTTTTCACAAAGGAGGAGATTCATGCCTATATCCCGCAGGTGACGGTGCGCTACCATCATACGATTATTCGGGCGCAATCCGATCCGATGCGGTTCATCGAATTTATTTTCCGTAAAACAGCTCATCTGGTTGTTTATGCCGTACTTGCCGCACTTGCGTATCAAGCTCTTTCTCTCTGGGGGAGCCGGCGGAGGAAGCGGGCACTCTTTTCCCTGCTGTATGTCGTCGCGATCGCGATGGGGGATGAATGGGTTCAATCGGCCGCAGCCATGCGTACCAGCGCAATACAGGATGTTGTCTTGGATACAGCCGGAGGCTTGGCGGGACTATCAGCAGCCGTGTGGGCGGCGCCTTGGGGGATTCGGCTTTGGCGGACAAGCATCCGGATTAAAAGGCGGGAGGCCGGGAGATGAACAAACGACGCCGCTTGTTCCTTTGGGTGGGGACAGGCATCCTTATAACGGGAATGGCCGGGGTTTTTGCGGCCGTCCGGATTTCGGATGAAATGATCCGGACGGCGGCCTCCTTAAGTATTGGGCAGGCAGCCGACGAAGCTGACGCTGCGGGCAAGGAAGCGCCGGAAGGCCGCCCGGTTCCGGGTGGCGGGGCGCCGGCTTCGCCCGGTGCGGATGCACAGGACGGCTCCCGTCCGCAGGAAGCTTTCCCGGCCGTAAAGGCCGCGCCGGGCAGCGGGAAAGCTCCTGCGTCTGCGGCGCCGTCCGCCCGGCCGGACCCGGGGCAGGCCGGACATCAGGCAGCCGGATCGGCGGAGGAGGGCAGCGGAAGCGCGAAAAGCCGCCCCAAAGACCCGGCAGCCATACCGGCGGACCGGGCCGAGCGCCTGAGCGGGGAGATTTCCTGGTCGGAGCGGATGAAGATTACATCCGTTCTGCTGAAGCGGCTGCAGGCAAGCGACATCAAGCAGCTAAGCCTCCTGATGAAGGACGGCGTGTCACGCGAGGAAAAGAAAAAGGCGAAAGCGATCATCATGGACAAGCTGAGCGAAAGCGAGTATAACGAGCTGATCGCCATTGCGGGCAAATATGGCTTAAGCAAAGGCAAGTCGTATCAGCAATCCGTTAACGAGTGAGCTGCGGTTTTGTCAGAACGCCCGCCAAGAGGAGAGTGAAATTGTGAAAAAGTTAAATAAAGCGCTCGTGGCCGCAATGCTGCTGGCTCTGCTGTCCCCGGCTTTCCAGCCGGGTCAGGCGAATGCGCAAGCGGCGGTGAATCAGAACGCCCGCGCGAGTTTTGATCAGCTTGCCAACAATGTATGGGGCTTCCTGAACGAATATCTGCTCCCGATTCTTACGGGCGGCAATCAGAAGTTTCCTGTCCCTAAGCCTGAACCTAAGCCAGACCCGACGCCTGTCCCGACGCCGGTTCCAACACCTGTTCCGGATTCCGGTAACGGGAAGGGCCAGAACAACGGCGGCGGTCAAGGCAACGGAAACGGCCAGGACAAAGGCCAGGACAAGAACACCGACAAAGGCAACCAGGCCGGCGGTAACGGTAAGGGTAACGGCCAAGATAAAGGCAACAACGGAAACAACGGAAACAACGGAAACCAAGGCAACGGCCAAGGGAATGGCCAGGGCAATGGTAACAACGGCAACGGCAATAACGGTAATGGTAACAACGGAAATGGTAACAACGGAAATGGCAACAACGGCAACGGCAATAACGGTAATGGCAATAACGGCAACGGCCAAGGTAATAACGGCAATGGTAACGGCAATGGCGGCAAGGACCGCGATGACCGTTATGATTCCATCAATAAAGAAACGATTCAGAAGCTGAATGCGCTGAAATCGGCGTGCCAGCGTGACCTCGTTTCTTACGCGATGCAGTTTTCCCGGGCGACGACAACGCACCAGAAGTCCACTCTTTATAAGGAAGCTTCCGAGCGCTTCGCCCAGTGCGTGTCCGATTTCAGGGATATTGTGGGCAGTGCCCAGAATACGCTTCAGAATGAAGGTTTCAGCACCGACATTATCAATCAGTATCAGCGTGAGTACGATATTCAGATGGAAACAGGCCGCATGCTGCTTGATACCATTGTGAAGTAAGGAAGGTACGGCCGGTGACGCATCCAGCGTTGCCGGTTTTTTCCGTCCTGTTTTTTGCAAACCTACTATTATTAATAGACGTCCAGAAGAAAACCGAGATAGGCGAGAAAAAGAACGAACAAGAGAAAGACGTCGAGGCCGTTGGGAAAAATCAGCGTGCGGACAAATTGAATGCAGATGAGCGGGAAAAGCACGCCCCGAACGGTGAACCGGGTTTTCCACCACCATTTTTGCATGAGTATCCCCCTCAAATAATAAAAATTTCCGCTACCAGTTTATGCGGGCGCCCCCTTGGATATGATGGGTAATAGCCCTTTTCGTATTGAAAAGATTGACGTTTTTGGTCCGTTTGGTTTATCATAAAGTGTAATTTAACGGTTTGCTTTACAAACATTTTTCATTACGTTGAATCGACGTGGATGGGGAGTAGTAGACGGCGAGCCCTTCAGAGAGTGGAATTGCAGCGCTGGAAGGTTCCACAGGGAGATAAACGGCCGTTCGAAGTCGCCCCGGAGTTGTTTGCGTGAGCACTTATCCGCTTTAAGGCGGTAAAGTCTAGCGTAAACCGGCCCGCACCGTTATATGCGTCTCAAGTGTCACGTTCCGCTCGTTTCGGGAGCAGGCGTGAAATGAAGGTGGTACCACGGAAGCAAATCCTTTCGTCCTTTGCGGCGAAGGGATTTTTTTGTTAGCTGGAGCAGCTGCGCAAGGTACTTGAATGGAGGAAATGGACTATGGCAGAAACAAGCGATAAAAACTCGGTATCCATGCCGACAACCTACGATCCCTCGCAAAGCGAGAAAAAATGGTACGATTACTGGATTTCTAACGGATTTTTCCGTGCGGGGCAACGTCCGGACGCGGCAACCTATACGATTGTAATTCCGCCGCCGAACGTAACGGGAATGCTGCACCTGGGCCATGCGCTCGATTTTACGCTGCAGGATATTCTGGTGCGCACGAAGCGGATGCAGGGCTATGACGCGCTCTGGCTTCCGGGCTCCGACCACGCGGGTATCGCCACACAAACCAAGGTGGAGCAAAAGCTGCGCGAAGAAGGGCTTTCCCGCTACGACCTCGGACGGGAGAAGTTCCTAGAGAAAGTGTGGGAATGGAAAGACCTCTACGCCGAAACCATCCGCGAGCAATGGGCGAAAATGGGCTTTTCTCTCGATTATTCGCGTGAACGGTTTACGCTCGACGAAGGTTTGTCCAAAGCCGTACGCGAAG
This sequence comes from Paenibacillus sp. RC84, assembly GCF_041260495.1. Lineage (NCBI taxonomy): Bacteria > Bacillati > Bacillota > Bacilli > Caryophanales > Paenibacillaceae > Paenibacillus > Paenibacillus sp. RC84. The sequence continues at coordinate 89,778 of NZ_JBGBYL010000001.1, forward strand.
TTTTCGTGAGCTTGTACAACAAGGGCCTGATTTACCGCGGCAAATATATCATCAACTGGGACCCGAAAGCGCGGACCGCTTTGTCCGACATCGAGGTTGAATATAAAGAAATCCAGGGCAGCCTGTACCACCTCGTGTATCCGCTCAAAGACGGCAGCGGCTCCATTACGGTAGCGACTACCCGTCCGGAAACGATGCTCGGCGATACGGCCGTTGCCGTTCATCCGGAAGACGAGCGTTACAAGCATATGATCGGAAAAATGCTCGTGCTGCCGGTGGTCGGCCGCGAAATTCCGGTTATCGCCGACGAGTACGTCGAGAAAGATTTCGGAAGCGGCGCGGTTAAAATCACACCGGCGCACGATCCGAACGACTTTGAAGTGGGCAAGCGCCACGATCTGCCGCAAATTCTCGTGATGGACGAATCCGGCACGATGAATGCCAACGCGGGCCCGTACCAGGGGCTGGACCGTGCGGACTGCCGCAAGAAAATCGTCGCCGACCTGCAGGAGCAGGGGGTCCTCGTCAAAATCGAGGAACACGTCCATCAGGTCGGACACAGCGAGCGCAGCGGCGCCGTTGTAGAGCCTTACTTGTCCACGCAGTGGTTCGTGAAAATGCAGCCGCTTGCCGAGCGCGCCATTGAAGCGCAGAAGAACGGCTCCGGCGTCAACTTCGTTCCGGACCGTTTCGAGAAGATCTACTTGCAGTGGATCGAAAACGTACGCGACTGGTGCATTTCCCGCCAGCTTTGGTGGGGACACCGCATTCCGGCGTGGTACTGCGCGGACTGCGGCGAGGTGACCGTCGCTCAGCAGGACGCTCATGCCTGCGGGCACTGCGGAAGCGAAAATATCCGTCAGGACGAAGACGTCCTCGATACCTGGTTCTCCTCCGCGCTTTGGCCGTTCTCGACACTCGGCTGGCCGGAGCAGACCGAAGATCTGCAGCGCTACTATCCGACGAATGTACTTGTCACCGGCTATGACATTATTTATTTCTGGGTAGCCCGCATGATTTTCAGCGGCCTGGAATTTACGGATCAAGTTCCGTTCAAGGACGTGCTGCTGCACGGTCTCATCCGCGACTCGGAAGGCCGCAAAATGTCCAAATCGCTGGGCAACGGCGTCGATCCTCTGGAAATTATCGAGAAATACGGCGCGGATGCGATGCGGTATATGCTCTCGACTTCGAGCACGCCGGGACAGGATTTGCGCTTCCGCATCGAGCGCGTAGAGCAGACACGCAACTTTGCGAACAAGATCTGGAACGCTTCGCGTTTTGCGCTGATGAATCTCGAAGGATTCACGGCTGCGGACATCGACCTGAGCGGCAAGCTCGGAACGGCCGACCGCTGGATTCTGCACCGTCTGAACGAAACGGCACGCGATGTAACGCGTCTTATCGACCAATACGAATTCGGCGAAACCGGCCGTCTGCTGTATAACTTCATTTGGGACGATCTGTGCGACTGGTATATCGAATTCAGCAAGCTCTCCCTGTACGGGGAGGACGAAGCGGCCAAGAAAACGACGAAATCCGTTCTGGCCTATGTGCTTGACCGGACGCAGCGCCTGATTCACCCGTTTATGCCGTTTATTTCGGAAGAAATCTGGCAGCATCTGCCTCACGAGGGCGATACGATCACACTGGCCGCCTGGCCGGTGTACGATGCGCAGTTCGAAGCACCGGAAGCGGTGCGCGAAATGGAACTGCTCATGGACATTATCCGCGCCGTGCGCAACATCCGTGCGGAAGTGAACGTTCCGATGAGCAAGAAGATCGAGCTGCTCGTCAAGCCTTCCGGCCAGGACGTAGAGACGATTCTTTCCCGCAACGAAGAGTACCTCCGCCGTTTCTGCAGCACCTCGGAGCTGAGCATTTCCGCGGAACTCACGCCGCCCGATAAGGCGATGACGGCTGTCGTGACGGGAGCGGAGCTGTTCCTGCCGCTCGCGGGACTTATTGACATCGCTCAGGAAGTGGCCCGTCTGGAGAAAGAAATGCAGACGCTCATCGGGGAAGTGACCCGGATCGAGAAGAAGCTTTCCAACGAAGGCTTTATCGCCAAAGCTCCAGCCAAGGTCATAGAAGAAGAAAAAGCGAAAATGGCCGACTACGCGGATAAGCGCGACAAAGTCGTTGCCCGTCTGGCCGAACTGAAAGCCTAAGCCTGCAATATATCGCGGTGCCCCCCGTCCGGTTTGACGAGGAGCACCGCGATTCACATCAATTAAAGGGATGATAGTCATGGAACAACACACAGAAGCGGCTTCCCCGTTCAAGACTTATACCGAAGCAGTGAACTGGATCACCGGACTCGTGCCGGTCGGCATCAAACCCGGACTCAAACGAATGGACCTGCTGATGGAGAAACTCGGTCATCCTCACCGGAGACTGAAGTTCATACACGTCGGCGGCACGAACGGCAAAGGCTCGACCTGCGCCTTCCTGACGAAGGTGCTTATCCGCAGCGGATACGATGTCGGAACCTTCACGTCCCCATATCTCGAAAAGTTTACGAACCGTATACAGTATAACGGTCAAGATATTGAAGAAGAGGCTCTCCTGCTTCTGGCGAACCGGCTGAAGCCGATCGCCGACGAATTGGCGGAGACCGAACTGGGTTCCCCGACGATGTTCGAAATTTGCACGGCGCTGGCGCTCTTGTATTTCGGCACGGTCACGTTCCCGGATTATGTCGTCCTGGAAGTGGGGCTCGGCGGCCGTCTCGACTGCACCAACATCGTCTCGCCGGTCATTTCCGTTATCACGAACATCGGTCACGATCATATGGATATTCTCGGCGATACGTTGGAGCAGGTGGCGCTTGAGAAGGCGGGCATCATCAAGCCCGGCGTGCCCCTGGTTACAACCGTGGAACAGCCCGAGCTTGCGGAATTGTTTCTTCGGGATGCGAAGAGCAAACGCACGACCGTTTATCTCCTGGGCAAGCAGTTTACTTACGAGCCCGTATCGACGGAGCTGGACGGCCAGAAGCTGAACTTCACGGGACCGTTCCGTTCGATCGAGAACGTGCCGGTCTCCCTCAACGGGGCGCACCAGCTGAAAAATGCCGCCGCGGCATTGATGACGCTCGAAGTTCTGCGCCAGTATAACGCGCTCATCGTGGACGACGAAGATCTTTTCGCCGCCATGAGCGAAACGCAGTGGCCCGGCCGCCTTGAGATGGTTTCCGACAATCCGCGGATTCTGCTGGACGGAGCCCATAATCCCGAGGGGGCGCAGACGCTGGCCGCCGCCCTGAAAGACACGTATTCCTATAAGAAACTGCATTTGATGGCCGGCATGTTGTCCACGAAGAATCAACCCGGCTATTTCAGGCATATACTACCAATGGTGGATACGCTTATCCTTACGGAACCGGATTTTCATAAAAAAGAAAGTGCGTCCCGTCTGGCCGACCGGGCCCGGGAGACCCTCCGGGAACTGGACGTGAACCGGGATATCGATATCGTGGTGGAACCGGATTGGAAGAAAGCCCTGGAACAATTGAAACAGCGAACGGGACAGGATGATCTGGCGGTCGTATCCGGCACGCTCTACTTGATTTCTGATGTTCGTTCTTGGCTCTTATACACGACCGACTCTGAAAAAGGATGGTGAGAACGACATTGAATACCCCAGAACACGTACATTTTATCGGCATCGGCGGCTACGGTATGAGTGCGATCGCCAAAGTGATGCTGGAAATGGGCTACCAGGTGTCCGGCTCCGATCTGGCCCAGCAGGAATTGACGGAAAAGCTGAGGGCCAAAGGCGCCCGCGTCTATATCGGGCATGAAGCCCAGAACGTGAACGGAGCGGACCTCGTGGTCTACTCCACGGCGTTGTCCAAGGACAATGTGGAAATGGTCGCGGCCGGAGAGCAGAACATACCGGTCATTCACCGCTCGCAAATGCTGGCGAGATTGATGAATGAACGCAAAGGCATCGCGGTCGCCGGAGCCCACGGCAAAACGACCACCTCTTCCATGATCGCGCTTGTCATGGAACGCTGCGGAACCGACCCGACGTATATCATCGGCGGCGAGATCATGAACATCGGCTCGAATGCCAAAGCGGGCAAAGGCGACTACGTCGTAGCCGAAGCGGACGAGAGCGACGGCACTTTCCTGCAGTATCATCCGACGCTCGCCCTTGTAAATAACATCGAAGCGGATCATCTCGAGAACTATGACGGAGATTTCGAGAATCTGAAAAAAGCCTATGCCCAGTTCCTCAGCCAGGTGAGAGAAGACGGCAAGGCGATCATCTGTCTCGATGACGAATATTTGCGGGGCATGCTTCCGCAGATCAAAAGCGAGACCCTTACTTACGCCATCGACCGGGATGCCGACTATGTGGCGACGGATATCGAGCTGGGCGACCGGAAAGTGTCCTTCAGCGTCCGCCGCGGCAGCGAGACGCTCGGCAAGGTGCGCTTGTCGGTTCCGGGCCGGCACAACGTATACAATGCGATGGCTACGCTGATTACGTGTCTGGAAGCGGGCCTTACCTTTGACCAGATCGCCGAGGCGATCGAGGAGTTCCGCGGCGCCAAACGGAGGTTTCAGGTGCTGGGCGAAGTGAACGACATTCTCGTAATCGACGATTACGCCCATCATCCTACGGAAATCGAGGCGACGATCTCTGCGGCCAAAGCGACCGGCAAGCATCTTATCGCGGTATTCCAGCCCCAGCGCTATACGCGTACGTTTTACTTATTCGAGCAGTTCAGCCATGCGTTCAAAGAGGCGGACGAGGTGCTGATCACCGACATCTACTCACCCGCGGGGGAGAAGCAGATCGAAGGAATCAGTTCCGAGAAACTCGTCGAACTGATCCGCAAGAACAGCAATCCGAACGTCACCTACATTCCGACCCGCGGCGAAGCGGAAGTCTATTTGACGGACCGCGTTAAACCGGGTGATCTCGTCATCACGATGGGAGCCGGAGACATTTGGAAAACGGCGGACGGTCTCGCGAAAACGCTTCGCGCCCGCTATGAGGCGGAATAAAGAAGTTTTTTCAACATAACCAAACAAAACATACTGCACGACGCAGTACGAAAACCTTCCTCAGCCTGCGCTGACGGGAGGTTTTTTTATGGGAAAATAAGAGGATGCCGGGAAGCGCTTCGCGAGTTAAACGCCTAGTTGCTTTTCTTTCTCAGGCTCTCTAGTTCCGTAAAATCGTTAGTTATCCCGAGTAGCTCCTGCGTTTTGGTTTTTACTAGAACTTATGTAGGGTACGACGTGATTTTAAACTTATCCATAGGCGGATTGTAAGAGATCACGTCAATACCGAGCCCCTTAAACTGCTCCTCCGTCAAAGGAACATGGGGATTAAATACGTATAGAGTAGTGGATTGGTTGGAGTTTGTCAGGTTTGACGTAAAAGCGAAAAAGCCCAAGACAGCGAGTATACTTGCAAGCAGCGGCAAAGAGTTTCTTTTGTTGTTCAGGGTCATGATTCGGCTACCTCCGTTTATTCACTTCACACGTATACCATATACCCATATTTAGGCAAACTCCACTCTAGTAAAATTTACAGAGGCCCGGACATATTTTTCCGCTTCCGTTCATAGGCTGATAGCAGAACGCGGATAAGGAGATGGGCCGTATGAATAAAGCGAGAATTTCTTACCGTATAGACGGAAACGACCGGACAAACCGTAAAGAAGATAAATCGGGCGGCAAAATTATTCCTTTAACGAAAGAGGAGTTTTCGGTTTCGGAAGCTCTTTGGAGAGACGCGGAGGTGGATCGAGCGAAAAAAAACCGGCAAAACCGGAGGGACACGGAAGCGGGACCCCGGAACCGGGAAGGATTCAATGAATATACGGCCGACTTCGGTACATGGCAGAGTCCTTATGATGCCGAAACGGAACGGATCGCCAAGCTTATCCGGGAATCCGAACCGGGTTACCGGGGAGATTCCGGTTATTTTGAGAGCACGATTAATGAACGCTTCAGGGAAGAAAAAGAAAGAAGACAGGAATACGAGGATTTGGACCGGAGCGCGTATAAGGAACGCGGAGACGAAGAAGCAGCCGCGCGGCAGTTGAGGGACTTTGAGGGGCCCTCCGAGCAGGAGGACGAATATACGGATGACCGGTTTCGGGAGAATCCGGCCGCAGGGCGCGGCAATTCAGGTGAACGGGAACGCGAGGAACGCTATCCGCTTCCGCCAAACCTCGGCTGGCCGGAGGATCCCAGCGGCTTTATCGATCACGGGACGGCCTCCCTGCCCGGCTATAACAGCCTGCGCGCCGCTGAAGAAGACGAGCTGGAGGATGCCGGCTATGCGCGTCCCGTAAACGGCGGCGTACCGGTGCCGGATACGAGGGAGAGAAGGACGTCTGGAGAGAGGGATTACTATGAACGGCAGCTTGCGCAAGCGTCTCCTCCCGGGCAGAACAGGAGCCGGAAACGGAACGAGCACGCGTACTATGAGGACGAACCGCCGGCATACCGCAGGGAACCCGTCTACGAGGATCCGTATAACCGCCTTCATTGGGAGGAACCCGAAAAGTCGGGCGTGCGCATTTCCCGTTCCGGCCGCGGCGGTTTGCTGCGCATCGCCACATCGGTTGCGGGGGCGATGGTAACCGGGGCGGCCTTCGGTTATTTTGTCCTTTCCATGTTCTCGGGAGGGGCGGAGAAACCCATCACGATCGACGCGGGTCCGGCCGCGACCGCCCAGGCCCAGCCGAGCCCCGGGGCTGTCACGCCGCTGAAGCCGGATGCCTCCGCCCCGGCCGCTTCGGCTCCGTCCGCGGGCACGGCCGCCGTCGCCGCCCCGCCGGTCGGAGGGCCGACTGCGGCGGCCTCCATCCCGGCGCGCTCCTACACCGTGCTGCAGAACGGCATCTTCAGCACGCCGCAGAGCGCGGAGACCGCCCGGGCCGACGCGCGGGGCAAAGGCGCCGCGGCGGTAGCGGAACCCGGCACGAAGACGACGGTGTACGTCGGATTGGCCGGGAGCAAGGAGGACGCCGCGAAGCTGAAAGCCGCCCTTGCCGCCAAGAAAATCGAAGTCTTCGCGAAGCCGCTCGATCTTCCCGCTGTCGGCAAGGTGTACTGGAAGAGCGGCAGCGCCCAGCCGCTCGCGGATTATCTCGCGCAGGGCGCGAAGGTCGCCGGCACGGCCGGCAGCCTTTCCGCCGCGAAGATGGCGGAGGCTTCGCCCGGCGCGATCGACGCGGCTTCGCTGCAGCCGCTCGACGCCGCCGCCAAGGCGTGGGCGGCTCTGCAGCCGGCGGTAGCCGCGGGAATTCCCGACGCGGCCAAGCCGCAGGTCGAGGAGATGAACGCGGCTCTCGCCAAGGCGGTCGCGAAGCTCGGCGAGTACGGCAAGTCGCCGTCCGCCCCGCTTCTGGCCGAAGCCCAGGAGGCGCTGATGCAGTACGTCGTCGTCGAGAAGCGCCTGATGCAGCAGCTGACGGCCGCATCGGCGTAGGCGCAAACCGCCGCTCTATCACGCAAAAACACGGCCTGCGAATTCGCAGGCCGTGTTGGTTTTAGGGCTGAAGCTTGGAATAACGGTCCATCATGACGGCGATTTCCGCCCGGGTTATGTAACGGTTCGGTTTGAATTCCGTCGGGCTTGTCCCGTCGACGATACCGGCCTTCGTCAGTGTATAGACGGCGCCGGCGCACCACATGGAGGCGGGAACATCGGAGAAAACGTCCTGCCCGGCCGGCGGCGTTAAAGACGGGGTGCCTTTCATTTCGCGAAGCCGCTGAAGAATGGCGGATACCTCGCCGCGGGTGATCGCCTGGTTCGGTCGTACGGTATGATCCGCGTAGCCGTCGAGAAGTCCGAGGTGGACGGCTTTTGTCATCACCGGGTAGGACCACTGGGTCGATTTCAAATCGCTGAAAGCGGGTGCGGGTGCGGAATTTCCCGTCCCGAGCAGGCCGTCGAAACCGAAGACGCGGTCCATCACGGTTACGAATTCCGCGCGTGTCAGCGCCCGGTTAGGCTCGAAATTGTTTCCGATGCCTTCCATCCAGCCTTTGTCTTTGATGCGCAGGATGGCTTCGCGTGCCCAGTGCCCGGCAGTATCCGGGAAAACCGGCGGCTGGTAAGAGACGACCCCGTCGGCGATCGCTTTTGCCATTTTGGTGCGGAACGCCGGATCGGCCAGTAAATCCGCTTCTTTTTTGTTGCTCAAAAAACCGGTTTCGACAAGGATGCTCGGGATTTTTCCTTTGCGGACGACATAAACCGCGCTCGGCACCAGGCCTTGATCCTTCAATCCGGTTTGAGACAGAACGGAGCTTAACACCTTTTGAGCCAGCAGCTTGCTGGAAGGCGTAAGGGCTTCCATTTCCGGACTGGCGGGATAATCGTCCTGGGGATAGCGGCTGTCGTAATACAGCACCTGCGATCCGTTTGCGGTCGAGCTTGGATTTGAATTGGCATGAACGGATACGAAAACGTCCGCGTTCTGGGCATTTGTAAATTGAACTCGCTCGTCAAGGGACAAATAACGGTCGTCCGACCGGGTCATCACGACTTCGACGCCCTTCTTCTTGAGCTCGTCGCGGAGCTTCAAAGAAACGTCGAGGTTGACCGTTTTTTCATTGAGACCGTTTACACCGATGGCTCCCGGATCTTTCCCGCCGTGACCGGGATCGACGACAACCTTGTAGGCCATCGCCTCGTAAGGAAAGACCAGCAGAAGCGCGAGGGTCAGCCCTGCTAATTTTGTAGTTTTTTTCATCGTGTTTTCCCCTCCCGTTTCCAATTGTACAGGTACTTTCCAGGTTAGTAAGCCGGAAATATGTTACAATTTGTTGTTTTTTCGGATTGATGCGAAACCTGCGGCTCCGTATAATAAGGGAGAAACAAGGGAAGAGAGAGGATAACGGATGAAGAAAAACGGCTTCACCCTCGTTCTGTTTTTAGTGATCGGTCTTGTCGTCGGCATCATTGTGGGACAACTCCTAGCACCGGTCAAAGCACTGGCGTTTCTGACCAAAACGACGGATATCGTCTGGCAGCCCAAAGCGGACCTGCAGGTCATCCAGTATGATATTCTTTTGCAGATTAAACTGAATTTGTGCAGCATTATAGGCCTCGCGGCCGCTTTCTGGCTGTACCGCAAGGTGTAGCCCGTGAGAAAACGAAAGTAAATTTTTAAGAGAAAAGTGGAGGCATACCGCTATGAGCCAATCCGGCAGCGCGCCCTATGAGCAGGGCATTAAACTGATTCTCGCATCCTCTTCGCCAAGACGGCAGGAGCTGCTGAAAGGGATGGGACTTGATTTTGAAATTATCTCCAGCGATGCGGATGAAACCGTGGAGGAGAGCCTGGGTCCCCGGGAGATCGTCGAGACGCTTGCCGTGCGCAAAGCGGAGGCGGTATCGGCCTCTTTACCGGGTTCATACGCCCCGGACAGAACCGTCATCATCGGGTCCGACACGATTGTGGTTCTAGGCGGGGAAGTGCTCGGCAAGCCTAAAGACGAGCGGGACGCTCTCCGCATGCTGTCCGCTTTGCAGGGCCAAACTCACGAGGTATTCAGCGGAGTCGCCTGCCTGAGCGCGGACCGCAGGAACGTTTCGGTGAGCCACCGCCGGACGAAAGTCACGATGAAAGCGATGGACGAGCAGCGGATTCTCCGGTATATCGGGACGGGCGAGCCTTCGGATAAGGCGGGGGCATACGCGATTCAGGGGATCGGAGCCACATTGATCGAGGGAATAGAAGGCGACTATTTCAATGTCGTCGGTCTTCCGGTGTCTCTTCTGAGCGAGATGCTCGAGCCTTTCGGCATCCGCGTCATCTAGGTAAATGTCCCCGGCCCTGAACCGTTTTCATTAAGAGCCGATTCTGCTACAATAGAGAGAACATCAGGAGAAAGGAGGGCTATGTCATGAACAGCGAGTTTACGATTGCCGTGCACAGTCTGGTGCTTCTTGCCCATTTGCCGGAACACATGGCTTCGAGCGATGATATTGCTTCCAACGTTTGCACCCATTCCGCGCGCATCCGCAAAATTATGGGCTGTCTGCGCAAAGCCGGATTTGTTCGCACCAAGGAAGGATGCGGAGGCGGATTTATTCTCAATCACGACCCGGACGAGATTACGCTCGGCGACATTTATCAGCTAACTTCGCTCGGCACCCTCAAACCGAACTGGTGTTCGGGTGATCAGGGAAATGAATGTCTTGTTTCTGCGAACATGCAGAATGTGATGGACAACATGCTGGATGGAGCCGAACAGAATATGATTCAATATTTGAAAGGCGTGACGATCGGCAGCATGCTCCGTACCTTGAACGAGACGGAGAAGAGAGCCGCCGATGCCGAGAAGAATCTGATTTCCTGAAGCGGCGTCTGCCTTTGCTAAGCGCTCAAGGACATGCAGGCGCTCGCTTTATTGTAACGATACATGAGGAAAGACACCCGGTGCTGCGGGGGCGGCGCGGACCCAGCTTTCACAAGGCACGATTTCTCCCGTCAGGGAGACGCTTTGGTCCGTCCGCCTGTCTTCTTGGGCCTTGGACGCCGCCGCTTTCCTTGCCGTTTCCTCAATCGCCGAGCCGGTTAAATGGCTAAGCTTGATTTTACCCTTTCATGCACCTCGATTTCTTTCCGCTTTCGGGCCCTTGCGCTCTTGCTTTTTTTACTCTCCCATTTCCTTTTCTTCTTCATGAGTTTACTGCTTGCCGCTTGTCTCTCCCGCATTCCGTTTTAATTTTCCTTCTCCGCTGACGCATCTTGTTTTCCGCTCCGTTCTTTCCTTTACTGCTGCCTTCCCTATTACACCGGCTTTTTGATCCTGCTGTTAGAAAAATCCCTCTAAACCCATCTCCAGAACCGGAAATCCGTCGTAAAATTTTTATTTGTGAGTCATCCTTTGTATTTTTTGTCGAGGTATGCAGACTTTTTTGGGACCTGTATCGTCCTATTTAACAGTCCCTCTGACCTTTGTATGGTTTTGTGCGGTTTTATATGATGACCGCATAGGTATAAACGAATGATCTCTGCCGATTTTCACAGGCATTTCCGTTCCGGTCACCCCGCGCTTATTGTTTGGGGATGCTCCAGTTAAAACCGGACCGCACAGTGGCCGAATGAAGACGACAAAAGCCCGGCAGACGGCGCTTTTCGGACGCTCGGTGCCGGTTTTAAAGGAAATGTTGGAAATTGGCCTAAGAACATACCGGAAGAGGGGAATATATGATATCATCAATTGTCACCTTGCGTGAAATTCCGCCGGAAGAGAGACCCCGCGAAAGAATGATGCAGCTCGGGGCTTCATCGCTCAGCAGTGCCGAACTGCTGGCTATCCTGGTTCGTACGGGAACCTATTCCGAGTCTGCTTTGGCGCTCGCACAGCGGATTCTTTCCGAAACGGGAGGACTCCGGGGGTTAGTCGAAGCCAGCCGGGAAGAGCTTGTCCGAATCAAAGGGATAGGCGACGCCAAGGCGCTCCAGGTTATGGCCGGAATCGAGCTGGGAAGACGGATTTCCCGGACCCGCACGGAAGAAATCACGACGGTGCGCTCTCCGTTTGATGTTTTTGATCTGCTTAAGGACGAACTGCGCTATTTGCAGAAAGAACACTTCGTTTGTTTGTTCCTCAATACGAAAAACCACATCATCGGACGCGAAACGCTGTCCATCGGAAGTTTGAACGCCTCCATTGTGCATCCGCGCGAAGTTTTCCGCGCCGCGATTCAGCGCAGCAGCGCCTCCATCGTTTGTGTACATAACCACCCCAGCGGGGATCCAACGCCAAGTCCACAGGACATTGAACTTACGCACAGGCTGACAGAAGCCGGTGATATTATAGGGATCGAAGTCCTCGATCATATTGTCATCGGAGATGACCGCTATGTCAGTTTGAAGGAGCATGGTCATATGTAATATAATAAAGATTATGTTCGTGGAAAGACCCCTAATTTCGACAATGACTACGAAAACTATGACGAAACAATAAACCGTCGGTATTTTTCTGCTGCCATTTAAGCAGTTAATCAGAGAGAAGATGGATTTTGGGAAGGAGCCGTTTTATTATGTTCGGAGGTTTTACAAAGGATTTAGGTATCGATTTGGGTACTGCCAATACATTGGTGTATTTGAAAGGCAAAGGAATTATCGTGAGGGAGCCGTCGGTAGTCGCCATCCGCACGGATACGAAAACCATTGAGGCTGTCGGCGACAACGCGAAGAAAATGATCGGACGTACGCCGGGCAACATCCGTGCCATTCGTCCCATGAAAGACGGCGTAATCGCGGATTTCGAAACGACCGCCACGATGATCCGTTATTTCTTACGTCAGGCACAGAAGGATCGTTTCATGTTCCAGCGCCATCCGAATGTTATGGTCTGCGTACCGTCCGGCATTACGGCGGTTGAGAAGCGCGCCGTGGAAGACGCGACCAAGCAGGCCGGCGCACGTGACGCTTATACGATCGAAGAGCCGTTCGCGGCCGCAATCGGCGCGGATCTTCCGGTCTGGGAACCGACGGGAAGCATGGTTGTGGACATCGGCGGCGGTACGACCGAAGTGGCCGTTATTTCCCTCGGGGGGATCGTGACGAGCCGTTCCATCCGCATCGCGGGCGATGAGATGGACGAAGCCATCACCCAGTACATCAAACGTACCTATAACCTGATGATCGGCGAGCGCACGGCCGAAACGCTGAAAATGGAAGTGGGCTCCGCCCTGCCGATGGAACAGCCGGAGTTTCTTGAAATCCGCGGCCGCGATCTCGTAACAGGTCTGCCTAAGACGATTTCCGTCACTTCCGACGAAATTACGGAAGCGTTGACCGACACCGTGAACGCCATTATCGATGCGGTTAAAGTGACGCTGGAGAAATGTCCCCCCGAGCTGGCCGCCGACATTATGGACCGCGGTATCGTGCTGACGGGCGGAGGAGCCCTTCTGCGCAATCTCGATAAACTGCTTGCAGGCGAAACCGGGATGCCGGTTATCGTCGCGGACAATCCGCTTGATTGTGTAGCCATCGGGACCGGCCGCGCCCTGGACCACATCCATCTGTTCAAAGGTGCCAAATCCGGCGCCAAATACAGACGCTAGTCTGACACTGTGCCGACGTGAGAAGGTGTTGAATTGTTGAAATTCATGGGGAACAAGAGGCTGATGGTTCTGCTTGTGGGTCTCATCTGTTTTTTCATTCTGATGGGACTTACACTTAGCGGACGGACGAAATTTTACTGGCCGGAAAAATTTCTGAAAGATTCGATCGCCTGGACGCAGAGCGTATTTTACAGACCGGCAGCGGGCGTGGCGGGCTTCTTTGAAGACGTCGGCAAACTTAAAACCATCTATGACGAGAATCAGATCTTGAAAAAAAGACTGACCGACTACGCACTCGCTACCCAGCAGCTGAACGCGCTTGAAGATGAGAACAAACGGTATAAAGAAGCTCTGGGGTTCACGGAGCGCCAGAAACAAGTGTCCAATTATAAATACCGGATTGCCGACGTGATCGCGGCAAGTCCCGACCCTTATAACGGGACCATCACCGTAAATCTGGGTGAGAAAGACGGCATCAAGCCCAATATGGCCGTTATTAACGTGGACGGTCTTCTTGGCCGGGTGCTCACCGTAACGGAATTCACCTCCAATGTGCAGCTTCTTACGGATTTGAGCGATACCAACAACAAGGCGCCCGCTATTTCCGCAACCGTCAAAGGCAAGGAGTACAAATCCGCCGAAGGCCAAGGTTCTTACGGGATCATTGAGTCGTACGACAAAGAAAAGGGTCTGCTCGTGATGAACAAAATCGATCAGAACGACAAGCTTGCGGTCGGCGACACCGTCATTACCTCCGATATCGGCAAAGTATTCCCGAGCGGTATTCCGGTAGGTACGGTCGTTTCCCGCGAGCCCGGGGATTTCGGGATTACCCAGAAAGCGATGATCAAACCTTTCGCTGACTTCAGACATATCCGGGAAGTCTTTATCATCGAAATACCCGAGGTGAAATAGCCATGGTACGCAACTCGCTCTGGCTCATTCTGTTCTCGCTGCTCATATTGGAAGGATCGCTCATTCACTGGCTGATTCCGGATTCCTGGCAGCAAAGCGTCCGGATTTCTTCCAATTTCATGCTGATCATTATTTTGTATATCGGACTTTATTTAAACCGGCATTCTGCACTGCTGTATGGCCTCGGTTTCGGGCTGCTTCACGATTTCGTCTATTTCGGACACATACTCGGTGTCTACTCCTTCGGATTCGGATTGGTCGGCTACATAGCGGGGCTTCTTCCCCGCAGGCAGACGAACCTTATTTTCACGACTTTGATGACGATGGGAGTCGGCGTTCTTATTTTCGAGATTATCAAATTCGGAATCAACCGTTTATTTAACATTGTAACGGTGAATTTTCAGTTTGCGTTTACCCATATTATGCTGCCGAGCGTGCTGCTCAACATGCTGTTCGCCCTGGCGGTATACATTCCGATGCGCAAGCTTATGGAAGCCCTCCAAGGCCAAGGATCCAGAGCGGAACATTAATTTTGACCGTTCTTTTTCACCCGGCAGGAAAACCCGGACAGCAGGCCGAATTGTATGGGGTGGGAGGTTGGAACGTTTATGACGACGGCAGGTAAACATCATGTGATTATAAAAGGAGTCAAAGACGGCCTGAACTTTCTTCTCGACGATTCATGCGAGCTTGCGACTGTCCTGGAAGAACTGCGGCACAAGGTGGAGAGCACTCACGACCGCATTCTGACCGGACCTATCGTGCGTGTTCAAGTCAGACTCGGTAAGCGCAGCGTCAGTGACGAGGAGAAGGAAGAAATCCGCGCCATCATCGGACAGAAGGGCAACCTGCTCATTCAGTCCATTGAATCCGATGAACCGGAGCCGCTTGTCGGAACGGCTGCTCCCATTACCATGCTTAAAGGGATGGTCCGGTCGGGACAGACACTTAAACATGAAGGCAATCTGCTGTACATGGGGGATGTCAATCCCGGAGGCACTATACTGTGCACCGGCAGCATCTACATCATGGGTTCCTTGCGGGGAATGGCACATGCGGGTGTGGACGGGGACGAGGCTGCGATCGTTGCGGCATCCCATATGCGTCCGACTCAACTGCGCATTGCCGGCGTAATCAGCCGGCCTCCGGATGAATGGGGATTCCAGGAGGCATTTATGGAATACGCCTATATCAAAGACGGGCGTATGGAAATTGATAAATTGAACGGTCTGCACCGTATGGTGCTTGCTTAATAGCCGGATGGCCTTTTGCAAGCCGGCAGCACGCAATTATCGTAACGCTGAGGAGTGAATACCATGGGAGAGGCAATCGTTATCACTTCCGGAAAAGGCGGCGTCGGCAAAACGACCACGTCGGCCAATGTGGGGACAGCACTCGCTCTGCAGGGCAAGAAAGTATGTATGGTCGATACCGACATCGGACTGCGCAACCTGGATGTGGTTATGGGGCTGGAGAACCGGATCATTTATGACCTGGTTGACGTTGTGGAAGGACGCTGCAGGCTTCCTCAAGCGCTGATCAAGGACAAGAGGTTCGAGGAACTGTATCTGCTTCCGGCCGCACAAACCAAAGACAAGCATGCCGTTTCCCCGGAGAGCGTCAAGGATATCGTGCTGGAATTGAAAAAAGATTTCGATTTCGTCATCATCGACTGCCCTGCCGGAATCGAGCAGGGCTTCCGCAATGCGGTGGCCGGAGCCGACAAAGCGATTGTCGTTACGACCCCCGAGAATGCGGCCGTCCGGGATGCGGATCGGATTATCGGCCTGCTGGAGAACGAGAAAATCCATGCTCCGAAACTGATTATTAACCGCATTCGCCAGAACATGGTCAAAAAAGGCGAAATGCTCGATATCGACGAGATCTGCTCCGTACTGGCCATCGACCTTCTGGGAATCGTGCCGGATGACGAGCATGTCATTAAGGCGGCGAATTCCGGCGAACCGACCGTGATGAATCCGACTTCACGGGCAGCCATCGCTTACCGCAATGTCGCACGACGCATACTGGGTGAATCGGTCCCGCTTATGCCGCTTGACGAAAAACCGGGTATGCTGGCTAAATTGAAAAAGTTTTTTAAATTAGGATGAGTGCGATATGCTTGCCAAATTAAAAAAATTAGATTTGACCATCATTTTTTTGTTGATGGTGTTTATGGCCATTAGTTCTCTGCTTGTTTACAGCGCGGATATTGACGATCCCACGATTTCGGTGAGCTGGAGCAAAATGATCATCAGCTATATGATTGCTTTGATCGCCTTGATGGGAGCCAGTTTTCTGGATTACCGGCTTCTTGTCCGATTTGCTGTTTATCCGTATGCGATTAGTGTCATCCTCCTTGTAGTCGTTTTGAAATTCGATCAGAAAATCAACGGAGCAAGCGGTTGGTTTCAGCTGCCGGGCGGGTTCTCGTTTCAGCCCGCGGAGTTAATTAAAGTCGCTCTGATTATTGCTTTAGCGGCGTGGCTTCATAAACGAAGGGGAGAAGATCTCAGGCTTTTACAAGATATAGTTCCTATGGGGCTTATCACGCTTCTTCCTTTCGGTTTGGTTTTTATCCAGCCTGACTTAGGAAACGCCATCATTCTTATCGGAATTTTGATTGGTATGGTCTGGATCGGGAATATCAAGTATTCCCACGCGCTACTTGCTTTCATTGTGTTGGGCGGAGGGTTGTTTGCTTTTTTCTACTTTTATTCGATGTATCCGAAAGAAATCAGCGGGTATCTCGTCGAACACTTTCATTTTAAAGACCACTGGTTCCAAAGGATCAATACATTTTTGGACCCTTCACAAGCAAGCCGGGATGAACGTTATCAGATGGAAAACTCGCTCCGCGCTATCGGTTCGGGCGGGCTAACGGGTGAAGGTTACTTGAACGGAAGCTCCATCCACTCTAACTTTATCCCTTACGCTTATTCGGATTCGATTTTTGTAGTGGTAGGTGAGGAATTCGGCTTCCGGGGAGCTGCCGTTCTCCTGATGCTTTACTTCTTCCTCATCTACAGGATGATTCTGATTGCGATTCAAAGTAAAAACCGAAGCGGCTCTTATCTGGTAGTCGGTGTTGTAGCCATGTATGTGTTCCAGATATTTGAGAATATCGGTATGTTGATAGGCTTGATGCCTTTGACCGGTATCACGCTTCCGTTTATTAGTTACGGCGGAAGTTCCTTGTTAATCAACATGCTCTGTATCGGAATGGTGCTGAGCGTTAAAATCCACGATATTGCCATAGAAGATGATAAATAAACAGGCCCGTGAGGCCTGTTTTTTGTATGCTCATATTTCGTACAAGCCGCACATATGCTGTAGTAAACAAGCCCCGCCTCATAGGAGGTTAAGTCATGGAGAACAAGCATAACGTGCGCCAGCGCAGACTCGAAAAAATCAGGAAGCTGCAGGAGAGCCTTCCTGGTAAAGCTCCTCGGCACCGGCAGTCAAGAGAACTTTTGCCCTTTGGGAATCCGGCTTCGGAGGTGGAACCGGCGCCTGACATGCTGCCTTTAGTCCGCCGGGGTCAAGAGTTTGACGACAGATGGAACGACCCCGAATATGTATGGAAGCAAAAAATGCAGCGCGAGCTTCAGCTTCCCGCCGCTTACTATGCCCGGAGACCCGGCGCTATGGATCCGGAAGATGGAGACGGGGGCGGGTACCACCCTCGTATTCCTTACCGTATCCGGTTTCTGCGGCAGCTGGTCGCCAGTGCCATGCTGTTCGGTCTTATCTGGGGCATGTTTCAGCTTCAGCATCCCTTGATTGAACGTGGGAAAGGGATTGTCACGACGGCCCTCCGTGAGCCGCTCGATTTTCAGCAGCTGACGGCCTGGTATCAGAAAACGTTTGCCGGCGCGCCTTCCTTTATTCCGGCTTTTCATTCGGATGAAGAAAATCCGGCTGTAAAAGCGGATGCCCAGAAACGCTCCTATTTTGTACCGTTGAAGGGAAAAATCCACCAGACTTACACGGCTGACAAGCCTTTCGTAAGCGTAGCGGCCGAGCCCCATACCCCCGTGTATGCGCTTGATGCGGGTCAAGTCACCTTTGCGGGTCCCAAAGACGAGACAGGCTACACGATCATCATCCGTCATCCGGGGGGCCTGCAGTCTGAGTACGGGCAGATCGAGCAGTCCCGCGTCGAGGTCAACGACTGGATCAAAGGGGGCGAAGCGATCGGTCAAGTGTCCAGAGACAGCAAGAGCGACAAAGGGCTTCTCTATTTTGCCGTCCAAAAGGAAAGCCGTTACGTCGATCCGGCGAGTGTGATCCCGTTTGAATAATCGGCTGCAGGTACGTTTCCGCTTTCATCCCCTTTTTACAATGGTGATGCTGCTTTCACTGGCGACCGGACATTTTTTGGAATCGGCCACGTTGTTTGGCATCGTTTTTCTCCATGAGCTCGGCCATTTCGGAGCCGCGGCCGCTTTCGGCTGGAGGGTGCGGGAGGTTCGCCTGCTGCCGTTCGGAGGCGTACTTGTCGTCGACGAGTTGGCATCCGTTCCTCTGCGGGAAGAAATGATCGTCGCGCTGGCGGGACCGCTCCAGCATCTCTGGCTGATCGCTCTCGGCTTCCTCTGTCGCTTTCTCGAAGCGGGGGATCCGGAGTGGTGGTCCTATTTTATCGAAATCAACGCGGTTATCGCCTTGTTTAATCTGCTGCCGATTTTGCCGCTTGACGGGGGAAAACTGCTGCAGGGGTTGCTCAGCTTGGGCTTGCCTTACCAGCGCACCCTGGTGTGCACAGTCTGGGTGTCTATCGTACTCGGATTGATGATGACCATCATCGCCATCTGGCCTGGGGGGACGGGACAGATTCACATGAACGTCCTTATCGTCGGCTTGTTTCTGCTCTATCAAAATTGGGTGAGCCGCAGACATCTGCCTTTTTATTTTCTCCGGTTTTTGATGAACCGCGAAGCGAATGCGGAGCGCCTCATGCAGAAGGGAACGCAAGCAAGGCCGATTGCGGTCGCAAGGCAGCGGAAGGTCGGAGAAGTGGTGAAGCTTTTTATGCGTGAAAAATATCATCCCGTCTACGTGATGGGCAGCCGGGGAACGATCGAAGGGATCCTCCCGGAGCAGCAGGTGGTCGATACTTATTTGACGCACCAAAACCGTTCGTGCACGGTTTCCGAATTGCTGCCTTGAAGGGCGGAAACGGATCGGCAACAGTTTCCTGACCTGTTCACCCTGGTGTGCGGGGTTTCGGTGTCTGACTCGCTTTCCTGCTTTTATTCAGTAAAGTGCGAAACATCTCTCCTTCATGTACAATAATGATGGGGTGAACGCCATGAAACAACTGATCGTAAGCTGCGAGGCGGCTTCGCTTCAGGCGGCTCTGCTCGAAGATCGCAAGCTCGTGGAATACGAGGCTCAGCATCCTAGCGAGACGCAGCGTGCCGGAAGCATCTACATCGGCCGTGTCGTAAACGTACTGCCTGGCATGCAGGCCGCATTTGTAGATATCGGATTGGATAAGAATGCTTTTTTATACATAGATGACGTGCTGCCTGTCAACATGCAGAAGCAGCCTAAGACGAAACCGCCTATCGGAGAACTTCTTCAGCCGGGCCAGCGTGTGCTTGTTCAGGTCGTCAAAGAACCGGAAGGGTCCAAAGGGGCGCGTGTCACGACCCATTATTCCATTCCGGGCCGCTGGCTGGTGTACATGCCCGGAGCGGGGTACACGGCCGTCTCCCGCAAAATCGAAGCGGAAGAAGAGAAAATCCGCCTGAAGCAGGTGGCGGACAGCCTCCGCTGCGGTGAAGAAGGACTCATCCTCCGCACAGTGTCCGAGGGGCGCAGCGAAGAGGAGCTGCGCCGCGACCTGCTCGATCTCCGCGAGCTGTGGACGGTGATCGGGCAGAGGGCGGAGGCCGGCGCCGCGCCGGCGTGCATCTACCAGGATCTCGAGCTGCTCCCGCGCCTTGCGCGGGATGTGATCACGGAGGACGTGCTCGAGATCTGGGTGGACGACGAAGCCGTCCGCGCGGAGCTGCAGGGGCTGCTGCGGCAGCGCAGCCCGGAGCTTGCGGCGCGTGTCCGCCTGGACGGCGGCGATGTCCCGCTCTTCGAGCGGTTCGGCATCGCCGAAGAGCTTTCCCGCTCGCAGCGCCGCAAAGTGTGGCTGCCGAGCGGAGGCTATCTCGTCATCGACCCGACGGAGGCGCTGACGGTCATTGACGTGAACACGGGAAGGTTCACAGGGACTTCGTCCCTGGAGCAGACCGTGTTCCGCACGAACATGGAAGCGGCCGCCGAGATCCCGCGGCTGCTGCGGCTGCGCAATTTGCGCGGCATCATCATTGTCGATTTCATCGACATGGAGCAGTCCGCGCACCGCGACCGCGTGCTGGAGTGTATGGCGGAGGCGGTCAAGAAGGACCGCTCCAAAACGATACTCCTCGGCTGGACGAAGCTTGGCCTGCTGGAAATAACGCGCAAACGCAAATAGCAATCGGCAGCATTAATCCTCTCGCGTACGTGGCGGCATATCGGCTGCCGATCCTGAAGGCTGCACGGTGTACAAGCACTCCGTACAAGCAAGCAATATCATCAAACGTTAAGCCTATAGCATGACAACGGCCGTTATCCGGAACTCTTAAACCGGAATGGTCCGGTAATCGGCACGGCATGCGGCACAGGCACGGATAAAAACCGGCCAGCGGGAAACTTTCGCTGGCCGGTTTGTTTTACGTATGGCTCAAGCTTCCCGCATCGAGCGCAGCATTCCAAGACTTTTCCGATCAGAGACATAATCAGTCAGGGAGATTAAGAAGAGAGCATCGCCGTCCTGAGCTGTTGAATAAAACGTTGCAAAGGACGAACCCTTTTGCTATACTACTATGAGTGCGTTGCTTTAGGCATGCGCTGTAACCGCACGGATCGGGTTTGTGAAGCACGGGCAGAGGCTCTGCCGCTGAACGTCACCTGGATATTGGCGAGTCTGAGACATGAGGAGGTGCAACGAAATGTACGCAATTATTGAAACAGGCGGCAAGCAATACAAAGTACAACAAGGCGATGTTCTTTACATCGAGAAGTTGGAAGCCGGCGCAGGCGATGTGGTCACTTTTGACCGTGTTCTGGTTGTTTCTGGCGACAACGGTCTTCAAGTAGGAGCTCCAGTCGTAGAAGGTGCTAAAGTTTCCGGCAAAGTCGAGAAACAAGGCAAAGGACGCAAAATCATCGTTTACAAGTACAAGGCGAAAAAGAACTACCGTCGTAAGCAAGGTCATCGTCAACCGTACACGAAAGTCGTAATCGAGAAAATCGAAGCTTAAGAGGCCATCAGATGATCCACGTTACGGTTTCAAGACGGTCTGAACAAGACCCGACGATAGAAGCGTACCAAGTCGAAGGCCACGCGGAATTCGACGTTCCCGGCAAAGACCTTGTCTGTGCCGCGGTATCGGCCATTACGGTCGGGACGGTCAATTCGATCGAAGCACTAACCGGAGTTGTACCGGGTACAGAGATGGAGAAAGGCTGGCTTGACGTTATCCTTCCTCTTGATTCGGAACCGGCACAGATGGCTCAAGTTCAGCTGATCATCGAGTCTATGATCGTGATGCTTCATACTATTGCAAGTTCCTACAGTGACTATATAGCAATTCATACAGCCTATAATGAAGGAGGTTGACACCATGTTGAAATTGGATCTTCAGCTGTTCGCATCCAAGAAGGGTGTAGGTTCCACAAAGAACGGTCGTGACAGCATTGCAAAACGCCTTGGCGTTAAGCGTGCAGACGGTCAAACCGTTACCGCAGGCAGCATTCTCGTGCGTCAGCGCGGAACGAAAATTCACCCGGGCAACAATGTGGGCATCGGTTCCGATGACACCCTGTTTGCTAAAGTGGAAGGCGTTGTTAAGTTCGAGCGTTGGGGTCGTGAGCGTAAGAAAGTTAGCGTCTACCCGGTAGAAACCGCTCCAGTAGCGGCTACTGTAGAAGCATAAGTTAAAAATTCATGCATGTACAGCCCTGGCGACGTAATGTTTGCTGGGGCTTTCTTGCTTTTTAGAGGCATCCAACCGGAACCTGCGGCCATTTATGCACGGATGCGTTTTGGGACCGGAAATGGTATAATGTGCTAATGGGAAGTCGGAAACGGAGCGTATGCGTACATGGGGAACAGGTTGTGGATACCGGCAGCCTTGCTGGGTCTGCTCGGTTTGATAATGCTGGCTGCCGCGCCTTTGACGGCAGGACTTCGTCTGGCTGCGGGAGCCGTTACCGCCGCAAGTTTTGCAGCGGTTCTGTACATCCGGCACCGGATGAAGCTTAAGGAAGCGGAAGAAGAGCGTGCGCGGATTCAGCAGCTCGCTCAGCAGGAGATGCTTCTGACGATCAATCATCTTCGGCACGATTGGATGAACGATATCCAGGTGCTTCTTGGATATATTCAATTGAAGAAATACGATCATCTTCACGGGGTGGTTGCCGGTGTGATGGGAAAGCTCCAGCATGAGAGCTTTATGGCCAAGCTGGGCGATCCGGGTCTGATCGTGTTTCTGCTCACCGCGAAAGCGGAAGGCAGGCACATGAAGCTGGAGGTCGAGCTTGACCAGGAGGTCAACATCCGCAAGCTGGCGCTGGACGGCGACGCCGTCTGCAAGTTGATTCCCGAGCTTATCGAAGGTTTCAAACAAGCGTCTGCGGGAGAAAATGAAGAAGGCGGCATGCTCAGCATGCAGCTCGTTCCCGAAGAGGGTTCGCTGCTGCTCGATTTTGTATATCAGGGACCGTATAACCGGAGCCTTCTGGAAGAGGCTTTGTCGCTCGCATTGGAATCGGGGACAGGTCGTACCTTGGTTGCGGTTGTGGAACAGAATGACTATCAGGAACAGGAGGCGGCCCTCGCCCTGCGGCTGCCTTACCGGACATCAGTTGAGGTGTGATGCACATGTTTGTAGATAAAGCGAAGATTTATGTAAAAGGCGGCGACGGTGGCGACGGTCTTGTCGCGTTCCGCCGCGAGAAATATGTACCCGAAGGCGGCCCTGGCGGCGGCGACGGCGGCGATGGCGGCGATGTGATCTTCCGCGTGGACGAAGGACTCCGGACGCTGGTCGATTTCCGCTACCAGAAGCATTTCAAAGCCAAGCGCGGCGAGAAAGGCCGCAACAAATGCCAGCACGGAGCCAATGCGGACGATATGGTCGTTCGCGTTCCTCCCGGCACGCTTGTCATTGATGACGACACCGGCGAGGTTATTGCCGACCTGACGCGTCATCAGCAGGAAGTGGTCGTTGGGAAGGGCGGACGCGGCGGACGCGGCAATATGCGCTTCGCAACGGCCAAGAATACCGCTCCGGAAATCGCGGAGAACGGCGAGGAAGGCCAGGAACGCTGGGTCGTTCTCGAGCTTAAAGTGATGGCCGACGTGGGCCTCGTCGGATTCCCGAGCGTGGGCAAGTCGACGCTGCTATCCGTCGTGTCGGCGGCGACTCCGAAGATCGGCGCCTACCACTTTACGACGATTACGCCCAACCTGGGCGTCGTCGATCTCGGCGAAGGCCGAAGCTTCGTCATGGCCGATCTGCCGGGTCTTATTGAAGGCGCCAGCCAAGGCGTCGGGCTCGGCCACGAGTTCCTGCGCCATGTGGAGCGGACACGCATCATCGTGCACGTGGTCGATATGGCAGGCACAGAGGGCCGCGACCCGTATGAGGACTGGAAGAAGATCAATGAGGAAATCAAGCTGTACAACGCCAAGCTGGAAGAACGTCCGCAGGTGGTAGTCGCCAACAAGATGGACATTCCGGAAGCCGAAGAAAATTTGGCCGTTTTCCGCAAGCGGCTGGAGGAAGACGGCAAATCCGTTGAAATCTTCGCCATCTCGGCCGTCACCAAGGAAGGCATTCAGCCCCTCCTGTACCGCGTAGGCGATATGCTGGACGCGATTCCCGACGCTCCGCTTCTTGAAGAAGTGCAGGAAGTCGAAGAACGCAAAGTGTACCGGATGGAGAAAAAGAACGAATATGACAACGATTTCGTTATTCGCCGCGAGAACGATATATTCGTTGTAGAGAGCCCGAGCATCGAGAAGCTGATGAAACGGACCAACTTTACCACGGAAGAAGGCGTGCTTCGCTTTGCCCGGATTCTGCGGAA
Organism: Paenibacillus sp. RC84; assembly: GCF_041260495.1. Taxonomy (NCBI): domain Bacteria; kingdom Bacillati; phylum Bacillota; class Bacilli; order Caryophanales; family Paenibacillaceae; genus Paenibacillus; species Paenibacillus sp. RC84. Next base: position 113,904 of record NZ_JBGBYL010000001.1, read on the forward strand.
TATGGGGATCGATAAGGCACTCCGTGAACGCGGCGCAGTCGACGGCCAGACGATCCGCCTGAACGATTATGAATTCGAATTCGTAGAAAAATCTTAATGGAAAACCCCCTTGCCGACAGGCACGGGGGTTTTTGGCATTGTGCAATTTATTCAAACGTTCAGATCGTTCAGCTTGTTCGGGTTATTTATAAACGCTTCTTAATCTTTTCAAAGCGTTTTTGGCATTCGGATAGCGGAAAGGCAGGTCGAAGCGGCTCGTCTGCTTCAGCACGCTTTTACGGTGAGTGAATGCCTCGAAGCTTGCTTTGCCGTGATACCCGCCCATCCCGCTGTTCCCGACGCCTCCGAAAGGGAGGTACGGCGTGGCGATATGGAGGATCGTATCGTTGATGCAGCCTCCGCCGAACGAAATCGAGTGGATGATCCTCTGCTGGATTTCTTCGCTTTCGGAGAAAGCGTACAGGGCGAGAGGCTTCGGGCGGGCGTTTACTTCCCGGATCACGTCCTCCAGATTGCGGTAGGTGAGGACCGGAAGAAGCGGACCGAAAATTTCCTCCTGCATAACCGGGTCCTCCCAGCCGACTTCGCCGATAAAAGCGGGCTCGATCTTAAGAGACCGCTCGTCCGTTCTTCCGCCGTACACCAGCTGTCCGGCTTCCATCAGGCTCTTGAGCCGGTTGTAGTGGCGGGCATTAATGATGTTCGGGTATGGACTTCCGTCCGCAAGCGGATCGCCATAGAAGGCGTCTACCACTTCCTTCATCCGCTTCAGCAGATCGTCCTTTACGCTCTCATGGACGTATAAGTAATCCGGAGCGATGCAGGTCTGCCCCGCATTCAGCGTTTTGCCCCACACGATGCGCTTGGCCGCGTGCTTGATGTTGGCGTCGGCATGCACGATGCAGGGGCTTTTGCCGCCAAGCTCCAGCGTGACAGGTGTCAGATGCTTGGCGGCCGCTTCCATGACGATCCGTCCGACCCCGACGCTTCCCGTGAAAAAAATCGTATCGAACTTCTCCGCGAGCAGGGCATTGCTCGTTTCGACGCCGCCTTCGATAACGGCCACATATGCTTCGTCGAAGGTCTGACCGAGAAGCCGGGCGAGCAGGGCGGAAGTATGCGGCGCAAGCTCGGAGGGCTTCAGGACCGCGCAGTTTCCTGCGGACATGGCCCCGATCAGGGGCGAGATTGCCAACTGGAACGGATAGTTCCACGGCGAGATAAGAAGCGCAATGCCGTAAGGCTCCGCATAAATGCGGCTCTGCGATCCGATATGCGTAAGGGGCGTTTTAACCCGCCGCGGCTTGCTCCAGCGCTTGAGATGTTTAAGCACATGGTTGATTTCTTCAAGCAGAATGCCGATTTCCGTAGCGAACGCTTCAAAGTCGGATTTTCCGAGATCAAGCTTCAGCGCTTCCATAATCGCGTCCTCATGATCCCGGATCATGGCTTTTAACCGGCGCAGCTGTTCCGTGCGGTAGTTCAGCGGTTTGGTCGCACCTGTTGAGAAAAAGTTTCTCTGCTTATCGAGAAGCGCGTGTATCCGATTCAAGGGGCTTCGTCCTTTCCGGGTCTGCTGACTCAGGTTCTTTCGGGATCTTGGAGCGGAGTCCAGCTCACTTCGGGAATGCCGGAGGAGCCTGGAACAGCCGTTCCGATCCATGTATGGGGAGTGTCTCCGTAAGACAAATAATGTTCAAGCGCATAGCGGAAAATAAACGGAAGCTCCCGGTTCAGAATCTCGGTACGGGGAATCCAGTGCAGATCGCCCTCGGAGGTCCGGATTCGGGGAGATACATCCGTGTGTCCGACATAAATAAACTGCTGCCGGATATCGTGATCTTTTAACCTTATTAGAATGTACTGCAAACGGAGTCCCGAAATTTCGTCCTCGCGTATTCCGGTTTCTTCCTCGATTTCACGCAGGCAGGCTGCCCGGGGGCGGGCCATTTCAAAGCTTTCCAGATGGCCGCCTACGGCCGCCCACATACCGGGCGAGAGCGTCCTTTTCATGGATCGTTTCATCATAAGCAGTTCGCCTTGGGCGTTGAACAAAAGAGCCGCGGATATTAATCGCAACGTGATCAAAACGTGTCGCCTCCTTGCTGATTTTCAGCTTACCATAGGGGGAGAAGGACAAGCAAACCCCCGCCCGGAAAGCATTTTGACGCGTTCCGTATCTTAGCGGAGCGTTCTTTTTTCAAACGGATGACAGAAAAACCGATAATAAGAGAGACGCCTGAAATTTTTCCGGCTATAACGAAGAATGAACGCAGATCATCTTGCAAAATCAGCGCCTGAGTGCCCGGTCGGATCGAAGCCGCGGCGGGGAGTTTCTCATTTTGAAACCGGTGAAAGCAGGACGAAAAGGAAGGATGCCATTTTCCTATTGCCGAAATTTGTAGAGTTGAAGTATAATGTCCTCTATATAAGAACAAACGTCTTTCTGGAAAGGACGGACTTTCTGTGATGGAACCTAAACAGGCCGCCGGTTGGAGCGAGTCCGGCTTTTATCTCGTAAACGAGCAGATTTTGCCCGAAGGCATTCTGAAAACGGTGCAGGCCAAAGAACTGCTGGCCCGGGGAGAAGTAAAAACGATCCACGAGGCGGTTGAGCAGGTAGGATTGAGCCGGAGCGCGTTTTATAAGTACAAAGACGGCGTATTTCCCCTGAATAAGCTGGATAAAGAGCGCATTGTCACCATCTCCATGAATTTGGAGCACCGCTCGGGCATTTTGTCCCGGGTGCTGGCGCTTATTGCCGGACAGGAAGGGAATGTGCTGACGATCAATCAGAGCATTCCACTGCAGGGAATGGCGAACGTGGTCATTTCCGTGGAAACGTCCCTGATGGGCGATAAAGCGAAAGAGCTGGTTCAATTGCTGGAATCGCAGGACGGGGTCAAAAAAGCCGCCGTGATCGGACAGGGAAGCTCGATTTAACGTAAAGCTAGAAAACAGAAAAAGAACAGCACGTATACGGGAGGAATTGTGACTATGAAAAAACCTATTAAAATCGGCTTGCTGGGACTCGGAACCGTCGGAACGGGCGTCGTCCGGATTGTGGAAGGCCACCGGGAAGATCTCGAAAAGCAGACGGGCTCCGCCATCGTAGTGGAGAAGGTGCTGGTGCAGGATTTGAGCAAGCTGCGCTCCGTTACCGTCGACCGCGACAAACTTACCGACCAGCCTTGGGATATTATCCGCAACCCTGAAATCGACGTTGTCGTCGAAGTGATGGGCGGCGTTCAGGATACGAAAGCGTACATTCTGGAAGCGCTGGAGCAAGGAAAGCACATCGTGACCGCGAACAAGGATCTGATGGCCATGCACGGTCCCGAGATTCTTGCCAAAGCCGCCGAAAAAGGCTGCGATGTATTCTATGAAGCAAGCGTGGCCGGGGGAATCCCGATTATTCGTACGCTGGTGGAGGGCTTTTCTTCGGACCGGATTACGAAAATCATGGGGATCGTCAACGGAACGACGAACTATATCCTGACCAAAATGAGCCAGGAAGGCGCCGCCTATGCGGACGTGCTCAAAGAAGCACAGATGCTGGGCTATGCCGAGTCCGATCCGACTTCCGACGTGGAAGGGCTGGACGCCGCCCGTAAAATGACCATTCTCTCCACGCTGGGCTTCCATTCGGAAGTGGCGCTGACCGACGTGAAGGTCAAAGGGATCTCCAAGGTCAGCAAAGAAGACATCCAGTACGGCAAAAAGCTCGGCTACGAAGTGAAGCTTCTCGGCATTGCGGAAAAGCATGACGAGCATATTTCCGTATCGGTCGAGCCGACGATGGTCAAAACGTCGCATCCGCTCGCTTCAGTCAACGGAGTGTTCAATGCCGTGTACGTGTACGGCGAAGCCGTGGGCGAGACGATGTTCTACGGGCCGGGTGCCGGTGAAATGCCGACCGCGACTTCCGTCGTGGCGGATCTCGTGGCTGTCGTGCGCAACCTGAACCTGGGTGTAAACGGCCAGCACAGCACGGCGCCTTACTTGGAGAAGAAATTGAAAACGGACGAGCAAATTTCTTCGAAATATTTCGTGCTTCTCCATGTGGAAGACAAAGCGGGCGTTCTTGCGCAAATCACACAAATTTTCGCCAAGCACGAAGTCAGTCTGGAGTCCGTGTTCCAGCATCCGAACGAGCATAATCCGAAAGCGGAAATCATTATCATTACCCACGACGCCAGCCAGGCCGGCATGAATAAAGTTCTGGCCGAATTCGAAAGCCTGGATGTCATCCAGACGATCCAGAGCGTTTACCGCGTCGAAGGCTAAATTATAATATTTTCAAGAAAAGAGGCTGCAGAAGAAAATGAGATACATGGGCTTGCTGCATCAATATAAATCCTACCTTCCGGTTACGGAAAAAACCCCGCTGCTTACCCTGCACGAAGGAAACACTCCGCTTATCCGCGCGGAAAAATTGTCCGAGGAGCTGGGCCTTGACCTTTACGTCAAATATGAAGGGCTGAACCCGACGGGTTCGTTCAAAGACCGCGGCATGGTGATGGCCGTGGCCAAAGCGATCGAAGAGGGAAGCTCCACGATCATGTGCGCTTCCACCGGCAATACGTCGGCGGCCGCTGCCGCCTACGCGGCTCGCGGCGGGCTGAACTGCATCGTGCTTATTCCGAACAACAACATCGCGCTCGGTAAGCTGGCGCAGGCCATCATTTACGGGGCGAAAGTGATCGCCATCGAAGGCAATTTCGACCGGGCGCTGGAGATCGTCCGCGAAATTACGGCGAAGCAGCCGATTACGCTCGTGAATTCCGTCAATCCCTACCGGATTGAAGGCCAGAAGACCGCCGCTTTCGAGGTGTGCGACCAGCTCGGAAAAGCGCCGGATTATCTGGCGATTCCGGTCGGCAATGCGGGCAACATCACGGCGTACTGGAAAGGTTTTAAGGAGTATCAGGCGGCAGGCAAATCTTCTTCCCTTCCTAAAATGATCGGATTCGAAGCGGAAGGCGCCATGGCGATCGTCAAGGGAGAGCCGATCCTCAATCCGGAAACCGTGGCGACCGCCATCCGGATCGGAAACCCGGCCAGCTGGGACGGAGCCGTAAACGCGGCCAGCGAATCCGGCGGCCAGGTCAACTATGTCACGGATGACGAAATTTTGGCGGCTTACCGTAAGCTTGCTTCGCAGGAAGGCATCTTTGCCGAGCCGGCGTCGGCGGCATCCCTTGCCGGCGTTATCAAGCTGAAGCGGGAAGGACACTTCCGGCAAGGACAATCCGTCGTGTGCGTGCTGACCGGCAACGGCCTTAAAGATCCGCACAACGCGATTCAGAGCGTAAAAGCCGAGCCGCTCGTCGTGGAAGATTCGGAAGCGGCCGTGATGGACGCGATCCGGCAGTTGGAGCAGGTGGGCAGCTAATGGCCCCCGCTGCGGTACGCGTCCGCGTTCCGGCCAGCACCGCCAATCTGGGACCGGGCTTCGATGCGCTCGGCATGGCCCTTGATTTGTACGCCCGGATTGAGATGAGTGAAGCGGACCGGACACAGATCGAACTTTTCGGAAGCAATATGCAAGGAATTCCGACGGACAAGACGAACCTGATCTATAAAGTGGCCGGCACCTTGTACGACCACGCGGGTCTGCCCATGCCGGAGCTGAGTATCCGCATGGACAGCGACATTCCGCTCACGCGCGGCCTGGGCAGCAGCGCCTCCGCTATCGTAGGAGCGCTTGCCGCGGCAAATGCGCTGAGCGGAGCGGACCTTCCGCCGGACGAGCTTTTCCAGATCGCCTCCGGTATGGAAAAGCACCCCGACAACGTCGGCGCCTCGCTGTTCGGCGGCATTATCGCGGCCTACTGGGACGGCCGTGAGGCGAAGCACGTGCGCATCGAGCCGCACGAGCGCCTGGAGGCGCTGGTCGCCGTACCGGCGTTCCAGCTCTCCACGGAGCATGCGCGCCGCGTGCTGCCGGATCAGGTGCCGATGAAAGACGCCGTCTTCAACATCGGCCACTCGTCTCTGCTCGTCGCGGCCCTTGCCGCCGGCGAGCTGGGCATGATCCGGCACGCGATGAAGGATGCGCTGCATCAGCCGTATCGCGCGGCTCTCGTTCCCGGGATGGAGAAGATTCTCCGGGAAGCGGCCGATCACGGCGCGCTGGGAGCTGCGCTGAGCGGAGCGGGACCGACTCTTATCGCGTTCGCCGATAAGAGCGAGGGACGCCAGAAGGAACTGGAAGCGTTCCTCCGGGAAACGTTCCGCGCCGAGGGAATCGAGGCGGAAACGAGATGGTTGAAGCCATCCCGCGAAGGCGTCCGCGTCAGGAAGCTGGCGGGCGGAGAACCGTCCTTCGAGGAATTTGCGGGAGGAGCGGAATAGCCATGGCGAAGAAGCAACGGATTGCGATGCTGGGACCGGGCACCTTCTCCGAAGAGAGCGTGCACCATTTCCTCGGGAGGGACCGGTACGAATATGTGCCGTTCAAGCTTATCTCCGACGTATTCCTGGCGACCGCTTCGGGAGAAACGGATTACAGCGTCATTCCCATCGAGAATACGATCGAGGGTTCCGTTACCCTGCATATCGATTGGCTCGTCCACGAGGTGGATTTGCCGATGCAGGTGGAATGGGTTTATCCTATAGATATGAACCTGATCGGTCTGCCCGGCAGTGCCCACCGGGCGGCCGATGACAAGAACGGCTTGGCGAGACTGGAGAACGGGGAATTGGCAAGCTCCCCGCCCGTCTCTTGGTCGAGCATTACCAAAGTGCTGTCCCATTCGGTCGCGCTTGCCCAATGCCGCAAGTTTCTGCGCACGTATATGCCGCAGGCCGAGATCGAGCAGACGGGTTCCAACGGGGAGAGCGTCCGCCTTGTCAGCGAGCTGGGAGACCCGAACGTGGTGGCGATCGGGACGACAAACGCCGCCGGCATGTACGGAATGGAGCTTCTCGCGTCGAAAATACAGGACAACCCCGACAATTCGACCCGTTTTATTTTGATCGGGCGTGAAAAGCTTGACCTGCCGGTCTCCGGCCATACAAAGACGACCATTCTGGTCACAGCGCCCGAGGATTATCCAGGAGCGCTGCACCAGGTGCTGTCGGCCTTCGCCTGGCGCCGGATCAATTTGTCGAGACTGGAATCCAGGCCGACGAAACGCAAGCTCGGCAAGTACTATTTTTATATCGATGTAGAAGGCTCACTGGAATCGGTTCTCGTCCGCGCCGCATTTGAAGAAATCGAAGCGATTGGCTGCCAGGTGCGGATTCTGGGCTGCTACCCGACGTACCAGTACGAAACCCAAACCCCGGAGGTGTAAGAACGAATTATGGCACAGCAGTGGATTTACCTGGATGGGAGCTTCGTTACCAAGGAAGAAGCCAAAGTATCCGTCTACGATCACGGTTTTTTGTACGGGGATGGAATTTTTGAAGGCATCCGCATTTACGGCGGCAACATTTTTAAATGCAAGGAGCATCTCGACCGCCTTTACGATTCGGCCAAATCGATTATGCTCAACATTCCATTGAGCTATCAGGAAATGCAGGACGCTCTGGTGGAGACGATCCGCCGCAACGAGCTTCGTGACGGATACATCCGTCTCGTCGTTTCCCGCGGTCCCGGCGACCTCGGACTCGATCCGCGCCGTTCCCCGAAAGCCAGCGTCATCATTATCGTCGAACAGCTGTCGATTTATCCGGAAGAAGCTTACATCAACGGTCTCAAAACCGTTTCGGTCTCAAGCCGCCGCAACATTCCCGATGCGGTCAATCCGAAAATAAAATCGCTCAACTACCTGAATAACATTCTCGTCAAAATCCAGTCCAACCTGGCCGGCGTGGGCGAAGCGATCATGCTGAATTCGCAGGGATATGTAGCCGAAGGTTCTTCGGATAACATTTTTATCGTAAAAAGAGGCGTCGTATTCACACCGCCTTGCTACATCGGTGCGCTGGAAGGCATCACGCGCGCGGCGATCATCGAGATTTGCGAGCGCAAGGGCTATACCTTGAAGGAAGAGCCGTTTACCCTTCATGACGTGTATGTGGCCGATGAAGTGTTCTTTACAGGCACAGCCGCCGAAGTTATCGCGGTTCGCGAAGTGGACGGCCGTATTATCGGGGAAGGCAAAGCCGGCCCGATTACGACGAAACTTTTGCAGGAATTCCGCAGCATAGTGACTGTCGACGGGGTTAAAGTTTACGAATAGGCCGTCAAGTACGGTTCGTTTCATTTCATTTAATTCATGATCGGTGCCGACTTTCTATCGGTTGAACCGTTTTTTGCCAAAACGACTCATTAAACTCTCAGAAAACCGTTTCCGGGGAAGGGGCACTTCCTGCGGCAGCGGTTTTTTTTATGCCCGGAATTGCTGTATTTGCGTCTGTCCTCCGGAATTTTCCGCGGCTTTTTTTCGTCCGGGGATGTCAAATGCCCATGGGTCTGCATAAGATGTAATGTCAATCGGATTGGGGAAGACGGATATGTACTTAGAAGAAGGAGGTAAGACCCGTTGAAAATCCATATGGTTAAAAAAGGGGATTCGCTGCATAAAATCGCCCAAAAATACAACGTCGATCTCGATAAAGTGATCGAAGCGAATCCTCAGATCGCGAACCCGCACCAAATCAACGTCGGCGAAAAGGTGAAAATTCCGGGAACGCCGACGAAGCCCCATCACCATGAAGGGCAGCATCACGAAGGGCATCATCATGACGGGCAGCATCACGAAGGGCATCATCATGAAGGGCACCATCACGAAGGGCATCATCATGACGGGCAGCATCACGAAGGGCATCATCATGACGGGCAGCATCACGAAGGGCATCATCATGACGGGCAGCATCACGAAGGGCACCATCATGAAGGGCACCATCACGAAGGGCATCATCACGAAGGGCATCATCATGAAGGACACCATCATGAAGGGCAGCATCATCTGGTAAAGCACATTGTGCAGCAGGGAGATACGCTGTGGAAGCTCTCGAAGGCATGGGGAATTCCGCTGAAGGAAATGATTGAGGCCAACACCCAACTGAAAAACCCGAGCGTACTGATGACCGGTGAAACCGTCTATATTCCGAAAAAGGGTCACAAAGAGCAAGAAGGCGTTCAAGGGTATCAGCCTCATCACGGAGGGACAGCTCACGGCAAGAAGAATACTGCCCCAATCCAGCCGGCTGTGCCCGCACCCAAAGTAGTCGAGCAAAAGCCGGAAGCCGTTCAAATTCCCGAATTACCGGAAATTAACCAAATAACGAAGATAACGGAAATTAACTTAAATCTGGCGAAGGTGACAGAGCACAAAGAGGAAGTGAAGATCGAACTTCCCGTACAGCCTAAGCCTCAGGTACAGCTGCCGGTTATCGAACAGCCTCCCTTGCAGCCGGCTCCGCAGCCGCCGGTGCCTGAATACCTGCTGCCCCAACTGGTGCTGCCGCAGATCGAGCTGCCGTCTTATACACCGCAGCCTCCGCCCCAGCACCCTTGCGAGCCCGTTGTTCCGGCTCCTTATCCCGCTTATGTAAAAGAGGCGGAGGCTATTCCGGACTGCGGAGGTTATCCGGAAATTCTTCCGATGATTCAGCCGTGCCCTCCTTATGCGCCTTTTGTGTCTCCATACGGGCATCATCATGATATGTGGAAAAAAGAACCGTGCGGATGCGAAGGTGAACTGCCCGTCCCTTATGGCCATCACGGAGCATACGAAGGAGGCTGGGGACATCCGCAGACGCTGCCGTATCCGAATGTGGAGATTCCCCAGGGCATTCCGTCCTATCAGGCAATGGTCGCTGCCCAAGAAGAATTCATCCAGCCGACCGGGCAGATTCAGGTACAGCCCTACCCGTCCCAGCCGTGGTTTCCGAGCCAGCCCGGTTTGTACGGAGGCGCGGGAGCCGGCCCGGATTTGAATACCCCTTACACGGACGGAGCCTATTGTCCGGAAAAACCGGTATTCGGACAGCAGCCGGGCTGGCCCGAGCCATACGCGCCATTCAGCCATGGGGGTTTTGAGCATGAAGGTCACGGTCACGTAGGCGGATGGCCGCAGAGCTACGAGCAGGGAGGCGTCTGGCCTCAGGGCTACGCATCCCCGCAGGAGGCGGAGCAAGCCGTGTATGCGGCTGGCGGCTTTGAGCATGGGGGCGCCTGGCCGCAGGGCTATGCGCCGCAGCATCAGCCGGAGCATGGCCAGTATGCGCCCGGAGGCTACGAGCAAGGAGGCGGGTGGCCGCAGGGCTATGCGCCGCATCAGCAGCCGGAGCATGACCAGTATGCGCCCGGAGGCTACGAGCATGGAGGCGGATGGCCGCAGGGCTTTGCGCCACAGCAGCAGCTGGAGCATGGCCAATATGCGCCCGGAGGCTACGAGCAGGGAGGCGGGTGGCCGCAGGGCTATGCGCCACAGCAGCAGCTGGAGCATGGCCAATATGCGCCCGGAGGCTACGAGCAGGGAGGCGGATGGCCGCAAGGCTTTGCGCCGCCGCAGCAGCCGGAGCATGGCCAGTATGCGCCCGGAGGCTACGAGCATGGAGGCGGATGGCCGCAAGGCTTTGCGCCGCCGCAGCAGCCGGAGCATGGCCAGTATGCACCCGAAGGCTACGAGCAGGGAGGCGGATGGCCGCAGGGCTTTGCGCCGCAGCAGCCGGATCATGGCCAATACATGCCCGGAGGCTATGAGCAGGGAGGCGGGTGGCCGCAAGGCTTTGCGCCGCAGCCTTACGGGCCGCAGGCTTTTACGGCCGGTCTGGCGTCTATCCCTCCAATGACGGGCAAGAAAGATTGCGGCTGCGGGTGCGGGGGAGCCAAGAAAGGGCACGGTCGGGCACCGGAAGAGGCTAACTTCCAGACATTCCCGTCCGGCTTCGCTCCTTATGCCGGTGGCGCGCAGCAATCGCCGTACACGCCGTTTACAAGTTACGGCCAACCGGATTGGGAACGGATCTGCCCGCCCGCGTTTCTTGCCCCGTACGGCTACGGGACCGAGCAGGAAGGAGCGGTGAATCCCTACGCCCAGTTTCCTCAGCCGGCTTACGCCGTTTCGGGTCCGCAGGATCAGGAGACCGCTAACCGTATAGAGGGCCTCCGGGAATCCGCACAGGGAACCGGAGAAAACGAAGCCCGGATTCATCTGGTCGATGAGGAAGAGGAATCGGGCTCCTTCTTCGAACCTGAGGCCAGGGCCAAGAAAACGTCCGCTCCCAAGAAGGCCAAAACTTCCAAGAGCTCCGCACGCACGGTCATCCGCAAAGCGGGTCGCAGTGCGCCCAAACAGGCGGTTAGTGCAAATGTTCCTTGGATGAATGTTTAAGACCTTTGCTTACAGGCTTTGCGTATCAAGCAATAGTGAGCTTCCGCTCCGGCGATTCCTTCTGGGACGCCGGAGTTTTTCTTTTATGCATACAACGAAAAGGTCTTGGAATTTCCGGCCCCAGCCTCGCATCCTGCCCGCTGGAAATACATGTATAAGCTTTTCGGCGGGGGGAACAATAAGGGAAAACAGAGGATAGAAGGGGATTGCCGTGATGGTTTTCAACTTGCTGAAGCAATTGAAGAAAAAAATCCGTCTTAAACGCAAACGGCTGATATTCGGCAGTTACGTTCTGCTTGCCGCAGCCGCATACCTGCTGGTTGCCTATGAATTCCCCAAGCCGGCTTACCGGGAAGCCGGCGCACCGCTCGGACAAGCCGCCGCGCCGGAAATCGATCGGGTTCTGAAAGCGCAGCAGGAACAAACGCTGCGGCAAATCCGCTCTGAAGGCGGTCAGCGGCTGACTTATATACAGCGCTCGTATGTATGCGGAGAAGAACAGCAGGAGCTGGGGCTGAAATCCGCCGAGGAGATTACGGCTTTGAACGGAGAACATCCCGACTGGATTTTAAGCTTGAATTCCGGGGGAAGTGTCATCTTTACCCAGCATATCGACGATCTGTCGCCGAAATGCAAACAGAGCGCTTACTTCGGCGTAGACGAGAGCGGTAACTTGTCTTTGTTTGACGGACTGCCGGCCAATGATAAAGTGATCCGTACTTTTTTCCAGCTCAATATCCAATACCTCGAAAGCACCCTGCCCAAAGAAACGGTCCATCAGCTTCACGAAGGAATACGGGTGTCGGATGTGGCGGAGTTCAACAGTGTCTTGTCCACATTCAGCGATTATGCCGTACAGGAGAGCGAAAAGGCGATGTCGCCCAATTACTAAAGCTTTTACGGGACAGGCCGGCATTTTCAACAAATTCTTTAAAAAGGTTCCGCTCTAAAGGCGGAGCTTTTTTGTATGAATATATATTTTGTAAAATTATATTGTACACAATGTAATAGTGTGTTATGATTCAATCATACAACGAAGCGCCTCCTGCGGCGCCTCACTTCAAACTTTTAAAGGGATGGTGTTTGACCATGGAACATTTATACACAGCGGTTGCAACGGCTCAAGGCGGACGGAACGGGAAAGTAACTTCGGATGACGGCGTGCTGAACCTGGAGGTCAAAATGCCGAAAGAGCTGGGCGGTCCGGGCGGAGCGGTTACGAATCCCGAGCAGCTTTTTGCGGCGGGTTATGCGGCCTGTTTCGACAGCGCCCTGAACCTTGTGATGCGGCAAAAACAGATCCGTTCCGAAACACAGGTGACGGCTCACGTCACGATCGGTAAGGACGAGAAGGACGGAGGCTTCAAGCTGGCTGTCGAACTCAAAGTGAGCATTCCCGGAGTGGAAATGGGAACGGCTAACGAGCTGGTCGCCGCCGCACACCATGTCTGTCCTTACTCGAAGGCTACACGGGACAATATCGACGTGTTTATCGATGTTGTCCAAGCGTAATTTAACAGCGAAACGAGACGGCTTCCGCGAGGGAGCCGTTTTTATTGTTGCAAGAGCGGCAGGTACTTGCGGGACTTTCATTTAGTTCAGGATTGGACCCAAGATGTTCCTGAACATACCTGTAATTCAGCCGGCGGACAGACCGCGAACAAGACGGTGAATATTTACGGCTTGTCCCGCCTTTAAACACGCTATCCCTTTCGGCGAGAATTTGCTATAATGGAAATCGATACATATGTTCGCTTTTTGGGGCATACAGGGGATGGGAGAGAACTTCTTTTGCGTATTCTGGGAATCGACCCGGGCATTGCGATCGTCGGTTTCGGGTTTATCGACAAGACCGGCAGCAAACTAACGCCCGTTCAGTACGGCTGTATACAAACCGAGGCCCATACCGATCCGGGTCTTCGGCTGAAGCAGGTTTACGATGCGGCCTGCCAGCTCATAGACAAATATAAACCCGACGCGATGGCCGTCGAGAAGCTGTTCTTCAACCGGAACGTCACGACGGCCTTTACCGTCGGCCAGGCGCGCGGCGTGATTATACTCGCAGCCGTTCAGCGCGGAATACCCGTCGGCGAATACACGCCGCTCCAGGTTAAGCAGGCCGTTGTCGGCTATGGCAAAGCGGAGAAAATCCAAGTGCAGGAAATGGTCCGCATGTTTCTTAAGCTGTCCGCGATACCGAAGCCGGATGACGTGGCCGATGCGCTCGCCGTAGCGATCTGCCACGCGCATTCATCCACGCTGCACGATAAAATCAAAGAGGTTACCAAACGATGATTGATTTCTTAAGAGGCAAACTAGCTGCGCGTGAAACGGAATACGTCGTTCTCGACGTGAATGGAGTCGGCTACCGCGTTTTTTGCGCCAACCCGTACGCGTTCGGATTGAAAGAAGACGCCGATGTCACGCTGTATACTCACTACCATGTGCGCGAAGACGCACACCTGCTGTTCGGCTTCCCGACAAGGGAGGAGCAGATGCTGTTCCGGCAGCTTATCGATGTCAGCGGCATCGGTCCCAAAGTCGCGCTCGGCATTCTTGCCGGAGGCCGCCCGGAAACGGTAGTCGCGGCTATCCAGCAGGAGAATATCGCTTTCCTTACAAAGCTGCCCGGTATCGGCAAGAAAACCGCACAGCGGCTTATTTTCGATTTGAAAGAAAAGCTGGGCGCACTGCCGGTTACGGAGCGCGATCTGGCTGTATCGTTCGGCTTAGTGGACCCGTCGGATGAATTCGGTACCCAGGGAGTCTGGGGCGAAGTCAAGCAGGGTCTGCTCGCGCTCGGCTACACGGAAGCGGAAGCGGACCGCGCGTGGTCCCGCATCCAGTCGAAGGTCAAGGATACCGATCCTGCCGATGTCATCATGAAACAAGCCCTCCAGGCTCTGTTTCAAATGTAAGTTTTGGGGGAGATGACGATGGAAGACCGCATTATATCCGCGAATTTGATGATGGAAGACGAAATCGTGGAATTTTCCCTGCGCCCCCGGTACCTGGCGGAATATATCGGACAGACGCAGGCGAAGGAAAATCTCAAAATTTATATCGAAGCGGCCAAAATGCGCAAAGAGGCGCTTGACCACGTTTTGCTTTACGGACCTCCGGGGCTCGGAAAAACGACCCTGTCGAATATCATCGCCAACGAGCTTGGCGTCAATATCCGCACGACGAGCGGCCCCGCTATCGAGCGGCCCGGCGATCTCGCTGCGATTCTGACGAATCTGCAGGAAGGCGACGTGCTGTTCATCGACGAAATCCACCGCCTCCACCGGACGGTGGAGGAAGTGTTGTATCCGGCGATGGAGGATTTTGCGCTCGATATTATCATCGGCAAGGGGCCGAGCGCGCGTTCCGTACGGCTGGATCTGCCGCCCTTCACGCTGATCGGCGCGACGACTCGCGCAGGGCTGCTGTCGGCTCCGCTGCGGGACCGCTTCGGCGTAATCAGCCGGCTGGAGTTCTACACCGTCGACGAGCTGTCGTATATCGTCAGCCGCACCTGCGACATCCTCCAGGTGCAGATCGTCGGAGAGGCGTCGCGCGAAATCGGGATGCGCTCCAGGGGCACGCCGCGTATCGCGAACCGGCTGCTGAAACGGGTACGCGATTTCGCCCAGGTCAAAGGAGACGGGATCATTACCGTCGATCTGGCCCGCGAATCGCTCCGGCACATTCAGGTGGACGATCTCGGCCTTGACGAGATCGACCACAAAATGCTGAGAGCGATCATTACTTCGTTCCGTGGAGGCCCGGTCGGACTCGATACGATCGCAGCCACCATCGGCGAGGAAAGCCAGACCATCGAGGACGTGTATGAGCCCTATTTGCTGCAAATCGGATTTTTGCAGCGGACTCCCCGCGGACGGATGGTCACGCATCAGGCGTACAGCCACTTGGGGCTACCGATTCCGGAGCAAAATTCTTAACTAAACTTATGCCATTTTTCCAACCAGGCTTTTTCCAGTTTACGATAGCTGCTTCCGTGCAGCTTCGGGGACTTGAAAAAGCCTTTTTTAATGCCGATATAAAGGATGGAGCAGGGAATCGAACTTGGGCTTATTTGGAATTCTCACAACTTATCGTTGAAAACTGCGTCTAATAGTTGATAGAATACTAGAGTTGGATTCATTTACCAGACTCATATCCCCAAACGGAAAGGATTGTTTGCACCTATGAAGAACAGCCGGATAAGCTGGAAAGTGGTCACGGCCGCCTTGCTGGCGCTGGTGCTGGCAGCGGGATTGTTCGGCAGCGCCGCGCTCCCGCTACAAGCAGCGGTTCCGAAACTCGATACGATTCGGGTCGGCCTTTTTATCGAACATGAAAGCTATCGTACTCCCGAGCAGGTGGTCACCCTCTCATCGGACAAAGGCTTTAAGCTGGGAGTGCGCACTCCCGCTGGGGTTGTGAACCTTGCGGCGGAGGGCGGCGCAACTCTGAAAGCCTCCCTGGACTCTTACGGGGTGCGCGTGCTAGAAACGGCGAACTGGAGTGAAGCGAAAGCCGCTTACGACAAGCTCCAGAGCTCGCCTTCCGACCGGGCCTACATCATCAGCCGCTCCAAAAAGGGAGCCGCCGTGTATCAGGTATACTACGGCAGCTATGCGGCGAAGGAAACGGCCAACGCGGCGAAAGCCAAAGCGGTTAAGGCTACCGGCTCCGCGCAAGCGGTTCTGTCCGGGCCTCTGCATTGGTCTGCCGGCACGTACACCACGGCCGCCGAAGCGGAGAAGCAGGCCGCGGCCGTCTCTCTGACGGGAGCGGACGCCGACGTCGTTCTGACGCCGGATGCTTCGGGACAAGCCGGGTACAGTGTATGGGTAGGCGGCGAGGCGGACGAGGCCGGGCTGGCCGCCGTCAAAGCGGCTTTGCCGGGCGTAGCCCTGCAGCCGGCCGAAACGGCATCGGCGTATCTAATCAAACGGGCGGACGCCACGGCCGCGGCCGCGGCGGTTCCCCATTATTTCTCGGGTGCGGGCTCGCAGAAAACCTGGCTTGACGGCAACGGTGCCGGAATCAAAGTAACCGAAAAGTCGAATCAGGTCTACCGGGGCAGCATGGAAATCAGCCGCTACAACGGCAAATTCGCACTTGTTAACGAGCTTCCGTTCGAAGAGTACTTGTACTCCGTAGTCAGCTCCGAGATGGACGGCAGTTTTCCGCTGGAAGCGTTGAAAGCGCAGGCGGTCGCCGCGCGTACGTTTGCGATTAAAAAAGGAATGAAATACGGCATCGCGCACCTCAGCGATTCCACGACCGACCAAGCTTACAGGGGAATGCTCCGCGAAGCCGAGATCGTCCGTCAGGCGGTTGATGCGACTAAAGGTGAAGTGCTGGTGGACAAGTCGGGGATTATCGGAGATCCTTTGTACTCCTCTAATTCCGGCGGGCAGACTGCCGACGCTTCCGAAATCTGGGGCAATGCGGTTCCCTATCTGAAAAGCGTAGCCAGTCCCGACGAGGGGGCGGCTAAAGGCAAGCCTGTCTGGTACCGGGTTGCTCTGCTTTCCGGAGAGACCGGCTATGTCAGCGGCACTTACCTGAAGAAAACGGGCGAGAAGAGCGCGGCCGGTCTTGAAATAGCCGCATCCACGCAAGGAGGCGTAAATGTCCGTACGCTGCCGAGCACGGACAGCGCCAGCTCTCCGGCTGTCGCCCAGCTTAAGGACAAGGAGCGTGTCACCCTGCTGGAACAGGTGACGGAGTCGAATTCCTACAGCTGGTTCAGGGTGTACGACCGCGCCCAGATGGAGAAGCTGCTCGCAAGCGCAGGAGTCAAGCTGAACGGACCGCTCCAGTCGCTGGAAGTAAGCAAAAGAGGACCGTCCGGACGAGCTACCGAGCTGAAAGCAAACGGGGAAGTGGTGAAGGTCAAATACCCGAACGACCTGCGAAATGTTTTGGGCGGCTTGCCCAGTACCCTGTTTGAAATTGAGGAACCGGGAAGGTATACTATAGTTGGTGCAGACGGTAAACCGGCCGCTCAAACGGCGGGTTCTGTCCAGGTTATCGGGGGAACCCAGGCCAAACCGCAAAAAGCGGGGGCCGACCTGTTCGTCATGGGAGCGGACAGCCAGGTGCGCAGCGTCGCATCGGGCGCGGCCGGCTTCGTGATCCGCGGGACAGGCAACGGGCACGGACTCGGCATGTCCCAATGGGGAGCCAGAGGTCTGGCGGAACAGGGGAAAACCTACACCGAAATTTTACAAACTTACTATACCGGAGTTTGGACGACTAAGGAATGAGAGACATAAATGGACGTACAAGATTTTGATTACGATTTGCCGGAAGAATTGATTGCCCAGACTCCGCTCCTGGAACGGACGCAGTCCAGGCTGATGACGCTCGACAAGCAGTCGGGCGCCATCGCTCATCATACGTTTGAACAGTTGGCCGATTATTTGAAAGCCGGGGATCTGCTCGTGATGAATGACACGCGAGTCATTCCAGCCCGGCTTTTTGGCGTGAAGGCGGACACGGGGGCCAAAGTGGAGCTTCTGCTCCTTAAGCCGCTGGGCGAGGACCGCTGGGAAGCTTTGGCCCGCCCCGGCAAGCGGATTAAAACCGGCACCGAGCTGCTGTTCGGTGTACAGCCGGAGACAGCTGCGGACGGTACGCCGGTCGTTCCGAAGGAAGCACCGCTTTCGGCGGTGGTCGAAGCCGAAGGCGAGATGGGAGCGCGTACCGTTCGCTTCCGTTACGAAGGTATTTTTAACGAGATCCTGGATAAGCTGGGAGAAATGCCGCTGCCTCCTTATATTAAGGAACAGCTGCCCGAGAAGGAGCGCTATCAGACGGTCTATGCCCGCCATGCGGGTTCCGCTGCCGCTCCGACCGCCGGCTTGCATTTTACCGGCGATTTTCTCGACAAGCTCAAAAGCCGGGGCGTCCGTCTGGCCTTCGTGACTCTTCACGTCGGGCTCGGGACGTTCCGTCCCGTATCCGCCGACAAGGTGGAAGAGCACGAGATGCATGCCGAGTACTATGAGCTTCCGCAGGAAACGGCGGACCTCATCAACGAGACGACCGCCGCAGGCGGCCGCATCGTCGCGGTCGGCACGACCTCGACGAGAACGCTGGAAACCGCGGCCCGCCAGTCGCGGTCGGCATCGGAAGCGCAAGGCGGCTCCGTCCATACGGACAGCGGGAAGCCTTACATTCGCGCTTGCAGCGGGTGGACCAGCATTTTCATTTATCCGGGCGTGGAGTTTCAGCTTGTCGATGCGATGCTGACGAATTTCCACTTGCCTAAATCGACGCTGCTGATGCTGATTTCCGCCATGGCCGGCCGGGAGAGCATTTTGAACGCTTACCGCGAAGCCGTGGAGCGGAAGTACCGCTTTTTCAGCTTCGGCGACGCGATGTTTATTTATTGAATCCAGAAGGGAAGACAACTATGGCTGCGGTTACTTATGAACATATCAAGACCTGCAAGCAGACCGGGGCAAGGCTCGGTCGCGTACATACTCCGCACGGTGTGATCGAAACGCCGGCTTTCATGCCGGTAGGCACCCAGGCGACGGTAAAAACGATGAGTCCGGAAGAACTGAAAGCGATGGACGCTCACATTATTTTGAGCAACACGTACCATCTCTTCCTCCGGCCGGGCCATGAGCTTGTGAAAAAAGCAGGCGGCCTTCATAAATTTATGAACTGGGACCGTCCGATTTTGACGGACAGCGGCGGCTTTCAAGTATTCAGCCTGAGCGATATCCGTAAAATTACGGAAGAAGGCGTGCAATTCCGTTCCCACCTGAACGGGGACAAACTCTTTATCTCGCCGGAGAAAGCCATGGAAATCCAGAACGCGCTCGGCTCCGATATTATGATGGCCTTCGACGAATGTCCTCCCTACCCGGCGACTTACGAGTATGTGAAAGACTCCCTGGAGCGTACGACCCGATGGGCGGAACGCTGCCTGAAGAGTCATGCCCGTCCGGGCGATCAGGGACTGTTCGCGATCGTGCAGGGCGGCATGTACGCCGATTTGCGCAAGCAGAGCGCGGAGCAGTTGACTTCCATGGATTTCCCGGGGTATGCTATTGGAGGATTGAGCGTAGGCGAGCCTAAGCACCTCATGTATGAGATGCTGGAATGCACGACACCGCTGCTTCCGACCGGGAAGCCCCGCTACCTGATGGGAGTGGGTTCACCTGACGCACTGATCGAAGGCGCTATCCGCGGCGTGGATATGTTCGACTGCGTATTGCCGACACGGATTGCCCGCAACGGCACCGTGATGACGAGCGCCGGACGTCTCGTTATCCGCAACGCGAAACACGCCGACGATCTGGGACCGCTTGATCCGGAGTGCAGCTGCTACACGTGCACGAACTACAGCCGTGCCTATATCCGTCACCTGATCAAGGCTGACGAGACCTTCGGCATCCGGCTGACTACGTACCACAATCTGCATTTTTTGCTTGAACTGATGAGGGGTGTCAGACAAGCCATCCGCGAAGATCGCCTCGGCGATTTCCGGGACGAGTTTTTTACAAAGTATGGTCTTCACGACAACGACAAAGGTTTTTAACTGAAGGAGGATCTCAACGATGTCCAATCTGGCCGCAGCAGCCAATGCTAGTCCGTACGGAAGCTTAGTGACGTACATTCCGCTTATTTTGATGTTCCTGGTTCTTTATTTCCTGTTGATCCGCCCGCAGCAGAAGCGGACGAAAACCCGCAACATGATGCTGGCTAACTTGAAGAAAAACGACAAGATCGTTACAATCGGAGGCCTGCACGGCACGATCCTGGAGATTACCGATGACATCGTCGTTCTGCGCGTTAACGATGCGAGCAAAATGACATTCGACCGTTCCGCGATTAACACCGTTGTAACGAGCAGCGCGGTTGCAGAAGAGAAAAAATAAGAGCGAATCACATACACAAAAGGCGAGTTCCTCGACCGACCGGTCTAAGGAACTCGCCTTTTTTACGTGCATGATTATTCGCTGACTTCCTGCTTCTGGAGCCTGCGCTGCGGCAGAAGAACTCTGCTGAAGAACGGACGCTCTTCGCTGATGCTCAGGCCGAGACGGGCCGCGAACACACCGAGAAGGACACCGCCGCACATGTCGGTCAGCCAGTGGATTCCCAGGTAGAAGATCGAGAAGATAATCACTACGCAGCTGAGGAGGGAAAACCATTTCCAAAGCCGGTTCCGGGAACGGCTGGCAAGCAGCGCCATGGAAACGGAAATGGAAGTGTGCAGGCTCGGGAAACAATTGTCGAGCCCGGACAAAGGCCGGTATTCCGCTTCGAATTTAGGAAACACTTCCAAGATCAGCAGCTTTACGTTGGGATGGAACGCCCACACTTCCTGGACCGGGAAGAACAAGTAAAACGGAATGGCAATGATGTAATTGATCATGACCGTATAGCAAAGCGCATAAAAAAGACGGTATTTCTTCTGGTACGTATAAATCAGAATCGATACGATCATGAGACAGGGAAATACGATCACATAAAAAATACTGGTAACCAGAGTGACGGTATTGTTATAGAACAAGTGCTGGAAACCTGCTACGAAGTCTCCTTCCAGCCCGTGTATTTTTGCCGTGAAATCGGCTGTGTAGTGCATTTTGGATTCAACCCAAAGCTCGACTTTGTTGAAAAAGAGAATAGCCATGACCGCCGCAAAATGAAAGAAAAACTTCCGCTTTGTGAAAAAGTCCTGTACGAATGCTCCTGCGACAAAAAACGGATTTTTCCGCAAAGACAAGTACAGGAGAACGTAAATGGAAATCACAATATATACGGTTGCGTGGGTCATGGATTGTAACGGATACATTGCATTTCCCCCTAAAATTCAAAAAGGTATAAGAGAACTAAGATATTATATCATAGTCGGAGTAGTAGGTGTGCAATTTCAGGGGTCGCTCCATTATTTACTGCTGGAATTAACGCCGATCATACCGCCGAGCGCACCGGCAACGAAAGCGAATCCGGCCAGGACTAGCGTTTTCAGATCGAATGCGGTATCAACCGCAAGGAAACCGATAGTCCAGACGATCAGCGCATAGAAAATGCCCAGCAATCCGCCGTAATACCAGCCTCTGCGGCCCGCGCGTTTACCCGCAACCCAGCCTCCTACAAAAACGGAAACCCCGTGTGTGATATAAGCGAGGGTGGAAAGCGAAGACTCTTGCGTACGGCTGAGAAGCAGAATCAGCGACGTTAATACAGTTCCCGCAACAAGCATAATGAACGCATAGAGAAGGCCGGAAAGAAATGGTGAAGATAGACGGACCTGGCTCACCTTATTAATCGGAATCATGACATAATCCTCCCTTTCCCTTAAGAACATTTCGGTATCATCATTCTATGGACCTGTTCATAAGAATAGTACAGGTTCCGCTTGTACGCGGTTCCGTGGGAAAGGGGGACGGGAACAAGATGCATGAAGCTGTGCAGAATGCCGGCTGGCAGGCCGCAGCGGCTGCAGTCGTCGCCCTGATGGCGGTAGGTCTGGGTCTGAAATTTGTCCGCTGCCGCGCTTGGTTTCCGCTGGCGGGAGCAGCTGTTTTATTGGCGGCCGGAATTGCGGGTCCCCCAGCCGCCGTGATAGAGACCGTCCCGTGGAGGGCGCTCGCGCTTGCGCTGACCATGGGAATAATCGCCGCCGTAATCGAAGAAGCGGGATGGCTCCAACTGACGGCGGTAAGATTTTACCGGCTGACTTCGGCGAATCCGCAAAAGATGCTGGCCATGTCCATGATGCTGACTGCCGCCGCGTCGGCACTTCTGGACGCATTAACCGCCATGGCGGCTCTTCTGCCGCTTCTCTTGGCTTTTACGAGAGCCTGGAAAATACCGCCTTCTCCGTTCGTAATCGGCATGATGCTGGCCTGCAACCTCGGAAGCGGCCTCTCCGTTGCCGGAACCATGCCGGCGCGGCTGATCGGAACTGCAGGCGAACTTGGCCTGACGGGCGTCTGGCTCGTGCTGGGTCCTCTCCATGCCGTTCTGCTTGTTCTCGCTTATCTGATGATCCGGACGGTGTATGCCGATAAGCTGAAGGTAGGCACGGAAAGGCTCCGGGAGCTTCAAACCGCGGCTTCCGGCATGGATGGAAGCAAGGGGGATATCCGCAATCCGGCCATCGCCCTGGGTTTGATCCTGCTGGCATATATTTGTGCCGATCTGTCGGGTCTTGACCTGATTTGGATTTCCGGAGCTGGTGCAGCCCTATTGTTCCGATCGGTAATTAAACGACGGGGAAGCCTCAAAAGTTTCGCGGCCGGCTTTGTCCCGCTCCTTGCGCTGACTGCCGGCTGGCTTCTTATCGCCGGCGCTCTCGTCCAGACAGGCGTGCTTGAGACCGCGGCCGGGTGGCTGATGAAGGCAAGCTCGGGAGACGAACAGCGGGCCGTGCTGGCCGTTCTCTGGATGTCCGCCGCCGGCGCGGCTTTTTCGGACGGGACGGCCTGGACCGCATTTTCCGTTCCCGTCGTTCAGATTGTGAGTGAACAATTGCAGGCCGTCTCTCCAGATCATGCGGGAAGGCTCTGGTATGTCCTGCTTTCGGGCATCCACTTAGGCGCCAATGCGACCAGCTTCAGTTCTTTTTCCAGTCTTCTGGCCTTCGGAGTCGCTGGCTCGCGGAAAAACGGGCTGACCTTCCGGGAATATGCACGGATCGGCGTGCCGTTTTCTCTATTTTCACTTACCCTGGCGTCCCTGTATTTAGTCGGATTCTGGTTTGGCAACAATTGAGGGACTTCGGGGCCGCATGAAGGGGAAGAGGGGCGGTCAGACTACCAGGTAAACTCCGAGAACGGACCTTCCGGGAGGATACCATGGAACTGCTGACGATTTTTTTACGCACCGTTATGATCTATTTTGTCGTTTTCGTCATGCTCCGTATTATGGGGAAACGCGAAATCGGCAAGCTTTCGGTTTTCGATCTGGTGATTTCGATTATGATTGCCGAAATAGCCGTATTCGTGCTGGAAGACATACGCATGCCCATGGCTAACGGAATGGTGCCGATGATTACGCTCGTGCTCATTCAACTGCTGATGGCATTCATTACGCTCAAAAGCCAGCGTTTCCGCACGTTATTCGAAGGCCGTCCCAGCGTCCTGATCGAACACGGGAAGCTTAACCGCGAAGAAATGCGCAAACAGCGCTACAACCTCGATGATCTGATGATGCAGCTGAGACAGCACAAGGTTATGAACGTGGCCGATGTCGAATTCGCCATCTTAGAGCCGTCCGGTAAGCTGAGTGTGGTCGAGAAGTATCATCCCAGCCGCAAGCCCGAAATGGGACCGGTCGAAAGCGGGCGCATCCGTTATGCAGGGCTGCCCGTAGCTCTGGTCATGGACGGCAAAGTCCAGGAAGATAATCTGCAAAAAGTGGGCCAGACCCGTTTCTGGCTCAAGAGCGAACTTAAGAAGAAAGGGATAGCCGATTTCAAGGAAGTTTTCTTCTGTTCCGTCGATCACCGGGGTTATTTGTATGTGGATAAAAAGGACCGGGTTTAAACGATGAAAAAGCCGGACTGCACAAGAATCTGTGCGTACCGGCTTTTCCGTATGCGGCGGCGGATCAAGGTTTGCGGATGATTTTCCGCCCGAGTGTAAGCAATCGGGACAAGTCCGATCTGTTAACGATTTTGAGCACCGTTACGGCCGCCAGATAGGCCGTTAAGGCGGCAGCCGAGGCGAGGAGGAAACTGACACCGGCGGGCAGGCTGCCGATGGACCGGTAAACGGCGTAGCAGCATAAGGAGGCGATGCCCATGGCGGCGGACACTTTGGCCACATCGCTGCCGCGGAGTGTAAAATTCAGATGCCGCAGCACACTCAACCCGTGGAGGAAGGTGACCAGCACAATGTTCACGCAGCTGGCCATAACGGCGCCGAGTATGCCGAATTCCGGTTTGCTCGCCAGCCATACGATCAGCAGAAGCTTGACGAGGGAGCCGATCAGTGTGTTGATGAGCGCGCTGCCGGGTTTGTCCAGCGCCTGCAGCGCGGCCTGAAGAGGAGCCTGCAGGTAGATGAAAATCGCGACCGGCGCCAGCATTTTAAGCATGACTGCGATATCCTTCTGTCCGTACATGAGCAGACATAGCGGGTCGGCCAGCACATACATGATGACGGCGAATGGAGCGCCCGTAACAAGCGCCAGGCGTAACGACTGATGCATGCGTTTGTGAATGGTCTTCAGATCTTTGCGCGCCGCCGCCTCGCTGAGCGACGGAACGAGCGAAACCGAAAGCGAGGAAGTCAAGGCGCTCGGCAGCAGGATGATCGGAATGATCATCCCTTGGAGGGCGCCGTACTGCGCGGTCGCGAGTGCGGTTGCGATACCGGCGGCCGCAAGACTGTGCGCGATGAGAATGGATTCGAGCAGGTAGGAGCCTGCCCCCACGAGGCGGCTGGCCGTAATCGGCAGGGAAAGCGTCAGCAGACGGCGCAGTTGGGTCATCCGGCCATGCGCGGCGTTTGTGCCGATCTGCGCCTTGTTCACGGACATGTTTTTCTTGCGCTGCAGCTTGTAATGGATGAGGAGCACGAGCATGCCCGCGATTTCACCGATGGTGACGCCGATCATGGCGCCGGCGGCTGCCCATGAAATCCCGTAGGGAAGCAGGGCGAAGGAGCAGAGCAGAACCATGACGATGCGCACCAGCGTCTCTATGGTCTGGGAAGTCGCCGTGGGGATCATGTCCTGCTTTCCTTGAAAATAGCCCCGGAGAACCGAGGATACGGCGATAATCGGTATAATCGGGCTCATGCAGAGAAAAGTAAAATAGACGCGCTCGTCCGTCAGCAGATGGGAAGTTATCCAGCGCGCTCCCAGTATGCAGACTGCGGTAAAGATCCCCGATATACTCACGGAAAGCGTGAGGGCGAGCTTAAGAATACGCGCCGAACGGCGGTAGTTGCGCTCGGCTTCCGCCTCGGCCACGAGTTTGGATACGGCGAGGGGAATGCCTCCCGTTACAATCGTAAGAATAACGATCAGGAACGGCCAGCCCATCTGATAGAGGCCGACACCTTCGGCGCCGATTACCCGGGGAAGCGTGATCCGCGGGATGAAACCGAGGATCCGGTTTACGATGCCTGCGGCCAGCAAAATCATCGTCCCTTTTAGAAAAGACTGCTTGGTCAACGTTCACTCCCTCTTCCGTAACGGGTTCTACTAGAGGATATGCGGGCAATGGCCAAGCTCATGCCAAACTTTTTGGGGATAGGGGCCGGGCGATGCAGGAAAACCCGTTTTTGTAAGCGAATATAGCAAGTAAGGAACAGAACGTGTACGTTGCCGTTACAGCAGCTAAGGGGGGAATAAATATGAATTCGGAAACGGACAAATTGGAGACGGCATCAGCCGCGGCAGAGGAGCAATCCGGGGCCCCGGAAGACGCCAAAGAAAAAACGGAAACCCCGCTGTTGCCGGAAGGACTTCTTGAAGCGGAAGCGCTGGCCGAAGCGGAGTCCCTGGAAACGATGCTGGAACCCGAAGAGATAATAGAAGAAGACAAAGAAGCGGATGTCGCGGACGGACGGCCAGAAAGCCGCGGAACGCTGCATGAATCCGGGCGTGAAGCCGAAACAGACGAGGCGCCAGAAACGTCAACGGTTGTGGAAATCAGCTCCATGGATGAAACGGCGGCTGCTGCGGAACCCGTGCAAGCGGTCGTGATCGATCCTGCCGATTCGTTTGAAGTGGAAGCGGAGCCAGCATTCGACATGGCGGTCGAAGGGGAAGTTGATACCCCGGTTGCGCCAAGCACGGAAGAGGAACCCGAACCCGAGCGTCTCACCGACCGGGAACTCAACGAGATGATCGAAGGCTTATGCCTGAGCAAGGCGGAGGAGTTCCAGATGATCGGTTACGAGCATGTCAAGGGGGAAGAAATCTGGGAGTGCATAAACGACAGGTATAAGAAGAAAGGTCTGCCGCCGCTTCATCAGGTTGTCAACGATATTTTGTCGCTTAAACCTAATCAGTTTATGAATTATTTGACGTTAAGCATGTATCGAAGGTCCTGATCGGCTTTTCGGGCCTTTTTTTGTTTGGTGTGGTAAAAAACGTCAAATTGACTCGTTTTTCGCGTGTGGGTATAATAGGAATATTGAGTTGGGAAGGGAGATTATCAAGGCATGAATGTAAAACGGATCTCGGCGTTTTTCATAACCGTCATTGTCACGCTGGCCGTGATCGCAACGACGAGTCCCGGGCTTCTTGGCAAGATCAAGCTCGGTTTGGATTTAAAAGGAGGGTTTGAGATCCTCTACGTGGCTGAGCCGTTTACGGCCGGTCAGAAAGTGACCCCCGCGACTTTGAAGAAAGCGGCGGAAAGCATCGCGCAGCGCGCGGACAAGCTCGGCGTAGCGGAGCCGGAAGTTCTCGCCGAAGGCGAAAACCGTATCCGCGTCCGTCTGGCGGGCGTTCAGAACGAAGACGAAGTTCGCCAGAAAATCGGCAAACCGTCATCCCTTACGTTCCGCGATCCCGATGGCAACAACATGCTGATCGGTACCGATTTTGTCGAAGGCGGAGCCTCGGTCGGTTACGATCAAACGAACCAGCCGGTGGTACAAATCAAGCTGAAAGACCGCAGTAAATTTAAAGATGTGACTACAAAAATGGTAGGAAAGCCCCTGTCGATTTTTCTCGATGAGGAAAAGCTCTCCTCGCCCATGGTTAACACCCCGATCGATAGTGACGTAGCTACGATTACAGGCAGTTTCAAGTTCGAAGAAGCGCAAAAGCTGGCCGACACGATCAACCTCGGTGCCCTCCCTCTGAAATTGACGGAGAAATATACGCAGGTAGTCGGCGCTTCCCTTGGACAAATGTCTCTGGAGCAAACGATCCGCGCGGGGATTATCGCATCCGTTATCATTCTGGTCTTTATGATTCTCCTTTACCGTTTGCCGGGTATTATTGCGGCCTTTACGCTTATCACGTATACTTGGCTGCTTCTTGTGCTGTTCGATTGGATCAACGCGACACTGACCCTTCCGGGAATTGCGGCACTCGTGCTCGGGATCGGGATGGCGGTCGACGCCAATATCATTACGTACGAACGGATCAAAGAAGAAATCCGCAGCGGCAAGAGCATTCCGTCTTCGCTTAAAGCGGGCTCCAAAGCTTCGTTCCGCACGATTATGGATGCGAACATTACGAACATCATTTCCAGCCTTGTTCTCTATTACATCGGTAACGGGGCTATCAAAGGCTTTGCTTTGACTACGATGCTCAGTATTGTCGTGAGTATCTTGACGAACGTGTTCTTCTCGAGATTCCTCATTCACCTGCTCATTAAGGGCAATGTGTTTAAAAAGCCCGGTTATTTTGGCGTGAAGGAGGCGGAAATCCGTGAACTATAGTAACAAATTCAACTTTGTCAAACACCGGAACATCTTCTTCGCAATCTCCGGTATACTCGTACTGGCCGGAATCGTGACGCTCCTGCTGTTCCAAATGAACTACGGCGTCGACTTTAAAGCGGGTACTTCCATCGACGTTTCGGTAGGACAAGCGATTACCAAAGAGAAAGCGCAAGAGATTTACAAAGGCGCGGGCTTCGATCAGACGGTCACGGTCGGCGGAGCCAACGGCGACCGCGTTTCCACCCGTTTCGATGAAATTCTGGGCAAAGATCAGGTCGATAAAATCAAGGCGGCTTTCGAAGCCCCTTACAAAGATAAGGTGTCCATGGAAGTGAATACCGTATCGCCCGATATTGCCAAGGAACTTGCCATTAAAGCGATCATCGGTATTCTCATCGCGAGTGTCGCGATCAGCATCTATGTGAGCATCCGGTTTGAATGGAGATTCGCGATAGCCGCCATTATTTCCATTCTTCACGATGCGTTTATCGTCGTCGCGATGTTTGCCATCTTCCGTTTCGAGGTCGACTTGCCGTTCGTAGCCGCCGTACTGACTACCGTCGGTTACTCGATTAACGACAAGATCGTTATCTTCGACCGGATTCGTGAAAACCTTCGTTTCGCCAAGCTGAAAACTCCGGAAGATCTGGAGAAGCTTGTCCATGACAGCACCTGGCAAACGATGGCCCGGAACATCAACACGGTCCTTACCGTATTGATCGCGGCTGTCTGCCTCTTTATTTTCGGCAGCGAATCTATTAAATTATTCGCCTTGGCGAAAATTATCGGTCTGACAAGCGGCGCATACTCTTCCATCTGTATCGCGAGCCCGCTGTGGTATCTGCTCAAAAGAAACTCGCTCGGCAACAAGCGCAAAGCCGCTCCTGCCGCAGCCGCAAAAGAATAAGCTCACTGCCGCGTGAATCCTTGTTCCCGCGGCTTTTCCTTGACATGAGATAGAAGCGTCACCCAGCAAACTATTCATTAGGAGAGTCGACATGTCAGACGAACGATTTCAGAAAGCCGAAGTCGCCGCGTGGATTGGAATAGGTGGCAACATCGGTCTTACGGTTCTTAAAGGTGTGGTCGGCGTGATGGCGGGAAGCCGGAGCCTCTTGGCGGACGCCGTGCATTCCGCTTCGGATACAGCGGGTTCATTCGCTTCGCTGCGGAGTCTGAAAGCGCCGGGAACTCCCGTCGACCATGGCCGCTCCTACGGTCGTGACAAAGCGGAATCCATAGCCGCAATTCTAATTGCGGTCATTATGACGATCATTTCCGTGGAAATCAGTATGAACGCGGTGAAGGATATGGTTTCCGGCGTACATAACGCGCCCGAGAGCTACGCGCTTATTGCCGTTATCGCTTCCCTTGTTTGCAAAGAAGTCATGTTCCGGTACAATTACTGGGTCGGGAAAAAGCTCGGCTCACGCGATCTTGTGACCGGCACCTGGGAACACCGTTCCGGCGTGTATTCCTCGATTATGGCGCTGGCCGGGGTAGGAGGCGCTCTGATCGGTGAAAAAATGGGTTGGGGGTTTATGTACTACCTGGACCCGGCAGCGGCCGTCGCCGTTACCCTTCTTATCGTTAAAAACAGCTACGGGGTTATTACCGACGCGCTGCAGAAAACGATAGACCGTGCCCTGCATCAGGAAGATGCGCGGGATATGATCGACGCCGTACAAGGCGTAAAGGGCGTCATTTCCGTAGAAGACCTCCGAGCCCGGGAACACGGGCATTATGTCATTGTGGAGCTCAGAATCAGCGTGAATCCGCGCATTTCCGTTCTGGAAGGCAACGATATTGCAAGATCGGTCAAGTACCAGCTCATGAAAAAATTTATACACCTTTCGGATGTCACGATTCACGTATTCCCTTACGATTCGGGTTATCCTTACAAACATGGTATTGATGCCGCTGCAAATGACAGCGAGCAGATGCTTCATTAACGAATGAGCAAAGAAATGATTATGCAAGTTTAGGAGGAACAACGTGCTGGAATCCAAAGCAAGATGGCGGTTGGGCGCTGGAGACGAGGCCGTTGCCGGGCAGCTTTGCGATGCTCTCGGGATCGATCCGCTGCTTGCCAGGCTGCTTGTGCTGCGCGGAGTTAGCAGCGTTCCCGAAGCCGAACAGTTTCTCAGCGGAGGAAGCGGTCATTTTCACGATCCTTTCCTGATGGAAGACATGGAAACGGCGGTCAGCCGGATCCGATCAGCCCTCGGCAGCGGAGAAAAAATTCGTGTCTACGGCGACTACGATGCGGACGGGGTCAGCTCGACGGCGCTTATGGCTCACCTGCTCCGAGGTTTGGGCGCCAATTTCGACACCTACATTCCGCATCGAGTCAAAGAAGGCTACGGTTTGAATAAAGGGGCCGTTGATCTCGCCAAAGAGCAAGGAGTATCTCTGATTATCACGGTCGATACCGGTGTAAGTGCGGTAGAGGAAGTCGCTTATATTCAGGGGCTTGGCATGGACGTCATCGTGACGGACCATCATGAACCGCCCGGTACGCTGCCTCAGCCGCTTGCCCTGATCAATCCCAAGAAAGAAACCTGCCCCTATCCGTTTAAGGGGCTTGCAGGTGTTGGGGTCGCTTTAAAGCTGGCCCAGGGACTGCTGGGACGTCTGCCCGAAGAACTGCTGGAGATTGCCGCAATCGGCACCGTAGCGGATTTAATGCCGCTGCATGACGAGAACCGGCTTATCGTTAAGCTCGGACTGGAAAGAATGAGAAAGTCGGCTTATCCCGGACTGCGTGCCTTGATGGACGTCTCGGGTGTCGACCGGAGCGCAGTGAATGCCACGCACATCGGATTCAGCCTCGCGCCCCGGATCAATGCCAGCGGCAGGCTGGAGCATGCCTCGACGGCACTCAAGCTTCTGGTGACGGAAGACGAAGCCGAAGCGGTATCAATCGCGGAAGAGCTCGATCTGTTGAACAAAGAACGCCAGTTCATTGTAGACGAGCTGACGGGACTGGCTAAGGCCGCCGTGCAAGAAGAACAGGACGGGGCTTTGAAGCGGGGAGAAACGCCCAAAAACTTTCTCGTTGTATCCGGCGAAAAATGGAATGTCGGCGTCGTCGGTATCGTTGCTTCGCGACTGGTCGACACTTATTACCGGCCGACCATCGTGCTCAGCATAGATCCCGATACGGGCATGGCCAAAGGTTCCGCCCGTTCCATCGCGGGTTTCGATATGTATCAGGCGCTGACGCACTGCGCCGATCTCCTGGATCATTACGGCGGGCACCAGGCTGCAGCCGGCATGTCGCTGCGCAGGGAGAACATCGCCGAGTTTGAACGGAGACTGAATGTTCTGGCCGGAGAATGGCTCAGCGCGGAAGATTTTATCCCGCTGCTTGCCGTCGATGCGGAATGCAGCCTTAGCGAGGTGCCCCTCGAATGCATCGAGGAGCTGGAGAAGCTGGCGCCGTTCGGAGTAGGCAATCCGGCGCCGAAGATTTTGTTCAGCGGCCTCCGTCTCGATGAAATCAAGCTGATGGGCCGTGAGCGCCAGCATCTCAAGCTGGTTCTCACGGATGCCGCCGCCGAGATCGCGGCCGGAGTCGAGGCCGTGGGCTTCGGCAAGGGCTGGCTTGGCAGCCTGATGACGCCGCAGGCGCCCGTTGACATTGTCGGAGAGCTCTCCGTCAATGAGTGGAACGGCGTGCGCAAGCCGCAGCTCATGCTGCAGGACTTGCGCATCCCGGCTCTCCAGGTCTTCGACTGGAGAGGCAAACCCGCCGCGCGCGTCGGCGAAGACCTGGCCGCGCTCGGCGAGCGGCTCGCCGCCCTTCCGGGGCGCGGCTCCGCCCGGCCGCCGGCCCTTGTCCTCTTCGGCGAAGAGGACCGGGCGCCCGGCGCCGGCGGGCGTCCGGCAGGCCCCGTGTGGCGGTGCCTGCCGGACGGGAGCCTGACAGCGGACAATGAAGCGGCCCGGGAACTTCAGTTCCCGGAGATGACCGACATTGTCCTCTGCACGGCTCCCCGCTCGCTCGCGCAGCTGGAGCGGGCGCTCGCCCAGGCGGACGGCATACGCCGGTGCTATGCCGTCTTCGCCGACCCCGTGCCGCAGGACGGCGGCGCGATGCCTACGCGTGACCAGTTCAAAGCGGTCTACGCGTCCGTCAGGCAGCAGGGCATGTGGGATTTGCGCAATCCCGCCCTGCTGCAATCGTTCAGCCGCCGGTCAGGCTTATCGGCGGCGATGATCTCTTTCGTCCTCGATGTGTTCGAGGAGCTGGGATTCATCGAGAAAGCCGGAGGCGTCGTCCGCCCGGTAGCCGCTCCGTCCAAGCGTGACCTGACGACCTCGAGAAAATACCAGGAACGTCTGTCGCGCGCGGAAGTCGACCGCGTCTGCGTGTATACGTCCGCCAAAGAATTAAGCGACTGGATTGCAGGCTGCCGTTCACCGCAGCAGCTGTCATCCGCGCAACCCACATAAATGGAGGAATCCCCATGAATTTCAAAGAGTACATCCGCGTCATCGAAGATTTCCCGCAGCCGGGCATCCGTTTTAAAGACATTACGACCCTGCTGCAAAATGGGGCTGTATACAAAGAAGCGATCGACGAGATCGCCCGTTTCGTTAAAGACAAAGAAATCGACCTGATCGCGGGTCCGGAAGCACGCGGGTTCGTCGTGGGCGCTCCTCTTGCCTATGCGCTCGGAGTAGGTTTCGTGCCGATCCGCAAGAGCGGCAAGCTGCCGGGCAAAACCATTGAAGCGGACTACTCCCTGGAGTACGGCAAAGACAAGCTGGCGGTGCATGACAATGCGATCAAACCGGGCCAGCGCGTGCTGATTGCCGATGATCTGCTTGCAACCGGCGGGACCATCAAAACCTGCGTCAATCTGATCGAACAACTGGGCGGAGAAGTCGCGGGTTCGGCATTCCTGATTGAGCTGACTTATTTGAACGGCCGCGAACAGCTGCCTGCCGGCAAAGATGTCTTCACTTTGATCCAGTACTAAGGTTAAGTTCTGATACAAAAAAAGCCTGTTCTCCGCAAAGGAGAGCAGGCTTTTTTATAAATGACTTTTTTCTTAAACGACGCAGCAGCCCTAATCATTCGAAAGCTTCAGCACCTCAACCAGTTTGAAGAAAAGGCTGAGCACGATAGCCGATACGGTCGCCAGAGCCATGCCTTTCAGCTCGAAGGAACCGATTTTGAGGGCCGCGCCGCTGAGGCCGATAATAAGCACGATGGAAGTCAAAATCAGATTAGTCGCCTTGGAATAATCGACTTTGCTTTCGACCAGCATCCGGATACCGGATGCGCCGATAACTCCGAAAAGCAGGAGCGAAACGCCGCCCATCACCGGAGTCGGGATGGTCATGATCAGTGCGGCAAGCTTCCCGGAGAAGGAGAGCACGATGGCAAAGCAGGCCGCGCCGCCGATGACCCAAGTAGAATATACACGGGTCAGGGCAAGTACGCCGATGTTTTCGCCATAGGTCGTATTCGGTGTAGAACCTACGAAACCGGACAGGATAGTAGAGATCCCGTTGCCGAGCAGCGACCGGTCCAGTCCGGGGTCCTTGGACAAGTCCTTGCCGACGATGTTGCCGGTTACGACGAGATGGCCGATATGCTCGGCGATCACGACAAGGGCCGCAGGCAGGATGAGCACGATGGAAGTCAGGTCGAACTGCGGCGTGTACACCTGGGGCAGAGCGAACCAGCTCGCTTCCCAAACTTTCGCGAAGTCGACGATTCCGACTTTGGCGGCTAAGATATATCCGATTACGATCGAGACGAGAATCGGAATGATTTTCATAAAGCCGCGGAACAGGACGTTGCCCAGCAGGGCGATCAGCAGGGTAACGATGGA
This sequence comes from Paenibacillus sp. RC84, assembly GCF_041260495.1. Classification (NCBI taxonomy): domain Bacteria; kingdom Bacillati; phylum Bacillota; class Bacilli; order Caryophanales; family Paenibacillaceae; genus Paenibacillus; species Paenibacillus sp. RC84. The sequence goes on from NZ_JBGBYL010000001.1 coordinate 147,423, forward strand.
GACGAGCAGCGCTTTGCCGTCGAGGGGAGCGCCGTCCTTCGGCAGAAACCCGGCCATGCCTGCGGCTGTCGGTGCCAGCTCAAGCCCGATAACGGCGACGATGGCGCCCATGGCGGCCGGCGGGAAGACGACGTCGATCCATTTCGTCCCGACTAGCTTGACCAGGAGGGCGACAAGAACGAAGACGATCCCGACGATGATGAAGCCGCCGAGCGCTGAATTGTAGCTCTTGGTGGCGAGCACGCCGAGCACCGGCGAAATAAAGGCGAAGCTGGAGCCCAGATAAGCCGGAATTTTTCCTTTACACAGAAAGATGTAGAGCAGGGTCCCGATCCCGTTCATCAGCAGTACGATGGCCGGGTTTACTTGAAACAGCGCGGGAACGAGAACAGTGGAGCCAAACATGGCGAACAAATGCTGCAGGCTCAGCGGAATGGTTTTGCCCAGGGATGGCCGTTCCTCAACCCCGATGGTACGGTTACTCATGTCCGAACATTTCCTCCTTTATCGCGTTTAAGCGATGATAGCTAGAGTTCCATCGACAAGTGTAGCAGATTTTCGGGATTCGTCTATAGCTTTTTTCGGACCGGACGGAGAATTTGCGGAAAAAGGTCGTGATTTCCCGAATTTTCTTGTTTTGAGCGGGCTTGACAGTTGACGCAAGGCGCACAATTTAGGCATAATGAATAGAAATATCCATGTTTCGTAGAAAGGGTTTATTCATGGGAATAGAGCAGTTGCTGGAAAAGGCGGCACAGTACTTTAAAGAGACAGAACTCAACCGAATCAAAGAGGCGTACGAGTTCGCGGAACAAGCCCATCACGGGCAGGTGCGCAAATCCGGAGAGCCTTATATTTTACATCCTCTGGCCGTTGCCGACATTCTGGTCGACATGCAAATGGACGTGACGTCCATAATTGCGGCTCTGCTTCATGATGTCGTGGAAGACACTACGGTTTCGCTTGAGGCCGTCCAAGATAAATTCGGCAGAACCTGCGCCATGCTGGTAGACGGTTTGACCAAGCTGGAGCGGATCAAGTTTAAAACCAAAGAAGAGCAGCAGAATGAGAATTACCGCAAAATGTTCGTAGCCATGGCGCAGGATATCCGCGTCATTCTTATTAAACTGGCCGATCGGCTGCATAATATGCGGACCCTCAAGTACCAGTCCGAGGAGAGCCAGCGGCGGATCGCCGACGAGACGCTCGAAATCTTCTGTCCGATCGCCCACCGGCTCGGTATTTCCGCCATCAAATGGGAAATGGAAGATATCGCACTCCGTTATCTGAACCCGCAGCAGTATTACCGGATCGTCAATCTCATGCAGAAGAAGCGGACGGAACGGGAGAAGTATATCGAGGACGTCATTCGGAATATCCAGGACAAGCTCCGCGAAATGGGAATCGAAGGCGATATTTCCGGCAGGCCCAAGCACATTTATTCCATTCACAAAAAAATGTCTTCGCGCAACAAGCAGTTTAACGAGATCTACGATCTGATGGCCCTGCGCGTCATCGTTGACAATATTAAGGATTGTTACGCCGCGCTCGGGATTATCCACACGCTGTGGAAGCCGATGCCGGGGCGTTTTAAAGACTATATCGCCATGCCGAAGCCGAACATGTACCAGTCGCTCCATACGACGGTAATCGGCCCGAAGGGCGAGCCGCTCGAAGTCCAGATCCGGACTTGGGAGATGCACCAAACCGCCGAATACGGAATCGCGGCCCACTGGGCCTACAAAGAAGGCAACGGCTCCCCCGAGGGAACGTTCAGCGACAAAATGCAGTGGTTCCGTGAAATTCTCGAGCTGCAGAAAGAAACAGACAACGCGTCGGAATTTATGGAATCCATGAAGATGGATTTCTTTACCGATCTTGTTTTTGTGTTCACTCCCAAAGGGGAGGTTATCGAGCTTCCGGCGGGCGCGGTCCCGCTTGATTTTGCGTACCGCATTCATACCGAAGTCGGCAACCGCACCATCGGAGCCAAAATCAACGGCCGGATCGTGCCGCTGGACCACAAGCTCAAAACGGGCGATATCGTCGAAATTTTGACGTCGAAGCATTCCTACGGACCTAGTCAGGATTGGGTAAAAATCGCCCAGTCCTCGCACGCGCGCAGTAAAATCAAGCAGTGGTTCAAGAAAGAGAAGCGCGAGGAGAACGTGGCAAAAGGGCGCGAAGGCATCGAACGCGAGCTGAAGCGGCTGTCTTTCGATCCGCAGGCGCTTATGACCGACGAGAAGCTGATGGAAGCGGCGAAGAAATTCGCTTTTAACGATATCGAGGACATGATGTCGGCTATCGGTTTCGGGGGGATCACCGCCGCTCAGATCTGTACGAAGCTTACGGAGAAACTCCGCAAAGAGAAGGAAGCGGAAGAAGCCCAGGCGCTGGAATTGACCAACGAGGTCAAGGAAGTCAAGGCGGCTCCACCCGAGAAGAAAAGCAGACCGGTCAGCGGCGTAAGGGTAAAAGGAGTGGACAACCTCCTGATCCGCTTCGCGAGATGCTGCAACCCGGTGCCGGGCGACGACATTATCGGCTACATCACGCGCGGCCGCGGGGTGTCGGTTCACCGGACGGACTGTACGAACATTCCGGGAGAGAACACGGAGGAAGGCAACCGCGTCATCGAGGTCGAGTGGGCGGATTCCGTGGAATCGAATTTCCACGTGGAAATCGAAATCACGGGGCATGACCGCCGTGGTTTGCTGAACGAAGTGCTTCAGGTCGTTTCGGAAAGCAAAACGATGATTTCCGCGGTTTCCGGCCGTTCCGACAAGAACAAAATGGCCATGATTCACATGACCATCCTGATCCGCAACATCGAGCACCTACATGCCGTTGTGGAGAAGATCAAGCGGGTGGAGGACGTATATTCCGTTCAGCGGATTATGCAGTAAGCACGTTCGGCAGGGAGAGTGGAAGTGATGAAAGTCGTGGTACAGCGCAGCAAGGAAGCGCAGGTTACGGTAAACGGGGAAATCGTCGGCCGCATCGACAGGGGCTTGATGCTTCTGGTAGGCGTGGGCCATGAAGATACGGAAGAAGACGCCAAATATTTGGCGGATAAGATAGCGGGCTTGCGCATTTTCGAGGATGAACAGGAGAAGATGAACTTTTCCGTGAAAGATATCGGCGGCAGCGTGCTTTCCGTTTCGCAGTTTACCCTGTACGGGGACTGCCGGAAAGGCAGAAGGCCGAATTTTATGGGGGCGGCCCGGCCCGAGCAGGCAGAGGCTTTGTACGATAAGTTCAACGGCCTTCTCCGCGAACAGGGCCTTCATGTGGAAACGGGGGCGTTCGGACAAATGATGGATGTCGCCTTCACCAACTGGGGACCGGTCACGCTTATTCTCGAAAGCAAAGCTTAATCGGGCGGGGGCAGGGCTGGCATAATGCGCTAGCTCTTTGGACAGGCTAAAAGTCGAAGCCGCCGGCCGGAGGGCCGTCTCTTCGGAGAAGAAACTTCCTCCGGGGCGCCATTAGACAGAGGAGCTTTCCTACACCATGCGCCGATCCCTTAAAGAAAAGCAAATGACCCAGCCCGAGAGCCAGCTCGCTCATTCCGCTTACTCCGAAAGAATACGAGCCGGAGCCGAGCAGTCCGGGATGGAAGCGAGCGGGGAAATCGCCCCCGTGCAAGGAAGATTCAAACGGACGGCCAAAATGCCGCCCCGTTAACGAGACCGGCCTCCCAGCGGAAGGCCGGTTTTCATTTTGCGCAGAGAAGGCAGACGCAAGAGCGGGCCAGCTTTAAACCTTTGTCCCCCTTGCAAAATATGTTACACTAGTCATGGTCATTTTTAGGAGGAAATGAAGCTATTTGCCGTTTGACGGAGACCGATCGGCTTCATTCCCGTATAAGAAGAAGTGGTGCTTGAGCTTCCCGCTTTTCCGGGCGTTCCAATAAGTTCACGACCCTACAAAACTTCCAAGGCGGATAACGGGTTCAACTCCCCTACTCTCCGCTGTCCCGGCCGTAATCGCCTTTGTGCGGCAGACCGGAAGGCGCCGGATCAATCCGGTACGCCTCGGTGTATGCCGGGACGCAAGCAGTAAAGAAGCAGTTGGAATACAATGAGGAAGGTGCCCCATGACAAAGAGTAAGAGCAACCATTCGAAGCATGCCGCATCAAAATCCTGGATCGTCTGGATGTGCCTGCTGATCGTGCTGACCGTAATCGCAGCCGCAGCCGCACTTTACTGGCAGTACCGCCATCACAACAAACCGAAACCGATCGCTCAGCATACGCTGTCCGAAGTGAAATCGGCGGCGAATCTGGAGAAGCAGTACGATGTAATCGTCGTCGGAACGGACCCCGAGGGGGTAACGGCAGCGGTGTCCGCCGCCCGCAACGGGCAGAAGACTCTGCTGGTGGACGGGCACGGCCGGGAAATTCTCGGCGGCCTGATGACACTCGGCTGGCTGAACAGCATCGACATGAACTATGTGCCGAATCCGTCCGTGCTCAATCCGCACGACGTGCTGAACAAAGGCCTTTTTTCCGAATGGTACAGTAAAATCGAAGGCGATTCCTTCAGCATCAACACGGCGGCGAACGCATTCTACGACATGGTGCGCGGCGAAAAGAATATCGATCTTATGCTTAAACTTAAATCCATCGAGCCGCTCTTGTCCAATCAGGGACAGCAAACCCGCGTAGAAGGCATCACCCTTACAAAAGAAGACGGAACGAAGCAGGAAATCCGCGCGAATGCCGTGATCGATGCGACACAGGACGGCGATATCGCCGCCGCTTCCGGCGTTCCTTTTACGTATGGCTTGGAAGACCTGGGCAACAAAAACGCCAAAATGGCGGTCACGCTTGTATTCAAGCTGAAAAATGTGACGCCTGAAGTCTGGTCCCAGATCAGCAAGCATTTGAAAACGGACGACGATCCGATGTCCGATGCCAACGAAGTCAGCGCCTGGGGCTACAAAGAGCTTTACAACTACCCGGCGCTTAACCCGGAACGCGTGAAGATGCGCGGTCTGAATATCGGCCGCCAAGACGGCGACATGGTGCTGATCAACGCTTTGCAGATTTTCAATATCGACGGTCTGGACGCGAAGTCGCGCGCCGAGGCGTTTGAAATCGCGAAGAAGGAAATTCCGAACGTGGTCGCTTTCCTGAAAAAGAACTACCCCGAATTCGCGGGTGTCGAACTGGCGGGGACAGCTCCGGAGCTGTACGTTAGGGAGACGCGCCATATTCAAGGGGAATACCGCCTGAATATTATCGACCTGCTGGAAAACCGCGACCAGTGGGATCGGATCGCGTTCGGCTCATATCCGGTCGATATTCAGCGTCTGGCTCCGACCGACACCGGAATGGTCGTCACGCAGCCGGAACAGTACGCGATTCCTTTCCGGAGCATCGTGCCCAAGAAGGTGGACGGGCTGCTCGTCATCGGGCGGGCGGCTTCCTATGACACGCTTCCGCACGGCAGCGCCCGGGTCATCCCGGTCGGCATGGCCGAGGGTCAAGCCGCAGGCGCCGCAGCCAAACTCGCCAAAGATGCGGGGCTGAGTTTCCGCGAGCTTGCCGCTTCGAAGGAGAATATTGCGAAGCTCCAGGACATGCTGAACAAACAGGGTGTGGATCTTAAGCCTTACAGCATGAAGCCGCAGCCGTTTATGACCCACAAGCAGTATGAAGGTCTCAAAGCAGCCGTGTCCATGTCTCTCGTAGGCGGCGGCTACAAGAACGAGTTTGAGCTGGACAAAGTGTCAAACCCGCAGCGCATGGTGAACTATATCACCCGGATGAAGAAAATCATTCCGTCGGCTTACGGCGGCGACCCGAGCGGTTCGCTGAAAGGAATCGACGAGGAAGCTCGCAAGAAGTCCGCGCTGACACTGGATCAAGCTGCCTATACGATGACGCAGGGACTGGGCATCGCGGTCTCGAAGGATGCCGCTCTAGCCGAGCTTTCCAAGCGCGGAATCGTGCAGGAATCGTCGCTCGCGACAATCAAGGACAAGGAGAACCTGACGAACGGCGATACCTTTATGCTGATCATGGATCTGCATAAATACGCCGAAAGCAAAGGCGCAAAACCTGCGGCGTCATAAGATTGTCCGAGATTGTAACGAAATTGTAACTTGATTTTCATCTGGGATTAATGTTCGCGCCCTATACTAAATATCGACCCCCTTTACGATATAGATATCCATGGACAGTCTGCAGCTTTGTGCTGCAGGCTCTTTTCTTTTTACGGCCGAATTTCCCGGAGAAACGGATTGTCAATGCAGGGCAATCATCTGATAGATTTGCCTCTTGTCGCCCGGCAGGGAAGCCTGCGCCACTTTGAGCTGGGAGGAGCCGTTTCCGTCCAGGAATACGCCGTCTACGAGTCCGCTTCTGCCCAGCGATCCCGCGATTGCGGAGCGAAACTGCTCGCCGGTGCACGGCGTCGGCGTTACGACGAGCCAGACGGCGTTGCTTTTGTCGTACACGATGCCGGTCCGCATGCGGGCTTCGTTCAGGGCCGGCATGTTCTCCTCCTTGGCGAGCTTGCGCCAGTCGGCTTCGTTTTGCAGGCTCATGGAGATCCCGCCCTGAGCCCAGTAGCGGCTGCGGTCCGCTACCTTCAGCTCGGCCGCGTCGGACGCCTGCTGGACCGTAAACTGCCGGGCCGCGCCGTCCCAGACGAGGGTTCCCCGCTTATGGCCGGTATTGAACCAGCCCGATCCGTATTCGCCCTGCGCCCCCTTGACCGGCTGGTCGTTCATAACGGCGATGCTGAGCAGGTTGCCCTGCCAGAAAAAGCCGCCGTTGATCCCGAACTCCGACAGCTCCATGATGTTGCCTTTTACGGCTTTGAGCGCGATCCGTTCGGGTTTGGTTTTCGCCACATGCAGCTCGACCCCGTTGGGCGCCGTTATTTGCGCATAGGCGTAAGCAGGAGGGGGCGGGCCTTTTTCTCCGGACTGATGGGCGAAGAGCAGGGTGACGGCAAAACTGGCGGCCGCAACGGCGCCGTAAATCGCAAGCAGCTTGTCTATTCGGGTGAAAAACCGGGGAAGCATAGCCAACCTCCTGTCTGTTCGGCTCTATGATTCTGAACTCTATGATCCTATTCTATGAGGGAGGCGCTAGAGTAGAACCCGCATTTTTCAAATGCCCGAAAAAGGTTTAAAGAAATGACAGCCCGTAGGCGCATGCGCAGGTGAAGACATAAACCGGGCCATCGGCGGGATATTAGCTGAATAGACTTACTTTTGACAAGTCACTATGGTAAGATGTAACTAAGGAGATGATGTCGCATGGCAGATTTTCATTTATGTCCCAAATTCGAGAATGCGTTTGAACTGCTTGGAAAACGTTGGACAGGCTTGATCATCCGGGTCCTTTTGAGCGGTCCCAAGCGTTTTAAAGATATATCCGATATGATTCCGAGCATGAGCGACAGAATGCTGTCCGAACGCTTCAAAGAGCTGGAGGCGGCGGGCATTCTGATCCGGCACGTTTACCCGGAGACGCCTGTACGGATCGAATACGAACTGACCGAGAAAGGCAAGGGCCTCGAACCGGTTATGGACGAGCTGCAAAAATGGGCGGAAACTTGGTAAGGGAAAAGCTTGACTTTGCCGGTAGAGCCGTTTACAATCATCTCTAATACAACCCTGAAAAACTTTGATCCGCTGAAGGGATGAAGTCGTTCGACTCCACGTACTCAGAGAGGGAAGCCCTGGCTGCAAGCTTCCTTATGATGGCCGAGCGTAAGACCTCCCGGAGGACAATCGGTGAACAGAGGGCTGCCGGTGCTTGTTCCTTGCAACATGCCGTGCAGACCGTATCTCATTAGCCGATTTGCGTAGACGGGCGTTAACCGTATGAAGCGAAAATCAGCCGGGCCGGACTTTCCGCGCCGCAGGCCGCCGATTTTCGGAATGTGGGTGGCACCACGGGTGATGGTTAGTTACTGACGTCTCTCGTCCCTTTGACCGTTTTTGCGGTTTTAGGGATGGGGGACTTTTTTAATGGCAAAAAAGAACCAGCCGTAGATGTCAAGACGACGGGGAAGTCGACAAGGAAAGCAAGGAGGAAGCTCGCATGAGCATGCAAAAGCCGAAGGGCACCCAGGACATTATGCCGGGTTCCGTAGAAAAGTGGCAGGCGCTGGAAAGCAAAGCCCGCGACCTGTGCAGCCGGTTCCGTTACCGGGAAATCCGTACACCGATTTTCGAACACACCGAACTGTTCTCCAGGGGTGTCGGGGAGACGACGGATATCGTGGAGAAAGAAATGTACACGTTCCAGGACAAAGGTAACCGCAGCATTTCGCTCCGTCCGGAAGGAACGGCCGGCGTCGTACGCGCGTATGTGGAAAACAAACTGTACGGCGAGCCGGATATCAGCAAGCTGTTTTACATCGGACCCATGTTCCGGTATGAGCAGCCTCAGGCCGGACGCTATCGGCAGTTTCACCAGTTCGGGATCGAAGCGTTCGGCTCGGAGGATCCTTCGCTGGATGCCGAAGTCATCGCGTTCGGTTACACATTTTACCGCGAACTGGGGATGACGGGCGTGTCCGTCGAGATTAACTCGGTCGGAACACCCGAGATCCGGGGAAATTACAAACAGAGACTGCAGGCGTTCCTGGAGCCTTTTAAGGAAAAGCTCTGCAAGGACTGCCAGTCGCGGTTCGACCGCAACCCGATGCGGATTCTGGACTGCAAAGTCGACCAGAAGTATTTCGACGGGGCACCCGAACTGCTGGACGATCTGGACGAAGCGTGCCGGACGCACTTCGAAGCGGTGAAACGCCATCTGACCGCGATGGAGATTCCGTTTACGATCAATCCCCGCCTCGTGCGCGGGCTCGATTATTACACGCATACCGCTTTCGAATATAAAGCGGCGGGCATCGGCTCCATCGATACGATCGGCGGCGGGGGCCGGTATAACGGCCTCGTCTCCGAGATCGGCGGTCAAGATCAGCCCGGCGTCGGCTTCGGCCTCGGCCTCGAGCGCGTTCTGCTCGTCCTGGAATCCCAGGGCGTGCAGCTTCCTCAGCCTCCCGGGCTGGACGTGTACCTGATCGGACTCGGTCAGGCGGCCGAGGACGAGATCGTGAAGCGGCTCTACGAGCTGCGTGCGCACGGCATTCTGGCGGAGAAGGATTACCAGGGTCGCAAAATGAAAACGCAGATGAAATCGGCTGACCGCTCTGCGGCGCGTTTTGTCGCCATTCTGGGGGACGACGAGCTGGAGCGCGGTGAAATTACGGTCAAAACGATGGCCACCGGCGAGCAGGAAACGATCAAGCTGGAGGATTTTGCGGAAGCGATTTTGAAACGGACAAGATCCGGAAACGAAAATGGAGGGGTTCAGTCATTATGATGCTCAAAACACATCATTGCGGGCAATTAACGAAAGCGAACATCGGAGAAACGGTTATTCTGAACGGTTGGGTACAGCGCCGTCGCGACCTGGGAGGCGTCTTGTTCATCGACCTGCGAGACCGCAGCGGTCTTGTGCAGATCGTCTTCAACCCGGATTTCTCGGGAGAAGCGCTGGCGATCGGCGACCGCGCCCGTAACGAATACGTACTGGCCGTAAAAGGGACCGTCGTCGAACGGGACGCCGAAACGGTAAACACCAACCTGCAGACCGGTGAAATCGAAGTCCGGATCACGGAAATCGAAATTATGAACGCCGCTAAAAATCCCCCGTTCTTCATCGAAGACGGCATCGAAATCGACGAGACGCTGCGCCTGAAGCACCGCTACCTGGATCTTCGCCGTCCGGAAATGCAGCAGACTCTGATGCTGCGTGCCAAAGCGGCCCGGATTTTCCGCAACTTCCTCGACGAGAACGGGTTCCTCGATATCGAGACGCCGATTCTTACGGGCAGCACGCCGGAAGGCGCGCGCGACTATCTCGTGCCGAGCCGTGTGCACCCGGGCGAGTTCTTCGCGCTCCCGCAATCTCCGCAGCTGTACAAGCAGCTGCTCATGGTGAGCGGACTGGAGCGGTACTACCAGATCGCGCGCTGTTTCCGCGACGAGGATCTGCGGGCCGACCGTCAGCCGGAGTTCACGCAGGTGGACATCGAGACGTCCTTCCTGTCCCAGGATCAGCTTCTGGACATGATGGAGCAACTGATCGTGCGTCTGTTCCGCGAAACGGTCGGAGCGGAGATTCCGACACCGTTCCAGCGTCTGACGTACGCGGAAGCGATGGATAAATACGGCTCCGACAAGCCGGACCTGCGCTTCGGTCTGGAGCTGTCCACGGTGACCGATATCGTGGCGGACAGCGACGTAAAAGTATTTAACATGGTCGCCAAAAACGGCGGCATCGTTAAAGCCTTGAACGCCAAGGGCTGCGGCGCGACGTGGAGCCGCAAAGAACTTGACGATCTTCAGCCGTTCGCATCCCGCTACGGCGGCAAAGGTCTCGCCTGGATCACCGTGAAGGAAGGCGAGTGGAAAGGGCCGATCGTCAAATTCTTCAAGGAAGAAGAGATCGCCGCGCTGACCGAGCGTCTGAACGTGGAAGAGGGAGACCTGCTCGTCTTCTCCGCCGACAAACCGAAAGTCGTATACGACGTATTGGGCAACCTTCGCCTGAAAGTCGGCCGCGATCTGGGTCTGATCGACGACAAAGCCTACAAATTCCTGTGGGTCGTCGACTTCCCGATGTTCGAGTACGACGAAGACGAGAAGCGTTATGTCGCCATGCATCACCCGTTCACCCGTCCGAAGGACGAAGATCTGCATCTCTTCGAAACGGACCCGGGCCAAATGCGCGCCCAGGCCTACGATATCGTGCTCAACGGCTACGAAGTAGGCGGCGGTTCCATGCGGATTTACCAGCGCGAGGTGCAGGAAAAAATGTTCGCAGCGCTCGGATTCACGCCTGAAAAAGCCAAAGAAAAATTCGGCTTCCTGCTGGAAGCTTTCGAATACGGCACGCCTCCGCACGGCGGAATGGCATACGGCTTCGACCGTCTGGTGATGCTGCTTGCGGGACGCACGAACCTGCGTGAAACGATCGCCTTCCCGAAAACGGCAAGCGCATCCGATCCGCTTACCGATGCGCCGAGCGAAGTCGACGAGAAGCAGCTTGAACAGCTTTCCATCCGCATCGCGTTGAAACAACCGGCAGCCAAAGCTTAAGTTCGGCAGCCGCCACGCTCTCCGGCCGTGTAAATTTTACAGGCCGCAGGGTAAAATAGACGAAACAGGGAGGGACCTTCGGGTCCCTTTTTTTCGGGTCGCAGAGGTAAAACCAAGCGCACGACTTGACATTAGCTACCGAATCAGGTCAAACTTAGCGTAAACCTATCATATTGTTAGCTGACAGAGGAGGAAATTCCGAATGCTTCATCAATTCTCCCGGACGGAACTTGCCATTGGACCCGAAGGCCTTGAGGTTATGAAAGGCAGCACAGTAGCCGTTCTCGGTATCGGCGGAGTCGGTTCCATAGCGGCCGAAGCCCTGGCCCGGACCGGAGTCGGACGAATTATACTGATCGATAAAGATGTGGTGGATATTACGAATGTGAACCGTCAGATCCATGCCCTTACGACGACGGTAGGACAACCTAAAGCCGAGCTTATGCAGGAGCGGATCAAGCTCATCAATCCCGAATGCGACGCCATTGCGCTGCGGATGTTCTATACGGAGGAAACGTACGAGCAGCTGTTTGACTACAAGCCGGACTATGTTCTGGACGCTTCGGATACCATCTCCTATAAGATTCATCTCATCAAGCAGTGCCTGGACCGTAAAATCCCGATGATCTCCAGCATGGGCGCGGCGAATAAAATGGACCCGACGAAGTTCCAGGTCGCGGACATTTCCAAAACGACGATGGACCCCATTGCCCGGGTCGTCCGGACGAAACTCCGCAAGGAAGGCATCAAAAAAGGCGTGAAAGTGGTTTTCTCGACGGAAGAGCCGAAGAAACCGCGCGAAGATGTCACTCAGCGTATCGTTCCGGAGAACGCGCCGGAAATCCGCAAAGCGCAGCAGCCTCCGGCGAGCAACGCTTTTGTGCCGCCCGTTGCGGGTCTGATCATGGTCAGTGTATGCGTCAAAGACCTGCTGCACAACGCCGGTATTGACGTTTAACTACCCTTGCGAAGTCACAATAGCACCTAGAGAGGCAGGAAAGGTATGGCTTGGAAAAAGGTTCTCCTCACTTTATCCGCGGCTGCCGTGCTTACTTCGATAGCCGGACAGGCCTTCGCGGCGGAGCACCGGGAGGCGGAACGGGCCGGCGGGAGCCGGGCTGAAGCGCCGCGGGAGGGACAGGCAGCGGGGGCGGAAGCCGGCCCGGCCGCAGGCCGCCTCTTCGCCGATGTGGCCCCGGATAACCGCAACGCGGACGCGATTGCGGATCTGGCTGCGCGGGGCCTCATCGAAGGAACGGCATCCGGCCGGTTCGATCCGGACGGAGCGCTGACCCGCGAGCAGTTTGCCAAGCTGCTCGCATCCGCCTTCGGACTCGGAACGTCCGAAGGGCCGACCCCCTTCGTCGACCTCGTGTCCGCGTGGTCGACGCCGTATATTTCGGCTGCCTATGCGGCAGGCCTCGTTGACGGCGTAACGGCCGTCAAGTTCATGCCCGCGCAGCCGGTAACCCGCCAGGCCGCCGCCGCGATGGTGTGGCGCTGGCTGGAGGCCCGGGGCGTCGATGCCCCGGCGGCTGCACCCGGCCCGAGCGCGGGCGATGCCGATGCGTGGGCACAGGCGTCCGTGCACAACATCATGGCGCTGGGGCTGCGCAGCGATTCGGGCGCGAGCTACGAACCGAAGCGCGTCATGACCCGCGGCGATGCGGCTGCGCTTGTTTCGCGGGCGCTGGCACTCCTGGAGGCGACGGCCGGGGAGCGCGCGGCTAAAGCGGCGCAGCCCCTGACGGCGGACAAGGCGGCAAGCCTGATCAGGTTTAGCGAGCAGAAGACGGCGGAGCTGTTTCTGAGCCTCTTCGACCATGAACTGGCTTCCCGTACGAAGCCGCCATTTGAAGCGATCCAGCCGGCCCTGAGCCGTTATTATGCGGACCCGGGAAGCTGGAAAACTTTCTATGAGCGCCATCTGGGCGGAATCTACGAAGCCGTGGCCATTTTTCCGGCTGTATCGATGCCCGTGCCTTCGTTTAAAATCGTCAGCGTGACGGACGACAGGGTCAAAGTCCGGGGCAAGAGGCCGGAAGGGGCCTACACGGATTCGGCCTTTCTGACGTATACGCTGCTCAAACGAAACGGGAACTGGGTCATCGGCGGCCGCGAGGAAGAGAAGCTTACGGAGCCGTTCACCCGCGAAGAGGCGGAGGGAATTGTGGCCCGGTATTACAAAGCGGGCTCCGGTCTGTTCGAGCGGGAGGAGAGCGACCGCTACCTGTTTACCGTGACGGACAAAGGGGAGAAGCTGCGGTTATCCGTCAGCAAGGCCAAGGGAATTCTGGCGCTGGAAGAAGACTGAGGGCTTCTCCGTCAGCTTCTCTTCTCCTAAATAAACCTGTTGAACACGTTCGAATGTTTTTGAAGCGTTAGCCTTCATTCCGCTTTCCCGGCGGGATGAGGGCTTTTTTGCGTTCTGCCGCAAGGTAGACGTAGGGGGACACTCGTTTTTTTGCGTGTAACAAGACAAACGGCCGAAAATACGGTCCGCCCCGAGTGTTCGGTTATGCTTGTTCGGCAGGCTGCAAATACGAAGCCTTGGAATGACATGGAAGTAAGCTGGGCAACGTAAACCAAAGAACCGTTCGGATAAGAGAGGAAGGGAGGGGAATAACGGATGACCGGCACGAATGCGACGACGGAGCAGATCGAACAATGGCTGGCTGAGAAGCTGGCGCTTTCCGCCGACCTGGAAAATTGCGAGCTTACTTCGGATGGCAGGACGATGCGGCTGATTTACATGAAAAGCTTGTGCGATTCGAAAATGATTCGGAGATTTTTTATCGCCCCGTTTTTTGAAATCCGTTCGGTGGACCTCTATGTGCAGTATATTTCGTCCCTGCCCAGCGGCATAGAGTTTACGAATGTGGTCAGAGCACTCGATTTAATTTTATCGGGGTCAGTGGCTCTGTTCGTAGACGATAAAATATACCTGCTGGAAGCCTTGCAGGACGTCAAGAGCAGTGTGGGGGACGCCACGGTGGAAGCGATCGTGCAGGGCCCTCAGGACGCCTTTACGGAATCCATTTTTACGAACCTGAACTTGGTCCGCCGTCGTTATAAATCTTCCAATCTGAAAATCGAAAATTCAACGGTGGGCTATTTGTCCCAAACCGCAGTCTCGCTTGTTTACGACGACCGAAAAGTCGACAAGGGTATCCTTACCGACGTTAAAGATAAATTTTCGCAGCTGAAGGTAGACAAGATTCAATCTTCCGGCGAGCTGGAGAAAGCGCTGAGTCCGCAAGGCTTCCGGCTGGTGCCTACGATGATGACGACGGAACGGCCCGACCGGGTCATCGATAACTTGAGCGAGGGCAAAATTATCATTCTGATCGATACGAGTCCCTTTGCGCTTATTCTGCCGTCCACCTTTTTTGACTTTTTTACGGCTATGGACGATAAAGTGCAGCTCCCGTTCGTCGGTTTTTTTCTGCTCATTCTCCGTTATGTCGGCCTGTTTATGACCTTGACCCTGCCTGCTCTTTACGTGGCCTTCACTTCCTATAATCCCGAAATTTTGAAAATGAACTTGACGCTGCTTATCGCGGGAAGCCGGGCAAGCGTGCCGTACCCTTCTTTTGTCGAGGTTTTGATTATGCTCGTTATGATGGAATTTCTGATCGAAGCGAGCTTGCGGCTGCCGAAAGCCATCGGACCTACGGCGACGACGGTCGGCGGTCTGATTCTGGGGACGGCTTCCACGGAAGCGGGACTGGTCGGAAGCATCATGATTATTCTCGTGGCCGCGGTTGCCATCTCCAACTTTGTTATTCCGATCAACATGATGAGCTTTTCGGTCCGTTTCGCGAAGTACTGGTTCGTCTTGCTGGCCGCTATTTTCGGATTGCTCGGCGTAGTCGTCGGGGTCATCGGCAGTATTTTATACTTATGCAATCTTCGCAGCTTCGGGCGCCCTTACATGCGGCTCTTTCATATACGCGAGCAGCGCAGCGGAGGTACGGATGGTCACCAATAGATATGTGTACTACTTGATCGCCATCAATGCTTTAATCAGCATTATCATTTATGTGCCGAGAATTTTGCTGCAGCACCGGTTCGACGGCGCGTGGACCTCGATTCTCCTCTCGGTCGTCATCAGCTACCTGCTGATCCGATGGTTCACGACCATGCTGGCTTCTTTCACCCGGCAGGGGTTTCCGGAAATGATGAAGCAGTATCTGCCAAAGTGGCTGAACGTGTCCGTCCAGCTGCTTATGATCGGGCTCTGGTTTTTTGCCGGGGCCATTACGCTTTTGTCTTTTGTGGATATCACCCTCCGTTACATAAGTCCGGACGTTCCCGCCTTTTTGGTTATGCTCGGCTATTTGATTGTGGTGTGCTGGGCCTGTACGCTCAATCCCGCTTCCATTTTGTTCGGGCTCGAAATTTTGCTCGTGCTGAATTGTCCGATTGTCGCGTTCTTCATCATCCGGGCCATAACGTCACCCATGTTCGACTGGGACGCGGTGCTGCAAACCTTCACATTCAGTCTGCAGTGGCCCTCGTTTCAGGCGGTGGCTGCGGCGACTTTTCTTTTTACCGGTTATATCAATCTGGTTGTGTTTAACCGAGTATTCGAAAAGTTTTATATGAGAGGCTGTCTGCTTATTTCGCTGTCGGGTCTGCTGCTTCTGCTGCTTACGATGATCGTGCCGATCGGAATGCACGGTTCCATGGGCGTATCCACGTACGTGTATCCGTGGTTTTCATTGGCGGATTCCATCCGGATCGATATGTTCCTCGTCGAACGGCTCGTTTTCGTTTTTTACCTGGTTTACATTTCCCTTTTTCTGATCAGCACGATCGTACATTGGCATGTGGCGCAGAACCTGGCCAGGGGGTTGATCCGGTTTCCCGCCGCTGCGCGCGGGTCTAAATATCTTCCATTAGGAATCGTTGTCGTTTTCGCTACAGCCAGTATGTGGATGCTCAAATTCAATCAGGAAGGGCTGATAAGATCCGGAGAGATCTTTCTTGAAATCAGGCTCGTGGCTGAATTTATTTTCGTGCTGCTGATTTTCTATATGTATCGGAAGGAGAAGAAGAAGTGAGGTACAAGCTGCTGCTGTTTATTCCGGCTCTGCTGTTCCCGCTGCTCCTCGGCGGTTGCAACTTCAAAGACATCGACAAACGCATTTTTGTGATCTCGATGGGGATAGACAAGTTGGATGATCAGAAAAACAACCTTCGGGTCAGCCTGAAACTGGCCATTCCCCAAGGGAATCCCAAAGAAGGGACCGAGCAATTCGACATTATAGTCGAGGAAACCGAGACGGTTGCGGACGCGGTAAGGAAAGCCAAGTCCAAGGTGGACAAAGAGCTGGATTTCGGTCATATGAAGGTGTTTCTGATCGGGGAAAATATGGCTCACGATGATATTTATCAGATTATCAACTGGGGGGTGCGGCGCAGGGATATTCAGCTCATTACGCTGCTGGCCATTGCCAAGCCAACAGCCTTAGACGTCCAGAAAATCAAGCCCCAGTCCGAGCGTATTCCCTCCAACGCCCTTATACTCGGCCTTTCCAAAAGCGGAACGGAATCGCCCTACATCGTAACGGAGTATTTATTCGATTACCAGCGGCGGCTCGAGGAAAGAGGGATGGATCCCATTCTTCCGATCGTCAAAGCCGAAGGAGATCATTTTAGAATCGATCAGCTGGCGCTCATGAAAAAACACCGGATCGGAATTGAGCTGAGTCCCAATGAAACGAAATTGTATAACCTGCTGACGACCAAAAACTTAAAAACGAACCTGAGCGGTAAAATGGAAGGAAACTTGTACGAACTGAATCTGGAAAGCTCGCGGGCATCTTATAAAATAAACGCACGGCCGGGAGAAGAGCCGGTACTCGCGTACGAAATTCACATCAAAGCGACTTTGGAAGAAAACGAGAGCCATGAGAACATGACCCGGTCTGTTCTGGATACTATCGAAGACGCAACGGCAAAGGAAATAAACGGACAGGTGGAACGATTCCTGAAGAGGCTCCAAAAACATGAGACGGACCCGATCGGCTTCGGCCTGCATTATATGTCCCGCCGTTGGGATAACGCATCGGAATGGGAAGACTGGCAAAAAATATACCCTAAGCTGACATTCAAAGTGGACACTCATGTCCGTATCCACTCCGCGGGAACGGCGCATTAGGCCGGGTACTTCGACAAATATGAGGCGCCGACAGTATAATAGATAGATACTCTACATGCTGTTGAAAGGCGGAATTGCAGATGGAAATGGACTTATTCAGTGCCGCTGCCGAGAACGATTCCCGCGGAAAGCTTCTCGCGGACCGGATGCGGCCCCGCACTCTTGATGAATATATCGGCCAGGAACATATCGTGGGTCCCGGCAAGCTGCTGCGCCGGGCGATCGAGGCCGACCAGATCACGTCGATCGTGCTGTACGGGCCTCCCGGCTGCGGTAAAACCACGCTCGCGCACATTATATCGGAGAAGACGTCCGGCGATTTCGTAAGATTGAACGCCGTGGACGCTTCGGTCAAGGATGTCCGCGAGGTGATCGAGCAGGCCAAGTCGGCCAAGGCGCTGTACGGCCGGCGGACGATCCTGTTCCTCGACGAGGTCCACCGTTTCAACTCGGCCCGTCAGGACGCCCTGCTGCCCGCCGTGGAGCAGGGCACGATCGTGTTCATCGGAGCGACCACCGAGAACCCGTTCCACTACGTGAACGGGGCTCTGCTCTCCCGCTCCACGCTGTTTCAGCTTCACGGCTTGACCGAGAAGCATGCCCGCATCGCGATGGAGCGCGCCCTCTCCGATGAAGAGCGCGGACTCGGCTTTCTGAACATCGAAGCCGAAGAAGAGGCGCTTGCGCATATCGCGTTCATGGCGGGCGGAGATATCCGCCGTGCGCTCAATGCGCTGGAAATCGCCGCGCTGACGACCTCGGCGGATGCGGACGGCGTCGTCCGCATCACGCTGGACATCGCAGAGGAATCCATCCGCCGGCCGACCGTCAAAGCGGACGAGTCGACGCAGTATGACGTCCTCTCCGCGTTCCATAAGAGCGTTCGGGGGTCGTCCGACGCCGCTCTCTTCTGGTTCCTATACGCCGTGGAGAAGCTCGGCATGGACCCGATGACGTTTATCCGGCGTCTGACCGTCGCCTGCAGCGAAGATATCGGCCTGGCGAATCCGCAGGCTATGGTTCAGGCGGTTTCGGCGATGGAGGCCTACCACAAGATCGGCTGGCCGGAGGCGAAATATATCGTCTGTCAGGCGATTCTGTTCGCTGTGGAGAGTCCGAAATCCAACTCCATCCCGCTTGCCATCGGACGTGCGATGTCCGCCATGGACAGCATCGGAAAGGCGGAGGTTCCGCTGCATCTCAGGGATACCCACTACAAGGGAGCGGAACAATTAGGGCATAAAGGCTACATGTATCCCCACAATTATCCGGGTCATTACGTGAAACAAGCGTATTTGCCGGAACAATTGGAGGGCGAGGTGTTTTTTAATGCCACGGAACAGGGTATGGAAGAGAAGATGAAAATAAATCAGCAGCGCCGGAACCGATGACCCTTCTAGAAGAGCCTGCGGCTTCCGGCAGGAACTGCAGGTAGCTGAAGGAGACCGATTATGACGGAGAAATATATTTTTCTCATTGCCGTCCTGCTGTTCGCCGGCGTGCTTATGTCCAAATTTTCGTCCCGTTTCGGACTTCCGGCTCTCGTCTTTTTTATGCTGGTGGGCATGGGGCTCAATCGTTTTATTTATTTCGACAACGCCCAACTGACGCAGTGGTTCGGTTTGATGGCGCTTATCGTTATTCTGTTCGACGGCGGCATGCACACGAAGTGGACGCACGTGAAGGAAGTGATCCGGCCTTCCCTGATGCTCGCTACCGTAGGCGTACTGCTGACTACGGTTATCGTAGGGTTGAGCGCCTACTGGATTTTGCAGGTATCGCTTAAGGAAGGGCTTCTCCTTGGTGCCATTGTCGGGTCTACGGACGCCGCGGCGGTATTTGCCGTTCTCGGCAATCAGAACGTAAAGAGAAGGCTGACCTCGACGCTGGAGGCGGAATCCGGCACGAACGACCCGATGGCCGTATTTCTGACGGTTTCCCTCATCGAGCTTATTCAAATGCCGGACACGAGCATCCTTCTTCTGATCGGCAGTTTTTTATGGGAGATGGGTTTGGGGCTTGTGCTGGGACTGGTCATCGGCCGTCTGGCCGTCTGGAGCCTCAACAAAATCGATTTGGATTCTTCCGGGCTGTATCCCGTTCTGGCGCTTGCCTTTGCCATCTTTACATACGGGTCTACGGCGCTGCTTCACGGGAGCGGACTGCTGGCGGTCTATGTGATGGCCCTGCGGCTCGGAAACGCGGATTTTGCCTACCGGTTCTCGATCACGAGGTTTCATGAAGGGTTTGCCTGGATGATGCAGATCCTGATGTTTATGCTGCTCGGACTGCTGGCGTTCCCCGACGATCTTATCAGTATTGCCTGGCAGGGAGTAGCTCTTGCCCTTATTCTGATGTTCGTTGCGAGACCTGTGGGGGTATTCGGAAGCATGCTCGGCACCGGATTTCAATACCGGGAAAAGCTGCTGATCTCGTGGGCCGGTCTCAGGGGAGCCGTTCCGATCGTACTCGCCACCTATCCGCTGCTTGCGGGACTGGAACACGGACGCATGTTTTTTAACATCGTTTTCTTCATCGTGCTTCTATCGACGCTGATTCAAGGTTCAACGATTTCCGTCCTGTCCAAAAAACTCGGTCTTACCGAAGGGTCGGCGAAGAACGATGCCCACACCCTTGAGCTTCTGGCTCTCGGGAAAGCGAATGCGGAAATTATCGAAATTAAAGTGACGGAAAACGGTCCGGTCAACAACAGGCTGATCAGTGACCTGAATCTTCCGGAAGAAGTTCTCATTACGGCCATCGTCCGAAAAGGAAAAATTATAACGCCTCACGGGAATACGGAGCTTATCGAAGGGGACCTTCTGTATACGCTCGTTTCGAAGCCGATGAGGGAAAAGGTCAAGAAAATCTTTTATGAGGAATCCCCCACCATCAAACCTGCCGATCTTACGCCCGAGAAAGGGCTGTGAGCACAGCTTTGGAGCCGGAACAGCTAACGGGGTGAATTATTTCCCAGGTAATCAATGCTGCACCTATTGTGAGTAGGCTTGGTCTATACATGTACTTACAAAAAGAACGCGAATCCCTTTTGGAGGGATTCGCGTTCTTTTTGCTGCCGTTGCCGAGCAGGCAGTCTGTTTAGACTGCAACTGCCGCGCAAGCAGATAGCCGGGCCCGATTGAAGCCGGAGCGGCCGCGGTGCAGCGGAGCCGCCCAGGCAACATTCCGGAGGGCATGTTCTGTCTGCATTCCGTGAGCCGCCGCTGCTCAACGGGCGAATGCTTCCGTCAGGGTACACGGCCATGCGGCCGCTTTTGCGAGCCCGGCGGACCGATAAGGTCCATCTTAGCGGTGCACCTTATCGATGATTCCGCCGCCCAGGCAAATTTCGCCGTCGTAGAAAACGACGGACTGGCCGGGCGTGATCGCTTTCTGCGGCTCGTGGAATACCACTTCGGCCGCCCCGTCCTCGCCCAGTGTTACCGTAACGCCCTGATCAGGCTGACGGTAACGGAATTTAGCCGTACAGGCGAACTCACCCTGAGGTCTCCGCGTGCTGATCCAGTTCACGTCCGTGGCGGACAGGCCTTTGCTGTAAAGGCGCGGGTGCTTGTCCCCTTGAACGACGTACAAAATGTTGCGTTCAAGGTCTTTGTCCGCAACGAACCAAGGCTCGCCGGTACCCGATCCGCCGATTCCGAGTCCCTGACGCTGACCGAGCGTGTAATACATCAAGCCGTCGTGGCGGCCCTTCACTTCACCGTCCAGCGTCTGGATGTCTCCCGGCTGGGCGGGCAGGTATTGGCTCAGGAATTCTTTGAAGTTCCGTTCCCCGATAAAGCAGACGCCCGTACTGTCCTTCTTCTTGGCGGTCGCAAGGCTTGCAGCCGCCGCGATTTCGCGGACCTGAGGCTTCGGCATGTGCCCGATAGGGAACATGGCTTTCGAAAGCTGGTACTGGTTCAGCGCGTGCAGGAAGTAAGTCTGATCCTTGTTCGAATCGTTTCCGCGAAGCAGAACGAACTCGCCGTCGCGTTCCTCTAGGCGGGCATAGTGGCCGGTCGCGATAAAATCGGCGCCCAGATCAAGACCTTTCTGCAGAAACTCGCCGAACTTGATTTCCCGGTTGCACATAACGTCCGGGTTCGGGGTGCGCCCGCTTTTGTATTCATCCAGGAAGTATTGGAACACCTTCTCGGAGTACTCTTTTTCAAAATTAACCGTATAAAACGGGATGTCGATCTGGTCGCAGACTCTCCGTACGTCTTCCGCGTCTTCCTCGGCGGTACAATGGCCGAACTCGTCGGTATCGTCCCAGTTTTTCATAAAGACGCCGATGACGTCATAGCCCTGCTCTTTCAGCTGCAGAGCCGCTACGGAAGAGTCCACCCCGCCCGACATACCGAGAATGACTCTCTGTTTGCTCATGGCCGGTTCTAATCCTTTCTTGCCAAAAGTGGCTGGTGACACCTGTATGAACCTCAGGGTTCTACCCATTATAACGCGCTTTTCGCAAAGTGAAAATATTTCATCAAGATGTCATGGTTTTGTAACCAAATTAATCGGAATTGTGATAACATAGTAAAGAACATGCCTAAATGGAATGAATCATAGAGAAATAGGTTACCCTAGAGCTAGTAATCTTACACATAAGCAGGGGTAGAAGAGGTGTTAATTTGAAAATTTCAACAAAAGGCCGTTACGGTCTCACTATAATGATGGAACTGGCCGCAAGATTCGGGGAAGGGCCGACCTCGCTTAAAAGTATCGCAGAGAAACATCAACTATCCGAACATTACCTGGAGCAGCTCGTAGCTCCTCTGAGAAACGCAGGTCTTGTTAAAAGTATCCGCGGCGCCTACGGCGGATATATCCTTTCGAAGAACGCGGAAGAAATTACCGCGGGTGAAGTGATCCGAGTCCTGGAAGGGCCGATTTCACCGGTCGATTTTACGGAAGAAGACGATCCGGCCAAGCGGGATTTGTGGATTCGTATCCGGGACAGCATCGCGGAGGTTCTGGATTCCACAACTCTGGCTTCTTTGATTTCTTATCAAGAAGAAGGCAAACGCGACAGCTATATGTTCTATATTTGATTGCAGGGTGACCACTATGGGAATATATCTTGATCATGCCGCTACAACTCCTCTCCATCCGGAGGTGCTGGAAGCCATGATGCCTTACTATACGGACTATTTCGGCAACCCTTCAAGCATCCACAGCTACGGCCGGGCCGCCAAGACGGCGCTCGACCGTTCGAGGAGCGCTTTCTCGGCGGCAATCGGCTGTTCACCGGCCGATCTGCTGTTTACGAGCGGGGGAACCGAGAGCAACAATACAGCTTTGTACGGGATCGTCGAAACCTTCGGGGGCAGACGCGCTCACGTGATTACAACCCAGATCGAGCACCACGCGGTGCTGCATCCGGCAGAACGTCTGGCGCGAATGGGCTGCGACGTTACATTTCTGCCAGTAGATATGACCGGTCTTATCCGAATGGAAGACCTGGAGGAAGCCATCCGGCCCGAGACCGTTCTGATCAGCGTAATGTAC
Organism: Paenibacillus sp. RC84; assembly: GCF_041260495.1. Taxonomy (NCBI): domain Bacteria; kingdom Bacillati; phylum Bacillota; class Bacilli; order Caryophanales; family Paenibacillaceae; genus Paenibacillus; species Paenibacillus sp. RC84. Next base: position 170,243 of record NZ_JBGBYL010000001.1, read on the forward strand.
GTGAACAACGAGGTCGGCACCATTCAGCCGATCGAAGAGATCGGACAGTTGGCCAGAAGCCGCGGCATCGCTTTTCATGTGGATGCGGTTCAGGCGCTGGGGAAGCTTCCGATCGACCTGTCCGTGCTTCCCGTAGACCTCATGAGCTTCTCCGCTCATAAAATCAACGGGCCCAAAGGCATCGGCGCTCTCTTTGCTTCCCGTAAGCTTCAATTGGCTCCGCAAGTATTGGGAGGCTCGCAGGAACGTAAAAAAAGAGCCGGCACAGAAAATGTGGCCGGAGTGGTCGGTTTTACAAAAGCGTTGGAAATATATAACAATAATTACAAAGAATACAACATTCAAACTTCCGAGTACCGCCAACATATGGAGCGGATTTTCCTGGAGGAACTAGGGCCTGACGGTTTTGTGGTCAACGGCAATCCTGATGTGTCCGCTCCCCATATTTTTAACGTGAGCTTTCCGGGTAGTCATACGGAAACCCTGCTCATGAATCTCGATCTGGAAGGTATCGCGGCTGCCAGCGGGTCCGCCTGTTCGTCGGGCTCTCTTGAACTTTCTCATGTCCTGCGGGCCATGGACCTTCCAGAATCTGTATGCAAGTCGGCTGTCCGTTTTAGCTTCGGTTTTGGGAATTCTATAGACCAAATTGAGACGGCGGCCCGTAAAACCGCAACCATTGTGAAGCGGATTCGTAGATAAGAGAAGGGCGTGCCCTTTGGCGGCGGCAAGCTGTCACGAGGAGGTTTAATATTCCCCTTGCGTAAAGCCCGCGACATTATCGGATTGCCTGTATTCTGCTTGTCCACAGGCAAACGTGCAGGAACGGTGAGAGACGTTCTATTCGACAGTGAATGGACGATTCTCGGTGTTTTGCTGGACGCACAGCATTGGTATTCTTCTTGCCGGTATATTCCTGCCGGTGAAATTACGGCCTGCGGACAAGATGCGGTCACGATTGCCGACATGAAATCCGTACGAAGTTATGCGGAAGCGGAGAGCCTGGGGCTGATCCCGCTGAACGGCGGCAAGCACAAGCTCAAAGAACTCCCCGTAATTACGGCAAACGGTCAGCAATTGGGAACGATCGAGGACGTTTATTTGCTTGAACAATTGGGTACAAAGATAATAGGTTTTGAACTGTCCGAAGGTTTCGTATCCGATTTAATGGAAGGTCGCAAGTGGCTCCCAATGCCGGTATCGCTAACGATTGGTGAGGATGCGGTGATTGTTCCGCTTAACTCCCGGCTTGAGGCGGAGGAAATCTTCGTATCTAAAGAAGAATAGGGTGAAAATTGCACATGATGCGCTGTCCAAATTGCAGTTCCAAGGATATCGGTAAAATCGGATCCCATCAATTCTATTGTTGGGGCTGCTTCATTGAACTCGCTGTGAACGGGGAGAAAATGTCCGTTTATCAAGTGGAGGAAGACGGTACGCTGAGTTCGCTCGACGATCTGTTTTTTGAAGAAGAAATGCCGCAAATTCATGCCCAATAAGGGTTTACAACTTGATTAGCCGAAATAAGAGAAATAAATAAAAGGCACTGCCTCTGCAGGGACAAGCTTAACCGCTTCGGCCCTGCAGGAGCGGTGCTTTTTGGTTTGGGCCGATACAAGAGAACCTTCCGGTGCCGAAGGAGCTTGGATTAATTGCCAAGGTAGTACATATACTGAAGAAATGGAGAGGGACATTCATTCGCCGAAGTCTGTCAGCGTCAACAGGAGGGAACGCCATGAATTCGATTTTTAAAAACGGCTGGTTTGCCGGCCTGATTTATACGCTTCTCGGACTACTGGTCCTGTTCTTCCTGCTGCAGATAAGACCGATTCTGGGGAGTGTCTTTCATTTCTTGAAAGCGGTGCTGACCCCTTTTCTGATGGCGATGATTATTTCCTATGTGCTCAACCCTGTCGTCAATCTGCTGAGTACGCGCAAAGTTCCCCGGACGTTTGCCGTTCTGCTCATTTATGCCGTGTTTCTGACCTCGCTTACGGTCATTTTTATGAATGTGACTCCGATGTTCGTCAAGCAGCTTGGGGAACTGAACGAGCATATGCCTGAAATGACGATCAGGGCCCAATCGCTTGTGGACGGCATGAAAAACAGCCAGCTCCTTCCGGATACGGTCCGGTCGGGTATCCACGATGCGATTTTTAAACTCCAAAAAAATCTGTCTCTCAAAATTTCGGACACGATTCATGGCATCGGAGGCACCATCAATATGCTTCTGACCGCTTTCATCGTTCCTTTTCTCGCTTTTTATATGCTCAAGGATTTTCAATTGATCGAGAAAACCGTGCTGGCCATTGTTCCGAAATCGCGGCGCAGGCAGGTGGTCAAGGTGCTGGTCGATATCGACACGGCGCTGGGCAACTATATCCGGGGGCAGTTCCTCGTTTGCGTTATCGTCGGGGTGCTGGCTTATATCGGTTACTGGGCCATCGGGATGCCGTATGCGCTGCTGCTGGCAGGGCTCGTTGCGGTTTTTAACATTATTCCTTATCTGGGCCCGTTCTTCGGGGCGGCTCCGGCTGTTATTATGGCGGCGACGGTTTCCGTAAAAATGCTCCTGCTTGTTATCGTAGTCAATACGATTGTGCAAATTTTGGAGGGAAACGTAATATCTCCTCAGGTTGTGGGACGGACCTTACATATGCATCCGCTGCTCATTATTTTTGCGCTGCTCGTCGGCGGAGAAGTGGCGGGGATACCGGGCCTGATTTTGGCTGTTCCCTTTTTTGCCGTGCTTAAGGTGGTGCTCCAGCATCTGTTTCTTTATTACATTCACCGGCGTACGGTGTAGATTCGGATAGAGGGCGGAGAAAGATGCCGTACGGAGAAAGGAGCCCGAAGTCTGCTGATTAAAGGCGCGTCCGTGCAGAGTCGCCAATCGGATCTGTGCCGTTCTCTTGCGCTTGCAAGAGGCGTGCGTTACGATCAGACTAACGATTCTGCCGCCATTGAAGAGCGGCAAAAGGAGGTTGCCCATGGCACTCAAGGAGCCGCCCGCGACAGCGGAAGAACTGCCGCCCGAACTTCTCCGCAGCCTGGGGGCAAAGCCTGCGGCATCCGCCCGGGCAGACATGGACGAGAGCGGCCGGCCGGATGACCGCTGGCTGGTTGTAGGCGCCGGACAAATCGGCGTCTACGCTTCCGGAGGCGCCTGCCTGCGCAGATTCGCGCCGGAAGCGGTCCGGAGCCTGCGGACCCAGGATGCTCCGCAGGGCGGAGGATGCCTCATCGCGGATACGGACGCGGGCCCGGTCGTGCTCGTCCGCTACACGGGCGCCTGCGCCAAAGGGCTCGAAGCGGCGGTTCATACGGCCAATCTGCTGCTGGAAACCGGCGGCTTTGACCCCACTGGCGGAGCAGGCGAAGACAATGCCGGCCTGTGCGCCCTGTGCGGAGAGGCGGCACCCGGGCAGGACCACGACTGCACGGCCGGAGAAAAAACGGAGCGGAGCAGTCCCGGACGCCGGCGGGTGCTGACCCGGTTGCTTGCGTATACGCGCCCGTACCGCGGCCGGATGGTCCTGGCTGCGCTGTTTTTGATCATCGCGGTTTTGCTGGAGCTGGCGCCTCCGCTTGTGACCAAGATTATCGTCGACGATGTGCTGCATCCGGGAGGGATGGCCGAGACGCTGCTGGTTTGGGTGGCGGCGCTGCTGGGCGCCCGATTGGTGCTGTCCTCGCTGCAGATCGCCCGGGGGTTTATCGGGGTCAAGGTCGGAGCGGCCATGATGAACGATATCCGCCGTGAAACGTTCGAGGCGCTGACCGAGCAGTCGCTCAGCTTCTACGACCGCCGCCAGACGTCACAGTTTATCGGCCGGCTCAATCAGGACACGGATTCCATGAGACAGTTTCTCACGGAAGGCGTGATCTGGGTGGCGAGCCAGGTACTCACGGTCGCGGCTATTTTGTCGATGATGCTCGCCCTCAGTTGGAAGCTCACCCTGGTTGTGCTTCTGCCGACTCCGCTGCTGCTTGCGGGAGTCTGGATTTTGTGGCCGAGGGTCCGCCAGCTTTGGTACAAGCAGTGGAGAGCGCTAAACGCGCTTCAGACGCTGGTAGGCGACTCCCTTCAGGGCATCCGTGTCGTCAAGGCATTCGGCCGGGAAAAAAGCGAGCAGGCCCGGTACGGGGAAGCCAACCGGGAAATGATGACGCAAACCGTGCGGATGGAAGGGCTGTGGCAGGCTGCAACCCCGCTGTTTATGCTCGTTACGGGCGCAGGCGGGATCATCGTGTGGTATTACGGCGGCTTGCAGGTGCTGGACGGCGGCTTGACCTTGGGCACTCTGATGGCCTTTACGGTTTACCTCACGATGTTTTTCGGTCCTTTGCAGTGGTTTACGCAGGCGATCAGCTGGACGAACCGGGCCGTGTCTGCAGCCGAACGCGTTTTTGAAATTATGGATACGCCACGTGAAGTTGCCGATACGGCAGATGCGGTAACTCCCGGCCGGCTGGAAGGCACCGTTTCGCTGGACCGGGTTACATACGGTTATGAGAAGCATAAGCCTGTCCTGAAAGACATTTCTCTGGAAGTGAAGCCCGGTGAAATGATCGGATTTGTCGGACATTCGGGAGCGGGTAAATCTACGCTGATTCATCTGATCTGCCGGTTTTACGATCCGGACCGGGGGCGGATTTTAATAGATGGGATTCCGCTGAAGAAGCTGAGCCAAGAAAGCCTGCGGGCCCAGATCGGGGTTGTGCTTCAGGAAACGTTCCTTTTCGACGGGACGATTGCCGAAAACATCGCTTACGCGAAGCCGGAAGCGTCGCCTCTGGAAATTATGCGGGCCGCAAAGATCGCCAACGCCCACGATTTTATCGTCGCGATGAGCGACGGCTATGATACGCGGGTCGGCGAACGCGGTCACCGTCTGTCCGGCGGGGAGAAACAGCGGATTGCCATTGCGCGCGCCATCCTGCACGATCCCCGTATTCTTATCCTGGACGAGGCGACCGCTTCCGTGGACACGGAGACGGAGCGTCTTATCCAGGAAGCCGTTTCCCGGCTTGTCCGGGGACGGACGACCTTCGCGATCGCCCACCGCCTGTCGACTCTGCGCAGCGCGGACCGTCTCGCAGTGATCGACAAAGGGCGCATAGCCGAAACCGGGACTCACGAGCAGCTGATGGAACAGGAAGGCATCTATTGGAAGCTCGTGAAGGCCCAGACCGAAACAGCGTTGATCAGGGAGCGTGATACCAGTGCCGAACCCGTATGAATCCGGCGGTTTCCCCGAAGGCGGGGACCCCTTCGATATCTTACTGCTCGAAGCAGATAAATGCCGGTTTCAACGCACGGAAGGCGGCCTGCTTTTGTTGTCCTGCGATGGAAGGGATCATGAGGAAGTTCTGGTGTTCCGGACGTTTCCCTTTTCCGAGCCGGACCGGTACATCTCCATCCGCACCAAAGAGGGAGAGGAGATCGGTATCATCGCCGATTTGGGGCAGCTGGACGATGCCTCCCGCCGGGAACTGGAGAAGGAGCTGCATTTGAGATACTTGCTTCCCCGCGTCGAAGCTATCCGCAGCATCAGGCAGAAGACGTCCGGATGGCAGTGGGACATCGTTACCCAGTTCGGCCCGGAGCGGCTGCAGCTTCCCAACCTGCATGAGCACGTGTTCAGGCAAGGAGAGGATCGTCTTCTCTTGGTGGATACCGGAGACCGCAGACTGGAAGTGGCCAGCATTCGGAAGCTGGATCCGGCAAGTTTTAAGCAGCTGCAGAAGATTTTTTGAAATGAAGAAACTTTCCGTTCTTCACGGAGCCTGACCGATCCGTTTGAAGCGGTTGTGCTTCTTTTCCGCCAATTTCCAAAGAGGGGACGTGCCATCGGCGGGGCTTCTTTAATCCGCATCCTTCAGGTTGACATCGTTTCCAGATATGAACTATAATTTTCGGTAACTGAGTCAAACTCGATATGCAAAGCGCTGAAGAAATCCAGTACGCCATAGCCCATTGGCAGAGAGAAGGTTCCTTCTTCTATAGAAGAAGGCTGCGAGAACCTTTCATGAAGGATGGCCGAACGCTCATTTCGGAGTGTGGGTGACAAGTTACACAAGCCCAACGGCAAGCGGATCCGTTATCGTCCGCAACGAGGAGATTGGATGAAACGGCAAGGCGCCTGCCTGCACGTCATCCGATAACCAGGGTGGTACCGCGAATTTTTCGTCCCTGTTGATAACAGGGGCGTTTTTTGTTTCCTGTAGAGAGGGCCGAAGGAGCAGCAGTCCAAGCCAACTAAACCAAAACTTTCAACAAACGGAGGCTCGAAACGCAATGAAAGCTAGTGAAATTCGTTCCAAGTGGCTGGAATTCTTCGCCAGCAAAGGACACAAAATCGAGCCGAGCTCCTCGCTCGTGCCTCACAACGACCCTTCTCTTTTATGGATCAACGCCGGGATGGCGCCGCTCAAACCTTATTTTGACGGCCGTGTCGTTCCCGAGAATCCGAGAATCGTAAACGCGCAGAAATGCATCCGTACAAACGACATTGAAAATGTCGGCAAAACCCGCCGTCACCATACATTTTTCGAGATGCTCGGAAACTTCTCCATCGGCGACTACTTCAAAGAAGAAGCCATCACCTGGGCCTGGGAATTTCTGACGGACCCGAAATGGATCGGCTTCGATCCGGAGCGTTTGTCGGTCACCGTTTATCCCGAGGATACGGAAGCTTTTGAGTTTTGGAATAAAAAGATCGGTCTGCCGGAAGCGCGTATTTACAAGCTCGACGAAAACTTCTGGGATATCGGGGAAGGCCCGTGCGGACCTTGTACGGAAATCTTCTACGACCGCGGAGACAAATACGGCGATCTGAACGATCCGGAATGCTGGCCCGGTGGAGAGAACGAGCGTTTCCTGGAAGTGTGGAACCTCGTATTTTCCCAGTTCAACCACAACAAAGACGGCAGCTACACGCCGCTGCCCAACAAGAATATTGATACGGGCGCGGGTCTGGAGCGTTTCGCTTCGATTTTGCAGGATGTGGACTCCAACTTCGACACGGATTTGTTCCAGCCGATCATTGAAGCGACCTGCCGCATCGCGGGCGTGAAGTACAAGGAGAACGAAGAGTTTGACGTGGCTTTGAAGGTCATTGCCGACCACGTCCGTACCGTCGCTTTTGCGGTGGGAGACGGCGTACTGCCTACGAACGAAGGCCGCGGCTACGTTATCCGCAGACTTCTGCGCCGCGCCGTCCGCTATGGCAAAGTACTCGGCATGGATAAACCGTTCCTGTATCAGCTCGTTCCGGTCGTAGGCGAAATCATGGGCGTTTACTACAATGAAGTTGTGGAGAAACGCGAGTTCATCGAGAAAATCATCCGCATCGAGGAAGAACGTTTTCACGAAACGCTGTCCGACGGTCTTGCCATTCTTGCCGGCATGGTCGAGAGCACCCGTGCGGCGGGCGGGCGCGCCATCAGCGGGCCGGATGCGTTCAAGCTGTACGACACGTACGGATTCCCGGTCGACTTGACGGAGGATTTCGCGAACGAGCAGGGTCTGGCCGTCGACCGCGAAGGATTCGAAACGGCGATGGAAGAACAGCGCGAGCGTGCGCGCAGCAACCGGAGCAAATCCGGCAGCATGAAAGTGCAGGGCGGAGCGCTCTCCGAGTTTACGGATAAAAGTGAATTTGTTGGATACACTGAATTGGTAGTTCCAGCCAAAGTGCTGGCGATCGTGCACGACAACGAGTTTGTGGATGCGGCGGGAACCGGCGAAACGTGCCAGATCATACTCGACCGGACGCCGTTCTACGCCGAAAGCGGCGGACAGGTAGCCGACCGAGGCGTCATCACGGGCGACGGCGTACGCGCGGCCGTACTCGAAGTCGGCAAAGCGCCTCACGGCCAGCACGTTCACAGCGTGACCGTCGAGCAGGGCATCCTGCGCACGGGCGATTCGGTTACGGCTCAAGTCTCCGGCGAGCTTCGCGGAGATACCGTGAAGAACCACACGGCCACTCACCTGCTGCATAAAGCGCTGAAGGAAGTGCTCGGCACGCACGTTAACCAAGCGGGCTCCCTCGTTGAGCCGGACCGCCTGCGGTTCGACTTCTCCCACTTCGGCGGCATCACGCCGGAAGAACTGCAGGATGTCGAACGCCGCGTGAACGCTCAAATCTGGGCGAACACGCCGGTGGACATCTCCCTTCGCGGCATCGACGAAGCGAAAGCGATGGGTGCCATGGCGCTGTTCGGCGAGAAATACGGCGATATCGTCCGCGTCGTCCGCGTCGGCGATTACAGCCTCGAGCTTTGCGGAGGCTGCCACGTACTGAGCACGGGCGAAATCGGCTTGTTCAAGATTGTCAGCGAATCCGGAATCGGTTCCGGTATCCGCCGCATCGAAGCGGTGACAAGCCGTCAGGCTTACGAGTACGTGGACGGCCAGCTGCAGCTGCTGAGGGATGCGGCCGGCGTTCTCAAGGCGAACACCGCGGACGTGCCGAAGCGTCTGGACTCTACGCTCCAGCAGATGAAAGAGCTGGCGCGCGAGAACGAATCGCTACGGGCCAAACTGGGCCGCATTGAAGCGGGCGCGCTGGAAGGCCGCTTGAAAGAAGTGGCGGGCGTACCGGTCCTGGCCGCCCAGGTGAGCGCATCCGATATGGATTCCCTGCGGGGCATCGTGGATGAAATGAAAGCGAAGCTGGGCTCGGCCGTGATCGTGCTCGGCGCCGTCGCAGGCGACAAAGTCAACCTGGTTGCCGCCGTTACGCCGGATCTGATCGCCAAAGGGCTTCATGCCGGCAAGCTGATCAAAGAAACCGCGGCGAAATGCGGCGGCGGCGGCGGCGGACGCCCCGATATGGCCCAGGCCGGAGGCAAGGACCCGTCCAAGCTCCAGGAGGCGCTGGATGGCGTCGATGCGCTTGTGGCCGGACAGATTTCTTAAATTTTCCTGCGGGAACAGGAATTTTCCGTCCCGCAGAGAATATATGACAATAGCGGGATTAGCAGCATTTGCAACCGATAGAGTTTGAAAAAGCAAACATTGGAGGTGCCTTTCATGGATTTTATGGACAAAACGGTGAAATTCAATGTCAAAGCCGATGAGATCGAAACATCCCCCAAAGAAGTGCTATTAACTGTCTATGACGCTCTGCAGGAGAAAGGCTACAATCCGATCAATCAAATCGTCGGTTACTTGCTTTCCGGGGATCCGGCTTACATTCCCCGGCACAATAACGCCCGGAGCCTGATTCGCAAACGGGAACGCGACGAACTGATCGAAGAATTGGTACGCTCTTATCTCAAAGAGCATAAATAAACGGGCCTGCGCCGATTCCCGGCAGACGGGTCCGGCTTAGGAGTTCACACGTATGAGAACGATGGGCCTAGACTATGGCGACAAAACAATCGGCGTTGCCGTAAGCGATCTTCTCGGGCTTACCGCCCAAGGGATCGAGGTTATACGCAGAGCCAGTCCGCAACACGATTTAGACCACCTGCGGCGGCTAATCGGGGAGTACGAAGTAACGGAGATCGTGGTCGGCCTCCCCAAAAATATGAACGGCTCGATCGGGCCGCGCGGCGAGCTTTGTCAGGAGTTCGCCGCACAGTTGACCGAGACGTTTAACCTGCCCGTCCGTATGTGGGACGAACGATTGACTACGGTATCCGCGACCCGCACTCTTTTGGAGGCGGACGTTAGCCGGAAGAAGCGCAAGCAGGTGGTCGATAAGATCGCCGCTGTGCTGATTCTGCAGGGATATATGGACTCTAAACGATGAGGTGATGGAACCATGGCTAAAGAAGAGGATTTTCAGCAAGAGGAAGCGGAAATTATTTATATCCCCGATGATGAGGGCAACGAAGAAGAATTCGAAGTCGTCATGAAATTCGAAGTGGATGGTTCCGACAAAAAGTACATGATGGTCGTGCCGGTTGAAGGCGACGAGGAATCCGACGAAGTGTACGCATTTCGTTACGAGGAAGACGAGAACGGCGACGATCTGAAGCTTTACACCATCGAGGACGAGGAAGAATGGAATATCGTTGAAGAAACGTTTAATACACTAATCGCCGAAGAGGAAGAAGAAGCATGAGTGTAAAACAGACGAACGAGTTGCGGAGTTCTTTCGGAGATGATATTATTTTATTCGACGAACAGGACGAATCCACCGTCTTTCGCATCTTGACGGAGATTCTCCATGAAGACCGCCACTACGCCGTTCTGCAATCGGAAGAGATGAAGAAAGAAGGCGAAGTGTCCGTGTTCCGGGTATCCCGGGATTCGGAAGGCACACTGGAGCTGGAAACCATCGAAGATGACGAAGAGTGGGAAACCGTCTCCGAATTGTACGACGAACTAACGTTTCCGGAACACGACGAACCTTAAGAAATCTAAAGCAAACCAGAGCGGAGTCAAATCCGCTCTTTTTCATGCGAATGATTGACCAAGATGACTATTGTGGAGGCACTTATGCATCGTCCTAAATCACGAATAAAACGCTTGATGACCGGGCTGCTGGTAATTGTTCTGCTCTTAGCCGGCTGTGCTGCGGCCGCGGCTTATTATATACGGGGAGAACTGCAGCCGACCTCGGCTTCCGATCAGGAAAAGAAGGTCGAGATCGTATCCGGCGACGGCGTGAAAAATATCGCTTCCAAGCTTGAGAAGGAAGGCCTTGTCCGCAACGCCTCCGTTTTTATGTATTACTTGAAATGGAAGAACGAAGGCGGACGTTTCCAGGCCGGCGAGTATGCGATGAAGCCCGGGATCGGAACGGACGAGATCATTGCGATGCTGAACAACGGGCAGACGGCAAAAGCGAACCGCCTGACTATACCCGAAGGATACACGGTCACGCAGATTGCCGACAAAGTCGGACAGCATAAGGGGATGGAAGCGTCTGCCTTCGTTAAGGCGGCGGAAGCGTACAAACCTGCGGAAGGGGAAGAACTGCTTGCCGGAATTCCGGCCGATACCAAACTCAAGCATAGGCTGGAAGGGTATCTGTTCCCGGATACGTACGATATCCCCAAGGATGCTACCGAGCAGAAAATGATCACCCTCATGGTCGATCAGCTGGACAAACGGCTGCAAAGCCTTCCCGCGGATTGGAAGGACAAGCTGAAGGCAAGCGGGCTGACATTCCATCAAATGATGACGATCGCTTCCCTGATCGAGCGTGAAGTGGTGGTGGACGAGGAACGTCCGCTCGTGGCAAGCGTCATTTACAACCGGCTGAAAATCAAACAGCCGCTGCAGATCGACGCGACCGTGCAGTATGCGCTGGGCAAGCAGAAAGAAAGACTGCTCGAAAGCGATCTGAAAATCGAAAGCCCTTATAATACGTATAAAAATCCGGGACTGCCTCCGGGTCCCATCGCGAGTCCAAGCCTGGCGTCCATCGAGGCGGCGCTGTATCCGGCGGAGTCGAAATACTTTTATTACGTAACGAAAAAAGACGGAAGCCAGGGACATTTGTTCGGAGAAACCTATGCGCAGCATCTGGCCAACATCGAGAAGAGCAAGCAAACCGAGAAAAACGCGAAATAAGAAGGTGACGAGGTTGATTTCAAAACCCGAGCTGCTTATAACGGCAGGAACAGTAGAGGAAGCGAAGCGATTCATACAAGCCGGGGCGGACGCCGTACTGATCGGCGAAGCGGCATTCGGCATGCGCCTTCCGGGCGATGTGACGATTCAAGATCTGGAGGAACTGGTTCCTTACGTTCATGCTAAAGGCGCTAAAGTCTATGCGGCTGTGAACAATGTTTTCGATAACGAAGCGCTGCCTGAAGTTGAGAAATATCTTGCGGCCATCTCCGCTATCGGTGTGGACGGAGCCGTATATGGAGATCCCGCCATACTGCGGATGGTGAACAAAGCGGAATTTAAGCTCCCGCTTCACTGGAATGCGGAAATGACGACGACGAACTACGCTACCGCGAATTACTGGGCGTCCCGCGGAGCCGTGCGTGCGGTTCTGGCTAGGGAACTGAACCTTGAGGAAACGCTTGAATTCAAGCGTCACGCCAAGCTGGAAGTCCAAGTTCAAGTGCACGGGCTGACGAATATTTACCATTCCCGCCGCAGCCTGGTCGCCAATTACGTGGAGCATCTGGGGAAAGATGCAAACAGTGTCGACCGCTCCATGGATAACGGGCTTTTTCTGATTGAGCAGGAACGTCAGGAGGAGCGGTATCCGATTTATGAAGACAGCAACGGCACCCACGTGATGAGCTCCGACGATATTTGCATGCTGGAAGATCTTCATGAGCTGCTCAAGGGGAACATAGACAGCCTTAAGATTGAAGGACTGCTGAAATCCGCCGAATATAACGAAACCGTGGTAAGGGCATACCGTCAAGTGATTGATGCCTACTGTGCGGATCCGGATTCTTACAAATTCAACGACGAAATGCTGGAGCCTATCCGACGCCTGCAGGATCCGAGCAGGGAATTGTCTTTTGGCTTTTTCTACAAAGAACAAGTATATTGAGGTGAACCACCATGAGTATGGCCGCAGCTGTTAACGAGCGTGCGCGCGGCAGACGCGTTCGTCTGGACAAGCCGGAACTGCTTGCCCCGGCGGGAAGTCTGGAGAAGCTTAAGTTTGCCGTACATTACGGGGCCGATGCCGTGTATATCGGCGGCCAGAAGTACGGTCTGCGCTCCAACGCCGACAATTTTACTTTCGAAGAGATGCGCGAAGGCGTCGAATTCGCTAACCGTTACGGCGCCAAAGTTTTCGTGGCGACGAATATTTATGCCCACAATGAAGATATCGAGGGAATTGAAGAGTATTTGAAAGAACTGCAGGAAGCTGGCATTTCGGCTATCATCGCCGCCGACCCGATTATTATGGACACCGCCAGACGCGTGGCTCCCAAGCTTGAGGTGCATCTGAGCACCCAGCAGTCGGTCATGAACTGGCAGACGGTGCAGTTCTGGAAAGAAGAAGGCATCGAGCGGGTTGTTCTCGCCCGGGAAGTGAGCATGGGCGATATTGACGAGATCAAACGTCATGTCGATATTGAGATCGAAGCGTTTATTCACGGCGCGATGTGCAGCTCCTATTCCGGACGCTGCGTGCTGTCCAATCATTTTACGGACCGCGACTCCAACCGGGGAGGGTGCTGCCAGTCCTGCCGCTGGAAGTACGACCTGTACGCGAAGGGAGCTCCTCTGTCCGATCCGCTTGCGCCCGATTTTCCCCTTTACGGTGAAGAGGAAGATGCGTTTATGATGAGCGCCAAGGATTTATGCATGATCGAGCATATTTCCGATATGATCGAGTCCGGCGTGGACAGTTTTAAAATCGAAGGCAGAATGAAAAGCATCCATTACGTGGCGACGGTTGTGAATGCCTATCGCCAAGCCATCGACAGCTATTTTGAAAATCCGGCAGCCTATGAGGTCAAACCGCTCTGGCGCAACGAGATCAATAAAGCGGCTAACCGTCCGCTGAATACCGGATTTTTCTTCGAAGCGCCCGGTCCCGAAGATCATATTTTCGGACCGGAGGACAAGGCGGCGAGCTACGACTTCGTCGGCGTAGTCATGGAGTATGACGAGAAGACGGGAACCGCCGTCATCCAGCAGCGCAATTACTTCAAACCGGGTACGGAAGTGGAATTTTTCGGTCCGGGGGGCACGCACTTCAAGCAGCGGGTGGATGTCATTCGCGACGAGGAAGGCGCCGAGCTCGATGCGGCTCGTCATCCTCTACAGCTTATCCGCATTCAAACCGAGAAGCCGGTTAAACCGCTGGATATGATGCGCAAACGTACCCGTTAATGGATTTTAATACCGACTGGCTTAAGCCGGGCGGTATTTTTTTTTATTTCTAGGTCTGTGTAATCAAAAAAAGATAATTTTATAGGAAAAATGGCACAAATCGAAGAGGAAAAACACAAATCGTCGTCGAACATTAAAACAAAAGTAGAAAATACTGGGGATATTAAGTTTTTGCGTAAGACTTTCTTCCTAAAAAAAGTGGATGGTGGTGCCCATGAACAAAAAACTCACACAGACAGCAACCCAGTTAAGAGAGCGTTTTCAAAAGAAACAAGCTCCGTCAGGGGGCGCTCCGAAGCCGGGAGGATCGGGAGGCGGTTTTCTTTCTTCCTCTATGGGATTGAGCAACCCGGCAAAATCCGTAGGCATGAAATTGTTTCTTATTTTTATCGTCAGTATTTTATTTTTTGTTCTGACCGTGGGGATCACCTCGTACCAGCTTTCGAAAAGCGTCGTGCGCGGCAAAGTGAGCGAAGCGTCGAAGCAGACCATGATTCAGGCGAGCCAGAAGCTCGATCTTCTTTTTGGCGGCTTTGAAGATTTAACGATGCAGATGATGCTCGACGCCGATTTGCAGCGCCTGCTTGATACACGCAACGAAGTTAAAGAAGGTACATACGAGCAGCTCGAAGTCACCCGTAAAATTACGGAAAAAGTGAATTCCTATTTATTTTCCAACAAATCGATCAAAAGCATGACGCTGTTAAAAACAGACGGTCATATGATCAACTCCAACGGAGCTTCCTTGAACGCTACGACGGAAGAAATTACAAAAACGGACTGGTTCCAGGCCGTTTCCAAAACCAGCGGGCAGCCGCTGTGGCTGGACACGAAACCGAAAGGTTATTTCAGCGGAGAACCGAGTGTCGCCATGGGCCGCTACCTGAACTCGACGAGCACTTCCACGCCGATCGCGATGCTTCTGATGGAGATTCCTACGTCGATTCTGGAAAAAGAGCTCGGGCTTATCCAGCTCGGCGATGACAGCACGATGTACATTTCGGATGCGTCCAACAAGCTGATTTATGCGAAAGATCAGGAGCTTCTCGCAAAACCGTCCCCGGTTACGATCAGTGAGGAGAAGCAGAAGACGGATGCCGGCGACTTCCTCTCGTCGGATAAACAGACTCAGAACGTATACTCGAAATTCGCCGGTACCGGCTGGTTCCTCGTAGGAAGCATGCCGGTCGGAGAACTGGTTAAAGACGCGAACGTAATCTTCAACCTGACGCTGGTAATCGCCCTTGCGGCGGCCGTTATCGCCGCTTTGATCGGCATTTTCGTGGCGAGAATGATCGGCAGGCCGCTGGCCGGACTGGCCGGGCTTATGAAGCAGGGCGCCCAGGGCAACCTGAAGGTC
The DNA here is from genome assembly GCF_041260495.1 of Paenibacillus sp. RC84. Lineage (NCBI taxonomy): Bacteria > Bacillati > Bacillota > Bacilli > Caryophanales > Paenibacillaceae > Paenibacillus > Paenibacillus sp. RC84. The sequence goes on from NZ_JBGBYL010000001.1 coordinate 185,386, forward strand.
CGCGCGAATCTTAAGAGCCGGGACGAAATCGGCATGCTTGGAGAAAACTTCGACATGATGATGGAGCAGATTACGACGCTGGTCCGCCAGACGAACGAATCCGCCCAGGAAGTGCTGAACACGGCCTCCGAAGTCGCGAACGCCTCTAAGATTACGGCGACTTCCGCCAAGGAAATCGCGGTAGCAACCGACGAGATCTCGGGAGGAGCCGCAGGGCTCGCCTCCGAGTCCGAACGCGGGAACGAGCTGACGCATCATATCGGCGAGAAAATGAAACAGGTGATGTCCGCTAACCTGGAGATGGGAACGGCAGCCTCCGGCGTCCGAAGCTCGGGCGAGCAGGGCACGAAGTACATGGAAGAGCTGATGGACAAAACCGGCCAGACGGAAGTGATGACCCGCTCCATGGTGGAGAAGGTCGACAACCTGAAAGAGAGCACCCGGTCCATCCGCAAAATATTGGAGATGCTCCACAATCTGACGAAGCAGACGAATATCCTTTCTCTTAACGCAACGATCGAGGCTGCAAGAGCCGGAACGGCAGGCAGAGGATTTATGGTGGTCGCCGATGAAATCCGCAAACTGGCGGATCAGTCCAAGCAGTCCATCGACGTTGTGGCCCAGATTACGGAAACGATTCAGCGCGAAATCGACGAAACCGTCCACGTGCTTCATCAAGCCTACCCGCTCTTCAATCAGCAAATCGGTGCCGTGAAAGAGGCGGACGGGATTTTTGCCCAAGTCCAGAATCACATGAGCCAATTTATCGAACGGTTGAACGCGGTGACGGAATCGATAAGCGAGCTCGATCAGTCGCAAGCCGTCTTGTCCGATGCGATGACGAATGTGAGTGCCGTGGCGGAGGAATCCCTGGCGACTTCCGAGGAAGTTGCTTCCCTCAGCTCCGAGCAGCTCAGCATCAGTCAGAATCTGGTGAAGCTGTCCGACAGACTGGAGAACCTTTCGAACTCCCTGAAAGACACGCTTTCCAAATTTACATTGTGATACACAAAGAACGCCTCGTTTCCGGAAAACCGGAAGGGGCGTTTTTCTTTTTTTTCGTCCCCGAATGGAAGGTTTGGGCTCATTCCCCCTTGTCTATACTGGAATGAAAAGAAGCGGACACGGGAGCGGTGAATGTATGGGCAAAGAATTACCCGGTACTGCCGGAAAAGAAAAGACAGATGCCGGAACGGGGATCTGGCTTGGGGGAATTGGTATCAACGGTATCAATGGCGGCAACGGCAGCAGTAGCAACGGCAGTAGCAACAGCAGTAGCAACGGCAGTAGCAACAGCAGCAGAGACGTGGGCAGCAGGAGCATCAACCGCATCGACGGCAGCAAAACGGACCCACGCCGCAAACTCCTGCTGCTGCTCGGGTTGACCGGCATTCTGGCACTCCTGGCCGCCCGGTTATTTTGGATCCAGGTGCTGAGACCCCACCGCTTTTCGTCTTATGAAGTAGACCTGGTCAAAAACTCCGTTTTGCAGCGTCAGAAAAGCATTGTGCTCGATACGGGAAGAGGAGACGTGTACGACCGGAATTTGAAGCCTCTGACCGGCAAAACAATCCGGACGGCCATTATCTTTCCGGTCCATCCCGATTACACGGGCTCAGCCGAACAGCTTCGGAAGGTTAGCGGGGCTTTCGGGGTGACGGCGGACGGCTGGAAGGCTTTTGTAAAACAGGTGAAGGAGCCGCTTTTATGGACGGGGAGCCTGACGACTCCGGACGGGGGAAAGAACGGCGGCCAATCGGCTTCTTCCAAATCCGGCGAGTCTGTAAAAGAACCGTTGGAATTAACGCCGTCCCAAATCGCTCTGCTGGAGGGGAGCGGGCTTTCTTACGTGCAGGTGACGGATTACAAAACCCGCTATCCGGATCATCCCGCCGCAGCGCAGGTGATCGGCTACATCGGGCAGAACCCGGAACGGATCTCCGGCCTGTATGCCCGCGAGCTTGCGGCCGGACATTTGACGCTTACCAGCGAGATCGGGGTATCCGGACTCGAGAAAACGTTCGAGTCCCGGCTGCGGGGCATCGGGGAACGCACTTTATCCGTGTTTACGGATGCGGGTAAACGGCCGCTGGACGCTCTAAGCGCCAGACTGATTTCGCCGGATCAGTCCCGTTATCCCCTGCAGTTGATGACTACACTGGATTCGGGTATTCAGCGGAGCATCGAAGAACGGATGACGAGACGGGGAATTACAAAAGGGGCGGTCGTCGTCCTGGATGCCGCCAATGCGGATATCGTGGCGATGGCTTCCAAACCGTCATTCCATCCGGGGGAGATCAACGCGATAGAGGGAGACTGGGCCAATCTGGGAGTCAAAGCCGCCGCGCCGGGTTCGATTTTCAAAACGGTTGTAGCCGCAGCGGCGCTCGAGAAAGGCATTGTTAAGCCGGATGAGACTTTTGACTGCCACGGGGCATGGGGAAAATACGGGTTTACCTGCTGGAAGAAGGAGGGTCACGGAAAGCTTACGTTCGAAGAAGGATTTGCCCAATCGTGCAATATCGTTTTCGGCGAAGTGATGCGGCGTCTGGATTCGGACGAGCTGGAAACCTATGCACGGAATCTGGGGCTGCTGGCTCCAGTCGGATGGAAAGGGAGCCTCACGGGAGGGGCCGCGGTCGCTCAACTCGACGGTGAGGAAGGCGGCCAGCTCTTCGGCGCACAAACGCCAAGAGACGATGAAGGAGTCCGGCTGCAGACCGCCATCGGCCAGAGGGACGTCCAAGTGACGCCCCTTCAGGCGGCGAATCTGGTCGTAACCGTCCTGCACCGGGGAAAAGCTCGCGCTCCGCGCCTCGTGAAAGAGGTCCGGTTCCGGGACGGCCTGACTCTGGACTCGTTTCCGCCCAAATTTCTTCCCGGTGCGAAGGAATTTCTCTCTCCTAGGGCAACAAGTGAACTCCTGCGGGAGATGAGACTCGTCGTGCGGAGCGGAACGGCGGGACAGCTGAATGCGGCGAAGTGGCCGCTGGCCGGAAAGACAGGCACGGCGCAGGTACAGTCGGGACCGCATGAGACCGTTAACCAGTGGTTTATCGGCTACGGGCCCGTCGATGCTCCCCGCTATGCCGTAGCTGTCGTCATTCGCGAAGCTGCGCCGGAAGCGCCTTCAGAAGCGCTTCCGCTGGCGCGTGAGATCATGGACATGCTGGCGGATCAGCCAAACTGATCTTGCGCGGAAGCGAACTGGGGCGGTTTCGCCGCTTGGGGGAGTGTGACAAGCACGCGGGTTCCCCGGCCGGGCACGCTCGTCACCTGCACCTTTCCGCTAAAGGTTTCGATGATGCGGAACGCCACCATGACGCTGAGTCCGGTCCCCTTTTGCTTCGTGGAATAAAAAGGGGAGCCGAGGCGGGCGATTTCTTCCGCGTCCATCCCGATTCCGGTATCTTCGATGGAGATGCAGACGCTTTTCGGTTCGGGATAAGCTTCTATTCGTAAGCGTCCTCCTTCCGGCATCGCTTCGATTCCGTTCCGAGACAGATTCACGAGGCATTGGATCAATTTTTCCGCGTTTGCCGTGATCCATAAAGACGGGGGAGCGTGCGTTTCCAGCTGAACCTTGCTGCTGCCGGCGTACCCTTGAATGCGCTGGACCAGGTTGACTATGATACCGCTTACGGATACCGGCTCGGTTATTTCGGCTTGAGGCTTGGCGAAGGCGAGATAGCTTGTAATAATTTGCTGGACGCGGTCCATTTCTTCGATCGCCATCGAGGTGTACATTTTTTTCTTTTCTTCGTTAACTTCCGTTTGGGATAAAATTTGCAAAAAACCTCTGGCAACCGTCATCGGATTACGGATTTCATGCGCCACGGAAGCGGCCAATTCGCTGAGGACGTTCAGCTTTTCCGCCCGCTGCGATTCCAGGCGATTGACTCGGCTATCCCGGATAAATTCAGACAAATAGATGACAATGGCCATGGAAATACCGTGCAATAAAATAGAGAATGCGTGAAAGGAAAAAAAATCAGGTGCAAGAGGCAGCTGGTTCTTGCGATGGAAAAAGATTTGAATAGCCATAAACACAAAGCCTAGGCCGGCGGACAGAAGGACGGGACATAAAAAAGCGGATAACCCTCCGTTTTTCTTGCAGAATTTGAGATACAGCCAGCCAAAACAGGCGCAAATCAGCAAAAAGACGGCGTCCGTCGGAAGAGAGGCCGGAAAAACGAATCCGTGAAGCAGCAGCAGGCTGGCCGTAACGGCTGAAGCCGGAAGAAGCCCCCCGTGAAGAAAGCTGCTGACGACGGGAATCATGAATAAGCTCTGCTTGATACCGCTGCCGGAGCTGTAAGGATAAGTCGCGCACGCGAGTGCGGCCAGAATACTGACGAGCGTCATCATAGGTTTATACGATTTCTTGCTTAACGGATTGCTTTCATCGAAGAAAGGGGACACGATGACAGGTGAACACGATATCAGGACGTTAAACAATACCTCATGAAAACTGATTGACATACGGTTCGCCTACTATCTTTAGGGTTTTATAGGAAATTTGTCCCATATTCCTGATGAACTTAGGACAGTATACCTAGGCAGTTTTTTCCACAATTGTTGGGCTGTGTATTACTTCGATAGAGTTATACAATTTTCCTACTTGGAAAATGCCACAACCTCACATCCTGATGGGAGAAAATAAACCCGTCCTTGCGGCAGGCGCCCGGTTTCCCCTACAATAAACAAATAAACGATTAAAGCCGTGCCGAAGTTTTTCAGAGGATGGACCGATAGACAGAAGGAGATTGCCGAATGGAATCATTGCCGTTATTACCCGAAAAAATTACGCTCCTTGACCGCTCCGGGGACTTGGATGCGGATTTGTTGTTTCCTTTTGCCCTAGAAGAGCTGCTCATCCGCAAAGTGGGAGAAGGAGCCGACCCCATCGTTCATTTGTGGAGGCACCCCCAAGGTCTGGTACTCGGTCTCCGAGACAGCCGGCTGCCTCATGCCCCCCAAGCGGCGGGCAGAATAGGCAGGGAAGGAAGAGCGGTGATTGTGCGCAATTCCGGGGGAGCAGCCGTGCCGCTGGATCCGGGAGTAGTGAATGTAACTTTGATTACACCCAAACCTGTGGGCAAAATAGATTTTCACGATGATTTCGAAACCATGTACCGCTTTCTGGGCGGTGTCCTGGCAGACTGGAATACGGGCGTCGCCAAAGGGGAAATCGCCGGCTCCTACTGCCCCGGCGATTTCGATTTGAGCGTTGGCGGCCGCAAGTTCTGCGGCATCGCCCAGCGCAGGCAGGCACGCGCGCTGTCGGTGCAGGCTTTCGTCGTCGTGGAGGGCACCGGGGCGGAGAAAGCCGCCGTGGCGCGCTCGTTTTACGACGAGGCGGGGCAGGGCGCGGCGCCGGACAACTACCCGGACGTGGAGCCCGGGCGCATGACGAGTCTCGCCGAGTACGCGGGCGCCGGGCTCACTTCGCCCGCGTTCTGCCGTCTGACGGGCGAATGGCTCGCCCGTCAGACGCAGGTGCGTGCAGCGGATTACCGGGAATTCGCTGCGGACGAAGACATCGCGGCGATGATGCGCACGATGCGGGAGCGCTACGGCTTCAAGGCTACGGACTAGCGCTTCGCCGGCGCAAGCCGCCCGTACACGACAAAGAACCTCCATGTCCACGTAATTTCTCGTGGACATGGAGGTTCTTATCGTTTAGACAGTTAGCCGAAAAATCTTTCCAAAATCGCGGGAAGCTCTTTCTGCCAGAAGCCCCACACGTGCTTACCCGGCTTTTCTTCATAGAAGAGCCGGGCATTTTTTTGTTCGAAGAGAGCTTTCGAGAGCCGGTTCGCCTCCACGAAGTCAAAGGTGCCGCGCTCGGTCTTAACCTCTTCCTCGTCCAAGCCGATCAGCATGTACAGCTCCAGCCAGGAAAGATCTCCCTCGGACTGCAGACGGCTGCGGGTCGGTTCCAAAAAAGCGCCGGACAGGGATATAACTCTTGCAAAGAGGTGAGGATAAGTTAGGGCAAGATGCAGAGAAACCGTGCCTCCGAGGGAATCTCCTGCCAAGACGCGATCGCTTTTGTCGGTGCGTACGGCGTACTTGGACTCGACGAAGGGGAGCATCTCTTCCGCGAAGAAGCGGATGTACGCCTCGTGGTTTTCCCCATCCGGCGAATATTCCGAGGTCCGGATTTTGACGTTCACGTCGACGCCTACGATAATGGCCGGCTCCCAGCCGTGATCGAGAATGCCTGCGGTCATGGTGGTCGCTATCCGGCCGAAGTTAAAAAATTCTTCTCCGTCCTGACAGTAAATGACCGGATACGACAGAACTTCGTTATAACCCGGAGGCAGGAAAATACGCACGGATCGTGTCGAATTGAGGTGTTTGGAGCTGATTTCCTCTTTTACAATGATTCTTTTATAGTGTCTGGAATCGGTCATAACGGGCATCCTTTCTTTACTCCTTTAAAGGAGGTTGTATTATAATAGTGTAAAGGTTTTGTTGATCTGTATTATATATATAAAACATCTGTACTATCCCGAATCGATATACGGGCGTTATTACAGCAAGTTACCTGTTGATATTCCATACGAAACAGGTTTATAATAATTAGTATAACAGAAAGTCTTTTTCCTGGCATGAAAATCATAGATGAGGTGACAATCACATGAGCAAGCCGCAGTATGAAGTTAGTTCCGAGCAAGTACAGCCCTTGACCATTATCGGGCCGGACGGAACCGTGGTTAATGAAGAGAAATTGCCGAAACTTAGTGACGATCAATTAAAAGAACTTATGCGCCGCATGGTGTTCACCCGTGTTTGGGACGAACGCGCGATCAATCTGGGACGTCAAGGCCGCCTTGGCTTCTATGCGCCGGTTTCCGGACAAGAAGCTTCCATGATCGGCAGCGAATTCGCCCTGAACAAAGAAGACTTCATTTGCCCGGGCTACCGCGATATGCCGCAAATCGTATGGCACGGTCTGCCGATGTATCAGGCGTTCCTATACTCCCGCGGCCATCAGCACGGCGGCCAGGTACCTGCGGATGTGAACGTCCTGATGCCGCAAATCATCATCGGCGCTCAAATCCTGCACGCTACCGGTATCGGTATGGCGTTCAAGAAGAAAGGCGAGAAGCGCGTTGCCATTACGTATACCGGCGACGGCGGAAGCTCCGAGGGCGATTTCTACGAAGGTCTTAACTTCGGCGGAGCGTTCAAGCTTCCGGTTATTTACATGGTACAGAACAACGGTTATGCGATCACGACTCCGTTCTCCAAGCAGACCGGCGCTCAATCCATCGCCCATAAGGCGCTGGCAGCGGGTATCCGCGGCGTGCAGGTAGACGGCATGGACGTTCTGGCCGTTTACGCGGCCGTATCCGAAGCGGCCGAAATTGCCCGCAACGGCGGAGGTCCTACGCTGATCGAATCCCTTACTTACCGTTTCAAGCCGCACTCCATGGCGGACGACACGACGAAATACCGTACGAAGGACGAAGAAGGCGAATGGGCGCCTAAAGATCCGATCGTACGCTTCCGTACTTATCTGACGCAGAAGGGCCTCTGGAGCGAGGAAGAAGAAGCGAAAGTGAAAGAAGAAGCGAAAGCGACTGTAGCGGAGCAGATCAAAAAAGCCGAGCAAACCGAGAAAATGACGGTAGGCGGCCTGATCGATTCCATGTTCGAAACGACTCCGAAGCACCTGGAAGAGCAAAAAGCGCAGTTCTCCTAAGCGAGACCGCAGACGCAACCAGCAGACGGTCAGCGGCCTCTTTGGACGGCCGCCAGCCCTTTTTACACTAAATATTCCGGTCTAAGGCCGTGTTCTTTGATAGAAGAACGATATGGGAGGCAGTAGATGTCATGGCACAAATGACGATGATTCAGGCGATTCAAGACGCTATGCGCGTAGAGCTTGCAAGAGATAAGAACGTTGTGTTGTTCGGTGAAGACGTAGGCCATGTGGGCGGCGTGTTCCGTGCAACGGAAGGACTCCAGAAAGAATTCGGCGAGGATCGGGTATTCGATACTCCGCTGGCCGAATCCGCTATCGGCGGTCTGGCGGTAGGTATGGCGACTCAGGGCTTCCGTCCGATCGCTGAAATCCAGTTCGTGGGCTTCATTTATGAAGCGCTGGACCAAATGGCTGTACAGGCAGCCCGTATGCGCTACCGTTCCGGCGGCAGCTACCAGGCTCCGATCGTATTCCGTACGCCTTTCGGCGGCGGCGTTAAGGCAGCCGAGCTTCACACGGACTCCCTGGAAGGTTTGATGATCCAGACACCGGGTATTAAAGTAGTAATTCCTTCTAACCCGTACGATGCGAAAGGTCTTATGATCGCGGCGATCCGCGACAACGATCCGGTATTCTTCATGGAACACCTGAACTTGTACCGTTCGTTCCGCCAGGAAGTTCCGGAAGGCGAGTACACGGTAGAGCTGGGCAAAGCGAACGTCGTTCGCGAAGGTTCCGACGCTACGATCATCACTTACGGCGCCATGGTTCACACTTCCCTGAAAGCTGCGGAAGAGATCGAGAAAACCCGCGGCGTGAAAGTGGAAGTCATCGACGTCCGTACGCTGATGCCTTTGGACATCGACACGATTGTCGAATCCATCAAGAAAACCAACCGTGCCATTGTGGTGCAGGAAGCACAGAAAACGTCGGGTGCTGCTGCTGAAATTATCGCACAAATCAACGAAAAGGCTATTCTGCATCTGGAAGCGCCGGTTCTCCGCGTTGCCGCTCCGGATACGGTTTATCCGTTTGCCCAAATCGAAGATCAGTGGCTTCCGACACCTGCCCGCATTATCGACGGGCTGAACCAAGTGCTGGATTTCTAATCCTGCCTGCGGCTCCACGATTTTACTACTCAATATAGGAGGTTGTTCTTCTTGGCACGTTTTGAATATAAGTTCCCGGAACTTGGCGAAGGCATTCACGAAGGCGAGATTGTCAAAGTCAATGTTAAAGCGGGCGACAAGGTTGATGACGATACGATTCTGATGGAAGTTCAGAACGACAAAGCAGTCGTGGAAGTTCCTTGCCCGGTTAACGGCCAGATTCAGGAAGTGCTGATCAAGGAAGGCCAGGTTTGCCACGTCGGCGAAGTGGTCATGATCATCGACGCGGAAGGCGAGATTCCGGAATCGGAAACCTCCGCTGCGGCTCCTTCACCGGAAGCGGCTGCACCGGCTCCTTCCAACGCGCCTTCGACTGAGCTTCCTAAGAAGGAAGACCAAGGCGCTCCGACAGCTCCGGCTCCGGAAGAAACGAAGAAATCCGAAGGCGGCAAGCCGTCGGCTGCCCCTAAAGACATTCTGGCCACTCCTAGCGTCCGCAAATTTGCGCGCGAGAAGGGCATCAACATCGCGGAAGTTTCCGGCACCGGCAAGAACGGCCGCATTACCCGCGAAGATATCGAAGGCTTCGTATCCGGCGGCGGCGCATCCGCGGCACAGGCCGATCAGCCTGCACAGGAGAAAGCGGCTCCTTCCAAAGCGGCCTCCGCACCTGCGGTACAAGGCGAGCTGGAAGAAGAGCGCATTCCTTTCAAAGGCATCCGTAAAGTGATCGCCAATGCCATGGTTAAATCCAAGCATACGGCTCCTCACGTGACGCTGATGGACGAAGTCGACGTAACACAGCTCGTAGCGCTCCGTACCAAAGCGAAGCCGCTTGCCGAGAAGAAAGGCGTTAAGCTTACTTACCTGCCGTTCATCGTTAAAGCGCTCGTAGCGGCCTGCCGCCAGTTCCCGGTCATGAACGCCATGATCGACGAAGAGAAGCAGGAAATCGTGTACAAGAAATACTATAACGTAGGTATCGCGACGGATACGGACAACGGTCTCCTTGTACCTGTCATTCACCATGCGGACCGTCAAAATGTCTGGATGATTGCGGATTCCATCCGTGATCTGGCCACACGCGGCCGCGACGGCAAACTGACTCCGCACGAAATGAAAGGCAGCACGATTACGATCACCAACATCGGTTCCGCAGGCGGCATGTTCTTCACTCCGGTCATCAACTATCCGGAAGTTGCCATTCTCGGCACCGGCCGTATTTCCGAGAAGCCTGTCGTGAAGAACGGTGAAATCGTCATTGCACCGGTAATGGCTCTGTCTCTCAGCTTCGACCACCGTCTTGTTGACGGCGCAACAGCTCAAAATTTCATGAACTATATCAAGCAGCTGCTTAACGATCCCGAGCTGCTCGTGATGGAGGTATAAAGCGATGGTAGTAGGAGATGCTTCTTTAGATATTGACGTTCTGGTAATTGGTGCGGGTCCCGGCGGCTATGTGGCTGCCATCCGCGCTGCACAGCTTGGCAAAAGCGTTCTGATCGTGGATAAATCCGAGTGGGGCGGCGTCTGCCTGAACCGCGGCTGTATCCCTTCCAAGGCTCTTATTTCCGCGGCGCACCAGTACGAAGCGGCCCAGCATTCCGAAGTGATGGGAGTAAGCGTGGAGAACGTTAAGCTGGATTACGCGAAAACCCAAGAGTGGAAAGCTTCCGTCGTGAAAAAGCTGACCAGCGGCGTTGCCGGTCTGCTCAAAGGCAACAAAGTGCAAATGTTCCAGGGCGAAGTCATGTTCATCAACGAAAACGAAGCACGTGTTTTCAATGAGCAGGAAGCTCCGCGTTACCGTTTCAAGCATTGCATCATCGCGACAGGTTCCCGTCCGATCGAGCTGAAGCCGTTCCCGTTCGGCGGACGTATTCTTTCCTCGACCGAAGCTCTGGAACTGAAAGAAATTCCGAAAAGCATGGTAGTGATCGGCGGCGGATACATCGGTATCGAGCTGGGTCAAACCTTCGCGAAATTCGGAACGAAAGTAACGGTACTTGAAGGTTCCGATACGGTTCTTCCGGGCTTCGAGAAAGAAATGACCCGCCTGGTTGCCAAAAACCTGAGCAAGCTGAACGTGGAAGTGTTCACGGAAGCTCTCGCTCAAAGCTCCGAGCAAACCGAGAACGACGTAACGGTAACGTTCACGGTCAAAGGCGAAGAGAAAAAAGTAACGGCCGACTACGTGCTCGTAACTGTCGGACGTCGTCCGAACACGGACGGCGAGCTTGGCCTCGACCTGATCAACGTGAAATTGACCGACCGCGGTCTGATTGAAGTTGACGAGCAGGGCCGCACGAGCATTCCGCACATCTTCGCTATCGGCGATATCGTTCCAGGCCTGGCTCTGGCGCACAAAGCTTCTTACGAAGGTAAAGTGGCGGCGGAAGCTATTGCCGGACAGCCTAGCGTTGTCGATTACAAGGCCATCCCGGCCGTTGTATTCTCCGATCCGGAAATCGCTTCGGTAGGCCTTAACGAAACCGAAGCCAAAGAGAAAGGCATGAACGTTTCCGTAGGCAAGTTCCCTTATGCCGCTAACGGCCGTGCTCTTTCCCTGAACGCCACCGAAGGCTTCGTTAAAATCGTAGCGAACAAGGACACCGGTCTTGTTGTCGGTTCCCAAATCGTAGGACCTGAAGCATCGAACCTGATTGCCGAAATCGGTCTGGCGATCGAAATGGGAGCTACGCTCGAAGATATCGCGCTCACGATCCATGCTCACCCGACGCTTGGTGAGATCGTAGCTGAAGCCGCCGAAGGCGCGCTTGGCCACCCGATCCATATGCTGGGCAAATAATTTCCATTATTTCTTCTTAAAAATAGACACAATTAGACATGCGCCGGAGATAATTCTCTGACGCATGTCTTTTTTTACAGGAATTTGAACTAGGTCCGCAGTATTAAAGAAGGTACAAATAATAGGTACACTGGCTTATAAAGTCGAGTCAAACCTCTATGGAGGTGCCTCTACATCGTAAAGGAACTAATCGTCAATTTTGCTCTCCTCCTTGCTTTTCTGTTTGCCGTTAGTCAGCTCTACAAAGATGAACGGTTGGATTTCACGAAGCTATGGACACGGATAAAGACCGGTCTGGCGACAGGTGCATTCGGAATCGTCTTAATGTATTTCAGCATTCCGATCGCTCCCCAGACCATCGTTGATTTCCGCGGGTACGCCGTCTTGCTGGCCGTGCATTTCGGAGGCATTTATTCCGGCTTTATTGCCGCCGTTCTCATTGCCGCGGCGCGCATCGTCTTGTTCGGGGGCCCCAACTTGTCTGCCTTCATTGGCGCGGCGAATGTACTTTTTATCGCTCTTGCCGGAGGCCTTGTATTAAGAAGTGCGGACAAGCGGTACTGGTCGCGCTGGGCGAAAATGATGGCGGTCCTCCTGGTCACGACCGGAGCCTCTATATTTTCCGCCATAGGTACGACGAGCCTGCCTATTATGCCGGTTATTCTCGGCACACTGGCGGTAGGCGGATTTTTTATCGGCTACATGGTCGATTATATCGTGAGAGCCCACCAGCTTTTTCTGCTGATGAAAGAAGCGTCGCATGTCGATTTTTTGACGGGCCTGAACAATCACCGCACCTTTGACAGGCTCTATAACGAGCTCGTTCAAGCGGCGGATCGTAAACAGGAGGAACTGTCCCTGCTGACGCTGGATATCGATTATTTTAAAAAAATCAACGATACGTACGGTCACCCTGCAGGGGATGCGGTTCTCCAGCAGATCGGGGTGCTGCTGAGAGATTCATCCCGCAGGATGGATGAAGTGTGCCGGACCGGCGGGGAAGAATTTGCGGTCCTGCTACCGGATTGCAGGCGCGAAGAAGCTTTGCACTATGCGGAGCAGATCCGCTCCAGAGTGGAGCGCCATTCCTTCCTGCTCGGAGACGGGAAGGCGATCCGCCTGACGATCTCGATCGGGGCGGCTACTTTTCCCCAGGTTTCACCCGATCTTCTGATCGAGGAAGCGGATAAAGCGCTGTACCGCGCGAAGCACAACGGGCGCAATCAGGTTTACTGAGCTCATCCGGAGGCGGTGCCGTATCCGGTGGAGAGCATCCATAGGCTCCGCTATTTCTTTGAGGGCAGCGGGAAGGGTCTCGAACGATGAGGAGCAATCCGGAGTTTGGAATCGGCCTGCCTGCGGATGACTAACGTTTTCCCGGGTCATCCCGAATCGCAGGTTATGCGGCTAAGGCAGCGTGCGTCACGCTGAAGCAAGCATACAAAAAGAGCACAGCCTCACGGGGCTGTGCTCTTTTTGCCGGAACGGCAGGTTCATCTTGTTATCCTGTCCGCTTCTATCCTGCTTTTAACTTATTTAACCGTCTGATTGTACTTGCCGATCTTTTCTGTAATCGACTTGGCGGCTTCATCAAGAGCGGCCTGAGGCGTTTTCTTGCCGTTCAGGGCTTCCTCAATGGCACCCTCGACGATTTGTCTCGCTTCAGGGAATACGCCCATTACAGCGCCCCCAGTGGCCGTATTGGCCTTGCTTCCGTGCAGTTGGTCGATTGCCGTTTTAAACTGCGGGTATTTAACGAGGTTATCTTTAACGATTTGCTCGTCATAGGCTTTTTTCGTGATCGGGAAGTAGCCTGTATTCACATGCCAGTAAGCCTGGGATTGAGGGGAGGTCAGGAATTTGATGAACTCCCAAGCTCCTTTCTGTTCGGCTTCCGATTTGTTGTTCGTAATATAAAGGCTGGCGCCGCCTACGACAACTCCGCCTTCTGCGGCGTCCGCCGGTTTCGGCAGGGGAGCCGTGCCTACCTGGAACTTGCCTTCCGCCGTGGAGACGATGCCTTTCAGGGAGGCGGTGGAATCGAGCATCATGGCGATTTGTCCCGCCGCGAAAGCTTTTTTGGTATCGTCGGTTTTACGTCCGAGGTTAAGCGCGGTTTTGTTGTCGACCATAGATTTCCACCACGTTAAGGCTTTGAGGCCCGCTTCTTTATTTACATAGGATTCCGTCGCGGGAGATGTGCGTCCGTTGCCGTTGTTGACATATTCAGCTCCCTGTTTGGCGAAAAACTGCTCCATAAACCAGCCGTAAATGGCGAACGACGCACCCGCTTTACCGTCCTTGGAAAGAGCTTGTGCCGCTTTGGTGATTTCATCGAACGTAACGGGAGGCTTTTCCGGATCGAGACCGGCGGCTTTGAACATATCTTTGTTATAGTAGAGGATCGGGTTAGACGTATTGAAAGGCATGGAATTCAGCTTGCCGCCGATGGTGTAGTACTGGGTAATGTTTTCTTCCAGCTGGGAGAGATCGTATTTATCGGCATCGATGAACTTTTGCACGGGCGTAATGGCTTTCGAATCGATCATATAACGGCTGCCGATTTCATAAACCTGAATCAGCGACGGCCCGCTTTTGGAATCCATGGACGCTTTCATTTTGTTCAGACTCTCGTCGTAAGTTCCCTGGAAAATGCCTTCTACTTGAACATCTTTCTGGGAAGCGTTAAAGTCGGAGATCAGCTTGTCCGTCACTTTCCCGAGCTCGCCGCTCATGGAATGCCAGAAGGTGATTTTTACCGGTGAGGCCGCGTTTTCTTTTGCGGAAGCAGACCCCGTAGTTTCTTTGTTGGAAGATTGAGCGGTGTCGTTTGCGCCGCCGCAAGCCTGCATGAGCAGAGCGGAAGCCAGAAGCATAGCCATTACGGAAGTGCGGCGGGACGATTTGTACGAAAACATGTGGAATGTCTCTCCTTTTTATCAATCAAAATGGTGGATAAACGGTCAGCCTTTAACGGCCCCTACCGTGAGGCCGCGGACGAGCTGCTTAAGCCCGAGCACGAGCAGAAGCAGAGAAGGAAGGAGAACGAGCGCGACTCCGGCGAGCACCAGGTTCCAGGACGTAAACTCTTCGAACTGGAGCATGGAGATGCCGATTTGCACGGTGCGTTTCGCGGGATCGTTCGTGACGAGCAGCGGCCAGAGATAGCTGTTCCAGGCGCTGAGAAAACTGTAGACGCCCAGGGTCGCCAGACCGGGCTTTGACAGCGGGAATGCGATGGAAAAAAAGCAGCGGATATGCCCGCAGCCGTCGATCTTGGCGGCTTCGAACAGCTCGCCCGGCAGCTGCATGAAAAACTGGCGCAGCATAAACGTTCCGAACCCGGTCGCAAGGAAAGGGACGACAAGCGCCGCGTAAGTGTCGGTCCATCCCCAGCTGCGAATCGTCAGGTAATTGGGAATCATCGTCACTTCCCAAGGGATCATCATGGTGCTCAGAAACAGCAGGAACACGAACTTTTTGCCCGGAAAACGGACGAAAGCGAACGCGTATGCCGCGAGGCTTGCCGTAAACAGCTGCCCTGCCATAATAAGCAGAGAGACGGTAAAACTGTTGGTCAGAAAAGCCCCGATCGGCACAAGCTCCATCACCTTCTTCAGATTGCCCAGGTACAGGCTTTCGGGAAGCAGGGGCGGCGGAAATTGGCCGGCTTCTCCGGCTGTCATAAATGTGGACGCATACGTAAAGAACAGCGGATAGAGAACGAGTGCGGCAGCCGCGGTCAGAACTACGTAGATGGCGGTTTTTTGTAAGGGCCGGATCATGAGTAGTGCACTTTCCTTTCCAGAACGCCGAACTGCACGAAGGTGAAGAACAGGACGATCACGAATAAAAGGATGGCCTGCGCACTGCCGGAGCCGAAGCGGAAGTTGACAAACGCTTCCTGGTAAAGGGAATAGACCATGACATTGGTCGTATCCATGGGACCGCCTTTGGTCAGAATCTGGATTTGGCCAAAAGACTGAAAAGCCCCGATCAGGGAAACCACACCGACAAAGAACAAGGTGGGGGAGACGAGCGGAAGCACGATTCTAAAGAAAGTCCGCATCGGACCCGCGCCGTCGATTTTGGCGCTGTCGTACATATCCTCCGGTACGCTCTGCAGCCCGCTGAGCAGGACGATATAGGCGAAGCCGAGATTCATCCATACGGTCATCAGCGAGACCGAGAAGAGCGCCCAGCTCGGGTCGGAAAGCCAGGCGATCGGCGCCTGGCCGAGCAGGCCGAGCCAGTAGTTGAGCATCCCGGCCGTCGGATGGAAGAGCAGGGCCCAGATCACGGAAGCGGTGCCGACCGATAGGGCCATCGGCAGGGAAAAAATGAACTGGTAGACTCTCTTGCCCTTCAGCCCCCTGTGTGTCAGCGCGGCAAGGAGCAGAGCCGCTGCGATTGTCGTCGGGATCGTAAGCAGAGCGAACTGGGCCGTAACGCCCAGGCTATGATAAAATTTCTCCGAGGTAAGCAGTTCCCGGTAGTTCTCGAAGCCGACATATTCGGCGATTTTCCCCCTGAGATTCGTACTGTGTACGCTTAAATATAAGGACTGGAAGAACGGATAAAACAAAAAAATCCCGAACCCTGCCAGTGACGGCAGCAGGAACAAATAGCCGATCCCCGCTTCTCGGACGCGGTTCCACCAGGAGGCGGTCCGGATGCCCCGAGCGGTTGAGACCCGGATTGGCAATGATTCATCGACGGTATTCATCGATTCTTGATCCCCCTCTCTTTCAGAGTTAAGTGTACGTACGGACTATTTTGCTCAGATCAATTGGGCTTGAAGGTTTTGTAAAACTAACGGGGGGAAGCGCTAACCGTGTCGAATCAAGGGGCAGTATAAGGAGGGAGCAGGGGAGAATGCCGAGAGGTTAAGTTGGATTACTTCCTAATAAAATGTAAAAGGAATCCTTAATTTCTATAAATAGGATTAAGGACTAAGGGCCCACTATTTTCCCCCTCTAGTGAGAGGATTTTATCCCTGTATTGTTGAAATGAGGACCTGCCGTAAGAAGGGCAACGTCCCTATAATCAAACTTGTAAGACACAAATTCAAACGTTTTGGGGAGGTCTACAAATGAAAAAGAAACTGGCGACAATCATGGCCGTAGCCGTGGGACTGACAACCGTTCTTTCCGCTTGTGGCAAAGATGGCGGAAGTACTGGAGCGACAACAACTCCGAACGGAAGCGCTGCGCCGAAAGAATTTACCGTTTCTTTCCGTCATACGCAAATCAAAGACACAGCCAAGAAAAGAAAGGCTATGTTCGAGGATGCTCTTAAAGAAGTTGAAGCTAACGTTCCCGGCCTGAAATTCGAATCCGAAGGCGTGGACGAAGTTGTTAACCGCGATACAAAGCTGAAAGCCGAAATGGCCGCCGGTAACCCTCCAAAAATTTTCGAACTTTTCGGTGGTACCGATACAAAGAACTATGCGAAAACAAACAACCTGCTTGACCTGACGCCGATCCTTGACGAGCTTGGCCTGAAAGACAAATTCGTTGATCTTTCCGAGTTCACGGTTGACGGCAAAGTTTACGGTCTTCCGATCGCCGGTTACCTGGAAGGCATGTTCTACAACAAGAAAATTTTCAAAGACAACGGCGTAGAAGTTCCGAAAACTTACGAAGAGTTCCTGAAAGCTTGCGAAACGTTCAAAGCTAAAGGCATCACTCCGATGGCGCTTGGCGGCAACGAAGCTTGGGTACTGAACATGCTTCCTAACACCCTGTACGTACGCGTAGGCGGCCAATCAGTCGTTGACGGCCTCCAATCCGGCCAAAGCAAATGGACGGACGAAGCTTACGTCAAAGGTCACACCATGTTTAAAGACCTGATCGACAAAGGCTACTTCAACAAAGATGCTCTTGCACTGAAATATGCCCAAACGCAAGACCGTTTCGCTAACGGCGAAACCGCTATGATCTTCGACGGAGGCTGGGCGAACCAGAAGTACTCCAACCCGGATCAATCCAAAATGGCTGCTGACCTCGGCTTCTTCAACTTCCCGACTGTAGAAGGCGGCAAAGGTAACGATCTGATCAACGGTTCGTACTCCAACGGCTTCGGCTTCTCCGCTAAGCTGAACGAAAACGAGAAAAAAGTGGTAAAAGAATTCATCAAAGTCTTCTTCACCGAAAAATATCAACTTCGTCAGCTGAAAGAAGAAGGATTCTTCCCGTCCATGAAGCTTAGCTCCACTGGCGACAAGCCGATCATTGCCGAAATGCTGAAAGCTTCCGAAGGCAAGAAAACATTCCCGGCTTTCGACTCCCTGATCCAGCCTAAAGTGAAGCTTGATCTTGAATCCGGAATCCAAGCTTTCGTTGGCGGCAAAAAATCCGTTCAGGACCTGCTGGCTGATATTCAAAAATCCCAAGAAACAGAAAACAAAAAGACTGCAAAATAAGATTAGTAACGTAATCTAAAATAAGCAGATAAAAAAATAACGGGTATCACATCACGTGGTACCCGTTCTTATTCGCATAGTGTGAAGGATGGAGGCTGCTATGAACAAGGTTTATCGAAATCCTCTAGCATACCTGGTGTTCATTATTCCAACCCTGTTTTTCTACTTGACATTTTATATGTTCCCGCTTCTTACAACATTCAGATACGGGTTTACTAGCTGGGATGGTCTGACTGCACCTGTTTTTAACGGATTGGATAATTTTAAAGAAGCTTTTAACGATGAGTATTTCTGGATCTCGGTCAAAAATAACCTTTACTTTATTTTGTTTTCCGTCTTTATTCAAGTTCCGGTTATCGTCATTTTTTCGGTGTTAATCTCGGAAGTCAGAAAATTACGCGGTTTTTATAAAACGACCGTTTTCTTGCCGAGTATTTTGTCGACTGCCGTCGTAGGGGTACTTTGGACTGTTGTCGTATTTGACCCGACAGTAGGTTTGCTGAACAAGCTGCTTGAGTCGATCGGGTTGGATAAATTGATCCATCTGTGGCTGGCTGACGAAAGCACAGCTATGCTTTCCATTCTTCTGACGAATGCCTGGCAGTGGACCGGATTTTATATCGTTCTCGTCCTGGCTGCAATCTTCGGAATTTCCAAAGAAGTCTACGAGGCTGCCGAAATCGATGGAGCCACCGGGTTTCAGCGAGCGCTTCTCATTACGGTTCCTTTGATCCGTCCGATCCTCGCGGTTATCGTCCTGCTGTCTATCACGGGTGCGATGAAAGCGATGGATATCGTCATGGTTATGACCAAAGGCGGGCCGTACGGAAGCACGGAAGTTATGGCCTCTTACATGTATAAAGTGGGTATGACGACAGGAAATTACGGTTACGCGAATACAATTGCGATCCTGATCTTCATCTTCACCTTAATTATTACATTGATCAGCAACCTGCTTACAAAAAAATTAGAGGATGTGGAGAACTGATATGTCCAAATTGAAAAATGGATTTCTCCATGCCTTTCTTTTGCTATACGTTTTTGTAACCTTGTACCCTTTGTTCTGGGGTTTTCAAAACTCATTCAAAAGGCATGTTGATATTGTCGCGAGTCCCTTCTCTTTAATCAAAAATTTCACGCTGGATAACTATGCGAACGCATGGACCAGTGCCAACATTGGCCGGTATTTCGTCAACAGCTTATATATTTCCGTTGTGGCCAGTATCGTGACGATTGTGTTGGCAAGCATGACGGCTTACGCGCTGACGCGAATGTACTTCCCGAAAATGAATAAATTCGTGACCGGGGTATTTCTTCTCGCCATCATGATTCCGGCGGGTTCTCTGCTCATCCCGCTGTACCGTTTCATTTTGAACGTTACAAACGACCTGCATATTCCGCTGTACGATACACACCTTGCTTTGATCCTGCCTTACATCGCATTCGGTCTGTCCCTCTCCATTATCATTATCATGGCTTTCATCAAATCTCTTCCGAGAGAGCTTGAAGAAGCCGGAGTTATGGACGGACTGACGATTTACGGACTGTTCTGGAAAATCGTTCTGCCGCTCATGACGCCTGCCATCGTGACCGTGTTTATCATCAACTTCCTGGGTCACTGGAACGAGTACGTTCTCGCCAACGTGATGCTGTCCAAAGAGGCGCTGAGAACGCTGCCTGTAGCGATGGCGGCGATGAACAACGGAATGGCGATGAACTATGGGGCTCTCCTGGCGGCGACTATGTTTAGTATCGTGCCGGTCGTCGTGATCTATGCTATACTACAAGAAAAGATTATCGAAGGCTTGGCTGCCGGAAGCGTCAAGGGTTAAGTTGAAAGGACATGGGAGTAATGATGAATTTACGAAAAAAAGTATTTCTGGCTTTCATGGGGTTCATCATTATTCCCTTATTATCTATTTCGATTTTCACCTATATGATCTTTCAGGACATTACCCAAGAGAAATACATGGAACAATCCGAGCTGACCATTAAGTCAATCGGCCGTAACATTGCAAGCCTTTTTAAGGAAGCCAACTATTATTCGGATTATTGGATGCTGGGAGACAACCTGCAGACGCAGCTCGTTGAATTGAACGAGAACCCGCCGTCCGACGAACAACTGAATAATGTAACGAATAGCTTAAGAAAAATATTTCTTACCTATGAGCCGCTTGGGACTTTTTCCGTATACAATTTATATGGAGAAAACTACTCAAGCGGTGTTATTCCATTTACGCCGATTCCTTTTAAAACGTTAAAAGATCATCCGATTTATGAGGAAGTCAAGAATTTGAACGGATTTCCCCGCTGGATCGGGCCTTATGAAAATCCGGAATTGACCGGAAACAACAATTTGTTCAGCCAGGTCCGCACAGTCAATTATTATGAAACTCCCGGTTCCGGTAGAATTGGAACTATGTTTCTTCAATTTGACTTTAAAGAAATGGATAAAATTTTCAACTTTTATAATCAAAAGAACAGCCACTTTCTGTTAGTAAACCAGCAAGGGGTTATTTTGTACGACAACCGTAAGCTTACAAATGGCTCCAATTTAAATAAATTTTTATCTCAAAAAGTGGATTTGACGGAGACTTACGCCACTTCCAGAGTCAAATTTGACGGTATAGAGAGTCTCGTGACGGTATATGATATAGGGCTGGAAAAATACGGAACCCCCAAGTGGGCGCTCGTATCTGTCACCCCGTGGGATTATATCTCCGGCGAAATGTCCATTATTCTGAAATGGGTCGGAACGATTATGTTCCTGTTCCTCATATCCGCCCTTCTTTTCAACCTGCTGTTTGTCAACCGGTATATCCGGGCCATTATCCGGATCGTCAGCTCCATGAAACAAGTGGAACGGGGAGATCTGGACGTGCGGGTCAAAGTACAGGGGAATGATGAAATGACCGTTCTCTCCAGAGGCTTCAACAGCCTCGTGTCCCGTATCCATGACCTTGTGGAAGAGGTCAAGCAGGAGCAGGAACATAAGAACAAAGCGGAGCTTTCCCTGCTGCAGGCGCAGATCAAGCCTCACTTCCTGTTTAATACGTTGGAGTCGATTAATGCGCTGGCCGTACAAAATCAAGGTAAAAAAGTGAGCCAGCTCGTTTACAGGCTGGGGACGATATTAAGGATTTCGTTCCATCATAAAGAAGAAATCGCCCTCGGCCTGGAAATCGACTATTTGAAAAATTACATGGAAATTCAGAAATACCGTTTTGAAGAGCTTTTCGATTTTGAGATTCACCTGCCCCGAGAGCTGGAAAATCACTCCATTCTTAAGCTGACGCTGCAGCCGCTTGTTGAAAACAGTATTCAGCACGGATTCGAAGGGATTACGTACCAGGGGATTATTACCATTCGTGTTGAAGACGGCGGGGATCACATTATTTTGTGGGTTGAAGATAATGGCATCGGCATCCCCGAGGATGTTCTTGTCAGGTTCCAATACCGGAAAAAGAATCCTAGACTCGCTACGAATGAGCCAAGGGTAGGATTAGGTGTACTTAATGTAGCCGACCGTCTGCGGATTCATTACGGAAATGGCTACGGGCTCTATATTTGCAGCGAGCCGAACAAAGGTACACGAATCAAATGTATAATTCCCAAAACGACAGCAAGGTGATGATGATGAACTTAAAAGCTTTATTGGTGGATGATGAGATCAATATTTTGCGCAATCTGCAAACCGTCATACCGTGGGAGAAGCACGATATTGAAGTCGTTGCGCTCGCATCGAACGGAGTCAAGGCCTTGGAGATGGTCCAGGAGCACCAGCCGGACCTTATCCTTAGCGATATTCGTATGCCTTTGATGGACGGAATCGCGCTGCTGGAGCAGGTTAACAAGCTGGAAAGGGATATCCAGGTTATTCTGCTGACGGGGTTTCAGGAATTTGAATATGCGCGGTCGGCGTTAAAATACGGGGCCAAGGATTATATTCTTAAGCCGATCAACTACGAAGAGCTGGAAGCGGTCGTGGAGCGAGTCGCTTTTGATATCCGGGAGAAGCGCAAGGCGGAGATGGATGAGCAGAAAAGATGGAGCCGGGTGAGGCACTTGGCGTACGAGAAGTTTTTATTCGATATTCTGCTTGATTATACGAACGTGACGACCCGGCATTTTTTCGAGGATGAAAACAGTCTGGAAGAGACGGAGTTTACCCTTCTACTCATCGACCTGGACAATTATTCGCAGCTTTCCCGTTCTTGGAACGAGAAGGAGCGCAAGCTCAAAAATTTCGCTGTCCGCAATGTGCTGCAGGACGCGCTGGAGCCGTATGAGCTTTTGTATTCGGTTCTGCAGACCCGGGAAGGGGAATGGTGCGTGCTTATCCGTCATCAGAGGGAAACGCCATTCGATCTGCAGACGGTGAGAGGGTGGAGCGATGCCCTTCAACTGGCGGTGAAGCAGCACGTTAAACTGACGGTCAGCCTGGGCATTTATCCCGAGCACATGTCTGTTCTCCAGCTTGCAGACGCTTACAAAAAGCTTCAGCGCGCGCTTCAGCTATCTCCAAACGTCGAACAGATTCTACTCTTGGAAGAAGTGAATCCCGGCCGGAACGAATGGAACAACTCCATGTGGGAGCTGGTCGAAGAAATCGTATCCAGCTTGAAGCGGCGGGATAAAGCGCAAATGGAGCAAACCTTCGAAAAGCTCAATCAAAGCCTGCGGGTTATTTCCGAGCATTCCTATGTGCGTGTGGAGCAGATTCTGCACTTTCTGGTCCTCCACCTCATCCGGGAAATGCGGGAAATCAACATCATGTCCGATGAGGAAGAACGGGGCCTCTGGTCCAATCTGGAGCGCAGTGTCGGAGTCAAGGATCTGCTTGCGACGATCCATCAGCTTATTCAAGACTGCATGAATGCGGGGATGAACCGTAAGCCGAGCGAGCTGCTGATGGTCAACGCCAAAGAATACATTGCCAAGAACTTGTCCAACGATTTCGGCGTAGAGGAAATTGCCGATCATCTCGGGATCAGCTGCAGCTACTTCAGTCTGCTGTTTAAACAGCACTTCGGGGAAACCTTCCTGGAGAATTTGACCCGTCAGCGGATCGAACTGGCCAAGTCTCTTCTTCGCATGAGCGACAAGAGCATTACCCAGATCGGCAAGCAGGTGGGCTATGCGGAACGCCGGTATTTTACCCGGGTGTTCTATAAGTTTACCGGCATGACGCCTTCCGAATACCGCGAACAAATTACGAACGCATAAATTACCGATAGGGGATGAAAAGCATGAAACAACGGTCAGAAATGAGCCTCCGGCAAAAAATCGGACAAATGATGATGTGCGGTTTTTCCACATCGAATGAGTTCGACTCGGCGATGAAGCCCAACAAGAAAATTATCGACTTGATTCAGAAGCACGAAATCGGCGGCGTTATCTTGTTCCGCCGCAATTTGGACAATCCGAAGCAGGTGAGCGAGCTCAATCACGAGCTGCAAGTGCTGGCTAAGGACTCGGCGGGAGGCCCCCTTCTGATCAGCATCGACCAGGAAGGCGGCATGGTTGCCCGTATCCACGAGGGCATCGCCTGTATGCCGGGCAGCATGGCAATCGGGGCGACAAGAGATGCCCAGGCGGCTTATGAAACAGCGCGGATCAGCGGGGTGGAACTGCGCGCGATGGGCATCAATCTAAACTTCGCGCCTTGCCTCGACATCAACAACAATCCGATGAATCCGGTGATTGGTGTCCGTTCTTTCGGCGAAACCGCGGAAATCGTCGGCGAGATGGGAGCTGCGGCTGTGAAGGGTTACCAGGCGGCGGGCGTGGCACCGACGATCAAGCATTTCCCGGGGCACGGGGACACACACTCGGACTCCCATCACGCTCTGCCCATGATTCCCCACGACCTGGAGCGCCTGCGGGAGCTGGAGTTCGCTCCGTTCGTGAAGGCGATTCAGGAGGGAGCCGACGTACTGATGTCGGCACACGTTATTTTTCCGGCGCTGGAGCCCGATGGCCTGCCTTCGACTTTGTCCAAGCGGGTACTGACCGATTTGCTGCGCGGTGAGCTTGGTTACGAAGGCGTCATTGTGACCGACTGCCTGGAGATGAAAGCGATCGCAGACCATTACGGGACGGCTGAAGGAGCGGTCATGGCGGTTGAAGCCGGCACCGATTTGCTGCTGGTCAGCCATACTTACGATACCCAGGTTCAAACCATTGAACGTCTGGTGGAAGCGGTGGAATCCGGCCGTATCAGCGAAGAACGGATCAACGAGTCGGTGGACCGTATTCTCGCTTTAAAAGCCGGTCTGAATATTACGGTGGGTGCTGCGGCCGGCGATATTTCCGCAGTGGGGTCCCCTGAGCATATCGAGCTTGTGCGTGAAACCTACAAAAAGAGTGTGACGCTTGTTAAGGACGAGGATCAGCTTCCGCTTGTGAAAGACAAAAGAACGTTTGTCATCTGGACGGAAGTCCGGGAATGGACGCAAATCGACGAAGTGGTGGAGCAGAAGGAAACACTCGGAGCTTTCCTGGCGGAAACCGTTCATGAGGTAACGGAAGAAAGAATCCACACGAATCCTTCCGAAGAAGAAGTGGAGCGTGTACTGAAGGCAAGTCAAGGCTATGACCAGGTTATCGTGGTCACATATAATGCAAGTTTCTCGCCCAATCAGGTTCGCATCGTAAAAGAACTGGCGGCCAGAGACAGCAAGCTCGTCGTTGTGGCGGGACGCAATCCGTTTGACTTTAAAGAGTTTCCGGAAGTGAAAACTTTCCTGGCGAGCTACGAAAACCGTCCTCACGCCATGAACGCGGTTGCCGGGGTGTTAACCGGCCAGTTCCCGGCGGGCGGCAAGCTGCCCGTTACTGTAACGCCTGAATACTCGTACGGCTGGTCTGCCTCTCCCCGGAGCTAACCGCCGAATAACCGAAAAGCCCTGTAAGTTAACTTCCGTTAGCTTGCGGGGCTTTTTTTGGGCTGTACGTTTCTGGTGTGTTTTTTTTCGAATCTGTGCTTGTAAAACGGCAATTTTCTTTCGTTCCGCAGCCGCTCCATTAACGTATAGAATGTGAATCTTAGCGCATATAGTGATAATGGTCTTCGCATAAGCCGAAGACCCGGCGCTCGTCATTTTCGTTACTAAGGAGGAGAGGTATGGGATCGAACAGGTTAGCCGGCATACGCAAATTTATCACCAATGAAAAAGAAAGGACGTTATCGAATATCCGGAATGGAACAATAGGTAAAGAACAGGCAACCGGAAGCCTCAATACCTTGTATCAGTTGGCTGCAGATATTCACGATATTCACTATATGAAGGACATAAGCAGTACGATTGCGCTGCTGCGTTCCGCTTCCGACAATTGGCAGAGACAGGGAGCCTTAATCAGTCAAACGATAGATTCTGCGGTGTATCGGCCCGGTATAAAATAAACGGGGCCGGCAAGCCGTCGATTAATATAAATTGCGGCGTCTAATCTCGGAGGCAAGTTGTTGAAGAAATTCGGCACCCAACTTCATTTGTAGGGCTTGTACGAAACAATCAAGCAGCTGATAATCACTAAGCAGCTCTACAGCTGATTTTTTTAACATGACATTCATCCTTTATGAATAAAATGGTAAACGTGGGTACAATCTTATAATAAAAGATTCAAATCGTTTCGTCAGCGCAAATTGATTACGCAATTGCGCGTTTATCATTACACTTTCATGCACATTATTCTTCCAAAAAACAATAAAAATGACCTGTTCCTTTCCATCTGATAGAGGCTTTCGTCCTACTGTTAAAAGAAGGGAGGTCCCGAAACAGGGTAGAAGGTCCGAGATTTCAGTAAAAAAGCAAGTGAAATCGGCTTTTCCGCAGGCTCCGGCTCCTTTCGCAAGGAGCCTTTTTTACGTGCGGCCGGAATTGTTCCGAAGACACGATTGTCCAAATCATGTATAATTTTCTCGAAAGATTTCTATTTTTTAGCAAGTTCAGGAGGATGAAGAATGACGTTTTTCCAACGGATGCTGGCCAGTATCGGTTTTGGCGCCGCTCAAGTGGATACACGCCTCAGCAAGAATGCCTATTACCCGGGTGAAGAGGTCGAAGGTGTCGTTCATATCCGCGGGGGCCAAGTCGAACAACGTATCGAGGAGATTTATATTTCGCTGGTCACCGAATACAAACGCGAAGTCAATAACAGTCATGTGAAGGAAACGAGAGAAATTGCCAAATACCTCGTTTCGGACCCGTTCACGCTCGGACCGAACGAAGAGATGGAGGTGCCGTTCCGGTTCAGGCTGGCCGAACATACACCGCTTACGCTGGGGCATACTCCGGTCTGGTTCTCAACCGGGCTCGATATTGCCAGCGCAATCGACCCGAGCGATTCCGACCGGATTGAAGTCATTCCCTCCCCGGAGATGCAGGTCGTGTTCGACGCCGCGGACCAGCTCGGCTTCCGGCTCCGGGAGGCGGAGGTGAAGCAGTCGCCGAGGTTCGGCGGACGGATCGGCCTGCTGCAGGAATTCGAATTCGTTCCGGCCGGCCGTTTTCGCAGCGAGCTGGATGAGCTGGAAATCAGCTTCCTGCCGGCGACGGAAGGTCTGGAGCTGCTGCTGCAGATCGACCGCAAGGCCAGAGGCTTAGCCGGCTTTATCGCGGAGGCTGCGGACGCGGATGAAACGCTCCTCCGGCTCCGCATTCCTCCGGCAGATCTGGGCAGAGGTCCTTCCTACATGGCCGGTGTGCTGGCCGAATTGATTCAAGATCATCTGTAAAATCAACCTTTTACGAAAGATGGGGGAACCTATGCCTGCCGGAAGCAAAGCGAAGACGACGCTTTTTCTGAGCCTTATTTTCCCGATGTATGCCGGAGTAGGCCTGTGGGCCGCGGATTTGCTGACAGGCACCCGGGCAACATCGCCGGAAGGGAGTCTGCTCGGGAGCTTTTTCCTTCTGCTCGGAATTTTCATGGCGTTTCCGTTTTATTTTATTTCGTTCTTTCCGCTCGGCAAATTGCTCGGGTGTCTGCATTCCACCCAGCCGGTCAAAGCGCTGGCATATGCGGCTGCGGGAGGGCTGGGCGGCTATTGGCTTTTGTCCAATCTACACGGAGGACTGCTGGAAGAACAGCAAGGCATGGGGGCGGCAGCCGGAGTTCTTGTTTTTGCCGCGCTCGGTCTCTTGCTCGCTTGGACGGAAACTTATCTGGAACAGAAATTCGGAGCTGCTTAAGGAGAAACAGCCAAAAAGGAAGCCAGAGAAGGATAAGAGAACCAGGACTGCCGCGTGTCCGGCGCAGCGGTCTTTTTTGTTGTCTGGAAAGGGCGGGGCCCGTTTGATTTTAGAGGGTCGGAGTGATATGATCGTTACAAACTTTTAAGCCTAAGATTCGGGGAAGGGGTTATCGGGTTATGAAAGCTTTGATCGTCATTGACTATACGTACGATTTTGTCGAAGGCAAGCTTCCGGTAGGGGATCCCGCGATTGCCATAGAGGAGAGAATTACGGCGCTCACGGAGGAATTTCTGGAAGAGGGCGGCTTTGTCGTCATGGCCGTGGATTTCCATCGTTTGAACGAGCCTTTTCATCCGGAAACGAAGCTGTTTCCGCCTCACAATATAGAGGGCACCAGTGGACGCGAGCTGTACGGCCGTTTAAATACCCTTTACCGGGAAAAGGAAGGCCAGATCTTGTGGCTGGATAAAACGCGGTACAGCGCGTTCTGCGGTACGGATCTGGAGCTGCAACTGCGTGCGCGGGGGATTCAGGAAGTTCATCTGGCCGGCGTCTGCACGGATATTTGCGTCCTGCATACGGCCGTGGATGCGTATAACAAGGCTTTCGAGCTGATCGTCCACGAGGATGCCGTGGCCAGCTTTAACCCGGACGGGCACACGTTTGCCCTAAACCATTTCCGTACTTCGCTGGGCGCTCAAGTCGTGAGAGGCAGCGAACCGGTCTAACAGCAGGACTACTACATTGTCAGGAACAGGTGAGACGAATTCATGAGCAGCATACCGAATTTAACCTTACATACGGATAAGTATCAGATCAACATGATGTACGCCCACTGGAAGAACGGTTCCCACCGCCAGAAAGCGGTATTCGAAGCGTTCTTCCGGAAGCTTCCTTTCGGGAACGGATACGCGGTCTTTGCAGGTTTGCAGCGTCTCATCGACTATGTACACCACCTTAAGTTCGACGAGCCGGCTCTGCGCTATTTGAGCGAGCAGGAAGAGAATTACGACGAAGGGTTTCTGGAAGAATTAAAAGCGTTCCGTTTCGGCGGGTCGATCTACTCGATGGAGGAGGGAACGCTCGTTTTCGCGAACGAGCCGCTCGTACGGGTAGAAGGGACGATTTTCGAAACCCAGCTGATCGAAACGGCTCTGCTTAATTTTATCAACTACCAGACGCTGATTGCGACGAAGGCTTCCCGCATTAAAAACGTGTCTCCGGCCGACACGTTCCTGGAATTCGGCACACGGCGCGCCCAGGAAGCGGACGCCGCGGTATGGGGAGCGCGGGCCTCGTATATCGCCGGCTTCGACGCCACCTCGAACGTGCTGGCCGGCATGATGTTCGGCATCCCTTCCAAAGGGACCCACGCCCATTCCTGGGTGCAGGGACACGCTACGGAGCAGGAAGCGTTCGATACATTCGCCGAGGCGCTGCCGAATCAGGTGACGCTGCTTGTGGACACGTACCATACGCTGAAAAGCGGCGTGCCGCATGCGATCCAAACGGCGAAAAAGATGGAAGAGCAGGGGAAACGGATGCAGGCGATCCGTCTGGACAGCGGCGACCTGGCTTATCTGTCCATCAAAGCCCGCAAAATGCTCGACGAAGCGGGGCTGGAGTACGTGAAAATCGTGGCGTCCAACGACCTCGACGAGAACACGATTTTGAACCTGAAGGCGCAGGGAGCCCGGATCGACACGTGGGGAGTGGGTACCCAGTTGATCACCGCGGCCGACCAGCCTTCGCTCGGCGGCGTCTACAAGCTAGTGGCGATCGAGGAAAACGGCGTCA
The DNA here is from genome assembly GCF_041260495.1 of Paenibacillus sp. RC84. Taxonomy (NCBI): domain Bacteria; kingdom Bacillati; phylum Bacillota; class Bacilli; order Caryophanales; family Paenibacillaceae; genus Paenibacillus; species Paenibacillus sp. RC84. The sequence continues at coordinate 214,439 of NZ_JBGBYL010000001.1, forward strand.
TGGTGCCGAAGATCAAGATCTCCGGTAATCCCGAGAAAGTATCCACGCCGGGCTGGAAGGATGTCTACCGGATTATCGGCTCCGATACGGGCAAAGCTATCGCCGATTACATTGTGCTGCATGACGAGACGGACGTCCAGGAAGGCAGGAAGATCAAGCTTTTCGATCCCGTTCATCCGTATATTTATAAATATGTGGACGAGTATAAGGCGGTCAAGCTGCTGAAACCCGTCTTTGAAGACGGCAAGCAGGTATACGAGGTGCCTTCCTTGGAAGAAATGAGGGCTCATCACCGGAAGCAGCTCGACCAGTTCTGGCCGGAATATCTACGCAAGCTGAACCCGGAGAAGTATGCGGTTGATCTCAGCACCAAGACGTGGGAAATGAAAATGAAAATGATTGAAAACTTCAATTTCGGCTGATTGATCAAAAGCCCCGTACCGGGGGACGAGTGCTTCGTCCTTCGGATACGGGGCTGCTTTTTGCATAATCGGTTAATTTGGAAACGGGAGAAGGCGGGGCCTCTGTCCGGTCAAACCGTTTCGTGCTGCTCCGGAATGCGCTTGTGCACAATGAGGCCGATGACGACCATAACCAGAAGGGAACCGAGCGCAACCCGGCTGGCCAAGGTGCCCTGATCCTGGAGCAGGAAGGTGATCGTCCCGTACAGAACCGGTCCCACAATCGAGGACACTTTGCCGGAGAAGGCGAAGAGGCCGAAGAATTGGCCGCGTTTGTCCGGGGGCGAGAGCTCCACGATCAAGGTACGCGAGGTCACCCACATGGACCCCATGGAAATTCCGTAGATGACGCCGGCCGCCCAGAACATGGGCTCGTTGACGGCTGTCGTTCCCAGGCCGATGGCGACGATCAGCAGCAGGGCGACATAGACGACCGCGCGCTTGGCCCCGTATTTCCGGGTCAGGTAGCCGAAGACGAAGGAACCGAATATGCTCGAAACGGTCGCCACGAGATACAAGATGAGGAACCTGACAGTTGAAAAGCCGACCACGGTTTTGGCGTACACGGCCATCACGGAGATGGCGGTCTGCAGGGCATCATTGAAGAAGAAGTAGGCCACCATGAACAGGAAAATAGGCCGGTATTTCTTCATTTCTTTGAAGGTGGCCGCGATTTCCTTGTAGCCGCTTAAAAATCCCGTCTGCCCGCCGGAACGGGGTGCGGGAGCCGCCTCTTTGTAGAAGAGCATAAGCGGCAGCGCAAAAAGCAGGTAAAGCAGCGCGCTGGGCAGGAAGGTCTGCTCATACTGCTGTCCGCTTGCCAGCGGGTACACGGAGAGCCCGATCAGGGTACCGATATACCCGAGCGCGACGCCGAACCCCGAGATGAGGGGGATTTCCCTGGAATTTCCCAGATCGGAAATCATCGCATCATAGAACACGACCGACGAGCTGAAAAAGAACTTGGCGATGACGAAAAAGAACAGGACGCCCGCCACGGCAAGGGGAAGCCCCAAAAACGAGGCGCTGCTTTGCCAGTTGGCCGATAATGCCATGAGCAGCGTAAATCCGATCGCGAGCAGCGTGAACGGGACCATAAGGCCTTTCTTGCGGCCGGTACGGTCCATCCAGACGCCGTACAGCGGACTGAGCAGGACGATGAGCAGGCCCGAGAGAGCGTTGGTATACGTAATGAACGTGCTGGCCACCTGATCCATCCGTGCATCGCCGCCGATTACCTGGGTCAAGTAAAACGGGAAGAACAACGTGACGATGTTGGAGGAGAAAATCGTGTTGGCCAAATCGTTTAATCCCCAGGAGAGAACGGGCCTGGACAGAAAAAGCTTGCGTCCTTTCGCAGGGAGGGGCGCCGGTGTGACCGGGTTCGTTTGAGACATGAGGCACCTTCCTTTTCACGGGTTAAAAAATGTTAAGCACTGTATTTAAACGGATTTTTTTCTTGTACACACTTATTCGCCCGGCTTTACCGGAATTCCTCTCCTTTTACCTAATATTTGCAATCGCTTTCTGGAAGGTGCAAGAAATAAGGTACAATAAGGAGAACCCTTTCGAAATTCTGGGGCCGCGAAAGGCCGGGTTTGTATTTATTTCAATTCAGGGAGGGCTCAAAATGAGCGAACTGCCATCGAATGAAAACCATACGGAAAATCTCCGCCGTCTGATTGACGAAAGTGAGCGCATCGTGTTCTTCGGCGGTGCGGGCACTTCCACGGAAAGCGGGATTCCCGATTTCCGCTCTTCAAGCGGCTTGTACAACAATGGGGCGGAGTACGACTATCCGCCGGAAGTGATGCTGAGCCGCAGCTTTTTTATCCGCGAGCCGGAGAAGTTCTACGCCTTCTACAGGGGCGAGATGCTTCATCCGGCAGCCAGGCCGAACCCGGCCCATCTGGCGCTTGCGGAGCTGGAGCGAAGCGGCAAGCTTACCGCCGTCATTACGCAGAATATCGACGGACTCCATCAGCTTGCCGGAAGCAAGCGCGTTCTGGAGCTGCACGGCTCCGTGCTCCGGAACAAATGCCTCTCCTGCGGCGAAGGCTACGGACTGGATGCGGTCATGGAAAGCATCGAGACGGTGCCCCGCTGCACGGTGTGCGGAGGCATCATCAAGCCGGACGTCGTTCTCTACGAGGAAGGGCTGGATGCGCATGTGCTGGGCGAAGCGGTGGCTCAAATCGCCGCGGCCGATTTGCTGATCGTCGGCGGCACCTCGCTGACGGTTCAGCCCGCCGCAGGCATGGTAGGCCGGTTCCGCAGTGGCCGTCTGGCCCTGATCAACCTGGACCCGACTCCATACGATTCGCACGCTTCCTGTATTATCCGGGAGCCGATCGGAAAAGTGCTGGCTCCTTTTGCGGAAAAAAGGGTTTAAACGGCTTTTTCGAGAAGAGAAAGACTGATTCGGGAAGGAATCCGGCGGGTCCGACGGCGAATTTTATTCGACAGGAGCGGACGCTGGTTGGCGGTTGAACCAGACAGGGCCGGATTACAATGTCAAAGGAGACATGACAGCATGAGACGCGGTCTGGATATAGCAGGATACGCTTTTTCCCGGTTGGGTAAGCGGGGGAGTTTAACGGAAGGCGCGGGCAGGCGGAAAGCGCAATCGGATGTTGCAAGAGCGGAGGTTTTGAATGCGGGTGGCGGCCGAAAGGACCTTTGGCCGAATGCCGTGTACGCCGGAGCCAAAGGAGCTTTGCGTACGGGAGCGGCCGCGCTGCTGATCGGCGGCATCCTGTTCGCGGCGGGCCCTGCCCGTCAAGCTCTTGCCGACGATGCGGTCACAAGCGGCAGCAGGCAGGTAAGCGCCGGCGGGAAAAGCTTCGCCGTCAAATGGGTGCGCGTCGATGTGACGGACCCTTATCTCGAGGTTGTGCCCGTTTCGGCATCGCGCGGAATCGGGTACGACGAGAGCTTCTCGTCCATGATCGCCAGGACGGGAGCGGTCGCCGCGGTGAACGGGACTTTTTTTAACGCGTATGAAAAAGACGCCTCAATCCGTTACCCGAACGGCCTTATGCTGAAAGACGGGGAGCTGCTGCATTCCGGGGAGAACCAGTCCCTGGTTGTGGATGCGGACAAGACGGTGGATATCCGGAAACTCAAGATGTCCTATACGATTACGGCGACTCACGGCGGGAAGGATTATACGTTTTCTCCGTGGGGGACCAATAAGGATTACGGCGATTCCCAGCCCGACCAGGTCGTCTGGTTTACGCCCGAATACAAAGCTGCCGTCAGCAAAAGCGGAACGACGAAGGTGGTGGTGCGGGACGGCGTCATCACGGCCATTACAGGCGATGCCGTGTACGTACCGTACGACGGGTACGTTTGTCTGATCGGAAACAGCTCGAACAACAAGAGCAACCTGCTTCCTCACCTCCATGTGGGCGACACCGTCAAAACGAAGCTGGAAGTGACGGAGAACGGCCAGCGCGTTCAAGGAGCGGAGCTGTGGCAGAGTGCCACGGGGGTCGGACCCAAGCTCGTGACCGGCGGCAAGGTGGATATCGACCCTGCCCGGGACGGCTTCACCGATCCGAAAATCACGAAGCAGGCCGCTATGCGCAGCTTTGTGGGCGCGGATGCCCAGGGCAGACTCGTCATGGGGACGGTTAACGGCGCAACGATGAACGATCTCGCGCAGATCGCGCTCTCGATGGGCTTGACCGATGCCATGAACTTGGACGGCGGGGCCAGTTCGGGGCTGTACGCCAACGGAAGCATGCTGACGGCCCCCGGCCGGGCTCTGAGCAACGCGCTTGTGGTGAAGAGACACGCGACCCCGCAGGTGCAGGTTGCGGTGAACGGCCAGCTGTCTGCGGGCTTCAAAGGTTTTGTCGGCGGAGAGACGACGATGGTCCCCATGCGTCCTTTGCTGAACGCGATGAATACCGAATACAAGTGGGACAACGCGGCGCATTCCCTGACCTTGAAGAAGGGGGACGTCGAGATGGTCATGACCGTCGGCAGCTATTATATCCGCGTCAACGGCACGGATTACTGGGTGCCTGCGGCGCCGCAGCTGTTGGATAATTATTTGTATGTCCCATTGCGTTTCACGGCCGAGAAGATCGGGGCGGAGGTCAAGTGGGATCAGAGATTGTACCGGGCCGACATTGTGCTTCCCTAAATCTTTTAAGTCCCTGCCGCCGGGCAGGGGCTTTTCTTTATGTCTTCACGCGTGCAATCCTCCGGCATTTTCGCTTGCGTGGCAGCTCCGGGGGCCGGGAGGCGCCGCATGACGCTGGTAACTGTATGCTTACGGGGAGGCGTCCGCGCACCGGCAGGCACCCGTAGGTGAGCAGGCAGTGTATGCGCACCGGCAGGCACCCGTAGGTGAGCAGGCAGTGTATGCGCACCGGCAGGCGTCCATAGGCGAGCAGGCAGCGTATGCGCATCGGCAGGCGTCCATAGGCGAGCAGGCAGCGTATGCGCACCGGCAGCAGGCGTCCATAGGCGAGCAGGCAGCGTATGCGCACCGGCAGCAGGCGTCCATAGGCGAGCAGGCAGCGTATGCGCACCGGCAGGCGCCCATAGGTGAGCAGGCAGCGTATGCGCACCGGCAGGCGTCCCATATGCGTCCGCACGCAAAAAAAGCCGGCCCGGCATCGGGACTCTTCGTGAGTCCGATGCCGGCCGGCTTAAGCCGCGTTTACCAGGCGCGCGTGTACTGCTTCGGGGCAAAAGCGGGCTCGACTCCGAGCTCGCGCGCTGCCGTGCGGGGCCAGTACGGGTCTCTCAGCAGCTCGCGGCCGATGAAGATGAGATCGGCCTGTCCGCGCTCGAGAATATCCTCGGCCTGCTTGCCGCCCGTAATGAGGCCCACCGCCCCTGTCGGAATGACGGCCGTGTTCTTGATCTGGTCGGCCAGGGATACCTGATAGCCCGGGTAGACGTCGATCTTGGCGGGAACGACGCCGCCGGAAGAGCAGTCGATCAGATCGACGCCCTGTTCCTTCATGAGGGAGGCGAAGAACGCGTAGTCCTGTATGCTGTTCCCGTTCGGGTCGTACTCATCCGCCGAGACGCGGACGAACAGCGGGCCGTCCCACTGCTCCTTGACGGCGTTGATGATTTCCTGCAGGAAGCGGTAGCGGTTCTGTCTGCTTCCCCCGTATTCATCCGTCCGGTGATTGGACAGGGGCGAGAGGAATTCGTTGATAAGGTAGCCGTGAGCGCCGTGAATTTCAATCACGTCGAACCCGGCGGCTTTCGCTCTCCGGGCCGCGTCGGCAAACGCCCGGACGGTCTCGGAAATCTGCTCCGGCGTCATTTCTTCCGGCGTCTTGCCGCCTGGAAAAGGGATGGCGGACGGAGCGACGATAGGCCCGTCCAGCTCCGCTTTGCGTCCGGCGTGCGCGATCTGGATGCCTACCTTCGATCCGTGGCTGCGGATCAGCCCGACCAGCTCGCGCAGCCCCTCGACGTGGCCGTCGCTCCAGATGCCCAGATCCTGCGGAGAGATGCGGCCCTGCTCCGTCACGGCGGAGGCTTCCAGGATGAGGAGGCCGGCACCGCCGACCGCTCTGGAAGAGTAATGGGTCCGGTGCCAGTCGGTCACTTTGCCGTCCCGGTTTTCGCAGGAATACATGCACATCGGCGACATGACGATCCGGTTGGGAAGGGTAACGTTCCGGATAGTAAACGGTTCGAACAATTTCATGGAAAAACCCGCCTTTCCGACAAATTTATGTACGCTGCTCGTTCCATTATACTCCTCACCGCATGCTGCGATCAAAAAACAGCGGGGATTAGCCTCCGGAAATGCGGTGCAGAAAGCGCCGAGTCCGCTCATGGGACGGCGAGTCCAGCACCTGTGCCGGAGAGCCTTCCTCGACGATGACCCCGCCGTCCACGAATACGATGCGGTCGGCCACGTCGCGGGCGAACTTCATCTCGTGGGTGACGATGACCATGGTCATTCCTTCGCGCGCGAGCTGCCGGATGACCTCGAGGACATCTCCCACGAGCTCCGGATCAAGCGCCGAGGTCGGCTCGTCGAACAGCAGGACGAGCGGGTTCATCGCCATGGCGCGGGCGATCCCGACACGCTGCTGCTGGCCCCCGGACAGCTGGTGGGGGTACAGCCCGGCTTTATCGGCAAGCCCGACCTTGGCGAGCAGTTCCTGCGCCCTGTCCCGCGCTTCGGCGGCTCGCTTCCCCTGCACCGTGACGGGCCCCTCCATGACGTTGGCCAGCGCGGTCATGTGGGGGAACAGCTCGTACGACTGGAACACCATGCCCGTCTGCCTGCGCAGGGTCAGGATGTCCTGGGAGGACGGCTTCCTGCCGCCGGTAAAGTCCAGCCCGGCATCGCCGATCCGAAGCGATCCGGCGTCCGGCACTTCCAAGAGATTGATGCAGCGGAGGAGTGTCGTTTTGCCGGAACCCGACGGCCCGATGACGACGACAGTCTCGCCACGGGCGACGTTCAGGCTGATGCCGCGAAGCACTTCCTGGGACTGAAACTGTTTTTTTAGGTGGGAGAGTTCGATCATAAGAGCCTCCTATCTGGCGGCGTAACGGTCGAAGCGCCGTTCCAGCAGCCGCTGGGCATACGTGAGTACCGTGCTGAACAGCAAATACAGAAGAGCCGCCTCGCAGTAGAGCAGCATGGGCTCGTAATACACCGCCGTCCTCTGCTGGGCAATCTGGAACAGCTCCGTCAGCGTAATCGTAGCCGCAAGCGACGAGTCCTTCACCAGAGAGATGAAGGAATTGGACAACGGGGGGACCGAAACCCTTGCGGCCTGGGGCAGAACAATCCGGCGCAGAGCCTGCCTGCGGGTCATCCCGATGGAATAGGCGGCCTCCCACTGTCCCCGTGAAATGGACAAAATGGCGGCGCGGATGATTTCGGAGTTATAGGCGCCCACACTCAGCGTAAAAGCCAGCACGGCGGCCGGGAACGCATCAATGGTCCAGCCCAGGCTGGGCAGGCCGTAATAGATGATGAACAACTGCACGAGGAGCGGGGTCCCCCGGATGATCCAGACATAAAAAGCGGCAATACCCGCCAAGAGCCTCCAGCGCGAAAGTCTCGCCAAGGCTGTCGCGAACGCGAGGGCCAGACCGAGCGCAAAGGAGATCAGCGTCAAGGTGACCGTGTACTGCAGTCCCGCTTTCAGCATCGGCCAAAGCGATTCCATAAAAATTTGAAGCAGCCGTTCGCTGCGCTCGGACATACGATTTCAACCCCGTTTCGTCAAGTGCTTGTTACTTGGACACGTCCGTTCCGAACCATTTGTTCGAAATGTTCAGGTAGGTACCGTCCTGTTTCATGGAAGCCAGCGCTTCGTTGACGGCTTTAACCAGATCGTTGTTGTTTTTGTTAAAAAGGAAAGCGCTCCGGGACGCTTCCGTCGTTTCCGCGACGACTTTGATCGGCGCATCGGGCTTCTGCTTTTTGAAGTCGAGGTAGGACAGGTTATCGTTGATGGTCGCATCGATACGTTTGGAAATAAGGAGCTCGATCGCCTGGTTGAACCCTTCGATCGCGACGATTTCCGCGCCGTTCTTCTTGGCGATATCCGCGAGGTTGCTGGTGAGCGACTGCCCGGATTTTTTGCCTTTCAGGTCCTCTAGTTTCGTAATATCCTTGTTGTCTTCGCGCACGATAAGAACGGCTTTGGAGACGATGTACGGATCGGAGAAATCGTACTTTTCTTTGCGGTCTTCGCGGATGGACACCTCGTTGGCTACCAGGTCGAAGCGCTTGGCATCCAGCCCGGCGAGCATGCCGTTCCAGTTCGTTTCCTGAAACTCCGCCTGGACGCCGAGTCTTTTCGCCACTTCTTCCGCGAGTTCCACGTCGAATCCCGTCAGTTTGCCGGATTTATCGTGGAATGTGAAAGGAGCGTAGGTGCCTTCCGTGCCGATGCGGATTTTTCCGGCGGATTTGACCGCGTCCAGTGTGCCCGCTCCGGCGGAAGGAGTGGCGGCGCCGGGCGAGGGCGAAGGAGACGGCGCGGGGGTAGCGGTTTTGCCGCACCCGGCGAGCAGCAGGGTACAGGCGAATACGGCGGTCAGAGCGATGCCGCCTTTGCGGAAAGATTTCATTTGTCTATGCCTCCAGTAACTTGTTATATTTTGTATAGGTTTCCTTAACCGCTCGGAATTATGAATGAGATTCCCAAAAGTTTTCGTCACGGAGGTTGCATCATGAAAGGGTTGAAGCCGTTTTTTTTCGTTACGGACATCGGATTTATCGTGTACTGGCTGGTTACGTTTTTCCATCTGCTCCCGGACAGCGCATTGTTCAAAGATTACGACAATCCCGTTATCGTCGCCTGGAACTGGTCCTTCTTTCCCCTGGATCTTCTTATTTCGTTCACGGGACTGCTCAGTTTGTATCTTCAGAGGAAAAAAAAGGCGGCATGGCGCAGCTGGGCGCTCGTTTCCCTGGTCCTGACGTTCTGTTCGGGTTTGCAGGCGATCGCATTCTGGGGATTCAGCGGCGATTTCGACGCGGCCTGGTGGGCCTTCAACCTGTATTTGATGGTCTATCCGCTGTTCTTCCTGCGGTATTTTATCGCGCGGGAGCCGTCTTCGGCGTAAGGATGCAAGGGAAAAAGCGGACAAGGCAAAGCCCCCGGTTATATGCCGGAGGGCTTTTTTGCTGTCGATAGAAGTTTATCTCATGGGTTATCATCGGCGGCCGGAGCTTCCGGAAACGTACCAGGCTGTGCTTACGCATATTTAGACCTCTTACAGATAGTTGTCTCTAATTCATGCGTCCAAGCAGGAGAACCTCAGCGGCGAATAAATAGACAAAGCGATCAAAAATTTCTTAAAATAACTTGATATATATGGAATTTACACCTGTTAACAGTTTTTTTCCTCCCTTAAGATGACCTTCCCAGGTTTCCGATTTAGAGACGAATTATCGTATTTATAAGACAATTTAAAGACCTTGTCTTTATATCGTGCGGCATGAAATACTTGAACTATCTTGGGAAGCAAAAGGGGAGACTTCTATGAAAACCGTTCAGGAACTGGAAGCAAAACTGGCGCAGCCGTCCGAGGCGCTTATCAACGATATCGCGAAGCTGGAAGGGGATATTATGCTCCTCGGGATCGGGGGTAAGATGGGACCGAGCCTGGCGAGGCTGGCGATGAACGCCATCAAAGAAGCGGGCGTGGACAAAAAAGTATACGGGGCTTCCCGGTTCTCATCCGGTGGTTTGCGGGAAGAGCTTGAGGGAGACGGGGTCAAGACGTTTGCAGTGGACCTTCTTGACGACGAACAGCTCCGGGGACTGCCGGATGTGAAAAATATCATCTACATGGCGGGCAACAAATTCGGAACGACAGGCAACGAGCATTTTACGTGGGCGATGAATTCGTATTTGCCGGGACGCGTAGCCGAGAAGTACCGGGATTCGAGAATCGTCGTGTTTTCCACGGGGAACGTTTATCCGATTACGCCGGTTCACCAAGGGGGCGCCACGGAGAGCACACCGCCCGCATCCGTCGGGGAATACGGTCAGTCCAGTCTGGGACGGGAGCGGGTGTTCACGTACTTTTCTCACAAATATAACATTCCGATGGCGATCTACCGGCTGAATTACGCCATTGATATGCGCTATGGAGTGCTGCTCGAAATCGCCAAATCCGTCAAAGCGGGCAAGCCGATCGACATTACGATGGGGCACGCGAACGTGATCTGGCAGGGAGACGCGAACGAAATCGCCATCCGCTGTCTGAATCATTGCAGCACGCCGCCTGCGGTGTTTAACGTCACGGGGCCTGAGACGCTTTCGCTGCGCTGGGTCGCTAATGAATTCGGCAGCAGGCTCGGAGTCGAGCCGATCTTCGAAGGCAGCGAGTCGGATACGGCGCTGCTGAGCAATTCATCGAAGGCAAGCCAGACGTTCGGCTACCCGAAAGTGTCCGTTCTGCAAATGATCGACTGGATTGCGGAGTGGGTGGAGGCGGACGGCCATACGTGGAACAAACCGACCCATTTCCAGGAGAGAGAGGGGAAATTCTGATCATGGCAGCCCGTAAAAACTTAAGTCCCGACATGCTGGCCGCGCTGCATGACGGCGTGGCGATTCCGGCCCATCCTCTCGCGCTCGACGAGAACAGGCAGTTCGATGAAAAGCGCCAGCGGGCGCTGACCCGCTACTATATCGCATCGGGAGCGGGCGGGATCGCCGTGGGCGTCCACTCCACCCAGTTCGAGATCCGAGACGAGGAGGTCGGACTGCTGGAGCCGGTTTTGCGCCTTGCGGCCGAGGAAGTGGAGAAAGCGGACCTCCGGCGTCCTTTTTTCAAAATCGCGGGAATCTGCGGCCCCACGGAGCAAGCGGTCCGGGAAGCGGAGCTGGCCGTAAAGCTCGGCTATGATATCGGATTACTGAGCATGGGCGGCTTAACAGGGTACGACGAAGCTCAAATTGTGGAGCGGACCCGCGCCGTCGCCGAGCTTATTCCGGTGTTCGGGTTTTACCTCCAGCCTTCGGTCGGCGGACGGATTTTCAGTTACGATTTCTGGAGGCAGTTCGCGGACATTCCGGGCGTCGTGGCGATCAAAATGGCGCCGTTCAACCGCTACCAGACGATTGACGTCGTCCGGGCCGTCTGCTGCTCGGAGCGCCGGGACGAGATTGCGCTCTATACGGGCAACGACGACAATATTGTCACGGATTTGCTGACGACTTACCGGTTTCAGGCGAACGGACAGACGGTAGAGAAAAAAATCGTCGGCGGCTTGCTGGGGCACTGGGCTGTCTGGACGCATAAAGCGGTGGAACTGCTGGAAGCGGTCAAAAAAGTCAGAGACAACCGCGATATTCCGGCGGAATGGCTGACTCGGAACCTTGAGGTGACGGACGCGAACGCGGCGTTTTTCGATCCCGCGCATCATTTCGAGGGCTGCATTCCAGGCATCCACGAAGTGCTGCGCAGGCAGGGCCTTCTGCAGGGGCGCTGGTGCCTCAACCCGAGCGAAGAGCTCTCTCCGGGACAAATGGAGGAAATCGACCGCGTTTACCGGGATTATCCCCATTTGAACGACGACGCGTTCGTGAAGGCGCATCTCAGTGAGTGGCTCGCGGACTAATCGGTGGAAGACGGGGCGGACCGGCCGCCCGCAGACCAGGCTGGGCACCCATAGGCCAGGGAAGCCGCCTGTAGAAACGGCAAGATGTGATTCCACTTCCAAACTGCCTTTTAACGACAAGCAATTCTAGTCTATACAGCGGCGTTTATGGAACTTGTGAGTATGCGGGTGCATTCAAGCCAAGTTTCAGCAAGCTGTCTGTTGGCCGTTTCGGCTCATTCCGCCCTTTATTGCTCCGTTCTTCCGGCAGTCTGCCGACAGTTCTGCCACCAGTTCTGCCATAAGTTCTGCCATCAGCTAAACCCCGCTTTGAAAAATGTGCGGCCCGTTACAAGATCCGGCAGTTGAATAGAGACGAGAATCGCAATAGAATAAGAATTAGGTGCTGGTCAATTAATTTGCGGGATCAGCCCGGCCGAGCGGAAAGGCGTGTAAACGCTGCCGCCCTGCTAAAATGATTAGGACAGGGAGGAATACTGGGTGCGGTTTAAAGATGTTTTTTCGATTATCGGTCCTTCGATGATCGGCCCATCGAGCTCCCATACGGCCGGAGCCATCCGTCTCGGGCGGGTGGCCAGGCAGCTATTCGGTCAGCAGCCGGACAAAGCCGAGCTGACTTTTTACGGGTCTTTTGCCGATACGTACCGCGGCCACGGGACAGATTTGGCGATTGTCGGCGGCCTGCTGGACTATGAGACGGACAACAGCCGGATTCCGGACTCACTGGAGGATGCGGAAGCGGCGGGGGTCGAAATCGTTTTTCATACGAGCAAAGGGCTGACCGTTCATCCGAATACAGCGAAAATCGTTCTCTATGCCGGCGGCCAGGAAATGAGCATGGTCGGCGCATCGATAGGCGGAGGCAATATCGAAATTCTAGGGATTAACCAATTCGATCTCAAGTTCACGGGAGAATTCCCGACGCTGGTCGTTTCCCATCATGACCGGCCCGGAATGATCGCCGACATTACCGCTATTTTGCAGAAACACCATGTCAATATCGGGTATATGGATCTGGACCGCAAAGGCCGCAACGGCGACGCCATGACGGTGATTGAAGCGGATTCCGTGATTACGGATGACCTGATCGGGGAGATTTTGCAGCTGAGCGAGGTAGACGGAGTGAAGATCGTGGATCTGAAGGAAAGAGGGCAATCATGAGATTTCGGACGCTTAAAGAACTGGCGGATATTTGCACGGCCGAGAACAAGTCGATTTCCGAGTTTATGCTGGAGGAACAGGCGAAGGAATCCGGCCGCAGCACGGAGCAGGAATTCGGGAAAATGGCCGATTACTACAAGATCATGAAGGAAGCGGTGCAAAAAGGACTCACCGAGGACACGACGTCCCGCAGCGGACTGACCGGCATGGACGCCCAGCGCGTCATGAGCTATATGTCCGGCTCCGTTCCGTCCGTGGGCGAGGAAGCGTGCCGGGCGATGGCCTACGCGCTTGCGGTGTCCGAAGTGAACGCGTCCATGGGCCGCATCATCGCGACACCGACCGCAGGCTCCTGCGGCATCATCCCCGGCGTGTTCGTCAGCGCCCAGCAGCGGTTCGGCTGGGATGACGACCACCTCGTGACGGGACTGTTCAGCGCCGGAGCCATCGGCTACATCATCGCGAACAACTCGTTCGTGTCCGGCGCCGAGGGAGGCTGCCAGGCCGAGGTCGGTTCCGCCATCGGCATGGCGGCGGGCGCGATGGTCGAGCTGCGCGGCGGAACGCCCGCGCAGGCGGTGCACGCCGTCGGCCTGGCGCTGAAAAACACGCTCGGGCTCATCTGCGATCCCGTCGGCGGCCTCGTGGAGATTCCGTGCATCGTCCGCAACGGCTTCGGCGCCGTCAATGCGCTGGCCGCCGCGGACATGGCCCTTGCGGGCGTGCGCAGCGCGATTCCGTCCGACGAAGTCATCCAGGTGATGTACGAGGCCGGATCCGCTATGCCCGAGAAGTACAGGGAAACGGCCAAGGGCGGTCTGGCCCAAACGCCGACGGGCAAAAAAATGATGCAGGAGCTGAAGCTCAGCCGCAAACGTACTTAAGAGGTTGCAAGCCGGGCGCAGCGCAAGTCCTGTTTCAATACATGCTCCTCCAGGGCATGGAGCCGTCTCTGCCTACAGGGGATGAAAACAGTACACCTCGCGCATGGCGGACCACTGCAATGCAGGGTCTCACCGTGCGCTGGAAGCTCGCATGGTACAACACAGACGCGTCCGGACTGCCGGGCGTGTCTTTTTTTGCGGATGGGAGTTGGGCAGAGCAGAGGAAGTCTTGGAACGGACGAAGCGTGCTTAACCATTGCCCAGGACTTCTCACCGCGGCGCGCCGTGTGGTGCCTTGTGGCGCCGCAAGACGGCGGTCACCTGCATCGGAACTGCGCGCGATGCGCCGCAAGACAGCGTCACACGCACCGGAACTGCGTGCGATGCGTCGCAGTACGCAGCAGGCTTGTTTTAAAGGGAGAAAGGAAATCGGTCGCCCGCTGAAGAATTTTTATACATACAACCAAGCTGGGAGGCTGAAACGTTATGGAATTTACCCTGGACCGTTTTCATGGCTGCCTGGCCGGTCTCGCCGCGGGGGATGCGCTGGGGACGGCGGTGGAATTCAGCAGACCGGGAACGTTCGAACCCCTTCGCGATATGGTCGGCGGCGGTGTTTTTGGTCTGCGGCCTGGCCAGTGGACCGACGATACGTCGATGGCGCTTTGTCTGGCCGAAAGCCTGCTGGAAACGGGCGGCTTCGATCCCGCCGATCAGATGAACCGCTACGTAAGCTGGTTCAGAGAGGGATACATGAGCAGCACGGGCGCGTGCTTTGACATCGGAAACGCGACGCGGGAAGCGCTGCTGCTCTTCGAGCGTACCGGTGAGCCTTTCAGCGGCTCGAGCGACCCGTATTCCGCGGGCAACGGCTCCATCATGAGGCTGGCTCCCGTGCCGATGTTCTATGCCGCCGATCCGGCGGCGGCCGTCCGCTTCGCGGTGCAGAGCTCCCGCACGACGCACGGCACGGCGGAGTGCCTGCAGGCCTGCGGGCTGCTCGCCTGCTATCTCCTCGCGGGCTTGCGCGGCCGGAGCAAAACGGAGCTCCTGGAGCCGGATGCTTACCGCGAATGGATGGCGGCGGCCGGACTGGAGCTGTCCGGGGGTCTCGCCGAGATCCTCGGCGGCTCTTACCGGCATAAGGAGCCGCCTGCGATCAAAGGCTCCGGCTATGTCGTCCAGTCGCTGGAAGCCGCATTGTGGGCTTTCGACAAGTCCTCAAACTTCGAGGACGGGGCCCTGCTGGCCGTCAATCTGGGCGACGACGCCGACACGACGGGAGCCGTTTACGGGCAGATTGCCGGGGCTTACTACGGCTATGACGGCATACCGGAATCGTGGCGGGAGAAGCTGGCGATGGGCGAGGAGATCGAGGAGACAGCGCGGAAGCTGCTTGACTTGCAGCGTGCTTAACGCTTGTTTAATAATGTGTGTTGTCAGAATTAATGCGAATTTTTCGAAATTTCAGAAAATTATTTTTCAATATTGATGATAAATGTATAAATATTCATAACTAAATATAAAGGTGGTATAAAGGAAAATGGTGATGATAGAACTATATGGATACTAAAAAAAATATTGAAAATATCAGCCTATTAAAAGAGAAACTGTCTGATTGGCATAAATTGAGTGATGAAGAGCTGTTTCTTGCTGTAAAAGAGTTTGAGAAAACGCCCAGGTTAGAGGTTTCAATTTATTATCAAGATTTATTTAATGATCCGAAGTTTTCTAAAACCCTTCTTGATATCTATAATAAGCATAAGGATAATACTAAACTTGTAGTTCTGCTTGTTTCAGCAATTGGGAATATGATTCAGAGATATGATCTTCCGGAAACTAAGGAAATTTACGAATTCATGCTGGAAAATTGTGATAAAAGTAAGATAGGACCTTACGTTTCAATATTCCTGCCTAAATTGAAGCATTTTGAAAATTACGATAAAAAATGGGAATATTTTATGAATATTAAAAAAATGTCACCCAAAAAAGTAGCCGAAAGTTCTTTTGAAACTATAATGGATTTGTATTTAGAAAAAATTCCGGAACCATATAAAAATGAGGCCATAGAATATTTTAATAAAAAAGTAGAAGAGTCTAACAATGAATACGGTAAACAATACTATCAGGCTATCATTAATAAAATCAAGAGTTAATCAGGGTTTGCTGAATGCTCGGAAAATCGCTGAAAACCGCGTTACAACAAGGGATTTAAAAGAGACGCTCAGTTTTTCAACTCCTATAAGGAAGTGTTTTAAAATGAAAATATTCAGTACGGCACCGGAAGGAAATGAATTGGCACAATATGTTGGAGTAGATTATATTAAGTTTTCTATTTCGACAATTGAGAGCGTAACTGATTGGATGAAAAAAAATGATAATATGGCTCAACCACTTCTGGCAAATATCGATTTATTGTTAATGATTTCACATAAATATACGACAGATGCTAATTTGTTGTTAGAAAAAAGAAAAATACAAGAATGGAAACAGGTTTTTAATGATTGGTTTGCACGTTGTGAAAGCAAAATACCTGCTAAATATAGAGAGGGTATAAAAGAAAATGGTGATGAACTTTCATCTGGCAGAAGTTATCAGATTTGATCCTGAAGCAGGAATGTTCTGTGCCTATTCTTCAAATCCTGAAAGCTTAAAAGAATTTATTGTAGACTTTAAAAAAGTCTGTGAAGATGAGGCTGTAATAAAGGATTTATTTTCAAGAGCAGAATTGGATTAATACTTATCTAAAATTAAGGCCCTAATTTCTCAATAAATATGACACCACACATTATAAGTAAGCGGCTTCGGGAGAACTTGGAGCGTCGCACCGATATCCATCGAAGCGATAAGCTGAAAAAGGAAGCCGTCAGCGGCTTCTTTTTCTTTTTCCGGCGTGCGAAAAGAACAGGGCAAACGTGCAAAATTTTCCTCTAACTTGAACCGGATTCTGCTATACTAGAAGTCTTGAAACTACACGGGAGGCTGTATTTTTTTATGTGGAATTCGATTGGCATGTTAAGTTTACTCGGTTGTGTCGCTTTGTTCGTATGGGCCGTTGTCGCCGTTATCCGGAAAAACGGAAAAGCCAAAAAGATTTTTATGGGGTCCGGGGCCTGTTTCGTGCTGATGATAGTGGGCGCGGTAAATGCGGGACCCGAGAAGCCTCTGAACGTGCCGGTGTCAACGCCTGCCGGTGCCAAAGCGCCGTCTGCGGACCAGACCCCCGTTGTCGCCCCTGAGCAGGGGACGCAGCAGGGCGGGGCATCTGCCGACGAAAACCGGGAAGACGATGCCGATACGGACACCACGGTCATCGTACCGTATAAGTCGGCTAAGCCGACCGTAACGCCGAGACCAACCTTGACACCCAAGCCGACGGCAAAAGTATCGCCTTCACCGTCCGCTTCCCCGACGGTTAAACCCGCGGCAACGAACACGTCAAAACCGACGGCGTCGCCAACGGCAAAACCGGGAACCACGCTGTCGCCCAAACCGACCTCTTCATCGTCGCCTAAACCCACGGCTTCCGCTTCTCCGAAACCGACGGCAGCGCCCAAGCCGACACCACGACCGGAAACCGCCAAGCCGACCCCGACGCCGGCTGCTAAACCGTCTACACCTTCGCCGCCTTCCACGCCGAAACCGACTCCGAAAACGTCGAAGGGATGAGGGCGGGAGTTCTCTCTTTTATAGAGGGAGTTTTTAATCTGTTTTTCGAATGAATGATCGGTAATATTGGGTGTTTTTTGAACTATCGTTTCCCATTTGCACAGTGGTATAATTAGCGATAGTACAAATCTAATAGAGTGGGGCGATACTTATAATGGAAACCGGCGATAAAGTAACAATAACGGTAGAAGCTACCGTTCATGCTCCCGTTGAAAAAGTGTGGGAATATTGGACAGAACCACAGCATATAACGAAATGGTCTTTTGCTTCTGATGACTGGCATGCCCCGAAAGCCGAAAATGATTTAAGGGCTGGCGGAAAATTTCTCACAAGAATGGAAGCGAAAGATGGAAGTTTTGGATTTGAATTCGGTGGAGAATATGATGAAGTCAGAATAAATGAATTTATTTCTTACACTCTTGGAGATGGAAGAAAGGTTACGATCACGTTTATTGATCAAGAAAACAACACGAAGGTAATTGAAGCTTTTGAAGCGGAAGCCGCCAACTCCGTTGAGATGCAAAAAGCAGGATGGCAGGCGATTTTAGATAATTTCAAAAAATATAGTGAATCTGTTTAAGGAAAAATAAACTTCGTTCAAAGCAGAGACCCTTCATTTTGGTCAAGATCCCATTTAGTGGACTTTGAAAAAAACCGGCGACGAGCTGGCATCGGTACTCAATCGGTGTCAGCTTCTTTAATTTTCATAGTGGACGACTACGGTTATAAAAATGAGCGTCGAAGGGATAAGGACGAGGGTTAGCTTTCAGGCTCCTTAACCTGTCGCGAACCCCAAGCTCACATAAAAACCCTGGGAGGTTCGCGAACCGCTTGGTGATTGGGATGTTATAGATTTTATAGACTTTTGAATGTCGGCTAATTATGCTAGAAGTAGAGGTTCGCGGAAACTAGGGTAAAAAGCCTTGCTGTATAAGGCTTTCTAGCGTACGCTGTCGCTCCTCACGTAGGAGCGTGGATTGAAACGTGCGCTGATGAGATACTTGCACTTAATATCGTCTGTCGCTCCTCACGTAGGAGCGTGGATTGAAACCATTGGTTGATCATTTACCTTTGCCTCCTTTGGGTCGCTCCTCACGTAGGAGCGTGGATTGAAACATTCGCGAATGCTTACGAGTTGGGGCGCCGATTAGCCGTCGCTCCTCACGTAGGAGCGTGGATTGAAACTCAAATGGCGAGAATTGCGAAAACAGCGCTAGACCAAGTCGCTCCTCACGTAGGAGCGTGGATTGAAACAATGGTCGCCTGCTCAATTCCCGCAGCGCCGCATGTCGCTCCTCACGTAGGAGCGTGGATTGAAACTCCGGAGTGATCGGTGTCGTGCTGTACCCAATAGGTCGCTCCTCACGTAGGAGCGTGGATTGAAACATCCGAATTGTAAGCACGTCATAACACCGATCCGAAGTCGCTCCTCACGTAGGAGCGTGGATTGAAACTCGCGGTAACCACAAACATAGAACGACGAATCAGTCGCTCCTCACGTAGGAGCGTGGATTGAAACTATACATGCCATTGTTGTTCGATTGTAGAGGACCAAGTCGCTCCTCACGTAGGAGCGTGGATTGAAACTTGGATGAGCAAGAGCAGGCTGCCAAGGAACGTTTAAGGTCGCTCCTCACGTAGGAGCGTGGATTGAAACCACATTTCTGCATCGCTCAGAATACCCTTGGCGGCCGTCGCTCCTCACGTAGGAGCGTGGATTGAAACGGTCAACAACAACCGGGCGTCACTCAACGGAGACGGTCGCTCCTCACGTAGGAGCGTGGATTGAAACAAGCCAAAAAACAGCATTGTAATTACAAAAATGGTCGCTCCTCACGTAGGAGCGTGGATTGAAACTTGTTATCCTGCACCAACTTGACCTGGTTTGCCGTGTCGCTCCTCACGTAGGAGCGTGGATTGAAACACCAGGTGGAATATAAAGGCCGCCCGGTGTGCTAGGGTCGCTCCTCACGTAGGAGCGTGGATTGAAACTCAAAGATTACGATGGCACGGACCTTGGCGAGTTGTCGCTCCTCACGTAGGAGCGTGGATTGAAACGCGCCGTAAATTCGGCGGGGGAATCGGACATTATGGAGGTCGCTCCTCACGTAGGAGCGTGGATTGAAACTCACGAAGGATTCAAATGGAGCATCCACCATTAACTGTCGCTCCTCACGTAGGAGCGTGGATTGAAACTTTCAAGCTCCGCGATTCGCCGCAACGCGTCTTGGTCGCTCCTCACGTAGGAGCGTGGATTGAAACGTGATAAGTACGGTGTGAAGGTTTGGAATGAGTGGGTCGCTCCTCACGTAGGAGCGTGGATTGAAACCGTTGTACGTAGGACTTTCAGTCATCAGTCTGTTGAGCGTCGCTCCTCACGTAGGAGCGTGGATTGAAACACGATAACAAAACTTCCTCGCGTATCGAATCAAGTCGCTCCTCACGTAGGAGCATGGATTGAAACCTATAATTTTGTATACGATCACATAACCTCCTATATAGTCGCTCCTCACGTAGGAGCGTGGATTGAAACAGAGTGTCAACATCAAATGGAACATCTTCACCCATGGTCGCTCCTCACGTAGGAGCGTGGATTGAAACCTCAGCGTCCCGGCGATGTTTTCGAGCGATTGTGTCGCTCCTCATGCAGGGGCGCGGATTGAAACTTGTTAAGGTACATATAGCTTGGCAGTACCCACAGTGTCGCTCCTCCCACGAGAAAATTTCTCCTTTATATTCCCTCTCCTAAAAAATTCACCATTTCAACAAAATATCTCAAAAAAGATGGTTTTCTACTCTGATTTAATTGCTATAAATATCCAAAAAATTATATAATTAACTCTAAGAAGTGGTTCTTCTTATCTAATTTTATGGAAGGTATGGTTCCAATGTACTATGCCCATAGAACGGATTCCGATGATGCCCAGAGCTGGCAACCGCTAGAGCAGCATTTGAGGGAAGTAGCCAAGCTTTCAGGTGAATTCGCGGAACGATTCGGTGCAGAACAGTGGGGAGAGCTTGTTGGATGGCTTCACGATGCAGGCAAATATTCGGCGGAATTTCAAAGCAGGCTGCGCGGAACCCCTATTCCGGTAGATCATTCCACTGCAGGAGCTAAGTTAATCATGGAGCGGGTGATCGATGAGCGATTGGGTCTGATTGCAGCTTATGTTATCGCCGGGCATCATGCGGGACTGCCAGATTGCGGGAGTTTGGATGGGGAGGATTCTTGCCTCCGTCAGAGGCTGATTAAAAAAGTGTGTTCCTATGATGCTTTCCACAAAGAGGTTCCCCGTCTTAATATGCCGGGTCAGGCTCCTTCCATCCAAGCAGGCGTTGACCCCAGCTTTCAGTTTTCTTTTTTTACCCGCATGTTATTTTCTTGTCTGGTAGACGCCGACTCTTTGAATTCCGAGAAGTTCGAATCTCCTTCCAGACATGATTTACGTCACCATTCCGTGGATATCGAAGAACTAAGCCGTAAGTTCAAAGCTCACATGCAGCGATATTTCGGAAAGCCACGCACACCTATTGAACATATACGGTCCGAACTATTAAATGAATTGATGGGTCAGGCTGACAAAACGGCAGGAATGTATACGTTGACCTTGCCTACTGGAAGCGGAAAGACGCTTGCTTCGCTCGGTTTTGCTCTGGAGCATGCCCGTTTAGGAAAGCGGTTCCGGCGTATTATTTATGTCATCCCCTACACGAGTATTATTGAACAAAACGCAGCTATTTTCAGACAGGTGCTCGGAGAGGATATGGTTCTGGAACATCACTCGAACGTTCAGAGGGAAGTGTATGAAGACGAACAAGACGATGAGCATAAACACAAAACCCGTAACCTCAGAGATAAGCTCAATCTTGCGGAGGAAAATTGGGATTATCCCGTTGTGGTCACGACCAATGTTCAATTTTTTGAGTCGTTGTTCGCTAACCGCCGTTCCCGCTGCCGGAAGCTGCATAAT
Source organism: Paenibacillus sp. RC84 (assembly GCF_041260495.1). NCBI lineage: Bacteria > Bacillati > Bacillota > Bacilli > Caryophanales > Paenibacillaceae > Paenibacillus > Paenibacillus sp. RC84. The sequence goes on from NZ_JBGBYL010000001.1 coordinate 235,674, forward strand.
CTAACGGACAGCATCATTATTTTAGACGAAGCTCAGATGATGATCGGTGGGTTTTTTAAGCCGTCTTTATATGCGTTAGAAGAGCTGGTCCGTAATTATGGAGCTACCGTTCTGCTTTGTACGGCTACCCAGCCGCCAGTCAGCCGGTTGTTCCCTCAGAATCCCAGGGTTCCCGTAACGATTACGGAGCTGGTGAAGGATGTGCCCCTTCGGTATGAGCAGTTTAAGCGGGTCTCTCTGCAAACGCTGGGCATGCTGGACGAAGCTGCTTTGGCCGAACACCTTCAAGCTCACGGGCAGGTGCTTTGCATCGTAAACACCCGGAAAACTGCAAGGGATTTGTATCATGCCCTTAAAGCAGAGAACGATGAGGGCAGTTTCCACTTAAGCGCGCGGATGTGCCCGAAGCATCGTCTCCACGTACTGGATTTAATCCGAAAAAGACTGGAGCAAGGACTGACGTGCCGGGTAGTCAGCACACAGTTGATCGAAGCCGGCGTGGACGTTGATTTTCCGGCCGTGTACCGGGAACTGGCCGGGCTAGACTCTATTGCACAAGCCGCCGGAAGGTGTAACCGGAATGCAAAACAGATGCTTGGTTTCATTTATGTTTTCGAAACGCCGCTGGGATCGCCGCCGGGCTGGTTCCGAACAACTGCCGATGTAACACGAAGCGTCTTGAAACGTTATCCCGATGATCCGCTGTCTCTTTCCGCCGGTCAAGAATATTTCAGGGAACTGTACGATGTACAGACTTTGGGGCAGGGAGACCGAACCGACAGCCGGGACATCCTTCCTTTATTGCGGGCTACCGGGGCTCGACTTGAGTTTCCTTTTCGCGAAGTGGCCGACCGTTTTCGGTTGATCGACACGGTAACCCGGCCGGTAATTGTGCCCTATCCGGACAATTCCGCTGCAAATACGTCCAGAGTGAATGAACTGATCGAGCAATTGAAGTATGCGGCTTCTATTCAGAGCATTTTGCGGAAGCTTCAGCCTTATATTGTTCAGCTGTATCCGGCAGAATTCAGAGCTTTTGAACAGGCGAGGGAAATTGTCCAGGTACGCGCCGATGTATGGGTTTTGCAAAACCCTAAGCAATGGTACGACGAAAAGTTGGGAATTCTTCCTTATTCGGAACAATTCCATGCAGATGAGATTTTGATCATTTAAAAAGAAACAAAAGTAATGAGGAGGTGTCCCCCCGTGGGATACGGAATACGGCTGAAGGTATGGGGAGATTATGCCTGTTTTACGCGTCCGGAAATGAAGGCAGAGCGGGTCAGTTACGACGTTATGACGCCCTCGGCTGCCCGGGGGATTCTGGAAAGCATACACTGGAAGCCCGCTATTCGCTGGGTAGTCGACGGTATCCATGTGCTTCATGAAATCCGGTTTGAGAGTATCCGGCGTAATGAAGTGGAGGGTGTGTTATCTGCGGCCAACATTACACGGGCTATGAAAGGGGAACGGGCTTCGCTGGCTCAGGTGATTACGGAAGAACGTCAGCAGAGGTCTACGCTTATGCTCAAGCATGTTGCTTATATCATCGAGGCGCACTTTGAAATGACAGCAGCGGCAGGCTCGGGGGAAGGACCGGAGAAGCACTATAATATTTTTCTTCGCAGGGCAAGACAAGGGCAATATTTTCATCATCCGTACTTGGGATGCCGTGAATTTGCCGCTCATTTTTCTCTGATCGAGGATGGCGAGAGTCTGCCTGAATCCTTCTACCAAGATCTAGCGGATAAAGATTTAGGCTGGATGCTTTGGGATCTGGATTTTAAACAGGATATGAATCCTAAATTCTTTCGCGCTTCGATGCAAGGGGGCCGTATTGCGGTTCCGGATCTTATGAACGGGAGATGAGATGCAGAGATGCCAATTAGAGCTTTATATGAGAGATATGAGCAGTTGGCGGATAATCCCGAATCGGGTATTAGCGCCATGTACAGCAGTGTTGGCAAGGTTTCCTTCCTGTTGATTCTTGCCCCTGACGGCCGATTGGAGCAGGTGCGGGAAGTTCGCGAACAGAAGGGGAAGAAGCTCCTCCCCAGAACTTTTGTTGTGCCGGAGCAGCCGGGAAGATCAAGCGGGATTAAACCGTACTTTCTGTCCGATAAGCCGGATTATATGCTGGGTTATATTCCAGAAGCAGAAGCTGGTCAAGGAGGCAAGAAACTTGCGGATACCCGGCGTAAATTTGAAGCGGCTGCCGAACTGCATCACAGTGTCTTGTCCGGCTGCGATGATGAGGGTGCGCGTGCGGTCCTTGCTTTTTATGAACAATGGGATGTGGAGCAAGGACACCATCACCCGGAACTGCTGCGCATTCAGACGGATCTGGACAAAGGAGTGGACTGCAACCTGACCTTTCAGCTCCATGGCGACGAAGGTCTCATTTATGAACGTCCGCCCGTCCGCTCGGCTTGGATAGACTACTGCGAAAGCCGGAAGACTTCTTCTGGCATTACAGGACAGTGCTTAATAACAGGGAAATTAGAGGAACCTATCGCACAGACGCATGAGATTAAGATTAAGGGCGTGCGGAATGCCCAGAGCGCCGGAGCCGCTCTTGTCTCCTTCAATGCCGATTCCTTTCTGTCTTACGGCAAAAAACAGAGCTTGAACGCTCCTGTAGGCAAAACTGCTTCATTTGCCTACACAACGGCGCTAAATCATTTGCTGGCCTCGGAGAATAACCGTATCGACGGTCTGGGTGATATGAGTGTCGTGTACTGGGCGGGAACTGCCCCGCATTCGTCCGAAGCGGAAGACCTTTTCGGCGCGTTTTTCACCCGGCGCGACACCGAGCAGGCCCAGGAAAAATCGGTTACTGAAGCGACTGGGGACGCTCTGGAACGATTCCGTTCGGGACAGGCCGTTACGGGGGATGCGGAAGGGCAAAGAGAGATTCCTTTTTACGTCCTGGGATTATCCCCTAATAATGCGCGCATATCGGTCCGGATGTTTTGGCAGGGGAACTTCGGACGCATGGCGGCGCATCTGGAGCAGCATGCACGAGATTTCGAGATGACTGCCGGAGAAGGCCGTGGATGGAAAACGCCCACCCTATACCGGATTTTGGAAGAGACGAGGCGTGTCGGGGGCGATGGCAAGAAAGTCGGTGATCCGCCGCCATTTGGCTTAAGCGGAGAAATGTTCCGATCCGTTGTGGAAGGACGACAGTATCCCCAATCTCTGTACATGGCGATTATTAACCGGATTCGGGCGGACGGAATAGTGAATTCCCTGCGTGCCGCTATTTTGAAAGGTTATTTAACTCGATATGCGCGCTTTTCTAAAAATTCCGTTCTAATGGAGGTTTTGTCCGTGTCATTAAATGAAAGTACACAAAATAGCGCTTATCGGCTGGGACGCGCTTTTGCCGTATTGGAGCGGGCTCAGCAGGAGGCTGCGGGTGGACGTAAGAAACTGAATGCAACGATAAAAGACCGCTATTTCTCTGCCGCATCTGCTCGCCCTGCCGCAGTATTTCCCGTTCTCTTCCGTTTATCCCAGCACCATATCAGCAAAGCGGAATACGGATTCAAACGCGATGAGGAGCTTCAGCATATCTTGTCAGGTGTACAAGCTTTTCCCAGGCATTTGAACAACCATGAACAAGGCTTGTTTGTCCTCGGTTATTATCATCAGAAAGAACAGTTTTACAGCAAGCAAACCGAGAATAAAATAACACCTGAAACAGCGATTACGTCGACTGTGGGCGGCATCGAGGAACAGTAAGTTAGTGCTTTCAAACAAGCTATAATAAAAATTTTTAATAATCACTTCCTATATGAAAGGTGAGGTTCAAACATGAGTATTGCATTAAAAACGGAGCATGACGGTCAAGCTGGTACAAGTCCGAATGAGGATCTTTTAACACAGCGTTATGATTTTTCTGTTTTTTTTGATGTGGTTAACGGGAACCCGAATGGGGATCCTGACGCAGGGAATATGCCGCGGATTGACCCTGATACCGGCCACGGCCTTGTAACGGATGTCTGCCTGAAGCGCAAAATTCGCAACTATGTGGAGCTTGTGAGGGAAGGGGAAGAAGGTTTCAACATTTACGTGACGGAGGGAGCCGTTCTGAACGAACAGCACCGTCAAGCTTACCGTGCCCTGACGCCGGACGACGCTCATGCAGAGAAGCTGAAACCTAAAGATGCCGATCAAGCCCGCCAACTGACGAAATGGATGTGCTCAAACTTCTTCGACGTCCGAACGTTCGGTGCGGTGATGACGACCAAGGTAAATTGCGGACAAGTGCGCGGCCCGGTACAGTTTACGTTCGCCCGCAGTCTAGATCCTGTCTTCGCGCAAGAAGTGACCATTACCCGCCAAGCGGTTACGCAGGAAGGGACAGACAAAGAACGCGAAATGGGCAGAAAGCATATCATCCCTTACGGGCTTTATCGAATGGACGGTTATGTTTCTGCGCCGTTGGCCCAAAAAACGGGTTTCACGTCAAGTGATTTACAGCTCTTATGGGAAGCGCTTCTGAACATGTTCGAGCATGACCGATCCGCTTCCCGAGGCCAGATGGCTGTAAGAAAGCTGGTTATTTTCCAGCATGAGACGGCTCTTGGCAACGCTCCGGCTCATCAGCTTTTTGATCGGGTACAAGTCGAACGCAAACGCACGGAAGGGGAAGCTCCGCCGCGTTCTTTTGCAGAAGGGTATGAGATCGTGATAGACAAGCAGGACCTTCCTAACGGAATCAACATTCTCCAATACTAGGCGACAAGGCTATGGATACGAAAAGCTACGGGGAAGAACAACTGCTGATGTTATCCGGTGTACAGCATTATGCTTTTTGCAAAAGGCAGTGGAGTCTGATTCATGTGGAGCAGCTGTGGGCGGAGAATGTGCTTACCTATGAAGGAAGGCAACTGCACAAACGGGCGGATGATCCCTATTTCAGCGAAAAGCGTGGAGATGTACTCGTATCCCGAGCAATGCCGCTGGCTTGTTATTCTCACGGATTTTACGGGGTGGCCGACGTAGTGGAGTTTCATGCGGTTGTGGATCAGCAAGAGTCTGGGACCGTCACACTGCCTGGTCGTACAGGCAGTTGGCGTCCTTTTCCCGTCGAATATAAAAGGGGAAAGCCTAAAAGCGGAGATTGGGACGAAGTACAGCTTTGCGCTCAGGGGATGGCTATGGAAGAAATGTTCGGGATACCCATTCGAGAAGGCGCCCTTTACTATGGAGAGCGCGAACGAAGAGTCCGAGTCATCTTTGACGAAACACTCCGAGAACGGACAACCGCACTTTTTGAGGAGATGCACCGCTTATTGGCACAAGGAGCTACTGCTAAGGCCCGGTATTCGGCGAAGTGCAAATCGTGCTCACTCCTTGAAATTTGCGAGCCCAAGGGAAGCTCGAAACAATCGCACTTCTACTTGGAAAATTACTTGAAGCATTGCCGTGAGTAACTTAAGTAGGGATACCAAAGGATGATGGAATGCGAAAGCTGCTGAATACCTTATATATTACTTCTCCCGATACTTATTTAACCAGAGACGGGGAGAACGTTGTCGTAAAAGCGCAGGACCGTGATCCTTTCCGTATGCCCATTCATAATCTGGAAGGCATAGTTACATTCGGCTATGCCGGTGCGAGTCCGTCTTTGATGCAGCTTTGTGCGGAACGAGGGGTTTCGCTTTCCTTTTGTCAAGAAAATGGGCAGTTTATGGCGAGCGTGCAGGGAAGAGTGTCGGGGAATATTTTGCTTCGCCGCAAGCAGTATCGTTTGGCGGACGGAGAAGAAGCCGTGAAGCTGGCACAGCGTTTTGTATTTGCCAAAATCGCCAACTCCCGAACCATTCTTCTGAGAGGCGTTCGAGATCATGCCGAACTTCTGGATGCAGACAAACTAAGGCGGGAAGCGGATTTCCTCAGACGGTACCTAGGCCGTGTTCTGCGCACGCAAACATTGGATGAGGTACGTGGAGTAGAGGGAGATGCGGCCAGACGATATTTTTCCGTCTGGGATGAGTTAATTCGTTGTGATAAAGACTCTTTCTATATGAGAGGGCGGAACCGAAGACCGCCTTTAGATCGTGTAAATGCCATGCTGTCTTTCGCGTACAGCCTGCTAAGAATGGAGGTGCAGTCGGCAATCGAGACAGTGGGCCTGGATCCAGCCGCCGGATTTCTGCACCGGGACCGCCCGGGCCGGCCAAGCCTTGCTTTAGACGTGATGGAAGAGCTTCGGGGTTATTTAGCCGATCGGCTCGTACTGACGCTTATTAATCGGAAGCAGGTCGGAGCCAACCAGTTTGTTCGTAAGGAGAATGGGGCCATTTTGCTCAAACCTGAGTTGAAAAAAGAAATGATCACCGCTTGGCAAAAGCGCAAAAGAGAAGAAATTCGGCACCCTTTTCTGGACGAGAACATTCCTCTTGGGTTACTGCCATATAGTCAAGCGTTGCTGCTCGCGAGACACATTCGCGGGGATCTGGAAGAATATCCTCCCTTCCTGTGGAAGTAAGAAGCGGATTGGAAATGCGACGACGCGAACCCCAAGCTCCCATAAAAATCCCGGGAGGTTCGCGCTGCGCGTGCTGCCTGGGTTTTGGAGATGTAAGGGGGATTTAACGACGAGGGATTTGGAAAATAGGAAGTGGTTCGCGGAAATAGCCTTAAAAAGCCTTGTGTATCAAGGCTTTTTAAGGTATGCAGTCGCTCCCCGTGCGGGAGCGTGGATTGAAACAATGCGTCCAAGTTTTGCTTGGTCTGCAGATAATGTCGCTCCCCGTGCGGGAGCGTGGATTGAAACGATTTTCTCATATCGGCCTGAGCCAGCGGGCCGACGTCGCTCCCCGTGCGGGAGCGTGGATTGAAACATCATCCGTTAGATTATCCTTCACATCGTAAATGTGTCGCTCCCCGTGCGGGAGCGTGGATTGAAACATTTACTACTACATATTGTGCTTGACTTTTCGCGGGTCGCTCCCCGTGCGGGAGCGTGGATTGAAACTTTGGAGGAAGCTTCAACTTCCATGATGTGGACGCGTCGCTCCCCGTGCGGGAGCGTGGATTGAAACCCGGTTAAATGGTTAATCACTACGCCAGAGTAAAGTCGCTCCCCGTGCGGGAGCGTGGATTGAAACCTTGCTCGAGGTAGTTGAACTCGATCTCTTCGTCAGTCGCTCCCCGTGCGGGAGCGTGGATTGAAACAATTTGCTTTTAAAAGATAACCCTTGAATATCGAAGTCGCTCCCCGTGCGGGAGCGTGGATTGAAACCACATATCCGCGTCACTCAGAATCCCCTTGGCCGCCAGTCGCTCCCCGTGCGGGAGCGTGGATTGAAACATCATCCAAGACATCACGGACAGCTCCGTCTATTAGTCGCTCCCCGTGCGGGAGCGTGGATTGAAACGGGTGGCGGAAACACCGTAGTCGTAACCAAAGGAGTCGCTCCCCGTGCGGGAGCGTGGATTGAAACGCTGGACGATGTACAATTCGTGTGGCGCAAGCGGAAGTCGCTCCCCGTGCGGGAGCGTGGATTGAAACAGCCAAAAGGAGTGGTTTCTTTGGATCCAAACAACGTCGCTCCCCGTGCGGGAGCGTGGATTGAAACATCAAGTGACAGATAGAATTTATCTGACTTTTTCAATGTCGCTCCCCGTGCGGGGGCGTGGATTGAAACTGCACTCCCGTATCAACTGGACCATTAATCGCTACGTCGCTACCCGTGCAGAAACGCAAAACTACGATTGAAGGAATCGCTTTTATTTTATAAATAAAGGGAGTGACTGTTATGATGGTATTAGTGACCTATGATGTGAACACAATGACTTCTGAAGGGAGAAGAAGACTTCGCAAAGTGGCAAAAAGCTGTCAAAATTATGGACAGAGAGTGCAGAATTCTGTATTTGAGTGTTTAGTTGATCCCGTTCAGTTTAAAGAACTTCAAGGACAACTGGCTCAGATGATTGATCCTGCAACGGATAGCTTAAGGTATTATAAACTAGGGGCAAACTGGAAGAATCGGGTTGAACACGTGGGAGCAAAGGAAGGCTATGATCCCGAAGGTCTTCTCTTGCTAGAGTAATGATATTAAATTGCTGCATAGCGCGAACCCTAAGCTCACATGAAATTCCCGGGGGATTCGCGCATCTTATGGGACTTGAATTTTTTGAGTTTAAGGGTGTTTAGGCTTATAAATTTTTTGAAATTATTAGAAGTTCGCGGAAACGTCGTTAAAAAGCCTTGATGAATAAGGCTTTGCAACATATGCAGTCACTCCCCGTGCGGGAGTGTGGATTGAAACTGGTTGAGTGCGGCTTTATGTCCAATCATGCGGAGTCACTCCCCGTGCGGGAGTGTGGATTGAAACTGCTTGGGTTCGTCCACTAGCACCCCACGCCGCAGTCACTCCCCGTGCGGGAGTGTGGATTGAAACTTGGCGGAGGAAGAAGCTATATTGGGTACGTACCGGTCACTCCCCGTGCGGGAGTGTGGATTGAAACTCTAGGTTGTTTTTATATATCTGCGGATCCACTATAGTCACTCCCCGTGCGGGAGTGTGGATTGAAACCACGCCTCCCATGTTCCATCAAGATTTTTTTTGACGTCACTCCCCGTGCGGGAGTGTGGATTGAAACACTTCTGCGGATCGAAACCCCATAGAATTCAGAATGTCACTCCCCGTGCGGGAGTGTGGATTGAAACATGCTGCCCTGCATGGAATCGCCCTACGGCGAAACGGTCACTCCCCGTGCGGGAGTGTGGATTGAAACTTGAGTAGTTCCGGCATACGGCTCCTCCCAGTGAGGAACCTTACGTTCGTCACTCTGCATACTGGGTATGGACCGAAAGCATAGTCATGCCCTGTAGTCGGCTTTTTCTTTGTCACGGCTCCCCCCACCAAATCCGCCCGTACAGGCACAATTAGGCACCTGCCCTCATACAATGAGAAGACCGCAGCCGTTAATCCATGGTTGGTACGGGAATTGGAGCAGGAGGTGTCCTCTTTGCCAGGATTGTTTAGCGCCATTGCCTTTTTCATCAAAGAACTGACACTGCTGGTATCGTATGTCAAAAACAACGCGTTCCCGCAGCCCCTCACCGAGGCGGAAGAAAGCAAGTATCTGCAAAAAATGGCGGAAGGCGATGCCCATGCCCGCAATTTGCTCATCGAACATAATCTTCGGCTTGTTGCACATATCGTCAAGAAGTTTGACAACACCGGCGAGGATCTGGAAGACCTCATTTCGATCGGAACGATCGGCCTCATCAAAGCGATCGAAAGCTTTTCCCCGACCAAAGGGACCAAACTGGCGACTTTCGCGGCGCGCTGTATAGAGAATGAAATCCTGATGCACCTTCGTTCTCTGAAAAAGACCCGGAAAGACGTTTCTCTACACGATCCGATAGGAACCGACAAAGAGGGCAACGAAATCACATTGATCGATATCCTGGGTACGGAAGCGGACGATGTCGTTGACAAGGTGCAGCTTAAGATCGAGAAAAGTAAGATTTACCGCAACCTCGATATTTTGGACGAACGCGAAAAAGAAGTGGTGGTCGGACGTTTCGGACTGGAGCACGGCGGTGAAGAGCGGACCCAGCGGGAAATCGCAAAGGAATTGGGGATTTCACGGAGCTATGTTTCACGCATCGAGAAACGCGCGCTGATGAAGCTGTATCACGAGTTTTACAAAGCGAAGCGGTAGCAGGAACTTATCCTCAAAAAAATTCCCCCCTCAATATGAGGGTTTTTTTATTTCGATTTCTTTATCCTTTTCGACAAAATAGGCCCGTACTCAAGGAACACAAAATATGCTTGAATGAACGGGTAAGCAAATTTCAGGAAAAGAGCGGATCGAAATATGGAGCCTTATGTCAGAGAATTAAAAGTCAACAATGAAAGAGAGGTTTATGAGGGCGATTATGGGGGAGCGGGGATATCGGGATTTGGCGGCTGGTTGATTGTGTTTTCAATCGGGTTAATTCTTACATTTACTTCCACCGTCTACAGCTTAGTCGATTACCTCTGGCCTATGTACGAGTCGGGCGAAGCGGCCGCTTATTTCAGCGATTATCCCGCACTGGGGACGGCCATCTTGGTGGAGACGGTTTCGCATCTGTTTTACGCGGTAGTTCCGGTCGTTCTGGGCTATTTATGTTACAAACGGAAGCGGCTTTTCAAAACGATGTCCATCATTTTTTTGCTGGTGAGCCTGGCGCTTTCGGGCCTTGCTTATCTCGCTTACTCATTCGTCTCCGAAGCGGCTCCCGATTTTATGGACGGGGCTTTGAGAGATTTAATAAAGACTGGGATTACCTGTGTGATATGGACTTTGTATTTTATTAAATCGGAGCGTGTGAGAAATACGTATACCGCTTAAGGTCTAACGTGTTTACCCAAGATTTGTCCTACCTTAGCTAAAACCCTTGACAGTTGGTGTCAGGGGTTTTTCGTTGTTCTTGAGTCAGGTAATTCGTGCACAAAAGTAATCTTGGTCCCCATAACCATTCCACAAATTTCAACTCTCTTACAGGAGGAAAATGGTAATTATAGTAGAAAAGTATAAGTGATCCAATTCCTTGTTTCTATTTTGAAACGGGATTCAAGACGGGAGGCATGAGCAGTGTCAGGTTCACTCAAGCTTTTATCGTGGAACATTGAAAAATTCGGGGAGGACAAGATGAACGACACGTCGTTTGTCGAGTACGTCGCCCGGGTCATTCAAATGACCGAATCGGATGTCGTCGGAATTATGGAGCTGGTCGGCTGGCTCGGCAACGAAATCAAGGACACGCTCGTCACCTGCCTCAACAACCTGGAGAAGAAAAAGAACAACGGCAAGGGCAGCGGCATCACCTGGACCGGAGAAGCGAGTGAAATGACGCCGGCGCGCCCCAATGAGCAGTATGTGTTTCTATGGAAAAGCGGCCTGTTCAGCAGGCAGGCAAGCCTGCTATGGAACGTCGTCGGCGAGACCATGTTCGACACGTATTTCAAAACGTACAAAGTGAGCAAAAGCGATCAGGAGTTGTTTTGGAAAAGCCTGTTCAAGAACGGATGGCTCGATGCGGCCTTTATGATTCCTTACAAAAAGTTCGAGCTGATGCTAAAAAATTACAAACTGCTGGATTTGACGAAGAAAGCCCCCACGATTGCCTTGACCGACGCCCAGAAAAAGGACATCGTCGATCTGCTCCTGGCCGAATCGCCGGAAGCGTTCCCGCTTCGCGGTTCCCGCCCGCCTTTCGTGCTGCGCGCCCTGACGAGCGGAACGAATGTCGACCTCACCCTCGTTCTTTACCATGCCCCCGGACCCGGAGACAGCCTGCCGATTATCGCCAGCAACCAATTGAATCCTACCGTCGAGAATGCGGCTGTCGGCGTCATTATGGGCGATTTTAACGTGAACGCGACGGACGCGGCCAAACAATGGGCGCTCAATTATTTTGACATGAGCCTCGGCAGACTCCAATATGTACGCGATGCCCAGAACGCCTACATCTATGCGCATCCTTTTCAGCGCATTACCGGCCCCGATTTCCCCAAACCCGCCAGCGATCCGGCCTTGTCAACCGTACTCAATTACGGAAAAAGGCTGTGGAACAGCAAAACGAGTCTCACTTCAATCCTTGTGAATCCCTCCACCACCGTTGCAAGTCCCACGAATATCGAAAGTGTGCTGTCCAGCGAGTACGATAAATTTTTCGTAAAAGCCCCCAAAGCCGATCCTTCGGCGGCCTTTGTGGTCAATCTGATGGATGCCATGATCCCTAAAAGCGTACAAATCGGCGTTCAGCCCGGCGGTACTCCCATTATGGAGACGCGGTCTACAACGACTGCTTCCTATTCCCCCGAACTGGGAAGTCTGGCCCAAACGATTTACAACAACTGGTGGGACCGGCAAAATGCGAAGCAACGCAAATCGAAAGCGGTTACCGATATGCTTAATGCCGCGCCTAAGCTGGCGGGACCGCCGTCTTCCTTGTTTGAAGCCCATTATGTGTACCATTATGCCATCAGCGATCATTTACCGATCCGGATGGAGCTTCAATATGTATAAGGCTGGCAGGAAGCGCTTGGGCTCCGGGATGTATTGGAACTTGTGTAAAAAAGGAAAGGGGGAGTGCGCGTGAGCTTTCTGTCCGATCTTCAAACTATGTACGAAGCGGGGAGCGGCACGCTGACGCTGGATACGGCGAAGCTGGGCCCGACAGGCGAGAAGCTCCGTCAATTGACGGGAAGCGGCACCCTGACCGTGACCGGGGTACGGACGGCTCCTGTGGAATCGGGGGGGATCATTACCTTTGAAGGCGCGGGTCTTCAACTGGCCGGCAGCCCGGCGAGGATGTTTTTTTCGGCGAAGAAAACGGCTTCGGTCCACGGCGCCGTATACGGGGCGGACTCGGAACCGGTGCTCGTGCTCTCGGTTTTCGTAACGCCGGACTGGCGCTTCGGGGATGCGCTGCCTTGGCTGACGAACACGTTCTGGCAGGACCTGGCGCTTAAACCCGGTACGGACGGAACATCTCCGAGATGGCTGATCGCCGCCGGAAAAGCCGCGGAACCCGAGCTGAACCTCGACATGGACGGGGCGGTTTATTTCTACGGCGCGCTTGACGAAACAAAAGGGCTGCTGCAGGAAGCGGACTGGGTAATCGGCGTAGGTCCGTTGGCGTTCGGTCCCGCGGTTTTGCGGGATACTGGGGCGCCGGGCTTGTCGCTCGACCTGAAGCTGCCGGATGACGGCGGCGGGTTATCCGGGCTTTTTCAGGCGATGAAAGTGCCCGTCGACGCCAGGCTCGTTCATGACCCTGCGGCAGCCAGTGCGCCGTCCGGGCTGGAAATCACGGCGACGATCCAGTGGAACGGACAGCCGGTTCGGATTACCTCGCTGATTCTGCCCGCAGGGGGAGGGATTGCCGAGCTTTCCCTGGAAGGCCCGGTGGATCTTCCTTCCCCTGACGACATCGCCCATTGGTTCGGCGGCGTCAGCATCACGGAGTATCTTCCTCCGTCGTTTGAAAGCATGCTTGCGTCCGTCAAGATCGGACGTTTGGCCCTTGGTATAGGTCTCGGCTCCAGAAGCGTGGAGTACGTGAAGGCGACGCTTACCGCACTTGAGGACAAGCCGCTGACTATCGTCCCCAATTGGGTTGAAATCGGCGATATCGAGGCGGCCGTGGCCGTCCGGAACCCGTTCGATCATCCGAGCGCTTCCTACAAAATGTCCGGGATTCTGGACATCGGGGGCGTCGATCTGCTCGTTTCGGCGAACCTGGTTCCCTCGCCAAGGATTCCCGATCTGTCGGTCGTCGTGCGGATGGAACCGTGGAGCGAAATCGACCTCACAATGATCGCCGCCAAGTTCGGGCTGCCGACGGGCGCGTACAAAATAGCGGTGGAAGAGTTCCAGATGGGCGGCTCCACCGCCGGAATATACTTTATCCGGGCGGGATTGGCCCAGCATCCGCTCGGAACGGGCCCGAACACGTTTGTGATGAACAATCTCGTGTTCGAACTGGATTACGACGGCCAGCCGAGCTTCACTCTGGAAGGGACGATGACCATCGCCGGAGTGGACGCCCGTCTGTCGCTGGAAGCCGGTTCCGGCGATACTTCCGGCGGTACGTCTCCGGGGGGCTGGAACATCGTGGTCCAAGCGGGCAAAGAGAACCCGATACCGATGGGGGAATTGCTGGACGATCTCGCGGCCAAATTCGACGTGGGCATTCCTGCACCCATACGCGGGATGACACTAAAAAATCTGGAGCTGAAATACGCTTCCTCCGATTCGGGGAACAGCTTCTTTTTTACGGTCGAGAGCGATTTCAAAGTGAATTCCGTGCCCGTTGCCTTAACCTTGAGCATCCGCGTCGTTTCGAACCAGACCGGAACGGGCGATCCAGCCGGAGCCCGGTATGAGGCTTTTTTCGGCGGTCAGATCGTCATCGGATCGCTGGAATTCGATCTTTTGTTTGACCGGCAGGATCTGACTTCGCAAACCTTTATAGCGACATACAGCCGGAAAAGCGGCTCCCCGCCCGCCGTTTCCATCCGCGATCTGGTTGCGTCCCTGTCACCGGAGCTGGCGGCGGAAATCCCGCAGAGTCTGGCGATCGATCTGCGGGATGTGAAATTCATTTTTTACAAAGATGAGAAAGAGAGCAAGTTTGCGCTCGGGCTTGACCTCGACGCGCATGTAAGTTTGACCGATCTGCCCCTTATCGGCAAAGAGCTTCCCGCCGACGATACGATTGCCGTTCAGCAGCTGCAGATTTTGTACGCATCCGCCCCGTTCATGCCGGTCCAGACGGCGCAGATCAACAAGCTGCTGCCGGAATCGGTTCACCCGCTGCCGTCGGGAGTGGAGGCGGGTCTGACCGCGGGCGCGGATCTCCGTTTTGGCGGTACGCCGCAAACGTTGTCTTTCGCGCTTATACCGGGGGGAGGGCAGAAACAGCCCGCTCTTCGGGAGCCCTTGGCTGCGGAAGCGTCCGGGCAGCAGCAGGATGACCCAGCCAATCCGGATGCCTGGGCATCGCCCGCGGCTTACGAGTCGGTGTCCGCACCGTCCGGCGGCCCTCCTGTCCCGGCTTTCTCTTCCGCGTCCTCCACATCCCCGGCATCTTCGGCCAAGTGGTTCCTTGTGCAGAAAACGTTCGGCCCCGTTTCGATCTCCCGCCTGGGCATCGGTTACGGGGACGGGACCCTCTGGTTTATGCTGGACGGCTCTTTAACCTCGTCCGGTTTGACGATCAGTCTGGCCGGCATGGGCTTCGGTTCCCCGCTCGATCGTTTCGAGCTTAAATTCCAGCTGCTCGGAATCGGCGTGGATTACACTCAGGCACCTCTGGAAATCGGCGGCAGCTTTATGGAAGTCGTGCCTCCGCCGGAGGGCGCCCGGTTTATGTATGACGGGGCCGCTACGATCCGGACGGCCGATTTTGCCCTGGAAGCGCTCGGCTCGTACACGCAAATGCTCGATGGGCAGCCGTCGCTCTTCGTGTTCGCAAACGTGGATACGCCGCTCGGCGGTCCGCCCGCACTGTTTGTGACCGGTTTGTCCGCCGGTTTCGGCTATAACCGGGACGTAAATATGCCCGCGCCGGAGGAAGTATTCGAATTTCCGCTGCTCGCCCTGACCCGGGACACGGGGCCTAAACTGTCGATGAACGACGTAATGGCGCAGCTGGAAGGAACGCAGGAATACGCTCCCGGCAAGAAAAGGGCATGGATCCGTCCTCAAACCGGCGAGTACTGGCTGGCCGTGGGCGTCGATTTCTGGTCGTACGAGCTGCTGCATACCCGCGCCCTGCTTATCGCCAAATTCGGCAGGGAGCTGGAGCTGGCCCTGCTCGGGCTTTCCTCCATTCGTCTGCCCCAGGCGGGAAACACCATGTACGCTTACGCGGAGCTGCAGCTGGAAGCGGACTGGAAGCCGTCCGCCGGTTTCTTCGGGTTGACGGCTCTTTTGACTCCGAATTCTTTCCTGATCGATCCGAACTGTCATTTGACGGGCGGCTTCGCTTTTTATCTATGGTACGAAGGGGAGAGAGAAGGGCAGTTCGTCGTCACTTTCGGCGGCTATCATCCGAGCTTCAAGCCTCCGTCCTTTTACCCGGCCGTGCCGCGGATCGGCTTCAATTGGGCGGTCAGCGACTATGTGAACATACACGGCGAAGCTTATTTCGCCCTGACTCCGGCAGCCGTTATGGCCGGCGGGGGGTTGGAAGTTCTTTTTCACGACGGCGACCTAAAAGCCTGGTTCACCGCCCGTGCGGATCTGCTGATCACCTTCCATCCGTTCCATTTCCAGGCGGGTATCAGCGTGAGCATCGGGGCCTCGTACCGTCTGGACCTGCTGTTCGTAACCAAAACGATCAGTGTCGAGCTGGGGGCATCCGTAGAGCTGTGGGGACCGCCAACGGGCGGAAAGGCCCGCGTGCACTGGTGGGTCATCTCGTTCACGGTCGGATTCGGAGCGGACCGCTCGGACGGGGACGAAAGCCCGATCGAGTGGGGCGAGTTTAAATCGCTGCTCCCTTCTCTCGACAACGTCTGCAAAATTACGGCCGTGACCGGTTTGACAGGCTCGCTTTCTCCCGGCGCCTCGGGTACGGCTTTGAAATCAGACAGCGAAGATGCTGCGGGGAGCGGGGAGGGGGACATGGCGGTGCCGCCGGTTCAGACGTCCCAACCGTCTCAATCATCTGAACCGTCCCAACTGCATGAAGCGTTCCTGCCATCCCAACCATATGAACTGTCCCAACCATCTCAACCATCTCAGACATCGGAACTTTCCGATCCGGCGGGGCCATCCCCTTCCGGGCCGGGACCGGATATTTGGCTGGTCCGTGCGGGCTCCTTCAGCTTTACGACACAGACGGCGATTCCGGCCAGTCATTTCACGGCGGGCCAAGCGACGAACCCGGTGACGGACCCGAAATACCCGGAAGCCTACCCCGTACACATCCGGACAATGAACAAAACGAACGTCTCGTCCAAGCATCACCTGACGGTCGAAAAAGACGGATTGGACCACGATATTTCCGGTTGGCAGCTCGTTCCGTATTACCGGAACATGCCGACGGCGCTGTGGGGAGAGCCGCTGAAGGACGCGGACGGCCGGTTTATGCGCAATCCGCAGGTGCCGGGCAGCGATACGACGCGGAATACGCCCGCGGGCTTAACGGTTACTCCTCCCGGATCGAAGCTGGGTTATTCGGCGGCAGGCCTGCAGGCGGACCTGCTCGCTTACGATGACGTGGTGCCGCAGGGGCGGCTCCCGTTCGAGCCCGGAGGGGCCGCGAATACCGATTATGCGCCCGTTCCGGCCGATACGACACCGGGAGACATTGCGGGAGTTATGGGTCCCTCCGCGGCCAACCGGGCCGCCATATTTGCGGCGCTGCAAGGCATGCAGGCCTACAGCGGCACGAACGGACCTTTGCCCCGTCTTGCCGAAGAAGCGGGAGATCTCTTTACCGATTCTCCCATGCAGGTGAAGCCGTGAAAGGAGCGGAAAACATGAGTGACGAACCCCAGCAGGGTCAAATCCGGTTTTATGATCATGATTTACCCGGCTTACCCGCCGGAAATTACAAGGTAACCGTAAAGCAGTCCGTGCAGGACATCGGGATTACCGCTCAGGAGCAAGCTCTTCTGATGGCCGAACAACCCTTTATCGTGCACGCCCCGCAGTTTGCGATCGACCCTTCGGAGATCCACAGCCTGGTGCCGCCCGCGGGCAGCACCGGCAAATTTGCCGACGAGCTTCCGCACTTGGTGCTGAATACACGGGTCCTGCCGTGGGAGCGTGAGATGAGCGGGCCGAACATCCCCTGGCTGGCCCTGCTTCTTTTCCAGGAAGGGGAGCTTCTGGCCGGTCCTGCCGACCGGACGGATGCCGAGACGCTGGCCATCCGTTCGACGGCCGGCGAATTTATGGGGCTGAAAAACAGCCCCGACGTGTATGTCCCCCAGACTCTGGTCCGGGAGGCGGACGTGACCGAGGGCCAGACCTGTTTTTACATTCAAATGGATGCGGGTGTGTTCCAGTCGATCATCCCTCAGCTGAATGAGCTGCCTTATTTGACGCACGTCAGGCAGGTAAATACGCAGGATAAGGCAGCCGGGCACGAGGAGGACGGGTGGTACAGCGTCGTAACGGGCAACCGGTTTCCTTACGCGCAGGAGACCGATGAAGGCGGCTCGAGAAACATTGTTCATCTCGTATCGCTGGAAAAATTCGACGATCTTCTGCAGCCCGGCGCAAAGCCGCCTAAAGAGAAAATCGCCCTGTTGTCCCTCGCCAGGTGGACATTCCGCTGCCGTCCCGACAGCAAGGAAGACTTCGCCGGCCTCATGCATCGCCTGGTGGCCGAGGAAATGTCCGGCGCCGCGTATGATCCGGGCGCTTTGCTGCTCCGGCTGCCGCAAGGGGCGGCGGACGGAGGAGAGGAGCGGACAGCGCCGCCGGACGACGCGGCCGGTGCCGAAGCGAGGAAGCGGCTGCGCAGCGGTTATGTGCCCCTTCCGTTCCATATCCGGAGCGGGGAGGACACCTTCGCCTGGTACCGGGGGCCGCTCGCTCCGGTCCGGCCGGCTCCCTTCCTGCCCGCGGAACCGCTGCTCACGGCGGATGCGGCCTTGATTTATGACAAGGCGAACGGCTTGTTTGACGCTTCTTTGGCGGCCGCCTGGCAGATCGGGCGCAGTCTTGCTCTGTCCGACGCCACGTTCGGCTCGCTGCTCCTGGATTACCGCCGCCGCTGCCACCGGCTGACAGACCTGCTGTATCACCGGCTGGAGGCTTCGGGGCTGACGGACGCCGCCGATTTGAAGGAGCTCGCGCAATCCGGCTTGATGCGGGAGGCGCTGCTCGGCGCGATGAAGGGGGATTTGCTGGAGCAAATTCCGGAGCCGCCTCTCTACGGTTTGCCGCAGGACAGCCCGCAGCGGAATCTTTCCGCGCGCCGGCAACTGCTCCAGGGAGGCTCCGGCGTAAGTCCCGTTGCCGCGCTGCAGCAATTTTTGGCGGGGGATGAGGTCAAAGAGGCGGTCGCGGAGCTGACGCGGGACGATCTGGAGCCGATTGCGCTGTGGCTCGCCCACAAGCTTCTGCTGTACGACGTACCGTTCTATTATCTGGTACCGGAGGAGCGAATGCTGCCGTCCGAATCCATCCGGTTTTTTTACCTGGATTCGAACTGGCTGGACGCCATGCTGGACGGGATGCTGGCAATCGCGATGCATTCCAGCCGCGACTCGTTTACGTACGGCATGACCAAAGGAACGATCCGGGCGGCAGCCGAAGCGGCCGCGCAAACCGTCCGTACCCGCCCCGGAGATGAGCGGAGCGCGGCGCCTGGCGGGGAAGCCCTGCCCTTGGCGGGCTTTCTGCTCCGGTCCGCTGCGGTTGCCGGATGGCCGGGACTTGCGGTGCGCGCCTTCGACGCCGTGGGGCTTCCGCTCGGGATCGCCCGTCTGGAGCGGCTTTCGTCCAGCGTGCTGCTCGCCTTATTCCGCGGCATCCCTGACAGGATTGAGCTAAGCGAGCCTCAGGAAGGGTTCCAGTTCGGTCTGAACGAGGAAGGGGAAATTAATTTGCGCAGCGTGCTCCCGGACCGTTCCGGATCTCCCTTCGGTTCGGAATTGAACGTGCATTTGCCGGTTCGCGACCGGCATTTGAGACCGGGACGAATTCTGGACTTGAGGCCCGATCAGGCGGAGGGGCTTGTGCAGCAGTCGGCCGATGCGATCAAGCAAGCGCTGAAATTGGACCAATTGACGCTGAACCCTTCCGATTTTGCCCTGCAGATGGTTAAATCTCCGGAGCGGATCGTGTTTCAACCGGGCATGACAGTTAAGCCGCAATAGAGTGGAGGAAAATCATGGATAATTCAACCTTATTGGTTCCCGTCGAGGTCAGTGCTCTTGCGGTAAACGCGTATGTTTGGGCCAACCAGCCTTTCCGGCGCTGGGAGCACAATTATACCCAGGTCAAAAGCTTCGGAAGCTCCGAGCCCGATCCGACGGACCGGGGCGGAGGCTTCGCGGGAAATCCGGACGATCATACCGGCGTTTACGTACACTGGACGCTTCCCGACGCGTTAAAACACGGTGTTCAGGACCCGGTCACACGGCGCGTGGAATTCCCCCTGGTTCCGAACCGCTGGCTAGTCGTGCGCTTTGGTGGAACTTCCGCCGGACGCGTATCCAAAGCGTATCTCGTGGAAAGCGACGCACCCGGCGGAGCGGGTTCGGCGGCTTATGTTTTTGATCCGGCCGTTATAGAGGCGTGGAAAGGAAGCAAGGATCCTGTGCGGCAGCAGGCTGGCGGGCGGTTAGGGGGCAGCGGCCGGCAAATCGCGGATGTGCTCGGACAAGTATTCGATTTGAGCGGCTGGTCGGAAAAAGGCATCGAACAACTGTTTGTGAAAGCCGTCGCTCCGGGCAATCCGCTTTTCAGCGCGTTTCAAAGCCACTGCAGCCAGGTGTTTTCCTTCCGGGATCCATTGGATGATGCCGAGCCGGAGTGCGCGGTGAGTTATCTGGTGGCCGGCTGGTATTCCAATCATGCGGAAGATCCCCTGCAAAAATGCCAAAGCGCAAAGCCTTCCGGAAGCTCGCCGGTTGACGCTTACAAACGGCAGCTTGCGGAGTTCTCGTGGACGGTTCAGAAAGCCGCCTCCGCCGGACCCGCTGACGGCTCCGCCGTGCCGGACGGCGACGTCCCGCAGGCCAGCTTGTACCACGGAATGGTGCTTGGCGTGAAGTGGAGCCGCTCGGGCGTGCTGCCGACGGTCAAGGACAAATACAAAGATCCCGCGGGCAAAGGGATACATGTGGCGGTCGGAAATACGTCGGCCGATGCTTTTAAAGCGATGATTGAGCGCCAGCTGAACGACCGAGCGAAGAACGGCGACGTTAAAGCGCAGCAGCTGCTTGCGAAGATGCCCAACGCGGCCGGACTGCTCGAAGCGTTTCAGTACGATATGCTTCATATACTTGACCAGCCGAGCGGCTGGGATCTTCTTGATCTCCGTATCCGGCAGGAATGGTTCGGCTCGAAGCCGGGCGGATACCGGTGGACGGTCGTGGATGCGAAGTCCGACCGGCCGGACAATCTCGGAGAACGTCCGCCGGAACAATGGCTCACGGCACTGAACGGTACGCAGGCCGCGCTGGACGAAAAACTGAATGAATTGAAAGCCGCCCGGAGGCGGCTTTACGACACGTGGTGGAAGCGGGGGAAATACGAATCCTACCCGGTATTCGCACGGCCGGACGGGTTGACCGAGGATCAATTCGCAAAGGCGCTCTCCGCCGAAAACGATCCGTCTTACGATCCGTCCAAGCCTGAAGGACCGGACAATATCGCCAGCCTGCCGAGGAAGATCATGGATCTCATCGGCGAGGCAGGATCGTTGATCGGCCAAGGCGTGCCCCGGCCGGCGGAAGGGGAGGGCCAGACCCCGGAAGAGGCGCTGGCGGCCGGGATCGAAGCTTTCGAACGGGCGAAGCGCGCCCAAGGGGAACTGAACGCGGACCGTAGCCTTAAGCCGGTGGCAGGACCCCGCTACTGGCGGGCCAATGATCCCGTCGTCTTCATCAGCGGTGCGGGAAGTACGGGCCGGATAAGCGGTCCGGACAGTTCTTTGTCCTGCCGCTTGCCGGCGCAAATCGTCGGCGGGATCACCATCGGCACCGACAGCGTGACGGCGGATGAGCTGGCAGCGGCGCTGCCCAAGCTTCCGCTGAGTCTGCCGGAACTGGCCTCCGCTCTTCAGGGCGATTACATCCCGCCGGACACTGCTTTGCAGCTTGCCGGCGCAGTCGGTTTGCTGCTGGCCGAGTTTTTCCTGCTCGATCCGGACAACGCTCCGGTCATTTCCGCGGGTCATCCCGGGATCACCCGGGAAATAATTGCGGGGCACGATCCCGCCCGTTTTCAAGGCATACTCCCCGCCTTCGTCCCCGGAGACTGGCAGCAGCCCTGGAATCCGCTCCTTCTGAAATGGGTGGCGGACTGGTATCCGATCGGGCATTCCAACTGGACGTTCGACGGAACCGATTACCGGTATGACGGCAAAGCCTCCGGTTCGAACGACCGGCAGATCGGGGGAGACATTTTGCTGACGCCGCAGACAAGCTTTCTTTTCCGGGACCGGTTGAAAAAACTCGTCCATACGCGCCAAGGCGAAGCGGAAGATACGGACGAAGGGCTGTTGGATCAGCTCGACGGTTTAATCGAAGATATCGACGGCTGGGATTTTATCTCCCAATCGCTCGGCGGTTTCGGCAGCCAGCTCGCTGTACGCGATACACGTGTAAACCGGTCGCCGGATCCCGGATTAACTTTTACGTTTAAGGACGGCGGGCAAAAAACGCTGGCGGATCTCGTCGGCGACGAATATCACGATCTCCCTTATATCCGCTCGACCGGCGATACGCTGGAATTCCAGGGAGTCCGGCAGGGACAGTTCGCCTTCGCCTATTTAGCCGTGTACGATGCGTTCGGGCAAGTGCTGGAAGTAATCGGCGATTCGGGGCTCAGCCGCTCCGACGTGTTTGAGCCGATTTTGTCGGAAGGTCTTGCGCCGGACGCGCCGATCGAGGCGCAGAATGCCCAGCGGTTCATCCAGCTGCCGCCGAGGCCGAATCAGCATATCCGCCTCGATTTCCGTCTTATTGACGCGCGGGACGCGGGAAGGTTTGCCGACTTGGACAGCCTGGCGAACCCCGTTGCGGGCTGGCTGCTCCCGAATCATCTTAACGGCTCGGTATCCGTATACGACGCGCAGGGCGGCGCTGTCGGGGACGTCGGCCTGATCACGGGAAAAGACGGCGTCAAACGGGTTCATCTGCTCTATGCGCCGCTGGGTACTTACGGTAATCTTGCGGATATTGAGAAGCGGGCGCCCGAGCTGGCCAAAATGCTGCAAAGCTTGACGGCTGCGGACGAAGTTGCCTTCAGCCGCTTTCTTGAGGCGATCGATGCCTCCTTGTGGACGATCGATCCTCTCGCCGCAAGCAGCGACCGGAACGTGTCGGTCCTCGCGGGAAGGCCGCTTGCGCTCGTGCGCGCCAATCTGAAGCTGGCGCTGGACGGACCGGCCGCGAGGTATACCGGCTGGGCGGCCACCTTCAATCCGCCGCCGTCCGATTTTACCGGTAACGATTACGAGGTGAGACTGGGCGACACGGAAATCCGGAAGGACGGCTTGATCGGCTATTTTCTTAACGGCGCTTACGACCGGTTTAACAGCGTCCACCCGCTTGCAGCGGGAGAGGAAGCGGCCGGTTATGTCCGGCCGATCGGACCCGGCAATTTCTTCTCGCTGCGGTTTGACGGCGCACGGCAGGCCGAAGTGATGCTGCTGCTGGATCCGCGCGCTGCGGTTCACGCGGTTACGGGCATCGTTCCGGTGCAGGCTCTGGAGCTGCCTGCGCGTTTTACCGATCCCGTGCTGAGCGCGTTAAACCTCCAATTCCGGACGGGGCCGATCCTGACCGTGCTTCAGCCGGCTCCGGATAAGACAGCCGGTGGAGAGAACGGACCGTCAGGCGTTATAACGCTCCCCGTTCCCTCGGATAACGGAGGACAGTGGAAGTGGCTGGAGCCGCAATCCCGGGAAGACGGACCGTCCGCTTTTCTGACGTACACTTTGACCGAAATCGGCCAGCAGGCCCGGCTGAACTCCCGGTCGCTGTCGCTGCGCGAAGGCACGCTGCAATTCCGGAGCGGGTCCGCTCAAGGGACCGGAACCGGACCTTCGGAGCCCGGCAAGAGGGACACATCCGAATCTGAATCTGAAGGCTAAACCCAAAGCTAAAGCAAACCATAAGAGCACTTAAACCCATGGAGGTTCAAACGATGAGCAAAGCTGATCTCCCCGCACTTTTGAATTACAGTATATTGACGTCACCGAGTCCCCTGCAGGCAAGTACGCAGACATATTCCGCTTCCGGCACCGTAACCTTGGTCGTGACCCCTCCCCCCGGGAAGGAAGTTTATTGTCCGGAAATCGATCTGTATATTCCTTCGGGGGTGCTTAGTCAGAAGGATATCTTTGACCCGGGTGTCAATACGGATAAGTGGCAGTACGCGGTCGGAAAGATCGTCCAAGGCAGCGAGGTGGGGCTGGCCGACATATCCTACATTCCGCTCAAATTTACGGCCAAGTCGTCGCAGGATTACCTGATTAACTATCCGCTGATCTTGACGGTAGGCGTCGGCTCGGTCTCCGCCGCTCTCGGCGACATCCGCAACCTGCACATCCTGGAGACGTCCTCCTCGTTCTCCGGAGACTATCAGCCGCGCGATCTGCCTTTCGGCTTGACGATCGGGCTTCCGGAAATTTTTGTACGCAATTTTGTGGCGGGCGCCTACGACAGCTCTAAACCGGACATCGTGCCGGGCGGCAGCTTTGCAAACGGCCAGGCGTTCAAGCTCAGCTGGGAAGGCAACGCCAGCCAGTATCAGATTGTTACGACGGCAGGCACCGCTCCCCTGTACAGCGGAACCGATAATTCTTTCGTTGTGACGAAGGGCCTCAGTCAGACGACCACCTTTATTCTTATCGCAAGCCGGACCGATGGGGTTCGCGGCGAAACGCTGTACGTGTACGAAGCGGTGACCGTACATATCACGAACCCGGACGAAACGCCGAACACGGTGTCCGCAGCGGGAAACATTGCGACAGCCGCCGGATTGAACGGTAAGACGCTGCAGGTGTCGGGCTCCGCATCTTTGAACGGCGGTGCGGACGTAACCGGCACGCTGAACGTAACCGGCACGCTGAACGCGAAGAGTGCGCTGAACGTAACCGGCACCGCAACGATGTCCGGCGGGACGGTTACGGGCCCGCTTACGGTTCAGGGCTCCGCATCGCTCGGTAGTTCTTCGGTGCAGGGAGCGCTGACGGTCGGCGGCGGGTCAAACCTGTCCGACACCACGGTTAAAGGGGCTTTAAGCGCAGCGGGCAGCGTCGGGATTCTCGGGTACAACCAGCGGATCAGCACCGGTACGCATATGGCGGGAACGGACGGCTTTGTGATCGGCTATGTTCACCTCCCCTGGAAGCAGGTTTTATCGGTGGGCTGGATTTACGGAGGGACCGACGGATATATGGTACAGACCACCGGAGGGAATACGGGTGGTTTTACCGGCAACTGGACGAAGTACAATTATTCGAACCCGAACACGTTTATGTTTCCGGTACGGAGGGGAGCAAGCTACTGGGTCGGCGAAAGCTTTTTCAAAGACAATGAGGTGAATCCGAGTACGGTTTATTATTTTGTTCCTCTAGGAAGCGGTTCGAGCGGGGAAGAAGCTACGGTGAAAATCTCCGATGAAATTCCCGAAGATATCGTTCTGCCGCACGACGGCCTGGAGAAAACGAACGGAGCGGAACGTGCCGAACGAGTGGAGCTCCTGACCCGGCTGCTGGAGGAGATTTTGGAGAAACCTATTGGGGAAGATAAGAAGAAAGCCTTAATCGATGTGCTGGGAACCTTGTAGCCGAACGGATCGTTAGCCCTCCACTCTCATAGAAGAGGAGAAATCCAATTAAGAAGAGAAGTCGAAGTGAGTATGCTTTTCGGAAAAACACCCGGCATTTTCATGGCAGCTGATAAGTAAGAAACAACAGAACCTACCCAGGAAGAAACGGCAGAAACTATCTAATAAGAAACAGCCTCTTTGTAAAGAGGCTGTTTCTTTTGTCCTATATAAAATAGTTCCAGAGAAACAATTTACTTTGAATATATGTCGAATTCAATAAAATTACTATCAACATTTTGTCTTTTTTTGTCGATAAAGTAGATATCTATTTTTAGCGTACGCCGCTATACGAGGGGGAGCATGATGTTAAAAAGCAAGGCAAAACAGACACGAGGCATACTCGGCAAAATCAATCTAACCGGGTTATTCGCGAAGATTATGCTGATATCGGTTGCTTGTATGACTATTCCAATGCTAATCGCGCTGTGGTTTGCAAGCAGCTCATCGGCCGATTCGCTTGAAGCCGAAGCAAGGGAGTCCATGACGAACATCGTTTCGGAGAAGGTGAACCAGATGGATCTGGCGTTCACCAACTTATCGTTAAGTTCTTCGACGATGGCGAACAATCCTTTTTTGGTCAACACCTTCAAGGAAATTAAGAAAACCGGCAACCCAAAATCGGAAAACGCCGCCACGACATCCGCTTATCTCGGTAAGCTCATTACGGATGCGAACGGCTTGTACGAAAATATTTATGCCGCGTACAACAGCTCGATCGTATCGGACGGCATCGGGGGTCAATCCGTCGGCATCGATATCGGCGTGGCCGATCTCGACAAGTCCCTCCTGGAAGGGATGAAGAAAGGTCCCGTCCTGTACGGACCGGTCGAGTCTCCCGTAACCGGAGGGCCGATTATGGCGCTGCTGGCGCATATTCCGGACGGAAGTACGGATGCGATGCCATCCATCGTAGGGACGGCGGTTGATCTGACCAAGCTGTCGGCGAATATTGTCAAGTCCACGGAGAAGGGCGACGTCAAGACGTTTATGATCAATGCGGCAGGGGTTCTCGTCGCTTCGGAAAACGGCAAAGAAGTGCTGAAATACGATATGACCAAAGCGGAAGGAGACGTGCCTGCCTTTTTCAAGGAAGTCAGCGCGAACAAGAAAGGGATCGGGTATTTCACGCTGAACGGTCAGCCGCAAATCGCTTCTTACGCTAAATCGTCTCTGCAGGATATGTTCATTATTTCCTTCAAGCCGGTCGATGAGTACATGCATAATGTTACGGCCCTGAAAAAAGGTCTGGTCATCGTCATCATCGGCAGTATTCTCGTGTTTGCGGCCATTCTCGTGCTGCTTTCGTACCGGATTACGACGCCGATTAAAGTGGCGACCGGGCACTTGAAAGTCATCGCGGGCGGAGACTTTTCGCATCCGGTTCCGCAGAAATTTATGAAGTCCAAGGATGAGACGGGCGTTTTGATGCAGTCCATGCATACGATGCAGGCCTCGATCAGCGATACGATCCGCACCGTTGTGGAAGAGTCGGATAAGCTCGGCAGTTCGGTAACGGCGGTGAGCAGCCATTTGACGGATCTGAACGGCCAAATCCAGAACGTATCCGGCACGACGCAGCAAATGGCCGCCGCCATGGAAGAAACGGCCGCATCGACGGAAGAAATGAACCATTCGTCCTCGAGCATCCGCCAGTCCGTCGACCGGATCGCGGACAAAGCGAAACAAGGCGAAGAGGCTTCGAAGGAAGTCAGCAAGCGGGCGGAAGATTTGCGCGAAACCGCGGTCGCATCGTCCGAGCGGGCCGTCGAAATCGGCCGGAAAATGCGGGAGAGCCTGGAGAGCGCCATCGAGCAGGCCGGAGCCGTCGAGCAGATTCAGGTACTGGCGAACTCCATTCTGGAGATTACGGCTCAAACCAATCTTCTGGCCCTGAACGCCAATATCGAGGCGGCGAGAGCAGGGGAGGCGGGCAGAGGCTTTGCCGTTGTGGCTGGAGAAATCCGCAAGCTGGCCGAGGTATCCGGTCACTCCGCGAACAAAATTCGAGAAGTCGTTCAAATCGTCACCTCTTCGGTGCAGAATTTGAAGGCGAACTCCGAAAGCATGCTCACCTTTATCGATACGACCGTTATCAACGATTACAACGCGATGGTCGAAACGGGCCAGCAGTACTACCGGGACGCGGAATTTTACGAAAAATTGCTGGGCGACTTCAACGCGACCGCGCATGAACTGAGCCGGGCGATCGAGGATATGGCGCTCATGATCAACGAAATTTCGATTGCGAACAACGAGTCTGCCGCCGGAACGGGAAGTATTTCGGACCAAGTGAGCGTTGCGATGGACAGTTCGGACAAAGTGCTGAACATCGTGGAAGGAACACGGGAAAGCGCGGAGCAGTTGAAGCAAACGATCGCCAATTTCAAAATATGACGGGTGGGCCGGAACAGCCCCCCGCACCACACGCAAAGAAGCCTGCCGATCCGGCAGGCTTCTTTGGCGCAGGTCGCCCGGAGGAGCGGGCGGAGGAGAGAGGCATCGGCGGCAAGGACTCGCGGGGTCCCGCCCGGCGTCCCAAACGTCTGACGTGCCCGGAGACCTCCGGCTGCATAAGACATGGGGATACGGGCACTACCTTGTTCGAAGTCGCTGAGGGAGAAGAGCGGTTCCGGCTGACCCCGGGCATGTACGCCGTATTCTTCCCGTAAGACATCCACCGGCCCGGTTTGACGAGCGGAGACGGGGAACCTGCTTCTCTGATCCGCAAAGCGGTGTTCAAAATCCGTACAACCTTGTTTGAAGAAGCCTGAACGAAAGACTGCGATGAGCCATCATTGCAGTCTTTTTTTCGTATATTTCGTAAGGAATGAAAGAATGTTTGGGAGGGAAAAGAAGGAAGCCGCCTCGGGCGGATCGAAAGTAGATACAACCCAATACAGAGAGCAGGTTAACCTGCCGGACTTACGGAGGACAAACGTGTGGACAAAATAGCGATCCTGTCAGACATTCACGGAAACATACCGGCGCTGGAAGCCGTGCTGGAAGATATCCGGCGCAAAGACATCACGAGAATCTTTTGCCTGGGCGACCTGATAGGCAAAGGACCGCATGGCGATAAGGCGGTCGATCTGATCCGCGAGCACTGCGAGGAGGTTGTGAGCGGGAACTGGGACGATTTCATCACCCGGGAAACGGAGATCGAGGATCTGAAGTGGCATCAGAACGTGCTCGGGGAAGAGCGGCTGGAATACTTGGCGGGACTGCCTTTTTCGCTCGAATTTTATATGAGCGGCAAATACGTCCGGCTGTTCCACGCTTCGCCCCGGAGCCTGTACGAGCGCGTACAGCCGTGGGACGAGCCGGAGAAGCGGCTTTCCCTCTTCGAATCGTCGGATAAATGCCGGGAGCAGATTCCCGCCGATATCGTCGGTTACGGCGATATACATAACGCGTATCTCCAGCATTTGTACGGCAAAGTGCTGTTCAATGTCGGAAGCGTCGGAAATCCGCTCGATCTGACTCAGGCTTCCTACGTCGTTCTGGAGGGCAGCTTCGATTCCCGGACGGCGGCCCCTCTTGAAATCCGGTTCGTAAGAGTTCCTTACGATATCGAGCGCTCGGTCAGCCAGGCCGTGGAGTCGGGCATGCCGGCGCTGGATGCTTATATCAAAGAGCTTCGTACCGCGAGATACCGGGGCATCAAAGACTAGAGTAGACGGGGGAACCTATGCTCATGGACGATTATCTTTCGCTGAACGCGGTCGTCTGGCTGTTCCTCGCTGCGTTTATGATTCACGATTTCGAAGAAATCATTTTTGTGGAGTCGTGGATGAACAGAAACTACGCGAGGCTCCGGCCGAGAGTCCCGGGACCGGGACAAAAATTGTTCAAGGACATGTCGAACGTGAAATCCTCGCAGTTTGCCGTGGCCGTGTTTGTTGAATTTATCCTTTTTATCCCGGTTACGTATTTGGCGGCCGAGAGGGGAATTTGGGCCTTGTTTATCGGGTTCAATGCGCTCCTGTTCGTGCATGTATTTACCCATCTGGGGCAGTCGCTCCTGCTGAGATCTTACACACCGGGTGTGGTGACCGCCGTCGCGGTAAGCCTGCCCTACTCGGTTTATTTGTTTTACAGGCTGCTCCGGGACGGAGCGGCAACTTGGCAGGACCTGCTGACCTGTGCGCCGCTGGGGCTGCTTTTGCTGCCGGTCGTGCTGGCCGGGCATAAGCTCGGGAAGAAGGTCGTGCCGGATTAAGAGCGTGAATACGGCTGCAATTAAGCTGCCGCCACATCGCAAATCAATGCCGGATCGAATTAGGAGGAACGAAAATGAACAGTCCCATCCAAAATAAGATTCTCACCGTCTTTATCCCGGTAAGCGATATTGAACAAGCGGCGAGCTGGTACTGCAAGATACTGGGCCTTCCCGCAGACGGCGAGGTGCTGTTCGGCCACTTGTATATCCTGCCGATGCAGGGGGCGGGAATTGTGCTCGACAGTAAAATTTACTCGCCGGAGACGGTATTTAAAGCGCCGGTGGTCCAGTTCGCGACAGACGATATCGAGCGGTCCTATGCATATATGAAAAGCCTTGGCGTCCGGCTGGTCTCCGATATCGAGCACGGGCACTGGTTCAATTTTACGGACCCGGACGGGAATCTGCTTATGGTCTGCAAATAAGATTTACCGGAACCGATTTGGTTCGGCAAATCCGCCGGTTATAGGCGGGGAAGATTAAGGAGAACCGTGACATGAAGAGATGGTCTGGAATCAGGAAAGCGAAAGTGGCGGACGTGTTGTTGGTGCTGACATTTTTGAGCTCTCCTTTTTTGTTTAGAGGACGGTTCGGGATGATGCTTTTTTGCGCCGCAGTCGTCCTTCTCCTGATAATCAGGAGGATTGATTTTAGCAAGCGCGTGAGGCTGCGAAAAACGCTGTGGGCGGGCTCGCTGCTGATCGTCCTTTCTTTTGCGGTCGTGGAATCGTTCGTGGTCTCGCAAATGGGCGCCGACGAAGCCGAAACATCGGGAGCGGACACCGTCGTTATTTTGGGATCGGGCCTGAAAGGATTCGAGGTATCGCTCACGCTTCAGCAGAGACTGGATGCGGGGCTCGCTTACGTTTCCGGGAAGAAGGACATCACCGTGGTCGTATCGGGCGGTCAAGGCCCGGGCGAGAATGTGCCGGAAGCGGTGGCTATGAGGGACTACCTGGTGAAGAAAGGAATCGCGGAGAACCGGATTCTTCTCGAAAGCAGATCGACAAGCACCCTTGAGAATTTGAGGTTTACCAAAGCCGTTTTGAAAGAAAAGGGCATCCACGATCCGAAGATCCTCATTGTCACAAGCGACTATCACATGTACCGGGCCAAGCTGCTGGCGAAACGGGAAGGTTATGAAGCGTACGGCCTTTCGAGCCCGTCACCGGCGCATCTCAAACCGATTAATATGATCCGGGAATACTTCGCGATGATCAAGACATGGGTAAGTTGATTCGGAGAAAGGAGGTGGGATAACAGGTGTTCGAAGTCAAAACAAAGAAGCTCGGTTTACGGCTGGATGAACGTATAGTTGATGCGAAACCTTTGTTGAAGTCGATGAAATTCATTGTTGTCACGGAAAAAGGGAATCTTTATACGCTGGATACCGTATCGGATTCCATTGAACGGATTTGTTTCGTCCAGTGCCCGGAAATAAATTTCGAAGAACGCGTGACACTTGCGGTTTCCGTTCAAGAGGAATTCATTTCGGTCGTCAATACGTATGGGAAAAACGGAGTAATTGTGGATATCGCACAAAAAAAGGTCCTCCGTCCGTTCGAGAGAGACGACTATTATTTCGAACAGTCCATATTTCCCGCGGTTTTTCTGGAAGACAACAATCGCACCCTGTTTGTGCATGGTACAAAATGGAACCGGCTGGACATTACGGACATTCATAGCGGAGAATCTGTAGTCCCCAGACCGGATCCTTATTCTGTTACCGATGAAGGCGGCTCTAGTGAAGAGGAGCATCTTCTGGATTATTTTCATGGACAACTGCTTGTATCGCCTGAAGGCGACTGGATAGCGGATAGCGGCTGGATATGGCATCCTACCGGTTCCGTTACCGCGTGGAACGTTAAGAAATGGTTAACGGAAAATGTGTGGGAATCCGAGGACGGGGAAAGCAGAACGACGCTTTGGTGGGGCAAATACGACTGGAACGAGCCTATTTGCTGGATTGGAAAAACAAAAATCGGCATCATCGGGCGTATCGATCCCGACCTGTTAGCGGGAGAGGAGGAAACGCCCCTTTCCGAGGAATTTCTTATAAGAATCCTGGATGTCCGTGACGGGAAGGAGTCGATTTCCTTTAAAATTGCCTTCGGCGATCTGTATTATGATGACTATTTGTACTGCACATCCGCTCAGAGCGGCTTCAGAATTTACGATCCCGGAACGGGAGAGGAATTGTACGCCAATTCGGGCTTATCCGCATCGGCCTATCATCCCGGGGTCAGACAATTTCTGAGTTTGGTCGACCGGGAAATCACCGTTTTTACGGTTACGGAACGTCCTTAATAACAGTTACGGAGGCGCCAACGAAATGACCTTAACGGGAATAACCCCTATTTTGCGCATGTTCGATGAAAAGAAAGCCAAACAATTTTATGTGGAGTTTCTGGAGTTCACGCTGGATTGGGAACATCGCTTCGAGCCCGGCATGCCTTTGTACATGCAGATTTCCCGGGATGAAATCGTTCTTCAACTCAGCGAGCATTACGGAGATTGCAGCCCCGGAGCGGCGCTCCGAATTGCGGTTTCCGGCGTAGAAGATCTGCAGAAGACGCTGATCGGCAAAAATTATCCCTACGCTAAGCCCGGGATCGAACTGACGCCCTGGAAAACAAAAGAATGCACGGTAACCGACCCCTTCGGGAATAAGCTGATTTTCTTCGAATAAGAGAATAGGCTGCGCATTAAAAAACGTCCGGTTGCAGACCGGTCTTTTTTCGGTTAGTATTTTACTTACCGGTAGGTAAAATACTAACTTGGAGGATTTTATTATGATGGTCGTTAAAAAAGAAGCGCGAGTTTCCGGGCTGGATTTGGCCCGGGCTTTATCCATCTTCGGGATGATCGTGGTGAATTACAAAATCGCGATGATGGCGGACGGAAGCGGGCCCTCGTGGCTGGCTGGATTCGCCGGCTTGTTCGAGGGCAGAGCCTCCGCGGTATTTGTCGTGCTGGCGGGGATCGGCATTTCCCTCATGACCCGCAGAGCCCGGCGGGGTGACGAGCCCGAGCTGGCGAAGCAGAAACTCGTCCTCCGCAAAAGGTCGGCGTACCTGCTTGCGCTCGGACTGTTTCTGTTGGCATTGGGATGGACGGCGGATATTTTGCACTACTATGCCTTGTTTTTGTTTGCGGCTTCATTCCTGATCCGTTCATCTGACCGCTTCCTTGCGGCTGCGGCCGTTACCGCCGTATTGGCGGGTCAATGCGCACAGCTCGCGCTGGATTATGGGGCGGGCTGGGATGCCTCTTATCATGCTTACACGGATTTTTGGACGGTCGGCGGCTTTATCCGGAATCTGTTCTTTAACGGGTTCCATCCCGCGCTTCCGTGGTTTGCTTTTTTTGTGACGGGGATGCTGATCGGCCGTCTGGACCTTACCGACCCGTCTGTGCGCATCAAGCGGGCGACCGCCTCTCTGATCGTGTTCGCTGTAAGCGAACTGATCTCACGGCTTGCGATAAAGCTGAGCTCTTCCGCGATTGGAGAAGAGGGAGCACGCTATCTTTTTGAGACGAAGCCTATGCCGCCCAATTTGCTCTATATGGTTTCCGCGACGAGCACGGCCGTGCTGGTTATCTTTGCGTGCATCTACGTGATGGAGAAAGCGCCCGGACAGCGTATGCTCACCGCTCTTGTCCGAACGGGGCAAATGGCGCTGAGCCACTACATTTTGCACGTCATTGCGGGCCTTGGTCTTCTGGAGGCGCTGGGGGTGCTGGAAAACGGCTCCCTGCCTTTCTCCGTCGCATATTCTATCGGTTATTTTGCCGCTGCGGTCGGGGCGAGTCTTCTTTGGAGACGCAAATTTAGCAGAGGGCCGCTGGAAGCCTTGATGAGAAAGCTGTAAGCGTAGAGCGGACCTTTTATTAGACGAAGGGTGGAATCGAATGTATAATTGTGGAAAAAGGGCTCGGGGAGATGAGCAGGAATGAGTACGTATATCCAGCCGAATTTAGCGACATGCGCGTTATTGACGATCGATACGCAGAACGATTTCAGCCTGCCCGGCGCCCCCGCCGAGATTCCGGGTACGAGCGAGGTACTGCCCGTTATGGGCCGCCTCCTTGAACAATGCCGGGTCCATGGCATCCCGGTTATCCACGTGATCCGGATTTACGAGCGGGACGGCTCCAATGCGGATCTGTGCCGCAAAGAAATGATCGAGGCGGGAGCGGCTATCGCAGCGCCCGGGTCTTGGGGCGCGGATCTCGCGGATGCGATAAAACCGCCCCACGCGGAGGAGCTGCGGTTCGAGGCGCTGCTCGGCGGAGAGATCCAGGCGATCGGTGAGCGGGAGTGGGTCCTATACAAACCCCGCTGGGGAGCTTTTTACAACACGAAATTGGAAAATTTCCTGAAAGAGCGGGGCATCGACACCCTTATTTTTACGGGCTGTAATTTCCCGAACTGTCCCAGGACGAGCATGTACGAGGCGAGCGAGCGCGACTTTAAAGCGATCATGGTGGAAGATGCCATTTCCGGCGTGTACGAGAAGGGGAAGGAAGAAATCGGAAATATCGGAATTTCGATTTATGATTCGGCTTCTTTAATCAGGGACATCGGCCAAACCCTCGCGCAAATTGCGGACCGTCCGTCGTCTGGTCGGGCTTCTTCTTCCGCTTCCTGAAAAGGCTCGGCTTTCGATGAATCCGGGGTGCGTCCTTCACGGTCCGGCGGGTCAGTTGCCTTGAATACAAAACGGTAAAAGATGGCGAGCTTCAGGGCCATCTGCACGGATTTTTGGAAGAAATAATTCTGTTTTATATATATTAATCTGAGTTTTTTCCATAAGGAGGTTTAGGAATGAAAATCGCATTTATTGTGTTTGACGGAATCACTTTTCTGGACTTTATCGGCTTCTACGATGTCGTCAACCGGCTCCGCCTGTTCGACAAGACGAAAGGAACGACATGGGATATTTGTGCGCTTGCGCCCGAGGTAAAGGACGAGCAAGGCTTGACGATCCGTGCCGGCAAAATAAAACCGGACCTGTCGGAGTATGACCTGCTGTTTGTTCCGGGCGGTCTCGGGACGAGAAAGCTCAGGTTCCAGAAGGAGTTCGTGGACTGGCTTAGTCAGGCGATAGAAGTCAAACACGTGGTTTCGGTATGCACGGGTTCGCTTTTGCTCGGGGCGGCCGGGTTTCTGGAGAACCGGAAAGCAACCACGCATCCGAAAGCTTATGAACTGCTGGAACCGTATTGCAAGGAAGTGGTCCGGGCCCGAATCGTCAAGGACGGCCATGTCGTCACGGGCGGAGGGGTATCGGCTTCCATTGATTTAGGACTCTATGTGGTCGAAATGCTCGCCGGGCGGGAAGCTGCGGACCAAGTAAAGGAACAGATTGATTACCCGTATGAGCGAAGCGGAATGGTAGAGGTTTAAGAACACGTTGTTTAAAGACCTGTTTTAGACATTTTAATTTACAATTATGTTAAAAATAAACATATTATTGTGCTACACTTATTTCTGGATCGTTTTAAGGAAGGGGTCACTCATTTCGGAAAACCAAGGAGAAGGAGAGAGAAGATGATGAAAAAGAAGTACATGACCCTATTGGGTGCCTGCGGATTAGCCGCCGTGTTGGGGGCGACCAGTTATGCCTCCGGCGGAGTGGAGAAAATCGAAGCTTATCTGAATCCTGCTATCAAGATTACGCTCAACAATGAAGCCTGGACCCCGAAAAACGGGGAAGGGAGTGAGCTGGCCCCGGTCATTATCGACGGGACTTCCTATGTTCCGGCCAAAGCGGTCGTAGAGGCGATGGGCGGACAAGTACAGTGGAACAATGATACGAAAACGATCGCGATCACGTCCGTTCCCGGCAAAGACGCTCCTGTTTCTCCTCCTCAATCCGGCGATACGGACAGAGACAAGCAGATCGCGCAAAAAATTGCCGAGATTAAAGAGAAACTGAAGCCCGATTTGTCCCGGGAAGAAGTGGCGGCTCAACTCAAAGAAAAACTTGAAAATGCCAATGACAACGGAGATGTTGAAAATGGCAGCGATTCTTTTTCGAAAGTGGACTATTTCAAAGAGGCCGGATACGAGCGTCCCGAAGGGACTCCGGACCACGTAATCGATTACGAAGGCTTGAATAACAAAAAGGTAGGAGCGAGTTTATTTATCGGCTGGAAAAACGATAAGCTGTACTTTTATTCCATCTCCTACGTGAACCCGGCCGACAAGAAGGTACATTTATTTGTGGTGGGTCTGGACGGAACGTCGGAAGACAGTCCTGCCACAAACTAAAAAAGCTCGGCAGGCTCCGCAGGCTATAGAGGACTACCGTTATGCGCGATCACATCCCGCACTTGAAGCCGCAGTCGGTATCAATAGATAAAAAAGGAAGTTCTTACTCTGTAACATTAAAGGTGGAGGAAGTCCAATAAAACCAATAGCAATAAGCAATTGAATACAAGGTTAGACGTTATAAAAAAGGATGAGTCATGTAAAAGGGATATCCCCTTATGCGTGGTACTCATCCTCTTTTGTTTTATAAAGAAATGAGTGAATTATAACGTGATCTCATTGATGTAGCAAGTGATTAAGCTTTCTAAGGATATGGAGGAGCGCTTTAGGTAAACGCTTACCCCTAAGGAGTTTTGGACAAATAAAGAGATTCCAACATTTGTATCTCTGAAAGAAACCCACAACTTACGGTGTGAGTTTTTTTATTTTGAAAGAAGAATAAAGATGGTATTGAAGAAATAGAGATAAATGGTGTTATTTGACAAATGGTAAAAAGTGGAATGAAATCGTGTTCTATTAGTCTGAAATTTATTTAATACATACCAAGATGGATATGCCGGCATTTAAATGCTGGGTATGCATAAATTTAATTTATTTTGGGAGGGATTTGATGAGAAATCTTAAGAAGTCACTTCAGGTTTTATATCTAATGGCGGTAACAGCAGTTGTAGTAGCTGTCTCGCCATCTGGGGTACTAGCCCAAACTTCAGAGGTAGCCATTACACAGCAAAGTAATCTTGTTGTTCAGCAAAATTTTGAAGTGAAAGCCCTTGGAGATATATGGGCGGAAGGCGAGCGAGAGCGTAGAGCGATAAATGCTCGAAAAATATTTCAGCCAACAGGTTTATATGCAAAACCCAATGAACAAATTGAGATTGAAGTTTCAGGTGACAAACCAATTACAGCGGTTATTGGGGTACATCGTCATGATAAAGAGTGGGCGATTAGTTATCCATTAAAAGCTGGTAAAAACACAATTTCCTCACCAAATGGCGGTTTGTTGTCTTTTGATAACAGCAACAATGAAGGTAGTATTCAAGTAAATGTAGTGAGTGGGGGTAGTCCTGTTCCATACTTTATATTAGGCAAGAATACAAAAGAGGATTGGCAGGCAATGATGAATGCTTATCCTAATGCACCTTCTGTTGTTCTTCAATCAGAAAAAGCTCTCTTAGTCTTCTATTATGCTACTGCTAAAGATCATATCTTGAATCAAGACCCAGTTCCTGTTTTACAGACTTATGATAAGTTTATTGCAGCACAGGATAAAATTTCTGGACTATCTAATTCTGATTCTGATCCTAGGCATCGGTTAGATAAGCATTTGATTGCCTTTGTTGAATCAGAAAAAACCATCCCAGGAGCGTATGCATATGCAAATTGGGATGGGGCAATTATGCCTAAAGATACTGGAGCAAGTGCCGATGCTTTAGACCTTACAAGAATGGGTTGGGGGCAATATCATGAGGCAGGTCATTTGAGACAACAAGGACCTTGGACTTGGGATGAGATGGGTGAGGTGACAGTAAATCTATATTCTCTAGCTGCTAAGAAGGTTCTTAAACCTACTGAGCCTGCAAGGTCACAAGGCGAGTACTTAGCCGCTTTCTCGTTTGTAGATCAGCCAACCAAGAATTTTAAAGACTCTAATTCAAAATTAGAAATGTTGTGGCAACTTAATCTTGCTTTTGGGGATAACTTCTACCCAGATTTACATCGATTATATCGTGAGATGGCAAAAGCCGATCTGCCAACTACGGATGATCAGAAAAAACAGGCATTTATTCTAAACACTTCAAAAGTAGCTCACTATGACCTGACGCCTTTCTTTGATAAATGGGGTTTGTCTGCAACAAATGAAACACGAAACAAGATTAAATCATTGAATTTACCTCTTCTAACTGCACCGATTTGGTTTGGGTCAGAGTATAACCTCATTAAACCGACTGATGGAATCGATAAGGTAAAAGGTATTGGGGGTATCATTGCGGCAACAACAAATAGCCAAGAGACTTCAAGTAGTAATAATGCTGCAGCATATGCATTTGACGGAAATACAAATAGTATGTGGCATAGTGAATGGAATAAACCCAATCAGTTTCCTTACAATATTACAGCAAAGTACCTAAATCCCTCAACATTCTCCAAACTAACCTATCTACCACGACAAACTGAAGAAAATGGCATTATTACAAAATATAGAGTCCTAACTAGTCTTGATGGTGTATCCTTCACTGAGGTTGCAACAGGCACTTGGGTAAAGGACAAAACAGAAAAGACAGTAACTTTCACACCTACGCTTGCTAAATATGTTCGACTTGAAGTACCTCAAGGTGGTGGAACAAATGGTTTTGCATCTGCAAGTGAGATTAAAATCTTTGAAACCGATCCAATACCACCTGTTACAACGTATCTCAGCGATATGGATTGGATTTCTGCCACAACAGGTTGGGGAACAATCCAAAAAGATCGTAGTCTTGATGGAAATACACTTAAGTTAAATGACAAGACCTATACAAAAGGTTTGAGCACACATGCTAACAGTGAAATTGTCTACAAACTGGATGGGAAGTACACATCCTTTGCCGCACTAGTCGGGGTAGATAGTGAGGTAGGCTCCGCAGGTTCTGTGGAGTTCAAAGTTGTTGTAGATAATCAAACTGTATTCTCTAGTGGTGTCATGCATAATAATATAGAGCCAAAAGAGGTAAACGTTAATCTTTCTGGCAAGAATGAGCTAAAACTTATTGTAACAGATGGCGGAGATGGTATAAATAATGACCATGCCGATTGGGTAAATGCTCGTCTTATCAAATAGGATTGGAAGGTTAAAGCACGTCAAAAAGAGAGGGGCATTCCCTCTCTTTAGTTCTAGGGTCGATTGACAAATTGACCGCTGGGGCGGTATAAATTCTAAAGAATTGATAAATTGTAGGGCCAAATCGTATCCCGATTTTTGAAACTGGTTTAGAATGGGATAGAATTCCATTAAGCCCTGCAAATAGGGTATACATAGGTGAGAACATTGAAAAAAACCGTTATTTTTATCATCGCTATTGTGGTCGTTATGGCTACATCCGCTTCGGCTTACGCGCATCCCGGGAGATTAGATAAAAACGGGGGCCATAACTGCTCCGCGAAATCCAAACAAAAAGGGTTATGCAGCGGGTATCATTACCACAAAAAGAAGTAGCAGCCCCATTTACGTAGAACCATAACCGGTTTCCATGAAGCCAATTCACCCATTAAGTAAGCAATGAAAAGAAACAAAACAAGCTGGCACCGTATCGGGGCCGGCTTGTTTTGTTAGACTGCCGAGACTTTCACGACAGTCTGAGCGCTCTTCCTAATGGAAGAGCGCCCGCGTGTGTATTACTCGTAGTTTTGAATGGTGCCGGATACCGGAAAATACTTTCCGCTAGTAATGTGTAACTTGAACTGGCAATTGGATGGCATGGCCACAAGTTCGTTCACTGAACCGCCGTCAGCCGGGATATAGAGAGCAGGACCATATGTAGTACCCGTTCCTGAACAAGTTTTTTCATAGAAGCCATAGCCGCCGCCGGATGAATTGAATTTTATTCTGCCCAGTTGACCTTGACCGTTAATATAAGAAGATTTGGCGTCATTTCCTCCGCTCGTGGCGTAAGCGGTACTTTCTTGGTTGGCTGCATATGCAGTGGTTGCAGTCATAATTAAGATCAATGCAGTAAGTCCGTAGATACGAAATACTTTTCTCATAAAAAAACCTCCTAATAGGAATTTAGATTTTAGTATAGAGAGAATAAATTTCCAAAACAATACAAAATAGTAAATTTAAACAAAACATAAACGGGATTTAAACTTCCAGTCAAACTTAAAAAGCTTCTCCACGTATGATCAGAGCATCAATCAAGTAAGAGGCTGAAAAATCCGGCAAGGAGATGAACCGTGGATAACGAACAGAGTCTTGAACTTCACCGCAGCGATGCATTTTCTCCGCTGAATCAATATGTCCACGAAGTAAAGGAGAAGATTGAGGCTTCGGCCGCCGCCGTCTATGTACTGCATCGCGGAACCGTCGTTAACGAATGGTACTCGGGCACACACGGCTTCTCTCCAGGCAGTCGTGCGGTCGGGGCGGATTCCCGATTTAACGTCGCTTCGGTAAGAAAAACCTATCTGGGCTTCGCCGTCTCTCTGGCCATTTACGAGGGACGGATCGGCAGCCTGGACGATCTTGTTTCGGACTATACGGCCGATCCGGACGGCACCTTGCTGGCGGGCACGACGATCCGGCATCTGCTCACCCATACGCACGGTCTTGCAAGTCCGCAAAAGCGGATATTTCCTCCCGGAGCGGACTGGGCTTACAACAATGTGGGCGTCAACCTGCTGATCCGCATGATCGGAGAAGTGTTCGGAAAGCCTCTTGCACAGCTATTGAACGATAAGGTATTCCGTCCCGGCGGATTTACGGAAACGGGCTGGCGCAGACACAAAACGGACGGGCTCGTTTGGCTGAATGAAGCTTATTCAAGCGATGAAGGCACAGACATAAACATGTTCGTCAGCGCCAGAGAGCTTGCTTTCTGGGGGCAGCTTCATCTGTCCAAAGGCATGTGGAACGGGATGCAGCTGGTTCCTCGTCCGGTATGGGAGCAGACCGCCGAAATCATCAGTCCGGAAGGGCTCGGGGATGCTCTGCCGCGAAACGGATTTTTCTGGTTCGTGCAGGACCGGCCGCGATCCTTGACGGAACTCGGGCACGGGCTTCCTGCGGGTTCTTATCAATCTCTCGGAAGTACGGGCTGCGCCTGTCTCGTTATTCCCGAGAAGGAAGCCGTCGCGGTCAGGATGTATAACCAGACAGGACCGAATCCCGGCGGCTATAGCTATCTGGATGACATACGGACGTTCGGCAACACCGTATATGACTGCCTGAATGTTATCGGCCTGCAGGCAGATCGGTCTCCGTAAATTTTTAATCCGCTTCCGCCCAGTCCCCGGCATTCGTCCCGGCATACTGTATAGGAGCCTACTTAAGGAAGAGGAGTGAAAGCAGCATGGGATTTTTCTTCCCTCAAGGATCGTTTACACAGCCGCAAGGAAGTCAGGGGACTCAAGGCGGCGAGAGATCGTTCGGCACGATGGGGCCGTTCTTTCCGTCACCGGGAGGCGGACCGGGCCAAGGGCCGTTCTTCCCGTTTCCGGGACAACAGGGACCGGGCATGCCCCCTCCTCCGGGGCCACCGGGGTTCCCGGGAGGAGGCCCCGGCCAGCAGGCGCCGACGGCGCCCCCTCCACAGTTCGAGCCGCAGGTGACTCCCTTTGCGGTTGACCCCGGCGGCATCGTCGGCTGTCTGTTCCGCAATACGTTCGTCTGGCTGAATGACGGCTCACGGTTCTGGTACTTCCCGACTTTTGTCGGCCGCACTTCGGTGGCCGGCTTCCGGTGGACGGGGTTCAGTTGGGTCTATTTCGGAATCGATCTGCGGCGGATCAGCTCGTACACTTGTTTCTAAAAGTAAGCGGGTCGCTCAGACGATAGGTATCATTAGGAAGGATATGCGAACTTTTACCGGTTCGGATATCCTCTTTTTTTATGACCCGGAAAGAGGAAGGCGAATGTGCACATCGAAGGTATATAAGGTATATATGGAAGGGTCATACAGAAGAACCGATGGAAAGGGAGAACATTCATGAATGAAAAGGTCCCGCTGTCCGCTATTCTGGCCGCTTACCCGGTCCGTGAACCGTCCGTACGGTTTATCCGGCACAACGAAAACATGACCTACCGGGTAACGGACGGCACCACGGGACAATCTTATCTGCTCCGGATACATAAACCGGTTACGGACAAGCTGCACGGTCTGCAGCATTCCCGGGAAGGGCTGCATGCGGAAATGCAGTGGCTGGCGGATCTTAGCGCCGCTGCGGGAATGCGGGTGCAGAAACCGGTCGCAAGCCATGCGGGCGAGTGGGTAACGTCTGTGAACCTTGATGCGGAATCCGGAGCCCAATCCGGCGTCTTTTGTACCCTCCTCGAATGGATCGAAGGCCGGGATGTCGGGCATGGAGAGTCATTTTCGCGGGAGATGGTGGAAGGGCTCGGCCGGCAGCTCGGTATCATGCACCGATTTTCGCAAACATACGCCGGGGCTGCCGAATTGAGGAGACCCCGCTACGCGGGTGTGGAACAGAATGAGGAGATGCTTGCACGAATCCGGTCGGGGCTGTCCATGGACCTTTTCAGGGAAGAGGAACTTGAGATCGTCGGACGGACGTTTACGCGCATAGCGGACAAGCTTGAACGGCACAGCTGGTCCGGGAGTTCTTGGGGACTGATTCACGCCGATATTAATAAAGGCAATCTGATCGTGACGGAGCAGGGCTTTTCGCTCATTGATTTCTGCCTTTTCGGGCACGGGTATTACGGGTATGATCTGGCGGGCTGCGCGCTCACCATGAAAACCGAGTTGAGGGATTCGTTGCTGGAGGGTTACTCGCTTGTCCGGCCCGGCGCCGTTACGGAGCGGCTCGATCTGTTGGAGGGGTTTATGCTTCTGTCGATTTTCGGTTTTTATTCGTTTCACTTACATAATCCCGACAAGCATCCGTGGATGAAAGAGAGGATGCCTGCTTTTTGCAAAAATTACTGCGTTCCTTTTCTTGAGGACCGTAGCCTTTTTTATACGTTGTAGAAGGGACGGAAACACGCATGAATCACGTCAAAATATACGGCCGAAGGCCGCAAGGAGGTTCACGACTATGACACATGGAGTGACGATTCATGAACTGGAATCGATGGAGGCGGGCGTTCTGAACGATTTGACCGAGCTGCTGATCCGGGTAGTGGAGGATGGAGCTTCGATCGGATTTTTGCCGCCGTTGAGCTGGGATGACGCGAACACTTACTGGAAAAAAGTGATAGAACCCGGCGTATTGGCCTGGAACGCCGTATGCGACGGCAAAATTGTCGGGACCGTCCAGCTACACTTGGCGATGAAAAGAAATGCCGCGCACCGGGCGGAAGTCGTCAAGCTGATGGTTCATCCCGAATACCGCAGAAAAGGCGTCGCTCATATGCTGATGCAGGCTTTGGAGAAAACGGCGGCGGAGGAGGGAAGGTCGCTTCTGGTGCTGGATACCCGTGAAGGAGACGCGTCCAACAAGCTATACAAGTCATTCGGGTATGTGGAGGCGGGCCGCATCCCGCATTTCGCCAAATCGTCTGACGGGAGCCTGCACACGACGATCTTTTATTACAAGCTGATCTAGGAGACACCTACATGACCGAACATGATGCTTTTGTAACCGACAGCGGGGACGTTGTCTACAGACAAGCGGTTGTCTCCGATGCTCCCGGAATGGCCCGGCTGTCCGCTCAGCTTGGCTATCCCGCCGGCGAAAACCGGCTTGCGGAGAGGCTCGGACACATCCTGGCTCTGCCCGATCACGTCATCCTCACGGCGGAATACGATGGAGAGGTCATCGGCTGGATTCACGCCCATGCCCGCTGCCTGCTGGAATCCGAGCCCTTCGCCGAAATCGCGGGATTAATCGTGGACCGGAAATTCAGGGGACAGGGGATCGGGCGGACACTCGTAAAACGATGCGGGGAATGGACAAGCTCCGCCGCACTCGGCCGGCTGCGCGTAAGGATGAACGTAAACCGGCAGGACGCGGCTTCGTTTTACGAGCAGATGGGATTCGAGCCGGTCAAAACCCAGCGCGTTTTCGATAAAAGCATCCGGCCCAGGCTTAAATAGCCTGCGGTTCAAACCGCAGTCGGGAGAAGACGTTCATGATTAAGCTGGAAGAAACAAGCAACGGAAAGGAGTTGGCAGCTTGACGAACAACGTGATCAATACCGTGCTTGTTGTCGTGCTGGCCATCGTCTCTTTTTTTACCGGGGAAGTCGTAACGTTCATTATGCTCGGGTTCATTCTGATGAGCCTGATCACGATTACGGCCTATCTGCGCAAAATATACGAGACGCTGAACCGCATGGCTTCGGAGAAGGACCGGCCTCCCGTTCCTCCGGGGGAATAAAAGGCGAGCCCCTCCATTGGGCCGTTTTGCGGAATTATAGGCGGCAGCGAAACAAATGCCGGAGATTTGCGTACGATCCTAGTACAGGTTCACGGCAGAAAGCAAACAACCCCTGCATCCCTGCGCGGACCTCAGCCCGTATGCGCCCGGACTTGATGTTGTGAAAAGGAGCGAAGGGGCCGGAT
The DNA here is from genome assembly GCF_041260495.1 of Paenibacillus sp. RC84. Taxonomy (NCBI): domain Bacteria; kingdom Bacillati; phylum Bacillota; class Bacilli; order Caryophanales; family Paenibacillaceae; genus Paenibacillus; species Paenibacillus sp. RC84. The sequence goes on from NZ_JBGBYL010000001.1 coordinate 279,445, forward strand.
GTTGACAGCTTTGACAATCGTTTTTGTACTCGTGCTTGTTACCGGACTGGTTCTCGCTATGGTGTTCCGTAAAAAGCAAGCTGTGTTTTTAGGCATTATTATAGGAATCTTCCTCATAAACACGCCTGTTTTTTTCGGTATGGTAGCCCTAATGGATCAAGTTCTCAGACAGGAAATAAAAACAGTTATTATGGCACGCGGGGGAGAAGTTCAGGAAATCCGGGAAATTAGCGTGGACGATTCCGACAAAACTCCGTTCGCCGCCGAGGCGGGTAAATACAATAAACTTTACCGGGTCACTTACTTAAAAAATGATTTAACTTGGACTGCTTGGTACCGGGGAGTCAACACTATGAATGACATCCATAACCAGTCTCCCGCAGGGAACGGGATGGGATTCGGAGAGAAATGGATTTTTGAAGACGGCGGATTGTAGAGGGAGGGCAGCATGGCATACATCATCAGGGAAGCGGAAGAGCGGGACTGCCTTGCGTTGAGCGGGCTTATGTCGCAGCTGAGCGGCCGGGAAGTCACCGGAGCGGATATGGCAAACCGTCTGGAATTCGTGGCGCGCAGTCCCTTCGATTCTTTGTACGTATATGAGCAAAACAGCCGGGTACGGGCAGCGCTTGGATTCAGAATCCGCGAGAATCTGGAAGAGGTGTCCCGCTACGGGGAAATTTCGGTGATTGTCGTCGACGAAGAGGAAAGAGGCAGAGGAATCGGCCGGATTCTCATGAATTATGCCGAACAGTTGGCCATTCGCCATGAGTGCAAGGGGAGCTGGCTTGTTTCGGGCGTTAAACGGGATAAAGCCCATTCCTTTTACAAGGAATCGGGTTATGAAGTGAACGGCTACCGATTTGTCAAACACTTGACCGGGCCGAAGTTCAAAAAGGAGTGAGTCCATGCTTACAAAACCGCCGCTTGGGGAATATCCGGCGCACTACGAAACTTACGTTAAGCTGGTTCAGGAGGGCAATCTTGCCGAGATTCTAGTCGAACAGCTTCAAACCACGACCGAATTGATACAGTCCCTTACGGAAGAAACAGGGGACCGCAAGTACGCTCCGGGCAAGTGGAGCATCAAAGAAGTATTGGGCCACGTGGCCGATACGGAACGGATCATGGCCTACCGCATGCTCTGCATCGCGAGAGGGGACCGGACGCCGCTTCCGGGTTATGACGAGAATGAGTATATGGCCGGGGCGTCTTTTGCGGCAAGCGGCCTGTCCGACATTCTCAAGGATTACTCCGCCGTCCGCTGCTCCACGCTGACTTTACTGCGCGGCATTACGGAGGAAGCCTGGCTCCGGACGGGAACGGCCAATAACGGCCTCATATCCGCCAGAGCGCTCGCTGCGATCATAGCCGGACACGAGCGGCATCATATTCACATTATTCAAGAGAGATACCTGAGTACCGTGTAAGCTATCCACGGCAAGTTTACTGCATCGCACGACTGAAGAGGCTTCCGGGCAAAGACCAGACGACTAAACCTAAGACAAGGCAGGTTTTCTCGTCTTTTTTATTCCCGGCAAGCCGGATGGAAGGTACAGGCCGGAGGCGCGGGATGACCCGCTTATTACGACGAACAGAAGGAGGCAGCGGAATGTACAGTATCAAATCGCCGGGAGGTTCCCTTTTTCCTTATTACTATAAAGGGGGCGAGATTCACTGCTTAAAGTACGGGAGCTTCTTCCAAGATGAGGCAGGACTGTTCAAGCTGATGCTGGAGGAAGAACAGTTTATCGGGCAGAGAAGCCAGGAATTGAGAATTTGGGTCGATTTCTACGAAACGCGGCTGAGCGATGACGTTATCACGGCTTTTGTGGACCATATCGGCCGTCTTAACGCGCATATTCACAAGCTGACCCTCGTGGGCTGTTCCTTCGGAAGCAAGCTCAAATTAAAGAAAAGGCTGAACAGGCTCGATCCGCCTCTAAAACGCCCTGTCTCGTTTTTCAGCGATCCCGAGGTTGCGAAGACATGGCTGGTCCGGGAAGGATAGTTTTTTAAACCAGGAAAGGAAGCGGTACACATGACGACAATCGGATTTATAAGGCACGGGAGTACACATTGGAACAAAGAAGGAAGAGCACAGGGAAGCTCGGATATTCCGCTCGATGAAGACGGGCTGGCCGATGCGGCAAAGCTGGCGGAACGGATCGGGTCGGAGAAGTGGGACTATGTGTATTCGAGCCATTTACTCCGCGCAAAACAGACGGCGGACAGAATCGGCGGCCGGGCCGGAATTCCGGTGTGGAGCGACGAAAGAATCCGTGAAGCGGGCGGGGGAGAAATCGAGGGAACAACCGAGCAGGAACGTATCGCGAAGTGGGGTGCGGGCTGGAGAGAACTTGATTTGGGCATAGAAAAGCCGGAAAGCGTCATAACCCGGGGCCGCTCTTTTCTGGACGAAGTTTTGAGCAGGCACAAGGGGAAAAGGATACTGATCGTCAGCCACGGCTCCTTTATCCGGACGATGCTGAAACATTTGCTGCCCGATTCCGAGTACGACGGACATTTAACGAACACATCGGTCACGACTTTAGTTCTGGATGACCGGGACTGGACTTGCGGTTTATACAACTGTACGAAGCATCTGGAATAAAAGAGGACAGCAGCAATGGATACGGAAAGGGTGGGGGCATGAATATTTTAGTCAAGCCGCTCGACAGCGAGGAGCTTAAGGTGATCTGGATGCAGGCTTTCCGCAAGCACGGGCTGCACCGGGAGGTCGCCTACTACGATCAGTGCCTTCATGAAAATGTGCTGGGTACCCGTGTCACCCTGCTCGCTTTCGTGGAAGAGACGCTGGTCGGCTGCGGCCATTTGAAGGTGGAATCGGAGTATGCGTATTTCCGGGACCGGCGGATTCCCGAAATCAATGATTTGAATGTTTTTCCCGACTACCGCCGGAGCGGAATCGGAACCAAACTGCTGGAGCAGTTCGAGGCGCTGGCAAGCGAAGATTTTCACCGGATCGGGCTGGGAGTCGGACTTTACAAAGACTACGGGGCGGCGCAGAGGATTTACTGCAGGAGAGGCTACGTCCCGGACGGCAACGGCCTCATGTCGGGCAACCGGGAGGCGGCCGCCGGAGAGATGGTCCGCGTGGACGATGACCTCCTCCTGTATCTGGTCAAGGACCTGCGGCTGGATTCGTTCTATAATCTGCACGCCGGCAAGGCGGAAATCCAGCCTTTTATGAATCACTGACATTATTTCAGGAAAAACGGGAGAGGCGGAATCTAGGATGGATCAGAGAAAGCTTGGAAGCGGCGGACTGACAGTGTCCGCAATCGGTTTGGGGTGTATGGGCATGTCGGATTTTTACAGCGGACGGGACGAATCCGAATCCGTTCGCACGATTCACCGCGCGCTCGAACTTGGCGTGACGTTTCTGGATACGGCCGACATGTACGGGGTAGGCCGAAACGAGGAGCTGCTCGGACAAGCTCTGAAGGGCCGCCGCAGCGAGGCGGTCATCGCCACCAAATTCGGCAATATGCGCAGTCCGGACGGGGCTTTCCTCGGCGTGAGCGGCCGCCCGGAATATGTCCGGGAAGCCTGCGACGCGAGCCTGCGCCGGCTCGGCACCGACTACATCGACCTCTACTATCAGCACCGGGTAGATCCCGGTACCCCGATAGAAGAGACGGTCGGCGCCATGGCCGAGCTGGTCCGTGCCGGCAAGGTCCGCTACATCGGCCTGTCCGAGGCCGCTCCCGCAACGATCCGCCGCGCTCACGCGGTTCATCCCGTAACGGCGCTGCAGACGGAATATTCGCTGTGGAGCCGGGACGTGGAGGACGAGATCCTGCCGGTCGTCCGCGAGCTCGGCATCGGATTCGTCCCGTACAGTCCTCTCGGAAGAGGGTTTCTCACGGGACAAATCCGGACGTTTGAAGATTTGGCGGAGGACGATTACCGCCGCTACTCGCCCCGCTTCCAGGGCGATAACTTCCAGAGAAATCTCGATCTCGTGAAGCGGATCGAGGAAATCGCCCGCGAGAAGGGCTGCCGGCCTTCCCAGTTGGCGCTGGCCTGGCTGCTGGCGCAGGGCGAAGACATTGTCCCGATCCCCGGCACGAAGCGCGCCGTGTATCTGGAGGAGAACGTTCAGGCCCTCGCCGTCGGCCTGACCGCGGAAGAAGCTGCCCGCATCGACGAGGCGGCGCCTAAGGGAGCGGCTTCCGGCGCCAGGTACCCGGAAGCGAGCATGAAGAGCGTCAATCTCTAGGTGATTGACGCGAAGCCTTGGCGCTGCGGGCCGCCGCCCCCGCCGCCCCCGCCGCCAGTGGCCCGCTCCGGCGCCAAACGGCGCCGCCTTCCGATCCGCCGGAGTCCGGCGGATTTTTTGCCGACCGTCCGGGGGCTTTCCGTCCTCGCCGTTTTGCGGCCCGTCCGCTCGCCCGTCCGCCAGTGGGCCGCCCCCGGCGCCAAATGGGCTGCCTTCCAATCCGCCGAACCCCGGCGGATTATTTGCCGACCGTCCGGGGGCTTTCCGTCCTCGCCGTCTTGCGGCCCGTCTGCTCGCCCGTCCGCCAGTGGGCCGCCCCCGGCGCCAAATGAGCTGCCTTCCAATCCGCCGCAATCCCGGCGGATTATTTGACGTGCCCGCCCGTCCGCCTCGCCGCTCAAGGCTGCCTGCGGCGGTAACGGACGGGCGAGCAGCCTGTCATCTGCTTGAAGGTTCTGCCGAAATGAGTCAGGCTGTCAAAGCCGACGCGCTCGCAGATTTCGAGCACTTTCCAGCTTGTTTCCCTGAGCAGGGCGCACGCTTTTTTGATCCGGACGGTGTTGATGTATTCGATTGCGGTATAGCCGGTCACTTCTTTAAAGGTGCGGCTGAGGTGGGAAGGGCTGATTTCGAACGTTTGCGACAGATCTTCCAGTGTAAGCCGCTCGTAAAAGCGGTTGTTTATGTACTCCACGAGAGCGTAAATTTTTTTGTGGGTGGGCGATGCGCCGCTCCCCGCCTGCTCCCGGTCCGCTTCGCGCACCTTGCGGTTCATAAACAGCAGCAGCTCCATCAGTAGCACTTTCTGATACTGCTCGAACCCGATCTGCTTGCGGACGCCTTCGTGTAGCATTTTATGAAAAAGCTCCTCCGCAAAGGTCTGCTCATATCCGGAAAGGTGGACGGCATGGAGGTCTGCGGAGAAAAAGGACAGAAGCTCCCCGCCGTCTTGCAGACGGAAAAAATCGTGCAGAAACTCCTCTTTGAACAGCAGCGTAACCCGCTCGAAGACGGCGTCGCCCGCGTTGACCAACTGATGCGGCACATTGGCGTTGATGAACAGAAGTACGCCGCCTACGACCTGGTACGTTTTGTCCCCGATAAAATAATACAACTGACCGGATACGAGATACATAATTTCGAAAGCGTCGTGGGTGTGGCGCGACGGCATACTCGTGTAAGCGAGCTCCTTGCGGCTGATATGCAGAGAACCGCAGTCATAGCAGACGTTTTTCAAAATAAATTCCTCCTCGCCCCTCTGGTGTCCTATTCAGTTTAGCGCGTCCTCCGGTTTCTTTTTAACCCTTTCGGCCCAAATCACATAAAAAAACAAAAATAGAACGAAAAAAGAACCGCAAAATAAGGTGGCTTTTTCTCCTTGTTGGAAGATATGTGCAGAAAACGGAACGAAATTCGCTTATAATGAAAGAGTGAATTACTACATAACGGTTCAGGAGGTAAAAAATGGCTAAAAAGATGCTTGGGATGCTTCTGACTTCGGCTCTGGTGTGCGGCAGTCTGGGGGCCGGTACGGGATATGCGCAATCAGGCCGCGCTTTGCCGGCGGAGAAGAAAGAAGTCAAAAACGTGATTTTGTTTATTACGGACGGCATGAGCTTGTCGGACGTGAATTTGACGAGATGGGTCCAGGGCGGCAAGCCTTTGGAGATGGACGCTTATTTCAAAGGGCTCGTCCGGACGTACGCGTCGGATTCGCTGACGACGGACTCGGCCGCGGGCGCGTCGGCTTACGCAACCGGTCATAAAGTGAAGAGCGAGACGGTATCCATCTCGCCGGACAAGGTCACGATGCCCTTCATCGACAAGCCGAGCGAACGGGAAGCGGCCAAGCCTCTGCCGACTCTCCTGGAAGCGGCCCGCCTGAAGGGCAAGGGCACGGGACTTGTGTTCACGTGCGAGCTTACGGACGCTACGCCGGCAGTCTTCGCCAGCCACGCGGAAAGCCGCGACAACGCTCATTCCATCGCGGAGCAGATGGTATACAGCGGCGTGGATCTCGTGCTGGGAGGCGGATCGGGTTACCTCGTGCCGGGCGATAAAGAAATCAACCGCAAAGACGGGGAAGATCTCACCAAAGTGCTGAAAGCAAACGGCTATGAATATGCGACGAGCCGAATTGATCTGCTCAGTTCGCAGACGAACAAGATTTGGGGCCTTTTTAACGAGGGGGCGCTCGACGCCGATCTTGACCTGGACCCGCAGAAACAGCCTACCCTGGCGGAAATGACAACGATCGCGGCCAACAAGCTTTCTTCCAACGAAAACGGCTTTTTCCTGATGGTAGAAGCGAGCCAGATCGACTGGTTCGGACACGACAACGACCCGGTCGGCATCGTTACCGAGACGCAGGCTTTTGACCGTGCCCTGAAAGCGGCGATTGATTTTGCCAAGAAAGACGGAAACACCGCCGTTATTTCGGTATCCGATCATGCCACGGGCGGACTCAATATGACCAACTATGACACGATGAAGGATCTTCAGCCTATCTTTACGAAGGCTAAACATACAAGCTACGGGCTGGAAGGCAGAATCAATGAGTCCAACTACAAGAAGATGCTGGAGGAGGAATACGGACTCTCCGATCTGACGAAGGAAGAAGAGGAAGCCGTCAAGAAAGGACTGAAAGATAATCTTTCCCCGGTTATCGGCGGCATACTGGGTGAGCGGGCAGGCGTTTCGTTCTCCACCGGTGACCATACCTCGGAAGAGGTCGGACTGTTCGCTTACCATCCGAATGATTTTCTTCCTACAGATTATGCCGGAAGCGGCGTGGTCGAGAACACCGACGTCGGCAAATACCTCCAACTGATTCTGGGACTGGACCTGCCCGCGCTGGAAAACAAGCTGTTCCTTCCGGCAAGCGACCTGGAGGCCAAAGGAGCCAAAGTGACCGTAGACAAATCGGATAATGAAAACCCGGTCGTCGTGGTGACGAGAGGAACGAAGACAATCAAGCTCCCGGTAGACAAAAACATCGCTCTGACGGACGGCAAGACAATCAAGCTGAGCACGCCTACCCTGCTGATCAAAAATAAAGTTTGGGTGTCGAGCGACGCGGCCGCTTTGATTGAATAACGGGGTTTATTGAACTTTTTGGGCCAAATCTTACCGCAATCTCTTGTTGAAATAGAAATCCGCACCCGCTGCGGATTTTTCTTTTTGCCGTTATTCGCGGGGCGGACAGGCGGGGAAGGAAAATATACCCTTACGGGACCGTTAAATGTTAAAGTAGAGAGACAGGAAGCAGCGGAGATCGCCAGGGAATGGAAGGGGCAGACGCGGGATGAACTTGGGGCGCATCAGACGGGATATGAAAAATTATTTGGAGGAGCACCGGAATCCGGTAAACCGGACGCTGCATTATTTTGCGTTCCTGGCCGCATTTCTGGCCTGGATCTTTCTGTGGATCGACATCCGGATTGCCTTGGCGCTTGCCGTTCTACATTATGCGTTAGCCTGGACCGGACACTTTTATTTCGAAGGCAACAAGCCGGCTTCTTTCCGCTATCCGCTGGTCGGTTTTTACGCGGGGTTTCTCTGGTTTTTTCTGAGGACGGCGGAAGTGGTGACCCGGACCGATCTTGTCGACGCGTGGGTGAGCAAGCCCGAATAAGAATGGACGCAGACGCCGCATGGAAGATCACGGCCGATTGAGGAGTGAAAACATGAATATTGTGTATTCGGACGAAATTCCTTCGGGTGAAGCCATTTATGATCTGTATGAGCAATTCGGCTGGAACGAATTCCTTAAGCTGTCCGCACGGCAGCTCCACGATACGATGCGGGGAAGCTGGTATGTGGCGAGCGCTTATGATGGGGGCCGCCTGATCGGCACGGGCAGAGTCGTATCGGACGGCGTGATGACCGCGTTTCTATGCGGCCTCGCCGTCCATCCGGACTATCAGAAGAAGGGAATCGGAAGCGAGCTGATGAAGCGGCTTATGCAGCGGTGCATCACCCGTCAATTACATATGGAGCTTTTTTGCTCGGATCCGAAAATCGGTTATTATGAACGGTTCGGTTTCGAGGTGTTTGCCAGCGGCATGAAATACAGGAAGGAGGGACAGTCCCCGTGGTGAATAAAACGAAAGAAGTCCGGATAGTTCCTTACGACCCGGCGTGGAAAACCGCTTTCGAGAGCATGCGGGCCGAACTCGAACGGCATATCGGCGACCTCGTTCTCGCCATTGAACATGTCGGCAGTACTTCAGTGGAAGGCTTGGGAGCCAAACCGATCCTGGACATCGATGTCGTCATGGACAGCTACGAAGTGTTTCCCGCCATTGCGGAGCGTCTCGGGAAAGCGGGCTTCCGGCACGAGGGCAATTTGGGCGTGGAGGGCCGGGAAGCGTTCAAACGGACGTACGAGGACGGTTTCATGGCTTATCATCTCTACGTGTGTCCCAAGGACGGGCGCGGCTATCTGGAGCATATCGCTTTTCGCGATTATTTGCGTGCCCATCCTGCGGCACGGGAGCGGTATCAGCGGCTTAAGGAAGATTTGGCGGCCGAATTCCGATATGATAGAGATACATACTGTGAGAAGAAAACCGGTTTTGTCCGGGACATTTTAAACAAGACTCTCTATAAGGAATAGAGCAGCAGGGGCATCAGCAGCATCCGAGGAACCGGCAGAGGGAGACCAGGGAGGCTGGGCGGTACGATGGAGACATTCGGCAGAGGTTGTCTGTATATTATTTTGGGTATAGTGGTTCTTATGGTTTTCGCTTTGCTTGCCGGAGGGACGGTTACGATTCCGTGGATCATCGCGATTCCGCTGGTCGTGCTGGCTTTCTGGGCCGCGTCGAAAAAAAATAAATAACCGGGGTGACCGAAATGAGTGCGAATCAGACTTATCTGGAAAGTGCCCGCAAACAATTTCTCTACTACAAAACACTCGGGGAGAAAGCGATGGACCAGCTGGAGCCGGAGCAGTTGTTTACGGCTTACAACGAAGACACGAACAGCATTGCGACGATAGTGGCCCATCTGGGCGGGAATATGCTTTCCCGCTGGACCGATTTTCTTACGACGGACGGGGAAAAAGACTGGCGCGACCGCGACGCCGAATTCGGGCACAGCCTTTCGGACAAAGAGCAGCTTCTGGACAAGTGGAACGAAGGCTGGAACTGCTTATTCCATGCGCTGGATTCCTTGAGTCCGGGTCAACTGGAGCAGATTATTTATATCCGCAACGAAGGCCATACCGTGATCGAAGCCATTAACCGGCAGCTGGCCCATTATCCTTACCACGTCGGGCAGATCGTCTATGCGGCCAAGCTGCTCAAAAAAGAAGAATGGAACAGCTTGTCCATTCCGAGAAACAAATCCGCGCAATTCAACAGCGAAAAATTCGCCAAACAGAAATCGGTCCAAAATTTTACCGATGAAGAGATGAAAAGATTGTCCGCCAACACGGACAGCATGCAATAAAACGGCTCCGGCAACCGGAGCGGCATCACGACGGACACAGACTGGAGACAATCAAGGCCATGTACACGATGACAAAAGTAAACGCCGCCATAAGGCCGCATCTGACAAGACTGTTTGAAGAGGTCCGCCGGGTGGACGTCTGTATAGACAGCGTGCTGGAAGGCCAGGCCGGCGGTGATATTCGGATCTTCGTCGATTCCTTGACGAATCCTTCGAGCGCGCAGATCAATCAGGGGAGCTTCGCCTATTTCGCCGGCGATTCCGCGGGCCCTTCCGCCGAGCAATGGCTGGTGGAGCTTCCCGCCCACTGCTATATTATGCCTTCATCCCCAGGCTGGGTGCAGCGGGCACGGAGCATCCACGGCGGCAAGCTGATCCGCGGCGAGCGGTACCTATTTTCCCCGGAGTCGCTGCGGCCCGGCCCTTTGAAGGAGCTGGCGGAGCATCCGGATTACATAGTGGAAAAGATCACGCCGGAGCTGGCGCGGGACATGTTCCGCGACCCGCTCCAACATTATCACTTCGTGAATTATGACACGGCGGAACAATTTATAGAGACCGGGTTCGGCTACTGCATCCGAGCGGAAGGCGAAGTCGCAGCCGCCTGCACGACCGCGATGGTATGCCGTACGGGCGTGGAAATCGGCATTATGACCCACCCGGACTACCGGAAGTTCGGCCTGGCGACCCGGGTTGCGGCAGCGTTCCTGCTGCACTGCCTGGAGCACAATCTGTATCCGAGCTGGGATGCGGCAAATTTGAAGTCCAAGGGGCTTGCGGAGAAATTGGGGCTGATCTATGCCGGATCTTATGAGGTTTTCTCCCTCCAGGATTAGGCGGATGAGAGTGCCGCCGTTGTCCCCGCGGAAGAAGGAGCAAGAATGGTACACCTGTCAACGTGGAAATCGGCCGCGTTTCTGGCGGCTCTGTCGGCACTTACGCTGCTGGTCTATTCCGTTTTCCGGAACAAGACGTATTACGATTTTTTGACTTGGAATTTATTTCTGGCCTGGGTTCCGTTCGTGTTCTCGTTTATCGCTTACGAGACCGGACGCCGGGTACAAAGCGGGATGAGAGCCGCTATCATCGTCGTTCTGGGGGGAGGCTGGCTGCTGTTCTATCCGAACGCCCCTTATATCGTGACGGACCTGGTTCATTTAACCGCGATGAAGGGGCTCTATGCCTCCGCTCAAGGAACGTTTGCGTTCCGGTACTGGTACGATCTGCTCGTTCTCGTATTATTTGCGTGGAACGGTCTGCTGCTCTGCGTATATTCCCTGTATCAGGTTCATTCGCTTATCCGGCTTGCCGCAGGTTCCCTGCTTGCCTGGGGCTTTGTGGCGGCGGCGGCGCTGCTCGGCGGCTACGGCGTACTGCTGGGCAGAGTGCACCGGCTAAACAGTTGGGACGTGCTGACGGATGTAAGCCTCATTAAACAGATCGCCATGGAGAGCCTTCATGCGCCGGCGATGCTTTTCTCCCTGCTGTTCGGTCTTATGATCGGGATTGTTTATGTGTCGTTTTATTTTGTTGTCCATCAGGCGGGCCGGGCGGCTGCGCGTGCATAAGAAGCTCCCATAGGCAGCTTGTTCAGGCGGAGAGGAGAATGTCATGCTATTTTCGAAAAAAGATCCGGCCGATCCAAGGACGGACTTTGAACGGGATCTGCTGCGTCAAGCCAGGCGTCTGATTCCGGGAGAACCGCCGCCGCCCTGGCGTCTGCAGACGGTTATTGCGGCTGCGGGAGTAACGGCTGGCGGCTGGGACGGAGACGGCCGGATCGTCCTGATCGGCAGCGGCTACAGCATCACGGATGCCTTTACCGGGCAGCGGCTTGTCAGGGAACGCGACGAGGCGAAGACCGAACGGCATCTCGCCGGCGGCGGGTTAAAATTCACCGTGCCCGAGACGGGGGAAGAGATCGGCGTCTTCGGGCTGGACGGCGGAGACGGCATTCAGATGAACGCCGAAGGCTGGAGGCTGGAGGTCATTTACCCGTGGTGGCCGAGAGCTTCCGTGATCCTGGAGAATGTTTTCTCCAGAGGGTACCGGTATTTGGCCGGAGCTGTTATGCTGGAGATTCCACGGCTCGACGGCTGGCTGAAGGGCGGTTTTTCACCGTCCGGGGAAGCGTTTATGGTGCTCGGATCGGGCGGCGCGGCTGTTTTTGCCAAGCGTTAATCGCAGGTCTGCGAAAGAATAAAGAACGGACGGCAATCAGATTTATCGGAGAGGAAGAGAGAAATCATGACCAAAAGAAAGAATATCTCATCCGGTTCGCCGTGGGAGCCTGTTGTCGGATACAGCAGAGCGGTAAGGATCGGCAATATCGTTGAAGTAGCGGGAACGACCGCCATGAAAGACGGAGCCGTTGTAGGCATAGGAGACGCGTACGCCCAGACGAAATGCGCACTGGGCATTATCGAAGAGGCGCTTCACCGGGCGGGAGCCAAACTGGCCGATGTCGTAAGGACGCGCATGTTCGTAACGGATATCGGCCGGTGGGAAGAGATCGGCAAAGCCCACGGGGAATTTTTCAAGGATATTCGTCCGGCATCCACGATGGTGGAGGTGCGGGCCTTAATCGATCCCGAACTGCTGGTGGAGATCGAAGTTCAGGCCATTGTGAAGGAAACTTCCTCCGGGTTCGGAGATTGACCGCCTCAGGGCCTCCTCCTTTGTGAGAGGGGGCCTTTTTTAGTTGCGGAGGGGATAGAACCCTATGGTATAATCAGGAAAATAACGGCTGTGTGGTAAAAGGGATGAACAGGCGTGAACGCTTTTCTCAAATTGAACGGAATCAGCGCCTTGTGGCAGGAATCGGCCGAAAAAAAGCTGACCCGGCGTGAAGCCAAAAACGACGTCCCGTAAGGCTGAAGCTGCCAGCGCGGATGGCTGCGTTCATGCGGTTTTTGGAACGGACCGGCCGACCGGCCGTCTATGACCTTGAAATCCGGCTGGACAGCCCTTACACCTGTTTGGCCAAAGACACTCTTTGCTTAGGCCCCCGGGTTTTACTTGCCGAGGGCGCAAGTCCACGATTAACGGGAGGTATTCACTTATGATTCGAATTTGTACCGAACAAGATATCCGTGATATTTACGACATTATTAACGATGCGGCGGTCGCCTACAAAGGAATTATACCGGCCGACCGGTTTCACGAGCCTTACATGACGATGGAGGAGCTGCAGAGCGAAATCGGCAGCGGGGTCGTGTTCTGGGGGTATGAGGACGGCGGGCGTCTGATCGGGGTGATGGGCATCCAGGACAAAGGCGACGTTTCCCTGATCCGGCACGCCTATGTGCGGACAGACCAGCGCAAGGGAGGCATCGGCAGCCGGCTGCTGGCCTATTTGACGAACCTGACGGAGAAACCGTTCCTGATCGGTACGTGGGCGGATGCTTCCTGGGCGATCGCCTTTTATCTCAAAAACGGCTTCTCTCTCGTTCCCGAGGCGGAGAAGGAGCGGCTGCTGCGCACGTACTGGACCATACCGGACCGGCAGATCGAAACGTCCGTCGTGCTCGGCGACCGCAGGCGCGAAGCGGTTTAGGGGAAGACGAAGGATGCTCGCAAAGTGAACACGGAACGGGCTATCGAAATGGGCCCTCCGCAGCCCGGTTTAGTGATTTTAACCGGACTTTCGTGATTATGAACTTGCTTATCCCCCGACTATATCTCATCTTAAGGAGTTATCATCATGAAGATTTTGGACCTAACCCTCCACGCTTCGAATCTAACCGAATTAAAGGAGTTTTACGGAGAGCGGCTGCGGCTGCCTGTCACCGGGGACACCGAAACATCCTTTTCGTTCCGGGCGGGAAACACGAACGTGACTTTCGTCCGTTCGGCGCCGGACAGCGATAGTTTCTATCATTTCGCTTTCAACATCCCGGAGAATAAGATTGAAGAAGCGGCCGGTTGGCTCCGGGACAGGGTGGAACTTCTCGGCCAGGAGGAGGACCCTGTCGTTCATTTCGAAAGCTGGAACGCCCATGCCGTTTATTTCAAAGACCCGGCCGGCAATATTGTCGAGCTGATTGCCCGGCATAATCTTGAGAATGCGTCGCGGAAACCGTTCGGCGAAGAAGATTTTCTGTGCGTCAGCGAAATCGGAATGCCGGTAGACGATGTGTCCGCCGCTTTGCGGGATTTAAAACGGCAGGCAGGGCTGGAGGCCTGGAAGACTCCGAGCGATACGTTCGCGCCGGTCGGCGACGAGAACGGACTTTTTATCGTGGTGAAAAAAGGCCGGGTCTGGTTCGCGGGCGAAAGAAGCTCGCACCCCCATCCGCTGGCCGTCAGGACAGACGGATGCCGGGTGCGGCTCGACGGGGAAGAAGGCATTTCATTCGGAGAGCCCGGGGAGAGCGTGCCGGATAAGCCGTAAACAGGGAGCGGCAGTTGGCGCATGACCGTTATGCGGCCCACGGGCCGCAAACGGAAGGAAGCCCATCCGCGCTTATGCCGCAGATCCGTCCACCGTACGCCGCCCCTGGCCCGGCTTCGGAAAATTGACATCACGGGAGAGAACAGCGTGCTTAACAAAAGCGTCTATTACGGCCGGTTCGGCCCTCCGGTTGAAGTGCTGGAGATCCGCCGCACCCCTGTCGTCCCGCCGGGGCCGGGCGAGATCCGGGTGCGGATGCTGGCCCGGCCCATCAATCCGTCGGACCTGATCCCCGTGCGCGGGGCCTATGCCCACCGGATCGCCCTTCCTGCGGTGCCCGGCTACGAAGGCGTGGGCATCGTCGAGGAGACGGGCCCTTCCGTGCCGCCGGAGCTGCTCGGCAGACGGGTTCTCCCGCTGCGCGGCGAAGGGACCTGGCAGGAATCGGTCCTCGCGCCCGCCGGGCTGGCGATCCCGGTTCCGCCGGACATTCCCGACGAGACGGCCGCCCAGCTCTATATCAACCCGGTGACCGCCTGGGCGGTTTGCGGGGCGCTTCGCCTGAAGTACGGCGATACGCTGGTCGTCAACGCCGGCGGCTCGGCGATCGGCCGAGTGTTCGCGCAGCTGGCGGCGGTTTTCAACTATGAGCTCATTGCGGTTACCCGCAGCGCAGCTCATACGGAGGAGCTGCTGCGCCTCGGCGTGGCTCACGTCATCGACACCGCCGGCATGCCGCTACGCGAGGCGGTGCTGTCCAAGACGGGCGGCCGGGGAGCGACCGCGGCCGTGGACAGCATAGGCGGCCCGGACGGAGCGGCTCTCGCCGGCTGCGTGCGGCCCGGCGGCACCGTGTTCAGCATCGGGCTGCTGTCGGGGGTGCCGGCGGACTGGGCGGCGATGTCCCGGCTGTACCGGGTGGACGCCCGGCCGTTCTGGCTCCGGCACTGGATCCGCCACGCTTCCGCGGCGGATTGGATCGGGACGTTCGAGGAGATTATGGAGCTTGTCCGGGACGGAAGGCTGAGCCTGATGAAGATCACCGCCGGCTACGGACTGGACGAGGTGCATTCCGCCGTGGCGGCTTTCGAGTCCGGCATGCCGGGGAAGATCTTGCTGACGGGCGGGCACGGATGAAGGCCCGGCGGGGAACTGCGGCTGTATGCCGATGCATGTTCATCATGGAATAACAGGAGGCTGCGTGAAGATGAAAAAAGTGCTGCTGCTCGGGGATTCGATCCGGATCGGCTATCAGCCGCTGGTGAGGGCCGCATTAGAGGGAAAGGCCGAAGTCGTAGGGCCGGAGGAAAACGGCCGTTTTGCCAAGCATACGCTCTGGGGGGCGAACTTGTGGATCAGAGATCTCGGGACGCCGGATATCATCCATTGGAACAACGGGCTTTGGGATCTTCACCATGAGGCGCCCATGGTCGAAGCGCTGACCTCCCTGGATGAATACATTGTGACGCTCGGACGGATCCTCAATGAGTTGAGAAGAACGGGAGCAGCGGTTATTTTTGCGACGACTACTCCCGTTCCGGTTGATGCCGCAGGCAGAAGCAATGCGGAAATAGACGCATACAATGCGGCCGCAGCGAAGTTGATGCAGCAGCACGGCGTGGAAATCAACGACTTGAACGCCGTCGTCAAGCGCGATCTGCAAAACTTTATCTGCGAGGATAAGCTGCACCTCAGCGAAGCGGGCAACCGGGCCTGCGCCGATAGAGTGATAGAAGCCGTCCGCAAATACATATAAGACGGAAGAAATAGGCCGACGCGTGCCCGTGAAGGGTTCCGTCCTTTAATCTCGGGAAAGTTCACCGGATCAGGTGGCTTTCCTTTTCTTTTTTGGGTAGGATAGAGGGGAATGTGTTTGTGAGAAGGAGAGTAACAACATGGGTAAAAAACGAAGGATTCTGATCCGTTTCACGCCTCCGCAAATTTTGGCGCTCGGAATCCTGGCTATCATTTTAATAGGATCGGTGTTGCTTTCGCTGCCTGCCGCCTCCTCTACCGGAGAGCCGATCTCTTACTTGGACGCTTTTTTTATGTCGACTTCGGCCGCATGTGTGACGGGGCTTTCCGTGCTGAACGCCGGGGTGCATTTTTCGCTGTTCGGCCAGATCGTCATCCTTATGCTGGTCCAGGTGGGCGGGCTCGGATTTATGACGATGGCGACCTTGATCGCGCTCGTGCTTCGCAAGCGGATCACCCTCAAAGAGCGGCTTCTTTTGCAGGAAGCGATGAATCAAGGGTCCGTAGAGGGCATCGTGCGGCTGATCCGCAAGGTACTGACCTATGCGCTTGCCATTGAGCTGGCGGGAGCGGTTCTGCTGACGGTCCGCTGGGCTTTCGACATGCCGCTTGGACAAGCGGTTTACTTTGGCGTTTTTCATAGTATTTCCATCTTCAACAACGCCGGCTTCGATTTGTTCAGCAGTCTGCCCGGAGCCCAGGGAAGCCTGATGGCGTATGTGAACGATCCTTACGTGAATATCGTCGTTATCGGTCTTATGATTCTGGGGGGGATCGGATTTATCGTCATAGCGGACTTGCTTGACTTCAAGCGGACCCGGAAGCTGACGCTCCACTCCAAAGTTGTGCTTACGGCAACGGGCCTGCTGATTCTGCTCGGTTCCGTCGTTGTCTTTATCTTCGAGTACACGAACCCGCTGACGATGCAGCCGCTAAGTCTTCCGGGCAAAATCTTCGCCGCTTTCTTCCAGTCGGCAACGACCCGGTCGACGGGCATGAATACGATCGATATCGAATCGTTCCGCCAGGCGACCCAGTTCTTTGTGATTATCCTTATGTTTATCGGGGCGGCGCCGGGTTCAGCGGGCGGAGGGATCAAAATCACGACGTTCGCGATTCTCTTAGGCGCCGTCATTACGATGGTCCGGGGCAAGGAGGATATCGTCTTTTTCCGCAAAAGACTCCCGGAGGAACGCATTTATAAAGCGACGACGCTGACGCTGATGTCCCTCATTCTGGTCGTGGCGGGTACGATGATTCTCTCGGCTCTGCAGGACGGTCCTTTTATCAAAATGCTGTTCGAGGTGACGTCCGCTTTCGGAACGGCTGGCATTTCCCTCGGGCTGACGCCGGAGCTTACTTCCCCGAGCAAGGTGCTGATGGCGATCCTGATGTTTGTCGGCCGGCTGGGTCCGCTGACACTTGCCTATGCGCTGACACCAAAGGGGACGAAAGAGCTGTACCGTTACCCGGAAGGGAAAATTACAATCGGGTAAGGGGCCGCGTCTTCGCAGGGAACAGAAAAAAGAGTTTGACAGTTTTTCGGCGGCGTTTTATAATTCCTAGTATTCCCATTGGATAAAATAATAATTTGTTGACCAGACCACTGGAGACACTATTTCGCTTAACGCGGATAGTGTCTTTTTTAGTTGACGGGCACCTGCCCTAGCGAAGGAATCCCGGTTCTCCCAGGGGATGAATGGTGCCGGGAGATGCAAGCGGAGCAGCAGGAGAAGGAGGAACGGACAATGTTCAAAGACGGGTTCAAAGTCTTCGATATTCACGGGCACCTGCCTTACGCGCAGCAGTTTGTCAAACACGATGAAGTGATCGACGGCGCGCAGGCCAAGCGGGGAGAGCGGATGCGGCTCACTTGGGATTTTCCGTCCGGACCGGACAACGGTCCGGGTGCGGGGAGGCCGGTTATCGACCGCTGGGCCGATGAGCTCGACAAGTACGGAATCGGGGGATTGAATTTTCTTACCGCGAAGGGAAACGACGATCTAAAGGAGCAAATTTCCAAGTATCCCGGCAAATTTACGGGCTTCGCCCATCATTCCATCGAAGCGCCGGATGCGGTGGAAGAGCTGCAGCGGGCCGTAGACGAACTGGGGCTCCGGGGTTACAAATTGTTCGGCCCGCTTATCCAAACTTCGCTGGACGATCCGTCGCTCCGACCGGTTTGGAGCTTCCTGGCGGAGCGCAAGCTGCCCGTGCTGATCCACTTCGGGCTTCTGGGGCATACGGGCGGTATCGTGCAGCACCGGAACATCAATCCCTTGGCCATTTTTAACGTGGCCCGGGAGTTTACGGACATCCCGATCCTCATTCCGCACTTCGGAGCGGGCTACTACCGGGAGCTGCTGCACCTGTGCTGGGGGTGCCCGAACGTGATCGTCGACACGTCCGGCTCCAACCAGTGGATGCGGTGGACGCCCTACGACCTGACGCTGGAAACCTTGTTCCGCAAAACCGTGGAGCTGATCGGTCCCGAACGCGTCGTTTACGGATCGGATTCCAGCGGCTTTCCCCGCGGGTACGTTTACCGCTACTTGCAGGATCAGGTCCGCGTATGCAGGGAACTGCGCTTCAATGAAACGGACATACAGAGCATTTTCGGCAATAACGCGAGAAGGCTGCTCCGTCTACCGGAAACTGCCGCAAGCGTTCAAGAACATAAAGGGGTTGAAGTCCTATGAGCAGCAAATTAGCAAAAGAAG
Source organism: Paenibacillus sp. RC84 (assembly GCF_041260495.1). Lineage (NCBI taxonomy): Bacteria > Bacillati > Bacillota > Bacilli > Caryophanales > Paenibacillaceae > Paenibacillus > Paenibacillus sp. RC84. The sequence continues at coordinate 298,013 of NZ_JBGBYL010000001.1, forward strand.
ACAATAGGAAAACAGAGAAACGCCAAAAAGGCAAGGCGCAGCCCGCGCTTTGCCGTCTTGCGGCGTTAACGCTGGCCGCCGCGCTGAGCGCGGGTTTGATGGCCGGCTGCTCGGGGAGCAGGTCCGCTTCCGGGGACGGCGCCAAAGACGCATCCGGGCAGCAATCCGGGGACGCGGGCAAGGACGAGAAAGTCACGATCGAGTACTGGCAGTACCAGTATCCGGTCAAGGTGGATCTCATCAATTCGCTTATTAAAGAATTCGAAAAGACGCACCCGAACATTACCGTCAAACAAACCAATTTTCCTTACGACCAGTACAACGAAAAGGTGGCGACGCTGATTCCGGCCGGCAAAGGACCGGATGTAATCAACCTGTACTACGGCTGGCTTCCGAAATACACGGCATCAGGTTATTTGCAGCCTTTGCCGAAGGAATCATTCCCGGATTCGAAGATCAAGGAAGAATTTTTCCCGTTCGTTGAAGCGGCCCAAATCGGCGGCAGCTACTATGCGATTCCGACGGCCGTCCGGACGCTGGGGCTGTACTACAACAAGGATTTGTTTGCAAAAGCGGGGCTGGACCCGGCGAAACCTCCCGCGACATGGGAGGAACTGGTGGACTACTCGAAGAAGCTCACCGAGAAGGACGCCAAAGGCGAATTTGTCGTCGAAGGCATGGCCTGGCAGCCGAATTCCCAGCTGCATCACTGGTACCGGGATGCGCTTGTGTATCAGGCCAGCGGCAAGGATATCAGCGAAGACCGCAAGCGCGTCCTATGGAACGAGACTCCTGCGGGACTTGAAGCGTTCAAGTATCTGCTTGATTTTGCCACCGTACATAAGGTTGGAACGAAAGATTTTTACAACGATGATATTACGGCGTTCAAAGGCGGCCATGCGGCGATGAATATCGACGGCTCGTTCCAGCTCGGCGGACTCAAGAAGGATGCGCCGAATCTGAATTTCGCCGTCGCCCCGCTGCCCGCATACAAAGGAAAAGCCACGCAAGCTTCTTTCTGGGCCAACGGAATCACCAAGAACGCCAAAGGGAAAAAACTCGAGGCGGCAACCGAATTCCTCAAGTTTTTGACGAGCAAGGAGGTGCAGGAGCAGTGGGTGGAAAAAGTCGGCGAGCTGCCGGCATCCAAGGCCGTCGCCCTTCAGGATAAGTACTCCAAGGACGAGAAAATCGGCCCGTTCATCCGCCAGCTCGGCGATGCCAACGCCCACTTCTTCGTGGATGAAAAGCTGGAACGGGACTATTTCGTACAGGCCGCGGACAGCGTCGTGCTGAATAAAGTTCCCGCGGAGAAGGCTTTCGAGGAACTGGTAGCCAAAACCCAGAAGCTCTACGACGACTATTGGGCGAAGCAGGCTAAAAAATGAAGCGGCAGCGGCTCTTTTTCGTCTATGCCTGCCTGCTCGTTCCGCTGCTGTTTTTCATCGGCGTCCGGATCGTCCCCATCGTGTATTCCTTTCTGGTCGGCTTCCGCGAGTGGGATCTGCTGTCGGAGGAGAAGCCGTTCGTCGGTTTCTCCAATTACCTGGCTTTATACCACGACCCGGTATTCCTGATTTCGCTCCGAAATACGGCCGTTTACGTCCTGATCGGGGTACCCGGGCAGCTTGCGGCCGGACTTGCCGTTGCCCTGCTTCTTCGGCGGATTATCCGGCTCAGAGCTTTTTTCCGGACGGTCTACTTCCTGCCCTACGTCACCAGCGTCGTAGCCGTGAGCTGGGTGTTCCGCTGGATTTTCATGAAGAATGGCATCGTCAACGGCCTTTTGCTCAAATTGGGCCTGCCGTCCCAACTGTTCCTGGGTTCGCCGGACCAGGCTATTTTTATCGTCACCGCCGCTATGATCTGGCAGAACCTCGGCTTTCAAATGCTGATTTTCCTCACGGGGCTGGAAAATATCCCGAAAGAATACGAGGAAGCGGCCGCCATCGACGGAGCGGGTGTGTGGCAGCGGTTCGTGCATGTGACGTTACCCCTGCTGAACCCGGTCCTGCTGTTTTCCGTCATTATTGCAAGTATTTCGTATTTGCAGTCTTTCACCCAGATTTTGAACATGACGTCCGGGGGCGGGCCGCTTAACTCTACGAAATCCGTCGTGGTGTATATTTACGAGCTCGCGTTCAAGCAGTTCAATATGGGGCAGGCGACCGCGGCTACCGTCGTCTTGTTCCTCCTTATTCTTCTCTTGTCGCTGCTGCAGCTTAAAACGTTGAACCGAAAAGTCGAGTATTAAAAGGAGAACGGCCATGAGCAAATATGATTGGGCCGCGGAGCATGCCGGACTCCGGAGGCGGGGCAGCGAACAAGCAGTCAAGCGTACACCCCGGTACCGTATCCGTGCGTCCGCCTTTTCCGCTTATTTTCTTCTGGGCGCGGGCGCGATTGTGATGCTGTTTCCTTTCCTATGGATGATCGCGACCACGTTAAAAACGCCGCAGGATGTGTTTTCTCTGAGCTTGATTCCGCCGGAGGCAACCTTGGGCAACGTCCGGACGCTTTTCGCGGAGACGCTGTATGCGACCTGGATTGTCAATAGTCTGATCGTTGCCGTCATTACGACGGTCTCCGTCTGCTTTTTCGATACGGTGGTCGGATACATTCTGGCGAAATTTACGTTTCCGGGTAAAACCGTCATTTTCGTCGGCATACTAAGTACGCTGATGGTTCCGACCGAAATGCTCATCATCCCCTGGTATCTGCTTGCCGCCAAGTTGGAGCTGGTCGACACTTACCTGGGGGTTCTTTTCCCGGGCCTCATCTCCGCGTTCGGCATCTTTCTCATGAAGCAGTTCATGGAATCCGTTCCGCGCGATCTGCTCGATGCGGCGCGTATCGACGGGATGGGCGAGTGGGGCATCCTGCTCCGCGTGGTCGTTCCGCTGGTTAAGCCGGCGCTGGCTACGCTGTGCATTTTAACCTTTCTGGGCAGTTGGAACGCGTTTATCTGGCCGCTGATCGTCACGCAGACGCCGGAGCATCTGACGATCCCCGTCGGGCTTGCGTTCTTCTCCAGCGAATCGGGTGACAGTGGGAGCTGGACGCTCATCATGGCGGGCGCCGCTATCTCTATCCTGCCTCTGCTTGCGGTGTTTCTGCTGTTTCAGAAGCAGATTATCCGCGGCATCGCCATGACCGGCTTCAAATAAGCCGGGTAAGGGGAGACGGAACGGCGGGAGTAGCATGTTCGGCAGTCGGGAAACCTATCATCGGAACCTTTCCGCGAGGATAGCGACGACGATGACGAGGAGGAATGCGCAGTGAACAGGCAGACCGAGAGCGGCAAGCAAACGGACACGCTGGCAAAGGCCGGTCCCGGAGCCGAGGGCTTAACGGATACCCGGGGCGGTGAAATCCGCCAGTCCGCTTTTGAAGATGTAACGACAGGCGGCAAGTCCGCCGACGATACGATTCCGCTCAAAATATTCGAGGATGTCAGCGCCCACGAGCGGATCGGGCTGCGGGCCGACGATTCGGCGGCCGACGGCGAAGTGGATCTGGACCCGTCGGGCGCGATCCAGTCCAAGGAAAGACAGAACGTCTGGAGCTGACCGGTCCGGACACAGGAGATCCCCTTTCTATTGCACCGCTGCCGGCAAGGATGACTTGCCCGAAGCGCCGCAAACGAAAGGGGATTTTTTCGGGTTGAAAATGAAACCGCTCTTACTCGTCCCGCGTATGGATGATTTGGCGGAATGGTTTCGTGGTAACCTATCCCTAACTACCATTTTACTTAGGAGGATTTATTTTCTTATGGACCCGGATGCTGAACGCACGAATTGGTTGGAGTTGATCAAGAAAGGCAATATGTCTTCGGCTACGGCGGCCTTGGGCAATACGATAATTGCCATCGTAAAAGGTGTCGCCGCTTCGCTTACGGGCAGCGGTGCCATGTTCGCGTCCACCATGCACTCCATTGCGGATGCCGTCAACCAGATGTTTGTATTTACCGGAAGCGTACTTGCGGAGAAAAAGGCGACCCGCCGTTTTCCGACGGGCTTCGGCCGTGTCATCAATATTTTCTGCATGATTGCGGTTCTCGTCGTCACCATCATGGCCTACGAAACGATCAGAGAAGGGCTGCATCTGCTGCAGCATCCGGCCGAATCTCACGGATTTTGGCTGAATCTTTCGGTTCTCGTGCTGTCGATCTTGATTGACGGTTATGTGCTGTACAAGGCGATGAAGGAAGTCATCAAAGAATCCAGGGCGGAAGCGACGGGTTTTGGAATCGTCAAGGCCTCCTTCAAGCATGTGAAACGCGCGGCACCACCGACGCGGCTCGTCTTCTACGAAGATCTGGTTGCGACAACGGGTGCTCTGCTGGCTCTCATTGCGGTAGTGGTTACCTCGCTTACGAATTTCAGCGCCCTTGACGGACTGATGACTATCCTGATCGGTTTGCTGATGATATTCGTCGCGTTCCGCGTCGGCTACGACAATATGGTCGGCCTGATCGGCGTATCCGCGCCTCCCGACGTGGAGGACAAGGTGTCCGGCATTATTTTTTCCGAAACGCTGGTGACGGACATTTATCAGCTGCGCGTTCTTCAGGAAGGCCGGTACTACCATGTGGAGGGCTTGATCGAACTGAAACCGGGCCTCACTCTTGCCGAAGCGGACGATATCAAATTCCGCGTGCGCGACAAGCTGCTGGGAGACCCCGATATCGCGGACGTCACACTGGGGATTCTCGAAGATAACGGCGTGAAGGACTGGGTGCCTACCGCCAACCGGTAACGGCCTCCAAACGAATCGTTTAAACCTTTTAAATCGTGGAAAAGATCACAAAAATCCCCGCCGGAGAAACCCGGTGGGGATTTTTGTGTGATTCGTTTATTCCTCCGTGTCGTCCTCCAGGACGACATTTAGAACGGTTGTTTCATTCGCGGCGATGATCAGTGTGCGCACGGCCGGTTGTTTGTCTTCGAGCGTGTAGCGCGCGGAGTAGAAACCGGGGGCCAGGTTAGTGACCGTATACACGCCCCGGGTACTGGTCGTCACGTTTCTCAGGAAGAGCCCGGAAGGATCGAAGAGCTGAACGAACACGTTGGATAAGAGCCGTCCGTTCCTGTCCGTCACCGTACCCGTCAAAGTGCCGAACAGAGGGTTCAGCGCCACGGTTACAGGGGGAGCCGGAGTTCCGGCGGCCAGGGAAACCGCGGCCGACTTGGAGCCGAAGAGCTCGCTGGATACGGTAACCGTGTAACTTCCGGGGCGCAGGCTGCCCAGCAGGAACACACCCGTTCCGTCGGCTAGGGTCCGGTCGATCGGCGTTAAATTCTCGTTCAGGATCTGGACGGAAGCGCCGGGAACCGGATTGCCGGTCGAATCGTCCAGAACGGCACCCGTAACGGCAAGCGGCGGGCTCCCCGGGGAGAGGACGACATTCGGGGTAAAGCCGGGGACCACCGTTACAACCTGCTGGCTGTACGACAGGCCGGGCTTCTGCACGACGACCGTGTAGTCGCCCGCGGCTATCCCGTCGGCCGTGAACTGCCCGGACGGGTCCGTCGGGACCGTCACGACCGGCGTATTCCGGTCGTCGTAGACGTCCACCACCGGAGGTGGCGGAAACACGGGAACGGTTGGCGGTGTCACGACCGTCCCGTTCAAATCGTTTGACGTCGGAGACAACCGGGCGTCCACGACGGTATTTTGCCCGGGAGCGGCATAAAAGGCGTCCGTCTGTTGGCCGAAGCCCGATAGGCTGAACACGGCCGTGTAATTGCCGGCCGGAAGACCGCCCAGCGTATAACGGCCGGCCGCATCAGTCGTCGTATCCGTCAGGACGGTGCCATATGTGTTGAGCTGGCGGACTTCCACAAGGACACCGGCAAGCGGCCTGGCGCCGGCGGCGCTATTCACCGTGCCGGATAGAGAAGCACGCAGCGGGCTCAAGGCAAAACTGTAATCGGTGTTCCGTCCGGGCGCTACCGGAGCACCGCCGTTTTGCGAGCCGAAACCGGCCGCTTCGGCTGTCACTTTATAATCTCCGGAACGGAGATTGTTGAAGAGATAAAACCCGCTGCTGTCGGTTTGAACCGTATTAACCGGCACACCGGCCGCATCTTCGATCCGGACGTCCGCTCCCGCCAGAGGGGCCGAAGTAACACGGTCGATGACGAAGCCGCTGACACTGCCGGGTGACGGCTCCAGCGGTACGGTGACGGCCGTCGTTTGCCCGGGCCGGAGCACGACACCGAGGGAGGTGCTGCCGAAACCGTCACAGGTAACGCTCAGCGTATAGGCACCGGCGGTTACGTTGTCGATCGTAAAATTTCCGCTTAGATCGGCAACCGATTGATCGACCGTCTGACCGGCCGCATTCAGCAGAGTGACAATGCTTCCGGGAACGGGAGCGGATCCGTTCCGGTTGATGACATTGCCGGTCAGGAGCGAATTTTGCTGGGTCAAAACGAGCGTAACGGTGCCCGCCGAACCGGCAGTGACCGCAGCGAGCACGGAGGCGGAAGCGAAGCCCGGAGCGGATGCCGTAAGGACATAGCTGCCGGGAGCCAGCTCCGGCGTTGTAAAGCGCCCGTCTGCATCGGCCAGGTAAGCGAACAGGAGAATCCCCGCTTCGTTGAAGATCTTGATCTGGGTTTCCGAACCGGTCAGGATAGCGCCCGAGCGGTCCGTTATGCTGCCCGTTACTACTCCGCTTAGGGGGCGGAGAGCCAGACTGGCTGCCGTTTCCTGATCGCTGACTACGACGGCTCCGGCCGTGCCTGCCGCGAATCCCTTCGCTTCCGCCACCACGGTATAAGCACCCGGAGACAGACCGCTTACGAAGAAATTGCCGAACAGGGAACTGGTAGCAGTCGCAATAAGAAGGTTGCTCACGTCCGCGCTGCGGATCAATACAGTAGCGGAAGGAATCGGGCTTCCGTCCGAAGCGTTCGTTATCTGACCGCTGACGGACCCGGAATCGGGGACGAGGCGGATGTCGATTCCCGTCAAATCCACACCGGGAAGGGTTCCTACGCCAAGGATAACGGTCGAGAATCCGGGAGCCGCAACCACAAGAAAATGATTGCCTGCGGGAATGTTGTCGACGACATAAGCGCCGTTTGCATCGGCATGACCCGTTCCCAGCAAGGTTTCATTCCCGTCCAAGATCCGGATGACGGCCGTATCTAAAGGGCTGCCCGCGGTATCCGTGATGCGGCCCGTGAGAACCGACAACAGCGGGAAGAGAGTAAGCGACACACTTGATTCCCGGCCGGCTTCCACGACTGTGCCCGCTTTCGCTAAGGCGTAACCGGGCGGTGTTGCCGTCACGATATAGGCGCCCGGCGCGAGCGAATCGAATCGGAAGGTCCCGTTCCCCGCGGTCACCAGCTCTTCGTTGATCAGCAGATTGTTCCGGTCGTAAATCTGGATCACGGTCCCGTCGACGGCGGGGGAGATCGCACCGCCGACCGATCCGGGAAGCGGGAGCAGGCTGAGACCGGTGGTCGTCGTTTGACCGGAGCTCACAATGGCTCCGATGCTCCCCTGCTGGAAGCCCGTTTGGGAAGCCGTGACGATGTACGTGTCGGGAGCCAGACCCTCTGCCCTGAAATAACCGCTGCTGTCGGTAAGAACGGTAGCGATCAGTGTCCCCGTATAGTTGCTGATCCGGATGGCGGCGCCGGAAATGCCCGTGTCCATTCCGGCGTCGGTTACCGTTCCGCTGATCTGTCCGGGGCTCGGAATCAGACCCACGCGGATCGTCGTTGTCTGTCCGGCGGCGATCAGGAAGCTGACGAGATTAGTCTGAAAGTCAGTGGAGGACACGATCGCCGTGTAACTGCCGGGTGCCAGGTTAGGAGCCGTAAATGCGCCGAACTGGTCCGTAAACAAACTCTGGATCACAAGTCCGTTCGTGTCCACAATGCGTACCGCAACGGGAATATCCGCAAGGAGCTGGTTAGTGGAGGCATTGTATACGGTTCCGGCAACAATCCCCGGTAAAGGCTCCAGATTAAAGGAAACAGTGGTCGTCTGTCCGGCGGTTATACTGAAACCTTTAATCTGAGTCTGGAGCCCGTCGGCAAAAACGGCAGCCGTATAAGTTCCCGGCGCCAGCTCCTCCAGTACGTAAGTGCCGTCGGCGGAAGTAATCGTCCGCCCGATTACACTGTTGTCCGTCTGACGCACCACGAGGACCGCTCCCGGTACGGGCGACGTCCCCGCTGTAACGGTTCCCGTTAAAGTGCCGGGCTGAGGAGCCAGGGCGAAATCGACCTCGACAGTTTCTCCGGGCTGGATGAAGGCGCCGATCAGCTGGCGCTGGTAACCCGGTGTTTCGGCACGGACCATGTAGGAACCGGGAGCGAGCCCGTGGATGTCGAACTGTCCGTTCTGGTCGGCATTCAGCGTGGCGACGACAAAACTGTTCATGAAAACGCGGACCACCGCATTTTCCAGAGGATTCCCGTTCAGGTCCGTCACCATTCCGGTAATGGAACCCGCCAACTGCTGCAGCGCGATATTCAGCACGCTTTGGGCGCCGGGCGCAATCGAAACACCTGTCGTCTGGCTGGCATACGCTGTTTCGCTGAACGTGATCGTATAATTGGCCGGCTGCAGACTGTTGATGACGTAAGTTCCTCCGGCATCGGTTACCGTGGTTGCCGCGGTTATCCCTTCAACCGTAACGACATGGACGACGGCGCCGCTTAACGGTACACCGGACAAAGCGTCCGTTACCTGGCCGGTAAGCGTGCCCGGCGCGGGGCTTAAGCCGATATTGACGGTTGCCGTCTGACCCGCGCGGACCGCTGCTCCGGCAATATCCATCGTGAATGCGGCTTCGCTTGCGCGGATGCGGTAATTGCCCGGCGCGAGGCTGTTTATCGCATACGACCCGTCCGCGGCGCTGACGGCGGCAGCGATCTGCTGGCCTCGTTCGTTCAACGCTTCTACGAGCGCTCCGGCAAGTGGAGTCCCTGTGCCGGAGACGGTGATCACGCCGCTTACGGTACCCGGCAAAGCCGCGAGGTTAAACGAAGCGGATACGCTTTGCGCCGGCTGAAGCTGCAGGGTATCAACCTCGGACTGGAAGCCGTTCGCAGTCGCGATTACGGTATATGTTCCGGCAGGAACCGAGAGCCGGTATTGTCCCGCCGCGTCGGCAGTCGTTTCGGCGACGATGGCGCCGAACGGGGATTGGACGCGGATAACGGCTCCGGGAAGAACATTTCCCGCCTGATCCGCAACGGTTCCGCTCAGAGAAGCCGGCTGCGGCCGCAGGGTGATGTCCAGCGGGGTGACGGTCCCGGCGCTAACCGTCACAGGTACGGTTTGGGCAACGAAACCGGCAAAAGAAACCGTGAGATTGTAAGCTCCCGGTGCCAGATTGGAAAAACCGTACGCCCCTCCGGTTCCGCTCGTTTGGTTGACGGGCACCTGATTCTGGGCGTTTGCAAGCTGCAAGGCGGCGCCGGCAAGGGGCAGTGCGGTCATCCCGTTGTATACGGTGCCGGTGACGCCTCCCGCCGTTACGACGGCAATAGAGCTCGTTGCCGGTCCGGCTGTAATCACCTGTCCGGTCAGACTGTCGAATCCGGTTCCCGCGGCCGTATTCAGGATGCGGCTGCCGTCTCCGGCAGTCAGGAAAGCTCCCTGCACGGTAAAAGTCAGTGTCACGGTCTGGCCGGGCGCAAGATTTCCCGCGTTCCAGCTGATTGTGCTGCCCAGCAGATTAACCGTGGAGAGGCCCTGGGTAACGCCGGAGACGGTCAGGGAGGACACCGTGTCCAGTCCGAACGCATCGGTAACCAGCACGGCGTTGGCCTGGCTTTTCCCCTGGTTCGATATCGCGAGGGTCCCCGTATACGATGCCACCTGTCCGGTCAGGACAGTCGCTCCCGGCGAAGAGGTCAAGGTTTTGGCCAGGACGAGTCTGGCCTGCGCGTTAAACCCTTGAGGCGCAACGGGATCGCTGAAACCCGAGGTGAACGTGCTGCCTGCGGGAATCAGAAAATCTTTGTTGAAGTTGTTATTGTTGGCGGAGCTGAAAAAAATAAACTGGAGAGGCGTCTGACTCGTAATCCCGAGCGCTCCGAACAGGACGGAAGCCGGTATGAAAAAATCGAGAAAATAATTTTCATTTCCGCCGAAACGGGACCCGTCGCCGGTCGGTTTCACCCGCGCCAGATCGAAATTAATAATCGGGCGCGTATAGGCCGGCGTCCCTTTTCCGTCAATGCCTTCGGCCGGATCGTTAAAGGTGTTCGGCACTTTTATTTTATTTTCGATGAGATCGATACTGGCATTCTGGCCGTTGACGGCAAGAACCCATTCGTAAGTGGCGGGATTGTTGTCGGTATTGAAAAGAACCCCCCAGGCAAAGTTATCGAACCCGGTTTTGGCGCGGGGATCTCCGTTCAGCCTCAGACGGAAATAGACATAAATCGTGTCGTATGAAACGTAAGCGGCGGGGAACTGGGCATTCCCGACGATATCCGTGCTGGCCGGACTCACATCCGAAACCGGATCACCTACGGGAACGCCGTTTAAAGTCACGGGAAAAAATTGACTGTCGCTAGGAAATGACAAGCAAAGGTTCCTCCTTCTAATTTTTGGATATTCGCCTTTTATCTTATGTGCGTTTGTGTGTTTGTGCTGGGGGAAAGCCTCCTTTTTTTATAAAACAGGCGGATCGGCCTTCACCTTCCGAACAATCATTTACGCCACTAGACGCATATAATGGGGTATTCCTGAATGTTCCATGTTCGAAATCTCGCTTAAAGGAGAAACGGCTGTGAACCTGAACATGCTGATTGTATTCGTTCTGTTTATACTGCTTGTGGCGATTTTGTTTCTTTTCTGATAACGGATCACCGGAAACGGCTTCTGCTGAGGAAGCCGTTTTCTTATTTTTCCAATGCCTTCCTTTCATACCTGTGCCCCTTGCGGACATGCTAAGAAGAGTCATGCAATCAACTGTTCTGGTTAAGAGAGGAGGCTAAGCCGTGGAAGGTATTGGAATGATTATGCTGCGGTCGCTCGGTGCGATCGCCATCCTTTTTGCCATCACCCGTTTTTTGGGCAAGAAGCAAATTTCCCAGCTTTCTTTTTTTGAATATGTAACGGGTATCACTCTGGGAGAATTGGCAGGCTTCTTGTCAACCGATATTGAAGCCCATTACTTGCACGGGATTGCCGCGCTTGCGGTTTGGTTTGTAGTTCCTTTTTTTCTTGAACTCACGACGCTGAAAAGCAAATGGCTCCGCCATTTTTTTGAAGGAAAAGGAACGGTCGTTATCCGTAACGGTCGTGTTCTGGAACACCATTTGAAGAAGGAGCGGTACACGGCCGACGAACTGATGGAACAGCTCCGCACGAAGAGTGTTTTTCAGGTGGCGGACGTCGAATTCGCCATGCTTGAGGCAAGCGGCGATCTCAGCGTCCTGCTCAAAAAAGAGAAGCAGCCGCTTACGCCCGGCGATCTGGGACTTAAGATGGGCCCGGACAAGCTTCCCCACACGGTCATCGTGGACGGGGTAGTCGATGACGACGAGCTGTCGGCCTCCTCGCTTACAAGAGAATGGCTGAATAAACAATTGGCTAAAATAAACGCGACCGCGGATAATGTTTTTCTCGCTCAAATAGGCGATCAAAATAAGTTGTACGTCGATTTGTACGACGATACAAGAGGAATCAGTCTCGAGAAACCACAGGTGGAGCTGATCTCCACACTCCGCCAATGCACGGCAGATCTCGATTCGTTTGCGAATTCCGCTACCGATCTCAATGCACGGATCAAGTACGAACAGACGGCCTCGGCCCTGCGGGGGGTGCTGAAGCAGCTCTCCGGCGGCGGGAAAAGTACAAACGGAACGGAATAAGAAGAGGGGGACAGGCAAGTGGCCAACCAGAAAAAGAAAAACGCGACATTAACCCAGCAGAAGTATCAGGCTATCGCGAAGAAAAACGAACCGAAAAGACCGGTCGTCGCCAACTGTATCCGCGCCTTCGTTGTGGGCGGTTTTATATGCATTATCGGGCAGGCGCTCATGATGCTGTTTGAGAAAGTGTTCGGATTCAGCAAGGAAGCCGCTTCGAATCCTACAGTGTCAGTCCTGATTCTCATTTCCGTCATCCTGACCTGCCTCGGCGTGTATGACAAAATCGCCCAGTGGGCCGGAGCGGGAACGGCTGTGCCGGTAACGGGCTTCGCCAACTCGATGTGTTCGGCTGCCATTGAGCACCGCAGCGAGGGACTGATTCTCGGCACCGCCAGCAATATGTTTAAACTGGCCGGCTCCGTTATCGTGTTCGGTGTAGTGGCCGCCTTCTTCGTCGGCATTTTCACTCTGATCTTTGGAGGCGGGGCACATTGATTATTCGAAAAGGTCAATCCTGGGAGTTCCGGAAGCCTCCCGTCCTGATCTCCACCGCCACGGTTGTCGGGCCGGATGAGGGCGAGGGGCCCCTCGCCCTCGATTTCGATCTCATTCACCAGGACAACACCTTAAAGCAGAAGAGCTGGGAAAAAGCCGAGAAGGCGCTTATGGAAGACGCGGCCAATCTCGCGATCAAGAAAGCCGGTCTCCAAAAGGATCAGATTCAGTTCTACGTCGGCGGCGACCTGATGAACCAGATTATTTCCAGCAGCTTTGCCGCCCGGACGCTGGCCATTCCTTACCTGGGCGTCTTTGGCGCTTGCTCCACCTCGATGGAAAGCCTGGCCGTGTCTTCGCTGATCGTAGCCTCGGGAGGAGGAGACTATGTCCTGAGCGGCACGTGCAGCCACAACTGCACCGTAGAGAAGCAGTTCCGTTATCCGACGGAATACGGCTCCCAGAAGCCCCCCACGGCCCAGTATACGGTAACGGGCGCCGGAGCTTCCGTCGTAGCCCAGAAAGGCACGGGGCCCGTCGTTACTTCGGCTACGATCGGCAAGGTGATCGACATGGGGATTACGGACCCGTTCAACATGGGCGCCGCGATGGCCCCGGCGGCAGCCGATACGATCACCGCTCATTTCCGGGATATGAAGCGCTCCCCCGATTATTACGATCTTATCGTAACGGGCGATCTCGCCACCGTAGGCTTTCAGATCGTAAACGAGCTGCTGAAGGAGCAGAGAATCGCCATGAACAGCACCACGTTCAACGATTGCGGCCTGATGATCTACGACATCCGGAAGCAGGGCGTGCAGGCCGGAGGCAGCGGCTGTGGCTGCTCGGCCGTCGTTACATACGGCCACCTGCTGAAAAGAATGGAGCAAGGCGACATCCGCCGCCTGCTGGTCGTCGCCACGGGCGCCCTGCTGTCCCCGCTGTCGTTTCAGCAGGGGGAATCCATTCCCTGCATTGCGCATGCCGTTGCGATAGAAAGACAGGAGGGACTCTAATCATGCAGTTTTTATGGGCATTTCTCGTCGGCGGAGCCATCTGCGTCATCGGTCAGCTGCTGCTGGACCTGGGCAAGCTGACACCGGCTCATACGATGACGACGCTCGTAGTGGCCGGAGCGATCCTTGACGGCTTCGGGCTGTACGAGCCTCTCGTCCGTTTTGCGGGAGCCGGCGCCAGCGTTCCGATCACGAGCTTCGGCAACGCGCTGGTACACGGCGCCATCAAGGAAATCCAGACAAGCGGCTGGATCGGCATCGTAACGGGAATTTTCAAAGTCACGAGCGCCGGTATTTCGGCGGCGATCATCTTCTCGTTTCTCGCCGCTTTGTTCGTCCGTCCCAAAGGCTGAAGCGCAGCCGCAGATCGACACTCCGTTTTCTCGGGAAACGGGGTGTTTTTTCGTTGTTTGGGATTTGCCATTTCTTCTGTCATTCCTTTGTCATTCGTTCGTAATCCTGCCGTCATTACACAGTCATCCTCCCGTAACAAAAACCGAGGAAGTTTGCTCCTTTTAGCTTCTTTTCCACCAACTGTCGGTTTTTTAATAAATTTAGAAGGGGTTTTGTTGTACTCGCTTTCTACTTTCCTGTAATATAAAAAATAGGACTTCAAACCCTTTTTATCCGAAGGAGGATTCGTACCGAATGGCTGCTGTGTCCCAACCTCATATGAGTGAGATTTCCAGAATTAGATCCAATTTGGATTCATGTATATTAGGCAAAAGCGAAGAAATCATGCTGCTGTTAACCGCACTTCTTGCCGGCGGTCACGTACTTCTCGAAGATGTGCCCGGGACGGGGAAGACGGTTCTCGTCAAATCCCTCGCCCGCTCCATACAAGGCCAATTCCGCCGGATTCAGTGCAATCCGGACCTGCTGCCGACGGATATTACCGGCGTTTCGATCTATCATCCGAAGAATGAAGCTTTCTTTTTCCGCCCCGGTCCCGTTATGGCCAACATTCTGCTTGTCGATGAAATCAACCGCGCCACCACCAAAACCCAGTCGGCTCTCCTGGAAGCGATGGAAGAGCATCACGTGACGGTAGACGGCGAGATGTACCCGCTTCCGCGCCCGTTTATGCTTCTTGCGACCCAGAATCCCATCGACTTCGAAGGCACGTATCTGCTCCCGGAAGCCCAGCTTGACCGGTTTATGATCAAATTCAGTCTGGGGTACCCGGACAGCGCAACGGAGCTTCAAATGATCGCGTCGCAAAGCAAGGAGCACCCCATGGAACAGCTTCATGAAGTTGTCGGTGCGGAACAGATTCTCAGCATGCAGGAAGAGGTGCGGTCGGTCTACCTCGACGAAGGCATCGCGAAGTATCTGGTGGACATTACACGCAGCACCCGGGAGCACCCGGCCGTCGAGCTGGGAGCCAGTCCGCGCGCTACGCTGGCCCTCGTGCAGGCTTCGAAAGCTTACGCGTACTTGAACGGCCGCGACTATGTCCTGCCCGACGATGTGAAATATTTGGCCCCTTACGTACTCGGTCACCGGATTATTCTTTCTTCAGAAGCACGAATGGAAGGAGAAACCTCCCGTTCCGTTTTCGCTTCGATACTGGCGCATACGAAAGTGCCCGTCAGGCTGGAGAAAGCGAAATGAAGCTCTTCAAACCTACCGCGGCTCAGAAGGGAAGACAGGCGACCCTGATTTTATCCTTCCTGTTCTTTGCCAGCCTGATGTTCCTGCTCTTTCAGGGCGGTAAGCTCGCTTCCACGCTGTTTGCCGTTGTATGCCTGCTCTCCGCTTATCTGGTTCTCGGCAAATGGAGCGGCATCCGCCAGACGCAGGCGGTGCGTGAAATATCGGCGGCGGACGGAACCGGTAAGGTCCAGGCGGGGCAGTCCCTGCAGATCAAGCTTAAGATCCAGGTTCCCGGCGTCTGGCCGATCCCGTACCTGCTCATCGAAGACGAATTGGTGCGAAGCAGCGGGGAGAAGACCGTGATGAAGGGTTCCGTGGTCCTGAACTGGATGCGCAAAGGAGAATTCGTTTACAAAACGCCGCCCCTGCGCCGGGGCCATTACTCTCTGGAGCGCGCGGAGTTCGCGACGGAAGACGTCTTCGGGCTCTACGAGCACAAAGGCAGCGTTCACCTGCCGTACGGCTTTGTCGTGATGCCCCAAATGATCGAGATCCGCCACTGGGCGCAGTTTTCCCAGTCCCCGAGAGGGGCAAGGCATCACTCCGTAACCGCTAGGATGCAGCGGGAAACGACGCAGATCAACGGCGTGAGGGAGTACATTCACGGGGACAGGCTTTCACGTGTCCACTGGAACGCCACGGCGCGTACGGGAACGTGGAAGTCGAAGGAATTCGAGCGGGAAACGCTCCCGAAGATGGTGCTCGTGTTCGACCGGAGCAAGCAGAATTACGGCAGTCCCGCCGAATTCGAACTGGCGGTTTCCATCGCCGCTTCCCTGCTGCATTTCGGCACCCAGAGGAATATCGCGGTAGGGCTCGTTTCCTCCGGCCGCGAATCCCTGATGGCCGTACCCAAGACGGGCGCCCGGCATGAGGACGTCCTGATGGACCACCTGGTGGAGGTGGAGCCCGATGGCTTACGTCCGCTGCAGCAGGTGGTCAACAACGCGGACGGCATGTTCTCGCCGGGAGCTTTAGTTGTGTATATCACGCCGGCGAAGAACTCCGATCTCCTGTCGCTGCTCCACTGGACCGACAAACAGCGCATGCTCGCCTGTCACCTATGCGTCTGCGGCGCCAAGGGAGGCTCCACGGACGTGTGGGTCCGCCGCCTGCACAGCCTCGGCTTTATGGGCTACGGCGTGCACACGCTGACGGAGCTGCCGGCTGTGCTGGGAGGAGGGACGAAGATCTATGCGTAGCATCTGGAACGTTTTCCGGTTTATGGCCGGCGAAGACGGAACGAAGAAGTGGATGGCGCTCTTCGTCCTGCTGTTTCTATTTCAGTTCACCGGATGGATTTCCCGCGAAGACGGATTGTGGCTGCCCGAAACTCTGAAAGCCGTAAACTGGACGCTGATTACGGTCTGCGCGACGTTCTTCATCCCGCGGATTCATCATCTGGTCAGAGAACTTCTGCAGATCGTCCTGGTACTGGTCGTTCACGCGGTTGTGCTTCAATACCGCTTTGTCCCCCTGTCTCAGATGGACGGTCCGATGGAGTGGTTTCAGGCCAACGTTTCGCAATTATTCCCTTATTTATGGTTCGGTTTAGCCGCCTGGTGGGTGTTCCTGATGGCCATGTGGGCGTCGCGATCCAAACTGTGGATTTCTTTTATCGTCATTTTGGCCATTTTGTTTTTCGGCGTCCGCGATTCGTTCAGCACCCTGCAGTTATGGCCGCAGGTTGCGGCGGTCATTTTCAGCGGATTGTGCATGCTGGTCGTGCGCCATTTATCCCAGCTCAAGAACAAAGCGCCCGAGAGCTGGAAACGGCTTTCGGACAATCCCGGCCCGCTGATCGTGCCGGTCGTGCTGATTATCGCCCTGACGCTCACTCTGGGTGCGCTCGTACCGGCGGTCGATCCGGTTCTCACCGATCCGTATACGGCCTGGCGGCAGTATAACGGCGAGGCGGTGACCTTCCTGCCGAGCAGCGACGATTCCGGACGGACGATGGTGCAGGACCCGAACGATCCGCTGCTGAAATCGTCCGGCTACAGCCGCAACGACGCGCAGCTCGGCGGACAGTTCCAATACGATTACACGCCCGTTTTCACCGTTGACACGACGAGTCGCACGTATTACCGCGGGGAAACCCGGGCTTTGTACACCGGCAGCGGCTGGGAAGCGAGTCCGGCGGACAGACGTGCCCGCCAGACCTCGGTAGATTCAAGCGGCAAGCTTCCCGCGGATACCGGCATCGACACGTCCAAGCTGAAGACCGAAGAAGTGAAGCAGACGGTCAGAATGCGCAGCAACGAAGTATACCCGGTGCTGTTCGGGGCTTATCCGATGTCGAAGGTCGGCATTCAGGAGGAAGGTCCTGACGGAACACGCTCCGATCCGGCGCAGTTGGGGTCTCTCCGGTGGTCCGCGCGCCAGGCGGAGCTGCGGTTTAACGCGAAATCGAACTACCCGAAGCAGTATGAGCTCGTGTCCAACATCCCGCTGCTCGATTTAAGCGGGCTCAAGAAAGTCGATATGAGCAGGCTGAACCGGTCCGAATGGAACGATTATCTCCAGCTTCCCGACCGGCTGCCCGATAGGGTGACGGAGCTTGCCAAAGAAGTGACGAAGGAAGCTCCGACCGCCTACGAGAAAGTGCATGAGCTGGAGCTTTACTTGTCCAGCAAGTATCCGTATACGAACACCCCCGACGTATCCAAGGGAAAAAGCAAAGATTTCGTCGACCGCTTCCTGTTCGAAATCCAGGAAGGCTATTGCGACTACTATTCGTCGGCGATGGTCGTGATGACCCGGTCGCTCGGCATTCCGGCCCGCTGGGTCAAAGGCTACGCATCGGGTTCTTCCGATAACAGCCGTCCCGCCGGTATCGGAAACCTGCGTGGGGGCATGTCCGATCCGGACGCCGAGGGCACCTACACCGTCCGCAATTCAGACGCCCACTCCTGGGTTGAGGTTTATTTCGAGGGCTACGGCTGGCTGCCGTTCGAGCCGACCGCCGGATTTTCGCTGCCGCAGTCGTATGCGCCCGAAACGTCGGCGGCTACCGAGATGCCGACTCCGGCACCGGCCGAAGCGAAGACGGCCCAGGCCCAATCCGGCGCGGCCCCTTGGGTCCGTTACGTGCTGTATACGCTCAGCGGCCTCGTTCTGCTAACGGCTGCCGTCGTAACGGCCATCCGGCTGAGCGGCGGCAAGAAACTGCTGCCGCCGTTCGGACGCGATCCCAAAGCGGTTAATTACGCGCAGGGGGTTATCCAAGAAGTCAACCGGCTTCTGCGGTACGGAAGACGCAAAGGGTACGAACGGTTCGAGCATGAAACGTTCCGGGAAGCCGCTTCCCGCTGGATGACCCAGAGCTACTGGCTGTCGGGCGAACTTTCGCCGGTTCTCGCGATGTTCGAGAAGGCCAAGTACAGCCGCTCATCCGTAACCGAGCAGGATCTGGAGGCCGTTCAGGGCCATGTGAAACGGCTGCGCGAGCAGATGAAATAAGACCGGCACACACCGATGGGCCGGATTCATAGCGTTAGCTGCAGGCTGTTTTCCGTTAACCGGAGAACGGCCTTTCTTTTTTCCGGCAGAGAGAATCCGGGGCAAGCTTTGGCGGGTGAATGGAACGGGCGGCCGCAAGGGAATGCTGAGAATACGGGAATTTCCCGTCCGGGCACGGCCTGAAACGCTTCCTTTTTCTTTTTGCAAGGAATTGGACATGTATGGTATAGTTCCTATAGATTCGAAAGAGGTTGGGGTGACGCTGTTGTTTAAAAAACTGGTGCCGAAACAATTCGTGCAGACGATTTACGATATCAATCTGGAGGAGCTTTGGCAGAGCGGAATCCGCGGAATCATCACGGATCTCGACAACACGCTTGTCGGTGCCAAGGTGGCCGATGCGACACCGGAGCTCGTGAATTGGCTCGGGCATGTGAAGCAGCTCGGTTTCAAGGTCGTCATCGTATCGAACAACCAGGAAACAAGGGTATCCACATTTGCCCTGCCGCTGTCTATCCCGTTCATTCATGCCGCGCGCAAACCGACGAACACGGCCTTTCGCAAAGCATTGGCACTGATGGATACAACTGCAGAGCAGACGGTTGTGATCGGTGATCAGATGCTGACAGACGTGCTGGGAGGGAACCGGCTCGGTTTATATACCATTCTTGTTGCGCCTATCTCCATCCATGATGAAGGTTTCTTTACACGAATCAACCGGCGCATCGAGAAGCTGGCCAACAATTACATCTCGAAGAATAAATAAAGCTTTCCTTCACGGGAAAGCTTCACTTTGCTTGCGGGGGAACAACGCTTAACGGAAGCCCCCCGCCGTTCATTTTAAGGAGGATTCATGACCCAAGAAGAAGTTATCCATTGCGGAGGCTGCGGTGTCAAGCTTCAGCTCGAAGATCCTCATGCGCTCGGGTACACCCCCGCGCAGGCCCTCGAGAAAGAACCGGTTATTTGCCAGCGCTGTTTCCGCATCAAGAACTATAATGAAGCGTCGAGCATTACGCTCAACCAGGACGATTTTCTGAAACTGCTTGGGCACGTGGGGCACAAAGAAGCGCTCGTCATCAATATCGTCGATATTTTCGACTTCGAAGGCAGTTTGATCAGCGGTCTGGCCCGTTTCGTCGGAGGCAACCCGATCATTCTGGTCGTCAACAAAATCGACCTGCTCCCGAAAGTGACCAATTGGAACCGGATCGTGAACTGGGTCCGCAAGCAGGCTAAGGAACAAGGCCTGAAGGTTGTGGAAGTCGTGCTTTGCAGCGCCAAGAAGAACATGGGTTTCGACCGGGTTCTTCAGGCGGTGGACGAACACCGGAACGGCAAAGACGTCTACGTCGTCGGAGCGACCAACGTGGGCAAGTCCACGCTCATCAACCGGCTTATTTCCGATTACAGCGATCTGGATTCGGAGCTGACCACCTCCCAATATCCGGGCACGACGCTCGATATGGTTGAGATTCCGCTCGATGACGGACATTTTATTATCGATACGCCGGGAATCGTGTACAAGCACCGGCTGACGGAGCTTGTCTCCAAGAAAGACCTGGGTAAGCTGATGCCGGGCAAGCCGCTTAAACCAATGGTGTATCAATTGAACGAAGGACAAACCCTGTTTTTCGGTTCGTTAGCCCGGTTCGACTTTGTCCGCGGCGAGCGCCAGTCGTTTACGATTTACTCTTCGGGGGCCATTCCCATCCATCGCACGAAGCTGGAAAAAGCGGACGAGCTGTACGCGAACCACAAAGGGACTTTGCTTACCCCGCCTGTGGTGAAAGATCTGGAAGAGCTTCCGCCTCTCGTTAAACAAACGCTTCACATTTCGAAAGGTAAAAAGCTCGATGTGCTGATCTCCGGCCTCGGCTGGATCAAAATTAACAGCGAAGCGGGCGCGGAACTGGCCGTTCATGTACCGAAAGGCGTTAAGATCGTCCAGCGCGATTCGCTTATTTAAACCGGACAGGTCCTGGTACGCCAGGCTTTTGCGTTTTGGCAGGCAGGTCCGGCACATAAAGAATGCACGGGGGAGAGACCGACCATGGGTAACAAGCCGTCTTTGGACAGCGGTACGATTCTGTACGGAGTATTCGGAGATCCGGTGCGGCACTCCCGCTCTCCGATTATGATGAACCGGGCCTTCGGCGAAGCGGGGATCAACGGAGCGTATGCCGCGTTTCACGTGCTGCCGGGGCAGCTGGAGGAGGCCGTAGCCGGTATCCGCGCGCTCGGTTTCGGCGGAGTCAACGTGACGATCCCGCACAAAGTCAACGTGATGAAGTATCTCGATGAGATCGACGCCGATGCGCAGGCCCTCGGCGCCGTGAACACCGTCGTCAATCGCGGCGGTAAACTGATCGGCTACAACACGGACGGAATCGGATATGTCCGTTCGCTTAAAGAAGAAACGGGCATGGATCTCCGCGGCAAAAAAGTGCTGCTGATTGGAGCGGGCGGAGCGGCCCGGGGGATTTCATATGCCCTGGCGAAGGAGGGCCCGTCGTTTATCGCCATCGCCAACCGGACGGCGGAGAAAGCTCAGGAGCTCGCCTCTACCGTCCGCGCCGAAACAAGCGCTGTCGGCATGGGGCTCCACGAATTAGGAAACATTATCAGTGACGCGGATCTGATCATCAACTCGACTTCATCGGGCATGTACCCGAATATCGAAGAGATGCCTTTGGATCTGGACGGTCATCGGCTCCGGGAAGGCGCGGTTGTCAGCGATCTCGTTTACAACCCGCTGGAAACCCGTTTTTTGAAAGAGGCTAAAGCAAGAGGAGCCGTCACTCACGGCGGCCTCGGCATGTTTATTTACCAGGGGGCCTATGCGTTCGAATACTGGACCGGCGTCCCTGCGCCTGCAGCGGCGATGCGGCAGGCCGTAGAGCAATCATTTATCGGGAATTGAGGGAATCAGAAGTTATGCTAACAGGAAAACAAAAAAGACATCTGCGCTCACTGGCGCACCATTTGACCCCGGTCTTTCAAGTAGGTAAAGGCGGAGTGAACGAGCATTTGATTCAACATATCGTGGAAGCGATCGAGGTTCGGGAATTGATGAAAATCTCGGTACTCAACAACTATGAGGCGGACTGCAAGGAAGTTGCCAGAGAATTGGCGGAAGGCGCGGGCGCCGAGCTGGTTCAGGTCATCGGACGTACGATCGTCCTCTATAAAGAATCGCGCGATAACAAACAGATCGAGCTGCCGAAGTCCTAGACTGGATCAGAGGCGTATTTCAGCAAGATACCGGACACGGTCCGCCGGTTCTATACGGGCTTGCGTACAGTCTTTAGGAGCCTGTGGAAAATAACGGCGGACCGCCGGAGGAGGTGGCGACATGCGGATAGGAATCATGGGCGGGACCTTCGATCCTGTGCATACCGGCCATCTGGTTGCGGGAGAATGCGCCCGTACCGCCTGCGGGCTGGACGAGGTGTGGTTTATGCCCGCCAATGTGCCGCCGCATAAACCGGATGCCCCTAAAGCTTCGGCGCAGCAGCGCTGGGAGATGGTGTGCCGCGCCGTATCGGACAATCCCGCTTTCCGTCCGTTCGATCACGAACTCCGCAAAGGCGGGGTTTCGTACTCCGTCGATACGATCCGGGAGCTGAAAGACCGGTACCCGGAGCACGAATTTCACTACATTATCGGGGCCGACATGGTCGAGTATCTCCCCAAATGGCGTGAAATCGGAGAGATCATGAAGATGATCGGCTTCATCGGTCTTCAAAGGCCCGGCTTCGAGCTTCAACCGGATGCGCTTCCGGCGTTCATCCGGCAGGGCGTCCGTCTGGCTCCGATGCCGCTGCTGGACATTTCCTCCACGGATATCCGGACCCGGAGGCGGGAAGGCCGTACCGTCCGCTATCTCGTCACGGCTCCCGTACACGATTATATCGAAGGGATGGGCTTGTATGAATCGTGAAGAGATGATGAAGACTGTAAAAGAGGAAATGCCCGAAAAACGGTGGCGGCATACACTCGGTGTCATGGAAACAGCCGTAATCCTGGCCCGGCGGTTTGGCGCGGATGAGGAGAAGGCGGATCGGGCCGCGATTTTGCACGATGTGTGCAAATACTGGCCCGTAGAGAAGCAGGCCGGCGCGATTCGCGAAAGCGGATTTCAGACGGACGTCCTTTCCTTCGATAAAGAACTTTGGCATGCTCATGCCGGGGCTTGGATCGCTTCCGCCCGGTTCGGCGTGAAGGACGAGGATGTGCTGAATGCGATCCGCTATCATACATCGGGCAGGGAAAATATGTCCACTCTGGAGAAGGTCGTCTGTCTGGCCGATTATATGGAACCCGGAAGGGATTTCCCCGGCGTGGACAAGATCCGCGAGCTGGCGGAAACGAGTCTGGAACGGGCCCTGTTGGCCGGGTTCGACTCCACGCTTTCGTTCCTTCTGCAGAAGGGCAGACGCATTTACCCGCTCACCGTGCTGACGCGCAACCGTTTAATCCTCGAATTAGACGTGTAATACTGGGTGATAAGAGCATTTGACTAACGGAATTAATGAACCAAATGATAACGAACGGAATTTAATATAGGGTGTACATGCTGGTTAACGGGATCGATTTTGTGATACCGTCCAGCAAGAAGGAGGATGATGGGATGACAGTAAATCCGGAACAGTTGATGAATCTGGTTGTGGATGCGGCAGAAGACAAGAAAGCCATTAACGTGGTGGCTCTGGACCTTCAGGAAATTTCCCTGGTGGCCGATTATTTCGTGATTTGCAACGGTAATTCGGAGACGCAGGTGCAGGCTATCGCCACGGAAATCCGCAAAAAAGCGGATCAGCACGGTGTCACCGTCCGCGGTCTGGAAGGCTACGACACCGCACGCTGGGTGCTTGTGGATCTGGGTGACGTCGTTGTCCATGTGTTCCACCGGGACGACCGGGAATACTACAACATCGAGCGTCTCTGGTCCGACGCAAGGGTTGTGGAACGCGTATGAGTCTGGAAGCGGGAACTCTCGTAACGCTTGATGTAACGAGAGAAGTATCGCCGTACGGTTATTTCGTAACCGACGGGGAACGGGAGGTGCTGCTCCCGTATGCGGAAACGAATCGGAAACTGAAAGCCGGCCAGCAGGCCGAAGTTTTCATTTATTACGATTCGGAAGACCGCATGGCAGCCACGATGAACCGGCCGATGCTGCTTCTCGGAGAACTGGCGCTGCTTGAGGTCGTGGACCTGCATCCGCGTTTCGGAGCCTTTCTGGAAATGGGCATCGGCCGTAATCTTCTGCTGCCGTTCAAGGAAATGCCGGAGCTTCACGAACTTCGCCCTCAAGTGGGGGACAAAGTATTCGTGACAATGGATCATGACCGCCAGGGAAGACTGGTTGCGCGCCTTGCCGGTGAAGATATTCTCACGGAAAAATGTTTTCCGGCCCCGCAGGCATGGAGAAACCAGTGGCTGGACGCGCGCGTGTACAAACCGCTGCAAATGGGAACGTTCGTCGTCTGCGACGGCGGAGTCGTCGGCTTCGGCGTCATCGGACTGATCCCCTCGACGGAGCGCTCTCGCCTTCTCAGAGTCGGGGAGGAAGTCAGCGTCCGGGTTACGTACATCCGTGAAGACGGACGCGTGAATCTGTCGATGCGGCAGCCGAAGGAAAAAGGCCGGGACGAAGACGCCGAGCGGGTTCTGGCGGTTCTCCGCGAACGTCCGGGCGGCGCCATGCCTTACTCGGACCAGACCGAGGCGGATTTGATCAAATCCAAGTTCGGCATCAGCAAGTCCGCCTTCAAACGCGCGCTTGGCAAGCTGATGAAGGATGGCCTGGTGTACCAGGAGGAAAACTGGACGTATCTCAAGCAAGAGGAGAACTGACATGTCGTATCGTGATTTTGCTTATACGTACGACCGGCTGATGGAAGACATGCCGTACGAGGCATGGATTGCCTATGCCCGGCAGGCTTGGGAGTCTTACGGCATCCGTCCGGAAACCGTTGTCGATCTCGGCTGCGGTACGGGAAACATTGCCGTGCCCCTTGCGAAGCTCGGCTGCAAAGTCGTCGGAATCGACTTGTCCGACGATATGCTGGCCGTTGCCCGGCATAAAGCCGAAGAAGAGGCCGGGAGCGGAGCGAAACCGGACATCCTGTGGCTGCAGCAGGACATGCGCGACTGGGAGCTGCCGGAGCCGGCCGACACGGTGATCTCCTTCTGCGACTGCTTCAATTATCTCCTCGAGGAAGAGGAGATAATTGAAGCTCTGGAGCAGGCGTACCGGGGGCTGCGAGGCGGCGGCGTTCTGCTGTTCGATGTCCACAGCCCGGTCCAGTTCGAGGAGTACGCTTCCCTGCAGCCTTTCGTCTTCGACGAAGAGGATGTGGCGTACCTGTGGACCTGCAAGCTCGACGAGGAACGCACGGAAATCGAGCACGCGCTGACGATTTTCGTCCGTGAGGACGCTTCGTCCGCACGCGGCGGGGAGCCGCTTTTCCGGCGCATCGAAGAGACCCACAGACAGCGTGCGTACGATCCGCGCTGGCTGAAGGAGAGGCTGGAGGCGGCGGGCTTCGCGGACATCCGGATTTCCGCCGATTTTGACTGGGATGCGGAGTTTTCTCCGGATTCCCGCAGACTTTTTTATGCGGCCCGCAAACCTCTTGCCTAAAAACAGCGCTTTACTTGACAAAGAGCTTCAATATTGCCTATAATCATTACAAATTTGTGTAATCGCACCAGCTATGAAGAGGATCATCCCTTTGCACGCATGTTTCCAGAGAACCGGCGGTCGGTGGAAGCCGGTACATGATGAAGGCGAGCTCACCTCCGAGCCGGAAGGCGAACCGCAGTACGGCCGTTTCCTTGCAGCTGTGCCTGTCATCCGGCAGGAAGCCGGACGGAAGCGAAGATGTACTGCCCAGTAACCGGACCGTTTAGCCCGCGTTAAGGGACTTGAGTGAACAACCGGCAAAGCATGCCGCTTGTTAACTAGGGTGGTACCACGGGGAATATACAACCTCTCGTCCCTAGCCGTAAGAGCTAGAGACGGGAGGTTTTTTGGTTGCGATGATAACGTCAGGAGGACCTACACACATGGCACATGAAAAAGAACAGCAGGGTTACAACCCTCAGGTAATCGAGCCTAAATGGCAGAAATACTGGGACGACAACCAAACCTTCCGGACTTCGGACGAAGCGGGTAAACCGAAATTTTACGCGCTGGATATGTTTCCGTATCCGTCCGGCGCAGGACTTCACGTAGGCCACCCGGAAGGGTATACGGCTACCGATATCGTTTCCCGCTTTAAACGCATGCGCGGCTTCAATGTACTCCATCCGATGGGCTGGGATGCCTTCGGTCTGCCGGCCGAGCAGTACGCGCTCGACACGGGCAACGATCCGCGCGAGTTTACGAAGCAGAATATCGAGAATTTCCGCCGCCAGATCAAATCGCTGGGCTTCTCGTACGATTGGGAGCGCGAAATTTCCACGACGGATCCCGAGTACTACAAGTGGACCCAATGGATTTTTATCCAGCTGTACAAAAAGGGCCTCGCCTACGTGGACGAAGTTCCCGTGAACTGGTGTCCAGCGCTCGGAACCGTTCTGGCCAACGAAGAAGTGATCGACGGCAAGAGCGAACGCGGAAACCACCCCGTTATCCGGAAACCGATGCGCCAGTGGGTGCTGCGGATTACCGAGTACGCCGAGCGCCTCTTGGAAGATCTGGAGGAGCTGGACTGGTCCGAAAGTATCAAGGATATGCAGCGCAACTGGATCGGCAAATCCAAAGGGGCGGAAGTCACTTTCGCTATCGACGGGCATGAAGGTGACAGCCTGACGGTCTTTACGACCCGTCCGGATACGCTTTTCGGAGCGACCTACTGCGTGCTGGCTCCGGAGCATGAGCTGGTTGCCAAGATTACGGCGTCCGGGCAGGATGCCGATGTGAAAGCGTACCAGGAGAAAGCCGCACGCAAAAGCGACCTGGAGCGTACGGATCTGGCCAAAGAAAAGTCCGGCGTATTTACCGGCGCTTATGCCGTTAATCCCGTGAACGGCGCCAAGCTGCCGATCTGGATCGCGGACTACGTGCTGGCCGGTTACGGAACAGGCGCCATCATGGCTGTACCTGGACACGACGAACGTGACTGGGAATTCGCCAAGCAATACGACCTGCCGATCATCGAAGTCGTACAGGGCGGCAATGTGCAGGAGGCCGCTTATGACGGAGAAGGACCGCACGTGAATTCCGGCTTTATCGACGGAATGGGCAAGGAAGAGGCTATTGCGTCCATGATCGCCTGGCTGGAGGAGAACGGCAAGGGCAAGGGCAAAGTAACGTACCGCCTGCGCGACTGGCTGTTCAGCCGTCAGCGCTACTGGGGCGAACCGATTCCGATTCTCCATCTTGAAGACGGAACGATGAAAACCGTGCCCGAAGACCAGCTTCCGCTTCTGCTTCCGCAGGTCGAGCACATCAAGCCGTCCGGAACCGGCGAATCTCCGCTTGCCAACGTGGAAGACTGGGTAAACACGGTCGATCCCGAAACGGGCATGAAAGCCCGCCGCGAGACGAATACGATGCCGCAATGGGCGGGAAGCTGCTGGTATTATCTGCGCTTTATCGATCCGCGCAACGACGATGCGATCTGCTCCCCCGAGAAGCAGAAGGAATGGCTGCCGGTCGATCTTTATATCGGCGGAGCGGAGCACGCGGTTCTTCATCTGCTCTACGCGCGCTTCTGGCATAAAGTACTTTACGATCTCGGCGTGGTCCAAACGAAGGAGCCGTTCCACAAACTCGTCAACCAAGGGATGATTCTCGGCGAGAACATGGAGAAAATGTCCAAATCCCGCGGCAACGTGGTGAATCCCGACGATATCGTCAATGAATTCGGTGCCGATACCCTGCGTATGTACGAGATGTTCATGGGGCCGCTTGAAGCGACGAAGCCTTGGAACACCAACGGCGTGGAAGGCTCCTACCGCTTCCTAAACCGCGTATGGCGTCTGTTCGTGGACGAGAACGGGGCATTGAGCGGCAAAATTTCCGAGGACGAGAATGCCGGCGGAGTCGCGTTCAAACGCACATGGCACCGAACGGTGAAGAAAATAACGGAAGATTTCGAAGCGCTCCGTTTCAATACCGCTATCAGCCAGCTGATGATTTTTGTCAATGAGGCTTATAAGACAGAAGCTTTGCCGAAAACAGCCGTGAAGCATTTTGTTCAAATGCTTTCTCCGCTTGCTCCGCATATTGCCGAAGAACTGTGGCAAAAGCTCGGCGGAACCGGCTCCATCACGTACGAAGCGTGGCCGGTTTACGAGGAGGCTTGGACGGTGGACGACGAGGTGGAGATTGTCGTTCAAGTGAACGGCAAAATCGCCGATCGCGTCAAAGTCGCCAAAGATCTCGACGAAGCGGGCATGCAGGAGCTCGCGCTTGGCCTGGATAAAGTAAAAGAGCTGAGCGCCGGCAAAACCGTCCGCAAAATCATTGCCGTGAAAGGCAAGCTCGTCAATATTGTAGTCGGATAAACAGCCCGATATTTAGGGGTACCCGGCAGGCCCGCTCCCCGTGAGGGAAGCTGGAACTGCCGGCGGCCCTCCGGACAGCCCGAAACGGCGGAGCCGCCTTTCTTTTTCAGAAAAGCGGTCTTCGCCGTCGGACGGCCCCGGGAAACCAAGTAGAGTTCAAGTTCACTTCGCATTTGTTCGCTTCAACAATTCCGCATCAGTCATTTAACCCCGATCCGCCAGGCTCCCTTTACCTACAAGCTTTTAGGTCTGATTGCCCGATAACCCTACTGTTTCATCCCTCTCTATTTTACCGCTTTTTTCCACTTCCTATTGTTTTTTTGTCGTAAATACCACTTCCACTTTCTCCAGATCCTCTTCGTATTTTGCATGCGTGATCCCGATTAACCGGTTAAACATCCCGTCCAGATCTTGCTCCATCAACCGCAATCCCTCTGCCGTAATGCCTCCCGGAACGCGTACCCTTTTTTGAAGAGAAACCGGATCGAAACCGCCCGTCGTCAGAAGTTTGCCCGTGCCCAGCGTCATTTCGGAAGCGAGAATCGTTGCTTCTTCGGGAGATATCCCTGTCTCCGCCACTGCGGCTTCGATATATTTTTGGAGAAAAAAGGCCAGGAAGGCCGGCGCACAGCTCGATAAATCGGAGCTGATCCGGGTATATGCCTCGGAGACTCTGACAGGTGTGGAAATGTGAGTCAGAAGATTTTCAATCCATTCCTTATCCTCAGGATACATGCGCTCCCCGTGTATACAGAGAGTAGATCCGCTGAGAACGTAATTGGTGATGCTCGGTATAATCTTCGTCACCTTGCAGGGAAGCTGATCTTCCAGATGCTTAAGCAGAACCGGGCTCGTAATGGATACGACGATTTGAGCCGGCTCCAGGACCGGCCTGATTTCGTCAATGACTCGCTTATAATCAAGGGGCTTCACGCATAAAAAAACGACATCACGGCCCGCTGCGGCTTCCGCATTGCTGGAGGCGGCGGTTAGTCCGGCGTAGGTTTCCGCCAACCGTTGTACTTTGCCGGGAGTGCGGTTTGCGGCGCAGATTTGCTCAGGATTGAGCGCTCCCGAATGGATGAGCGCTTCGATCAGAATACTTCCCATGCTGCCCGTACCGATAAATCCCGCTTTCATCGACAACCCTCCTCATGAAATAGTCGGACAGGTCTCCTTCCGGCAGTAGGACCGGTGCCGTATACCGGAACGGATTCATTACACCCGACTCATTACAGAAGCGGGCGCCGACAAAGTTTACATCCTTATGCAGGGACAAAAAACGCAGGAACGTTTTCTTAACGGTATGAACATTCTCACACAATTATGCCGGTTTCCTGTGTGTAAAACGGTTTATTCAAAAAATCAAAGGAGTGTTTCATGTTGAACTGGAATTTTCAGAGTTGGAAAAGCCGGGGCGTTCTGGCGGGCTCCGCTGCCGTATTCGCGGCAGGATTGGGAATCTGGCTGCTTGTCAGCCCGCGAGGCACCGTACCGCAAGGATTTACGGCGTTGAACGCCTCCATGGCGCAAACGATAGAAGGAACCAAGCCGGTATCGCCTTCGGAGAAGCCTTCGTCACCGTCACCGTCATCGTCAGCAAAAGCGGAGGCGAAGGCGAAGGAAGAAGCCGGCGCCGGTAGTAAGCAAGCGGGGGCGGAGGATTCCGCGGCAGGCGCTACCGGAGGCGGCCCGGAGCAGGCCCCGGCTTCAGCCCGGAAAGGGGTGGCTGCCGATGACAATCCTCCGCAGTCGGATCGGCAGCGGAATGTCGCCGGAGGGAATGAAGCGGTCCCCGGGAAGAAGGAGTCCGGCGGGGCCGCAGCAGACAAGAAAATCCCGCCGGGTCCCAAAGTCGATATTAATACAGCCAACCTGCAGCAATTGATGGAACTGCCCGGAATCGGCGAAAGCAAAGGGAAAGCGATCCTTGCATACCGGGAACAGCACGGGAAGTTTAAAAGGGCCGAGCAGCTGCTGGATATCAAGGGAATCGGGGAAAAAATGCTTGCGAAGATGAAGCCTTACCTGCAAATTAATCCTTGAGGGGATTTTGGAAGGCTATATGAAGAAAAGAAGAGCATGCGTAAATGTCGGAATTGAGAAAATCTACTAAACTTTCTTTCATTTTACGAGGAAATATGAGAAAATAGGCCCAATCAACGCGATAAAGGAGGAAAGAACAAATGTCTGAACAACGTCCTTATTCTTTGGAAACCTTGGCCGTACACGCCGGCCAGCAAATCGATCCAACCACGCTTTCCCGCGCGGTGCCTATTTATCAGACGACCTCTTACGGGTTCCGCGACGCGGACCATGCCGCAGATCTGTTCGCTCTGAAGGAATTCGGCAACATTTATACCCGCATCATGAACCCGACGAGCGATGTTTTCGAACAGCGGATAGCCGCGCTTGAAGGGGGAGCGGGAGCTCTGGCGACCGCATCCGGTCAGGCAGCCATTACATACTCGATCCTCAACATAGCCGGTGCCGGTGACGAGATCGTGTCCGCATCCAGCTTGTACGGGGGAACCTACAATTTGTTCTCGACCACGCTGGCGAAGCTTGGCATCCAGGTGAAATTCGTCGATCCTTCGGATCCGGAAAATTTCCGCAAAGCGATTACGGACAAAACCAAAGCCTTATACGCCGAAACGGTAGGCAATCCGCGCGGAGATCTGCTCGATGTGGAAGCCGTTGCGGCCATTGCGCATGAGAACGGCATACCGTTGATCGTCGATAATACGTTCCCGACGCCTTACCTGCTTCGCCCCATTGAGCACGGTGCCGACATCGTCGTGCATTCCGCGACGAAGTTTATCGGCGGACACGGCACTTCCATCGGCGGTGTAATCGTGGACGGAGGCAAATTCGACTGGAAGGCCAGCAACAAGTTCCCCGGGCTTACGGAACCGGACCCGAGCTACCACGGCGTCGTTTACGCCGATGCCGTAGGGCCGATCGCCTATATCATCAAGGCGCGCGTCCAGCTTCTCCGCGATATGGGGGCATCCATTTCGCCGTTTAACTCCTTCCTGCTTCTGCAAGGCCTGGAGACGCTTCACCTCCGCATGGAGCGTCACAGCTCGAATGCGCTTGCGGTGGCGCGTTTTCTCGAAGCCCATGAAGCGGTCGATTGGGTCAGCTACGCCGGTCTGGAAAGCCACAGCTCGTACAAACTGGCGCAAAAATATTTGCCAAAAGGCCAGGGAGCGATCCTGACCTTCGGTATTAAAGGCGGGCTGGAAGCCGGCCGCAAAGTGATCGAACAGGTTAAGCTGTTCTCTCATCTTGCCAACGTGGGCGATTCCAAATCCCTGATCATTCATCCGGCAAGCACGACTCATCAGCAGCTTAGCGAGGAAGAACAGCTGAGCGCGGGGGTAACGCCCGGGATGATCCGCCTGTCGATCGGTACGGAAGCGATCGACGATATCTTGCATGACCTGGAGCAGGCTATCCTGGCCAGTCAGCAGTAGGTGCGGCCATGACGGGGCGCAAAGACTGGGACACTTATTTCATGGATATCGCCTATATGGCTTCCACGCGCTCGCAGTGCAGCCGCCGGCATGTCGGGGCTGTGCTCGTGCAGGGCAAGAAGCTTCTCGGCACGGCATACAATGGGGCGCCGATGGGAGTTCCGGACTGCTCCGAGGAAGGATGCATGCTTGTCGAGGAGTACGAGCTGCACGTCGCGGACGGTAAGGAAGAAATGATACGCAAGCAGCGCTGCATCCGTACGATTCATGCGGAGCAGAACCTGCTTCTGTTCACCGACCGCGAAGACCGCGAGGGTTCCAGCGTCTACGTAACGGATCAGCCGTGCTGGACCTGCTCGAATATGCTGGCCAACAGCGGGGTGCGGGAGATCGTGTTTCACCGGCCTTATCCGAAGGACAGCGACAAGGTGAATGCCTTGATGGCTGCGAGGGGAATTGCCTTCCGCCAAATACAGGGATACGAGCCGCCCGAGGGAACGGACCACCGGATTGTCAACTGAATGAGTTCGGCGAACGACTTTTTGTCTGCGGGATACGAACCCCGGCAAGCTGTTTCACTGAACGGAACACAAATAGCGTGAGGAAGAACCTCCGCCGCTCCAGTAGAGCAGCGGGGGTTCTTTTTGTTGTCCGGCGGAACAAAAGGATACGGGGCGCGGCCGGCACATGAGGGATGCGTTTACCCGGTGACGGAAGGAAGCGTCGGCGATTACGCGGTTTCCCTGTCTAAGCAGGAGCGGAGCGAAATGGACTGAAAGAACTTGCGTGTTCTAGTTCCGAAACGAAACGAATGAGCTTATCACACATACGGGGAGAGAGATGAGAAATGCGTTTAAACCGTAATGACATAGTAGGTTTGACGGTTTTGTGGGTTATCGGCTACGCGGCGGCCATATACGCGTCCAAACCGTGGATGACCGCCTGGAGCGGCGCAGCTTTCGCCGCCGCGGCCGCGGGTGTCATGGCGCTTCGTCTGCCGAAGCGCCGATGGATCGCTGCGGTGCTTGTCGCCGCCGCAGCCTGCTGCTATTACGCCGATACGGACCGGCGTAACAGCACCGCTCTGCCCGCCGCAGCCGCGGCTGCCTCCCACGGCAGCCAGGTGAGCGTGGCGGGCACGCTGGCCTCTCCTGTCGCCGTCGACGGCGACAGAGCCTCCTTCGAGCTGCGCGTCTCGCAGCTCGGGGATAGCGGCGGCAGCGGAACGGCCGCTGCCGCAGGGGCTCCGCCGGAGGAGCGGGTGCAGGTGTCCCTGCGCCTGCTGAGTCCGGCGGAGCAGACCGCCGCCGCAGCCTGGCGGCGGGGAGACCGGCTCGCCATGCGGGGCGAGCTGCAGGAGCCCGCTGCCGCGCGGAACTTCGGCGGATTCGACTACCGCCGCTATTTGCGCCAGCAGGGCAAACACTGGCTGCTGGTCGTCAAAGGCGCCCAGCAGGTGCAGCACGGTCCGCCGGCGTCTATAGCCGCCGCTCTCACGAGCCCGCGGCTGGCAGCCGAGCGTCTCCTGCGGACGACGGATGCCCTCCGCGGCTATCTGGGCAGCCGCATCGACGGGATTTTCACGCCCGGGCAGGCGGGCTTTATGAAAAGCATGCTCATCGGATTAACCGATGATATGGACCCCGACCGGTACGCCCAATTTTCGAATCTCGGGCTGACTCATATTCTCGCGATTTCGGGGCTGAATGTGGCTGTTTTTCTGGGCGTTCTGATCTGGGTACTGAAAAGGCTCGGGCTGCCCAAAGAAACGTATCTGCTCGTTGCCGTCTTTCTGCTGCCCCTTTATATCCTTCTGACGGGAGCTTCTCCATCCATTGTGCGGGCGGGCCTGATGACGATGATCGGCCTTCTCGCCGTCCGTAAAAACCGGATTAAAGATATTTTGCAAATCGCCTGCCTCGTCGGGTTGGGGCTTTTGATCTGGAACCCCTATTATTTGCTGGACGTCAGCTTCCAGCTTTCTTTTCTGGTGACGCTCGGATTGATCGTCGGCGTTCCCCGCGTTACCGCCCTTTTGCCCCTCAAGAACGACGTACTCCGCAATACCGCTGCCATTACCCTTGTGTCTCAGCTCGTTTCATTTCCCGTCTCCATCTATTATTTCAATCAATTTTCGCTGCTTTCCTGGCTGGCTAACGCGGCCCTCGTGCCGGTTTTCAGCCTGCTCATTTTCCCGGCGGGCTTGATTGCGACATGTCTCGGACTGGTGTATGTTCCGCTCGGCCGTTTGGGCGCTTGGGTAACCGAAAGCGGGACCGGATTTGTTTTCCGCATCGTCGAGTGGCTGGATCAGTGGGAGGGATTTCGGACGATCTGGCCGTCCCCTCCGGTTTTTTGGATCGCGGTTTACTATCTCCTGCTTGCCGGCATTTGCGGGGGTCTCGAACGTCTGGTACGGAGCCGCCGCGTTCAAAATGAGGACGGCACTCCGCAGCTTGATGTGCCTGCTCCCGGGCGGAGTATGTTTTCCCGGTACAGAACGTCTTCAGCAGCCGTAATCGCGCTGGGTTTCGGCTGGTTCGGGCTTCTTTATTACGGTTACACGCCCGATCGCTGGAGCTCGGAGGCCTACGTGGATATGATCGACGTCGGACAGGGAGACAGCATCCTCATACGGACACCGGAGCGTAAATATATACTGGTAGACGGAGGAGGGACCGTATCTTTCCGCAAGCCCGGAGAGGAATGGAAGCTGCGCGCCGACCCTTACGAGGTAGGAAGGAAAACGCTGGTTCCCCTTCTGAAAAAAAGAGGTGTCCACAAACTCGATGCCGTTATCCTGACCCATGAAGATGCCGACCATAGCGGGGGTCTCCAGGCTGTCCTGGAGGACATTCCGGTGGAGACGTTCATTTTCAACGGCACCTACAAGTCCGGTCCCCAAGTAGAGAAGCTGTTCCGTACCGTTATAGATAAAAAAATACCGCTTATTTCCGCCGCTTACGGGAAAACACTCCGGATGGACAACCGGACACGGCTCGATTTTCTCGCCCCGCTGCCGGAGAACGGGCAGCTTCCGGCGGGGACGGATCCGTCTCCGAACTCGCCCGGACACGGGGAGAATGCATTTCCCGCTCAGCGAACGGCAGGAAAAACCGGAGCCGAGCCTGCACCGTCGGCCGCACAGGATATTTACGGCTCCACCGATAACCCCATTGTTCTGGAAAACGAGCAGAACGGCGTTTCCGTCGTTTTTCTGCTGGAAATGGAAGGGACGAGGTGGCTTTTTACCGGGGATATGGATATGAAAGCGGAGCGCCGTGTCATGGAACTTCTGCAATCGCGGAACTCCGCAACTGAAACGCACGGGATGAAACTTCCGCAGTCTGACAGCGGCGCGAAAGAACCGGACGGCACGGAAAACGGTACCCCGGCGACTCCCGGAATCGATGTTCTTAAAGTGGCCCACCACGGCAGCAAAACGTCAACCGGAAGCGACTGGCTCGGCTACTGGAAACCGCGGACCGCGCTTATTTCGGCAGGGGTCAAAAATATGTACAGACATCCTTCACCGGACGTTGTGGCAAGACTGGAAAGAAATGATATCCGGGTCCTCCGGACGGATTTACTGGGGGAGATCCAACTGCTGGTAAGAAGCGGGAAGATTTACGTCCGTTCGGTATTGCCCGGCAAGCCTGCAGTTTTGGGGGATAGTTGATCGAATTGGAATTTTTTTTGCGGACGGCTGGCAATTTTAAGGTTGTTTTCAGCCGAAAGAAACATTTTAGCAACAATCTTGTGCTATTGTTAAGGGACGGAGTTTTTTAATGCGGAAGATTCAATCGGGAGTTGGGAATTGTTCGCTTATTACGCGTACTTTCCCCATTTTGTTAATAATCTCCGGCTTAAGTGTACCTTCGGAAAATTTTTTGATATTCTTATAGAATGAAAGTCCTAAATTTGATGATAAGTTGCAACATTCGTGAACATAAATGCGTCTGTATAGTTGCAAGAGAGGGGGATTCTTGTGGTAGCGCCCGAAATGGTAAAAGCGGCACAATCGGGTGACCGGGAAGCGCTAGTTACCTTATTAAGACAAATTGAAACCCATGTCTACCGCACGGCTTATTACCTGCTGGGTAATGAGCAGGATGCCCTCGATGCCTCGCAAGAAGCGCTTATTCGTATTTATACGAAAATCCAGTCTTATGAAGAGAAAGCTCTTTTTAAAACGTGGGTTCAGCGTATTGTGACCAATATCTGCATCGACAAATTCCGCAAGACGAAGCCGACCGTATCGATTGAAGAACACGAACTTACGTTCACCACCCCCAAGGACGTTGAGGACGAAGTGATGATCGGTTACTTGGCGCAGGATATTCAAGAAGCTATCGAGAAACTGCCCGAGCACCACCGATCGGTCGTTGTTTTGCGGTATTTGCAGGATTTCTCCTATCACGAGATTGCGGACTGCCTGGGGCTTCCGCTGAACACGGTTAAATCCTATCTTTTTCGGGCGAGACAGCAGCTGCAAGGGTTACTCCATGAATATCAGAAAGGAGGTGTTCGGGGATGAATTGCAAAGAGGTGAAAGAGCTGATGCAGAGAGATCTCGACGGAGATTTGAACGATCTGGAGCGGCAGCGTCTCAATCAGCATGTCCAGCAATGTTCGGAATGCGGCACCATGCTGCAGAGGCTGCGCATGCTGTCCAAGGAATTGGAAAACCTTCCGAAAATCATGCCGCCATTCAGTATCGTCGATTCGATTCTTCCGCAGCTTGAGCGGCTGGATGAAGAAAAGTCCAACCAGCGCGAAGAAGCCGCAGGTCTGTCTCGCGCAGTCGGCCGTTCCCCGCGTTCCCCGGAACAGCTTCCTTGGACTCGCCGCATAGCCGCGCATGTCTCCTGGAAAACAGTCAGCGGCGTTGTGGCCGCCGGCTTTGTACTCGGATTTTTCGCGTTCAACATGGACCGTCCGGCTCAATCGGGTCCGGCGGGCATGTTTTCGGCCTTGACCGGAGCAAAGACGGAAAACGCGGATACGACGGCAAAATCGGTGCAGCCGACCGCCGTTCCGGACGTGAGCGGATCGGGTAAGCAAAGCGGCGGTACGCCGACGGAGCCGCCTGCGTCCCAAACGCCCGGAGATTCCAAAAGCGCCGGCAAGCCGCAGACGGATTCAAACGGCGAAGGGAATCAGACGGACCGCACCGCATCGACCGGAGATACAGACAAGGGAAGCGGTGCAGGGCAGCAGAAATCGGATGCGGATTCTCCGAAAGAGGAAGGATCCCGCAAGGAACAACCGGGAACGACTTCTACTCCGCAGCCGGATAAACAGCCGAATGCTTCTGCGAACGAAGGCAAGGTCGCGGGCGGTACCGACAATCCGCCTGCGGACCACGGAGTATCCCCAAGCCCCGGCGATACGTCCGGCGGTACTTCGGGATCGGGAGACGGACAGACGGGCGGGAAGATCGCCACGACCGATCCGGACAAGAAAGATGCCCACACATTCACCGCCGCAGGCACCGGAGGAACGTCTCCCGACGGCAAGCTGAGCGCGAAGATCGAAGAGCGTAAGCTTACGATTGTCAAAACGGACGGAACTTCCGTTTACGTTTCCGCCAAGCAGTGGAAAGAAACCGATACGCTGCGGCTTGTCGGCTGGAACGGCAACGACGAGTTCGTCTACGAAGTAAGCAGCGGCAGCACGAAGCAGGAGTATGTCGTCTCCTTGAAAACAAAGCAGGAGCGTGCCAAATAAGGCATGCTTCTTTTTGTGTCTGACACGCACCTTTGGCGGGTTAGCGCGTATGCTGTATTAACAATCGGTCAAAGAGAAGTTATCGCAAAGCTGAGGAGAACGACAGGAGAAAACGCGGGTTTACTGTCACTCGGTCAAGAGTTTCTAGAGCTCTTCTCCGGTGTTTAAATAGATGCTGCCCGTACGGGTAACATGCGGTGGCAGCGTATTCTCTTTCTGCTCGGGCAAAGGGATTACGGCAAGACGGTGGGATTCCGTTTTGACGTAATCCCTTTGTCATTGGTAAGATGAGAGCAGGGATTTATGCAGAGGGGAACGAACGAATGGATTACAAACAAGCGATGAAAAGCATAGATGAACAAAAATTCGCTCCGGTCTACGTCACCTATGGAAGCGAGTCTTATCTGATCGAGCAGTTTATCCGGAAACTTACCGACAGCATGATCGAACCGGAACATCTCGATTTTGCGGTAAGCAAATACGATTTGAATGAGGTTCCCGTCCAGAACGTCATTGCCGACGCCGAGACGCTGCCTTTTATGGTGCCCCGCAAATTGATCATAGCCGGGAATGCCCAGTTTCTCACAGGCAGCAGGGACAGCGGTAAGGTCGACCACCAACTGGACCGTTTAACGGAGTATTTAGGGGCTCCCGTCGATTTTACCGTCCTTGTCTTTACGGTTTCCGTGGACAAGCTCGACGAGAGGAAAAAGCTGGTGAAGCAGCTCAAAGAGAAGAAAGCACTCGTGCCCTGCCTTCCGCTGACGGCCGAAGAACTGCAAGCCTGGGTACGCCGGCAGGCGAAACGGGAATCCTTCGAGCTTGGGGACGGAGTCGTCGACCAGCTCGTGCTGTACACGGGCGGGCATCTTCAGTCGCTGGCCGCGGAGATCGAGAAGATTTCTCTCAACGTCGGGCGGGGAGGGACAGCGACCCCCGAACTGATCGATTCTCTTGTGGTTCGCAGCACGGAGCAGAATGTATTCATTCTGATCGAGCAGGTGGTCCAGCTGCGGCTGGACCGGGCGTTCGCGCTCCTGGAGGAGCTCCTCAAGCAGAAAGAGGAGCCGATCAAGATCGTGATGCTGATGGCCCGCCAATTCCGGATCATGCTCCAGGTGAAAGAGCTCTCCAAGCAGAGCTATTCGCACCAGCAAATTGCGGGACAGCTTGGCCTGCACCCGTACGCCGTGAAGGTAGCGGAGGGACAAGCCCGGGCTTACGATATCGAAAAGCTGAGCCGGATCGTGTCGCAGCTGGCCGATCTCGATTTTAAAATGAAGAGCGGCGGCATCGACAAGGTACTCGGCCTTGAACTCTTTCTTCTCGGCCTGGCGGCTTAAGCCGAGCGGGGAAGAAGAGATAAAGACTGACCGGCCGGCTGGCCGGTTGGTTCAAAACCCAAGAGCCGATGCCCGGGGTCCGGCCGCTTAGGCCGATCTTTTTGTACCGCCGAATCACCAATGGGACGCCGCCCGGATACTTGCGTACAGCAGACCCGCAAACTATATGCGCGTACTTTTGCGGACGGCCAGACTCGCCATATGTACAAAAAAAAGACCGGAGCCAGGGGCTCCGGTCTTTTTATCACCTATGTGTAGGTCCTGCTTATTAGCCTTGTGCGGAAAGAGCGTTAAGCTTCTTCGCTAAACGGGACTTCTTGCGGCTAGCTGCATTTTTATGGATTAATCCTTTAGAAGCTGCTTTGTCCAATTTTTTGGTAGCGTTGATCAGAGCTTCTTTAGCGGAATCTACGTTATTGCTGGCAACCGTTGTTTCGAAAGCTTTAACAGCTGTACGAAGAGCGGACTTCTCGGAAGCGTTGCGCAGGCGACGTTTTTCACTTACTTTCACTCTTTTGATCGCGGATTTGATGTTTGGCATTGACATTCACCTCCTACTTCAGGTACACAATCGAACGTTTTCCATGATTGTTGACAACTCTAGGTATTTTAACACGCTGACTTTTAAAAATCAATAGCTGACGGGGAGCTTTCCGCACCCGCTCTCTGAGAACGTTCATCGGTATAAATTAGGGTCCGTGTCCGCAAACTAGGGTCATACAGAATGGACAGGAGGAGATCTTAATGGCGGATCTTAGCGCGTATACGGTCCGGACCGATCTTGCGCTCGAGGCGAGAGAACTGGCGTCCGAAGCAAGGAAAAGCCCCGAAATACCGGGAGTGGTCTCGGATATATGGGAAGACGGCGGCATGCGCATTACCCAGATTCAGGTTTTAAACGATGAAGGCGCACAGGCCATCGGCAAGATGCCGGGTCAGTATATGACGATCGAAGTGCCTGATTTGAGAAAAAAAGATACGCAGCTCCAAGACCGTGTAGCTACAAAGTTCGCCCAGGTGTTTGAGCAGTATTTGCAGAAAGCGGGAATCGGCAAAGATTCCAAGGTGCTCATCGTCGGGCTGGGCAACTGGAACGTGACTCCCGATGCGCTCGGTCCGCTCGTGGTTGAAAACATCCTCGTCACTCGGCACTATTTCGAGTTGATGCCGGGCCAGGTGAGCCCCGGCTACCGTCCCGTCAGCGCGGTTGCTCCGGGCGTACTGGGCACGACCGGCATTGAGAGCAGCGAAATCGTCGAAGGTATTGTCGAGAAGTCGAGACCGGATCTCGTGATCGCGGTGGACGCTCTTGCTTCGCGCGCGCTGGAGAGGGTGAATACGACGATACAGATCGCGGACACCGGGATCAATCCCGGTTCCGGTATCGGCAACAAACGCCGCGGCCTGACCCTCGAGACACTTGGCGTGCCGGTCATCGCAATCGGTGTGCCGACGGTCGTGTACGCATCCACGATTGTAAATTCGTGCATCGACATGATGCAGCACCATTTCCGCACCCAGACGTCAAACACGCATGAGATTCTCGGCATGCTGGACGATCTGCCGGAACAAGAGCGGCTGTCGCTTGTCCGGGAGGTGCTGAATCCGCTCGGGCACGATCTTCTCGTCACCCCGAAGGAAATTGACGAATTTATCGAAGATATCGCGAATATCATCGCTTCCGGGCTGAATGCGGCTCTGCACGAGGCGGTAGATTCGGCGAACGTGGCCGCCTATACGCATTAAGCAGCGCGGCTCCGGGCCGGTTCCTCAGGGAACCGGTTTTTTTTGCACGCGGGGCGTCGGATTTTTTTCGGAGAGAGAGTTCTAGTGAAAGAGCGAAGTTCATAGATTGGGAGTAGATAGATTCGCCGCCGCGAGGCGCGAGACGCCTAAATCCGGACATGTTCAAGCCCATTCGCTAGGAGGAATCCCCATGAAAAGGAATGCCGTCACCTTCAATCTCAGCAAAATCCGCCAAACGTTCCAGAGCGCCGGAGTCATCGGAAAGACCACGATATCGCTCAGCTTGTTTACCCTCTGCCTGTTTATCCTGCTCGGAGTCGGGAGCGTGCTGCAATCGAGGCTGTCCACATCTCCCGTTTCATCCATGAAGGGGCTGGCGGCTTCGGTCTCCAATCAGTTTTTTCTCGACATGCTCGGATTGGAAGTCCCTCATTTGAGG
Source organism: Paenibacillus sp. RC84 (assembly GCF_041260495.1). Classification (NCBI taxonomy): domain Bacteria; kingdom Bacillati; phylum Bacillota; class Bacilli; order Caryophanales; family Paenibacillaceae; genus Paenibacillus; species Paenibacillus sp. RC84. The sequence continues at coordinate 338,762 of NZ_JBGBYL010000001.1, forward strand.
AACGACACCCGTAAATTCACTTTTTCCCAGCAAAATATGATGAGCTTTGCCGTCCGGTTCCTGACCGATGTAAACCCCGGGGATCCGAAAAGTCTGATTGCCCAGGAGGTTCCCGGTCTGAAAGCGGACAAGAGCACCGTGCTGCGCTCGGGCAAAGACGGCGATGCAAGCGGTCCGGTCGAATACACACCCGCGGAAGGAGCGGTGAACGGGACAACCGGCGGCACGGCCCCGGAAGCATCCTCCGCCCCGTCTCCCGCGCCAAGCCAGGCGCCCGCAGATCAGAAGCCCAAAGGACCGGGGCGGAACATCGCCTTTATTTATCAGTCTCACAGCAACGAATCGTTCCTCCCCGAGCTCAAAGGCGTCACCGATCCGGATAAAGCCTACGATGCCAAAACGAACGTGACGATGGTCGGCAAGAAACTGGCGGAAGCGTTGGAAAAAGAAGGGGTAGGGGCCGTTCATTCCGATGCCATATACCCGAATATGATTAAAGATTTCAAATATGCCTACTCTTATAAATATTCTCTCCAGACGCTGGAAGCCGCCGCGAACGCACATCCGGACCTGAAGTTTTTCTTTGATATCCACCGCGATTCCCAGGAACGCAAACGCACGACGGTTACGCTGAACGGCAAAGACTACGCGCAGGTGTATTTTATTCTGGGAGGAGACAACCCCAAGTGGAAAGAAAACGAAGCTTTCGCGGGGAAAATCCACGATTTGTTGGAAGCGAAGGCGCCCGGCGTTTCCAAAGGTATTCACGCAAAGACAGGCCACGAGGTAAACGGCGTCTACAATCAGAACTTCTCGCCGAACAGCGTGCTGATTGAAGTGGGCGGCCCTTACAACTCTCTGGAGGAGTGCTACCGGACGGTGGAGCTGCTGGCAAAAGCGGTGTCGGAAGTGATTCTGGATGCGGAAAAAGTAACGGCTCCCGCGCAAGGCAAAAAGTCGTAAGCCGCGTGCCGGTTAAGGCTGGGAGCGGAACGGTCAAGGGGATGTTCCAATCAAGCAAAATTCAAATCACGAACCGGAGGGATTATCGTGCCGCGCTGGTACTGGAAGCTGTTCGTATACGGAATTATTCTTTGCTTCTGCACGATGTTCGGGGTGGACCTGGCCTCGCGCGGCATGAACCGCATCGAGGGCCCGGGAGGCGGCTCCGGGGGAGCGGCGCAAACAAGCGGGAGCAGTCCCGCCGCGCCCGGCTCCCTGCCGGAGGAAACGTCCATCCGGACCGGAGGCGGCCGGAGCGGCGGGCAGCAGCCTGGCGTTCCAAGCCAGGCGCCGGGACCGGGGGCTGCCGCAAGCCCGGCGGCAGGCCCGGATGCGGCGGCCGGTAACGCCGGTTCCGCCCGGACGGCGGAAAGCGCGAACCGGCCTGCGGAGACGCCGGCCCCGCCGAAACCGACGCCCCGTCCGCTCGGGACGGGAGATCCGCTTGAGGCCGGATCGATGAACCACCTGGGCAACAAGCTGGGAGATTTGCTGCAAATCACCGCTCAAAGCGGGATGGACGGCGTAGTTTCGATGTTCGAATGGGTCGTCAAATAAGGCAAAACGCCCCATAACGGTTTAGCATTGCCGCGGCCCCGCCGGACTGATATAATAAAAGGTACTGTATGTAACTGTGTGGGGGTTAGGCATGACTGACATTCGGCAAAGACAAAAGCAAATTCGAAACTTTTCGATTATCGCACATATTGATCACGGTAAATCTACGCTCGCGGACCGCATCCTTGAGTTCACAGGGGCTCTGTCGTCCCGTGAAATGCAGGAACAGGTTCTCGACCAGATGGACCTTGAGCGGGAACGCGGTATCACGATCAAGCTTCAGGCGGTACGCCTGAACTACAAGGCCGACGACGGTCAGGAATATATCCTGAACCTGATCGACACTCCGGGACACGTCGACTTCACGTATGAAGTTTCGCGGAGTATGGCCGCCTGCGAAGGCGCGCTGCTCGTTGTGGACGCGGCTCAGGGGATTGAAGCCCAGACGCTGGCCAACGTATATCTGGCCCTGGACAACAATCTGGAGATTCTCCCGGTCATCAACAAGATCGACCTGCCGAGTGCCGATCCGGAACGCGTCAAGCAGGAAGTCGAAGACGTGATCGGACTGGATGCGAGCGAAGCGGTTCTGGCTTCCGCCAAAGCCGGTATCGGCATCAAGGAAATTTTGGAGCAGGTGTGCCAGAAGGTACCCGCCCCGCAGGGCGATCCGGACGAGCCGCTGAAAGCGCTCATCTTCGATTCCCACTACGACCCGTACAAAGGCGTTATCGTGTACGTGCGTGTCGTGGACGGCGCTATCAAGGCCGGCACGAAAATCAAGTTCATGGCGACGGGCAAAGTCTTCGACGTGATCGAAGTCGGCGCATTTAAGCCGCGCATGTCCATCGTGGACGAGCTGAACGTCGGCGATGTCGGCTTTGTCGTAGCCGGGATCAAGAACGTCGGCGACACGCGCGTCGGGGATACGGTCACGAACGCCGTCAAACCGGCGGCGGAACCGCTGCCCGGCTACCGCAAAATCAATCCGATGGTATTCTGCGGGCTGTACCCGATCGAAACATCGGATTACAACGATCTGCGCGAAGCGCTCGAGAAGCTGGAGCTTAACGACGCGTCGCTCACTTACGAGCCGGAGACGTCCTCCGCGCTCGGCTTCGGTTTCCGCTGCGGATTCCTGGGCCTTCTCCATATGGAGATCATCCAGGAACGCATCGAGCGCGAATTCAACATTCCGCTTATTACGACGGCGCCAAGCGTTATTTACCGCATCACGATGACGAACGGCGAGATTATGGAGATCGACAATCCGTCGAATTATCCGGATCCCCAGCGGATCGAATACGTTGAGGAGCCTTACGTGAAGGCGTCGGTCATCGTGCCGAACGACTTTGTCGGAGCGATCATGGAACTGTGCCAGGGCAAACGCGGCGAGTTCATCAACATGGAGTACCTGGACACGAACCGGGTGACGCTGTCTTACGACATTCCGCTTGCGGAAATCGTGTATGACTTCTTCGATCTTCTGAAATCCCGGACGAAGGGTTACGCCTCGTTCGACTATGAAATTTCCGGGTACAAGAAATCCAACCTGGTCAAAATGGATATTATGCTGAACGGCGAGCAGGTGGATGCCTTGTCTTTCATCGTTCACCGGGACGGCGCCTACAACCGGGGCCGCATTATTTGCGAAAAGCTCAAAGAGCTTATCCCGCGGCAAATGTTCGAAGTGCCGATTCAGGCCGCAATCGGACAGAAAATCATTTCGCGCGAAACCGTAAAGGCGATGCGGAAGAACGTTCTGGCCAAATGTTACGGCGGCGACATCTCGCGGAAACGGAAACTGCTGGAGAAGCAGAAGGAAGGCAAGAAGCGGATGAAACAGGTCGGCAGCGTGGAAGTGCCGCAGGAAGCGTTCATGGCGGTACTTCGTATCGACGACAACTAATTTGAGTGTATGACCGAGAAATAGGAGCCGCGTGCTCCTATTTTTATTGCCTTCGATCTTTTCCGCTTTTCATAGTACAATGAAGGAACGGCCGTGAGGCCCGACCCTTTCTGGAAAGGAACTACCCGCAATGAACACACGTTATACCGCCCCCGAGGCGGTTTATATCCATATCCCTTTCTGCACGAACAAATGCTTTTACTGCGATTTCAATTCTTATGTCCTTAAAGGCCAGCCCGTCATGGACTATCTGGATGCCCTTGAACGTGAGATGGAGCGTACGGTGCAGGCGCAGCCGCCCGGAAAGATCGCGACGATTTTCGTGGGAGGAGGCACGCCGACGGTTCTGCTGCCGGATCAGATGGCACATTTTCTGAAGCTGGTGAGAACGTATTTCCCGGATCAGCATGAGAATCTGGAATTTTCCATGGAGGCGAACCCCGGGACGACGGACCTCGAAAAGCTGACAGCGATGAAAGAAGGCGGCGTCAACCGCATTTCGTTCGGCGTGCAGTCGTTCGACAACGGCCTGCTGGAGACGATCGGCCGCATTCATAACACGGACGACGTTTACCGGAGCCTGGAAAATGCGGCGAAAGCGGGCTTCGACAACATGTCGATCGACTTGATGTTCGGGCTGCCTAACCAGACGCCGGAAATGATGGAGAAGACGCTGAACGCGGCACTGGCCCTTGATCTCAAGCATTATTCGATCTACAGCTTGAAGGTGGAAGAGAACACCTTGTTCCACACGATGTACCACAAAAACCAGCTTCCGCTCCCGAGCGAGGACGACGAGCTGGACATGTACCTGCTCATTATGCGCCGGTTGAAAGAAGCGGGCTACGGGCAGTATGAAATCAGCAATTTCGCACGCCCCGGTTACGAAAGCCGGCACAACACGACGTACTGGCGCAATCAGCCTTATTACGGCCTTGGCGCGGGGGCCCACGGCTACGCCGAAGGACAACGTCATGTGAATGTCAAAGGCGTCCAACCTTACATTGACCGGACGAAAGAAGGCCTCCCGCATCTGGAAAGATTCCCTGTGACGGAGCAGGAGGCGATGGAGGACTTCATGATGGTCGGCCTGCGTCTCTTGGAAGGAATCAGCGGAGAAGATTTTACCGCTCAATTCGGTATTCCGGTGGAGGAGAAATTCGGCGGGATCCTGGACAGTCTGATCAAACGCGGACTTCTGGAGCGTGCCGGCAACAAGATCCGTTTGTCGGAACAAGGAATTTTGTTCGGCAACGACGTGTTTGCTTCGTTCCTCGAATAACCGCAGGCAAGGGCGTGGCCCAGGCCGGAGAACGCTCGTCATTTAGGCTTTAAAATCCATTCAAAATTATACAAAAAGCCACTTGTGCGATTATGCATGCTGATGTATATTTATTCAATATACTATTTCCGCATAGCAATTGTACAAGTGGTTTTTTTTGATTTGTTCCTATTTTTTCATATATTTTCAGCAGGCGAATGGTGGGATGCGAGATGACAGTGGCTTGCCGCAGAGCAACGGAAGACGATATAGAAGAACTCGTACATATTATACAAGGATATGCACGTCAGGGGATTATGCTCCCCCGAGACCGCGAGATGGTTCGGCAGCATTTGGATACTTTTGTAGTCGCGGAAGACGAAGGCGCGCTGATCGGCTGCGGGTCGCTGACGAGGCTCGGTGAGAATCTGGTGGAGATTCGCTCGCTGGGCGTTTCCGAGGATTATAAGGGTCAGGGCGTCGGTACCAAACTGGTGGATTCCTTGCTGGAGGAGGCGCAGCGCCTGACCGTTACGAAAGTAATGGCCCTCACTTACGAAGTGAAATTTTTTCAGAAAAACGGCTTCAGAATCGTGCCGAAACATATCTTTCCGGAAAAAGTGTGGACTGATTGCATCCACTGTAAAAAACAGTACTGCTGCGACGAGATTGCGGTACTCCGGGAGTTGGATTGAACTTGACAACAGGCCGAAAGGTCTGTTATTTTTGTATTAGGAATTAGCACTCGTTAAGGTTGAGTGCTAACGAAGCGGATTGTGCACGAGCGGCGCATTATGCGGCGGTTTACCCATATGTAAAGGAGGAGTTACTATGTTGACGGAGCGTCAGCGGATGATTTTGAATGCCATTGTAGATGATTATATTCGTTCCGCGGAGCCGATCGGTTCCAGAAGCATTTCCAAACGGGGCGATGTCGGTTTCAGTCCGGCCACGATCCGCAACGAAATGTCGGATCTCGAAGAATTGGGCTTTCTGGAGCAGCCGCATACGTCAGCAGGCCGTATTCCTTCTCATAAAGGGTACCGTTATTATGTAGATCACCTGGTGCGGCACGGTACGCTGGACGCTCACGAGCTGGAGACAGTCAAGCTGTTCTTCGCGGAGAAGGTCCAGGAGATGGAAGAGGTCATCCAGCATACGGCGAATATGCTGTCGGGTTTGACCAATTACACATCGATCGTGCTCGGCCCCGAGGTTTTTACCAATACGCTGAAACATCTGCAGATTATTCCGCTTAACGACAAGACCGCCGTTGCGATTATCGTGACGAATACGGGGCATGTCGAGAATAAAACCGTCGCGATCCCCCCGGGATTGCCCATGAACGAAATCGAGAAGGTCGTCAATTTGTTGAACGCACGCCTTCAAGGAGTGCCGCTGCTGCAGTTCAAGTCGAAGCTCTATACGGAAGTGGCCGGCGAGCTGAATAAATACGCCGTGGGCTACCACGAGCTTCTGAACATGGTCGAAAGCGTGCTTGAGAATGACGAGAAAGACCGCATTTTCCTGGGCGGCACGACCAATATGCTGACACAGCCGGAATTTAAAGATGTGGATAAAGTTAAAAATATTTTGGATCTGCTGGAGCAAACTCCGGTTTTATTCAAATTGGTGACTTCATCGCCTACAGGACTTCAAATCAAGATCGGTTCGGAGAACAGTCTGGCCGCCATGAACGATTGCAGCCTGATTACGGCGACCTATTCGTATGACGATCAGCCGCTTGGAACGATCGGGATACTCGGACCTACGCGGATGGAATATGCCAAAGTGATCCGGCTTCTCGAGCACTTGTCCGCCAATATGGAAGTTCTTCTGTCAAGGTGGTACAAATAAAGAGACAGGTTTACAATGAGATTCTACACGAAGTTTAAGCGGGATTAGCTGGGGCAAACTTAAACGTGGCCGGCAGACGCGGGCCCGTCCACTCTTTCAAGGAGGTGAACACGACAAGTGAGTACCGAAGAAACAAAGAACATCAACCCGGATACGAACGCCGCGGAAGCAGAAGAAGCTACATATGACGCGGAACAAGCAGAAGCTGCCGAAGCAGCGGCTCCGGATGCGGAAGGCGCGGCCTCCGGCCGGAACGCGGAGCTGGATGAGCTTCGTAAAGCGGCCGAGGAGAGCCAGCAGCGTTTGCTGCGCGCTCAGGCCGATTTCGACAATTTCCGCCGCCGCACACGCCAGGAGAAAGAAGAGTTTGCGAAATACGCTTCTCTTAAGCTGATCGAACAAATGCTGCCGGTCATCGACAATTTCGACCGTGCGCTGGTTTCCAGCCGCGAGACGCAGGATTTCGAAGCTCTCACCAAAGGGATCGAAATGGTGTACAGACAGCTCGAGCAGCTGATGACCCAGGAGGGTCTGACGCCGATCGAAGCGGTAGGCCAGCCCTTTAACCCGGAATTTCACCAGGCGATCATGCAGGTGGAATCGGATGATTATGAAGAAGGCATCGTTGTGGAAGAAGTCCAGAAGGGCTATATGCTGAAGGATAAAGTGATCCGTCCTTCGATGGTTAAAGTCAGCATGTAAGCCGGAAGGGCTTTAGGCCCGGCGAATTCATATATACGCACCCCTAATAAGGAGGAAATAGATATTATGAGCAAAGTAATCGGTATTGACTTAGGAACCACCAACTCCTGCGTAGCCGTAATGGAAGGCGGCGAAGCCGTCGTTATCCCTAACGCCGAAGGAAACCGCACCACTCCGTCCGTAGTGGGCTTCAAGAAAGACGGAGAGCGTGTTGTGGGCGAGACGGCAAAACGCCAGTCCATCACGAATCCGGACCGTACGATTATCTCCATCAAGCGTCACATCGGTACGAACCATAAGGAATCCATTGACGGCAAGGACTACACGCCTCAAGAGATTTCCGCGATCATTCTGCAAAAGCTGAAAGCCGACGCGGAAGCTTACCTCGGATCTCCGGTTACGCAAGCGGTTATCACGGTCCCTGCTTACTTCAACGACAGCCAGCGTCAAGCGACCAAAGACGCCGGTAAAATCGCCGGTCTCGAAGTGCTCCGTATCGTCAACGAGCCTACCGCGGCCGCACTCGCTTACGGCCTGGAGAAATCCGAAGATCAGACGATCCTCGTGTATGACCTTGGCGGCGGTACGTTTGACGTATCTATCCTTGAACTCGGCGACGGTTTCTTCGAAGTTAAAGCGACAAGCGGCGACAACAAGCTGGGCGGCGACGACTTCGACCAAGTGATCATCGATCACCTGACGGCTGAATTCAAGAAAGAGCACGGCATCGACCTGAGCAAGGACAAAGCGGCTGTACAACGTTTGAAAGATGCGGCCGAGAAAGCCAAGAAAGAACTTTCCAGCGTCCTGACAACGACCGTTTCCCTGCCGTTCATTACCGTTGTCGACGGAGTGCCTCAGCACTTGGAGCTTAACCTGACCCGCGCCAAGTTCGAAGAGCTTTCCGCTTCTCTGGTTGAAAGAACACTGGGCCCGACTCGTCAGGCTCTGAGCGATGCGGGCTTGTCCCCAAGCCAAATCGACAAAGTCGTTCTGGTCGGCGGATCGACTCGTATTCCGGCTGTTGTTGAAGAAATCAAAAAGCTGATCGGTAAAGATCCTCACAAAGGCGTTAACCCGGATGAAGTTGTTGCTCTGGGCGCCGCTGTCCAAGCGGGCGTTCTGACCGGCGACGTTAAAGACGTGGTTCTCCTGGACGTGACTCCGCTGTCCCTGGGTATCGAAACGGCCGGCGGTGTATTCACCAAAATGATCGATCGCAACACAACGATTCCTACCAGCAAATCGCAAGTGTACACCACTTACGCGGACAACCAAACAAGCGTGGAAATCCACGTTCTGCAAGGCGAACGCGCGATGGCTAACGATAACAAAACACTCGGACGCTTCATGCTGGGAGACATTCCTCCGGCGCCGCGCGGTATTCCGCAAGTCGAAGTTACCTTCGATATCGATGCGAACGGCATCGTGAACGTATCGGCTCTCGATAAAGGAACAGGCAAGAGCCAGAAGATCACGATCACTTCTTCCAGCGGCCTGAGCGATGATGAAATCGATAAAATGATGAAGGATGCGGAGGCGCACGCCGAAGAAGACCGCAACCGCAAAGAACTCGTTGAAGTCCGCAACCAGGCTGACCAGCTTGTTTACAGCACGGACAAAACGATCAAGGAACTGGGCGACAAAGTAGACCAGGCCGAGATCGACAAAGCGAACGCAGCGAAAGAAAAAGTGAAGCAGGCTCTCGAAGGCAACGACCTGGCTGCAATCAAAGCGGCTACGGAAGAGCTGACCGAAGTGGTCCAGCAGCTTTCCGTGAAGCTGTATGAGCAGGCTGCCCAGCAGCAAGGAGCGGGCGACGCGGCAGGCGAAGCGTCCGAAGCCGGCAAGAAAGACAACGTAGTCGATGCGGATTACGAAGTAGTTGACGAGGACAAAGACAAGAAATAAGGGAATTTCACACCGGGAACTGTCTGACACAAAGAGAAGTCAAAGCCGTCCGAAAACGGCTTTGACTTTCCCTATGTTTCGACATGACCATCCGGTTGAGGTTGCCGTTAAAGCAGCGGGGGTGGAGCGATGAGTAAACGGGACTATTACGAAGTGCTGGGCGTCGGCAAGGACGCGTCCGCGGAGGATGTCAAAAAAGCGTACCGGAAGCTGGCGCGCCAGTATCATCCGGACGTGAATAAGGCAGACGATGCCGAAACGAAGTTCAAAGAGGCCAAAGAAGCGTACGACGTATTGAGCGACGATCAGAAGCGTTCGACGTATGACCGTTTCGGGCATGTCGATCCGAATCAGGGAATGGGCGGCGGAGGCATGGGCGGCGCCGATTTCGGAGGATTCGGGGACATCTTCGACATGTTCTTCGGAGGCGGAGGCGGCGGCCGGCGCAATCCGAACGCGCCTCAGCGCGGAAGCGATCTGCAGTATAACCTGCAAATCGAATTCAAGGAAGCGGTATTCGGCAAGGAGCTTGACCTGCAGATTCCGCGCACGGAAAACTGCGACAAGTGCTCGGGTTCGGGCGCCAAACCGGGCACACACCCGGAGACTTGTACCACCTGTCAAGGTTCGGGCCAGCAGGAAGTGGTTCAGAATACGCCGTTCGGCCGTATCGTGAACCGCCGTCCTTGCTCGACCTGTAACGGCCAAGGCAAAATTATCCGTCACAAGTGCGGAGAATGCGGCGGCTCCGGCAAGGTCAAGAAACAGCGCAAGATACACATCAAAATCCCGGCCGGCGTAGACGACGGCGCTCAGCTGCGCGTCAGCGGAGAGGGCGAAAGCGGTACGCGCGGAGGCCCGGCGGGTGACCTGTACGTCGTCATCCACGTGAAGGCGCACGAATATTTCGAACGCAGGGACGACGATATTTATCTGGATATGCCGCTGACCTTCGTTCAGGCGGCGCTCGGCGCGGAAGTGGAAGTGCCGACCCTGACGGAGAAAGTGAAGCTCAAGATTCCGGCGGGCACGGACACGGGAACGTATTTCCGTCTGCGCGGCAAAGGCGTACCGAAGCTTCGGGGCTACGGACAGGGCGACCAGCACGTGCGCGTCGTGATTGTGACGCCGAAAAACATGACCGACGAGCAGAAAGATCTGCTCCGCGAGTTTGCGAAAGTAAGCGGAGAAGATACGAAAGAGCACGAGGAGTCCTTCTTCGACCGGATGCGTAAAGCGTTCCGTGGAGATTGATTCCCGGATAGATAACCGCATGGCGTATGCCTGCGAAGCAAGCACCTTTCCCTGGCGGAGAGGTGCTTTTTCTTGTGCCAATGGTTAAAATTTCGGACTGGAACATCATGCAATTTCCTGTATAATAATTCGTTGTGCCCTTACAGAGGCGCTCCGGCACAGGAGCGCGGACGGCAATTTTCAACGCAAAAGGAGAATCTTACTTGAAACCCAACATGGAATTGCAGCGGACGCTGAAGCTTTGGCATATCGTGGTCATCGGCCTCGGATATATGGCTCCTATGGCGGTGTTCGATACGTACGGAATCGTGTCGGAGGAAACGGGAGGGCACGTCCCGGCCGCTTATGCGCTGACTTTGCTGGCCATCCTTTTCACCGCGTCCAGCTACGGCAAAATGGTGAGGGTTTACCCGACGGCCGGCTCCGCTTACGCATACGCGCGGAATACGATTCATCCGTATGCGGGCTTCCTGGTCGGCTGGGCGGCGCTGCTGGATTACTTATTCCTGCCCATGATCAACGCTCTGCTGACAGGCATTTATTTGTCCGCGGTTTTCCCGGAAATTCCGGCCTGGATCTGGATCGTCGGTTTCGTCCTCTTTATTACGGCGCTGAACCTGCTGAAGGTGAAAATAACGGCTTCGGTCAACACGTTCCTCGTGCTTTTCCAGATCGTCGTCGTGGTCCTGTTCGCGGCACTTGCCGTAAAAGGCCTCATGAACGGGCAAGGAGTCGGAGAGGTGTTCACCGCCCAGCCTTTCTACGCCCCGGATATGTCCATCCCGGCCCTGCTCGTAGGCGCCTCGATCCTCTGCTTCGCCTTCCTCGGATTCGATGCGGTATCGACGCTGACCGAAGAAACGGTGGACCCGGAAAAGAACACGCCGCGGGCCATCATTCTCGTCGCGATGATCGGCGGAATCCTGTTTATGACGGCTTCCTACTTCACCCAGTCGCTGTTCCCGGACGTGTCCGTATTCGAAGACCCGGAGGGCGCTTCACCGGAAATCGCCCTGTTTATCGGGGGCAAGGTGTTTCAGCTCGTGTTCTTGGCCGCGGCGCTTTCGTCCACCCTGGCTTCGGGCCTCGTTTCCCTGACTAGCGTTACCCGGCTTTTGTACGCCATGGGGCGCGACAGCTATCTGCCGAGGAAATTTTTCGGGTATGTGCATCCCAAAACGGGCACGCCGGTCTATAACGTCCTGTTTATCGGCTGTATATCGCTGATCGCGTTAAAGCTCGATCTCGTGACGGCAACCTCGTTTATTAACTTCGGGGCGCTGATTGCGTTCACGTTTGTGAACCTTTCGGTCATTATTCATTATATTTTCAAAAAGAAGCAGAGAAGCTTCGGTGATTATATGCGGTATTTGGTCGCCCCTCTGATCGGAGCGGGATTTGTGGCGTACATCTGGACGCATCTGGACCGCCATTCGATGACGCTGGGATTGATCTGGACGGCAGTCGGGGTCGTTTATCTGATCTATCTGGTCGCGGTCGCGAAGAGAGATGTGAAAAAAATCCAAATGGACGATTCCGGCAGTTAAAGGAAATTGGCGGACAAATTCAAAGAGATCAAGTTGGCCGCGCGAGTTGTCTGTGACCTTCGCCGCTCCGCTAATGGCGTGTCCCCGGTGATTCGTCGGCTGGCCTGTGTCTGACCGGTATCAGTACAGAAAAGGGACGTACGATAAGGGATAGCGGAGGACGTTCACGACTGCATAAAAAAAGCTTCTGTAAAGCATGCTAATTTTTAGCTTGCATAAGGAGGCACAACGATGAGCGAAAACCGGAACGAACACGAAGAAATCTCCGAGCAGATTTCGCAGCTGATTCCGATCGGCAAAAACGAGGATGTGGAGTTCAGCTCGGAAGAAGCCGACGCGGAAGATCTGGAAGCCCTGCAGCGCGCGAATGCCGCGGACAGCCGCCAGGAGCGGCAGGGTTCATGAGCGAGAAGAGCATACTCGCGACTTTCCGCTCCCCCGAGAAAGCCGAAGGCGCGTCCGCCAAGCTGAAAGCGCTGCGGGTGATCGACATGCAGATCGCGCGGTTCGACCGCTTTCAGGGAGAAGACGTTCAGCAGCAGATGAACCCGCTGAACGGGGATTTCGCCAGCCTCGGCAACTTGACGCAGAGTGCCGAGTGGTATTCGCCCGACGCGGGAATTCTCGCGGCGGCGGACCCTACCGCCAGCGGAATGAGCGACGGCGGGTCGGGGATGCCGACCGGCCGCGATATTCTGCTGACGGTCGTGGTGGACGAGAGCACGCATCATCAGGCGATGCGTGTGATCCGCGAATGCGGGGGCGAGATCTGACGTCCGGCCTGTAACCGGGCCGGACGCCGCGACCGCCGCCCCGCACAGCGGCCGGTGAAATCGCACGGCCGATCAGCCGGCGCCTTACCGGTGGGCAAAGCACGCACCGGCAGCGGCAAAAGCTCTCACCTCCGGGTTTCACAGCGGAGAGTGAGGGCTTTTTTGCATGTTCCGCATGAGCCGGTATCGCGGCCGGTGCGGACGGTTTTACCGGGCTTGTAAAGTATAGTACAATAACAAGATATGTGAGCGGATAAGCAAGGCTAAAATCCGCAAGGGGGAACAAGTCGCGATGCGTTGGCATGAAATTACGGTAAACACGACGGAACAAGCCGTCGAAATGATCTCCAATTTTCTCCACGAATTTGGAGCCGGAGGGGTTTCCATCGAAGAATCCGGCACTTTGAATAAGAAGCGGGATACTTCGCTCGGACAGTGGTACGAGCTTCCTTTTAACGATATTCCGGAAGGCCGTGCCGTTATCAAAGGGTACTTCGTGGAAGGAACCGAGCTGGATTCCATTATGAGCACGCTCAAGCAGTCGGTCGAAGGGCTGGCCGAATTCGGCATCGATACGGGAAATCCGTCTTACGAGCTGCGCGAGGTGGACGACGAAGACTGGGCGAACGCCTGGAAGCAGTACTTTAAACCTGTCCGCATTACGGAACGTTTAACGATCAAACCGACATGGGAAGAATATACGGCATCGGAAGGCGAAATGATTCTGGAGCTCGATCCGGGAATGGCTTTCGGAACGGGAACCCATGCCACCACGTCGCTGTGCCTCAAGACCCTGGAAGAGGTCATTAAGGGCGGCGAAGATGTGATCGACGTGGGCACGGGTTCCGGCATCCTGTCGATCGCTGCGGCCAAGCTCGGAGCCCGGCGCGTCCTTGCCGTCGACCTTGACCCGGTTGCGGTTTCGAGCGCAAGCGAGAACTCCAAGCTCAACGGCCTGGAGGATACGATTCACGTGAAGCTGAGCGATCTCCTGGGCGTTTTCAAAGAAAGCGAAGCGGGCGGAGGCGCCGATCTCGGCGTGAAACTCCCCGTTCAGGTGGTCGTCGCGAACATTTTGGCGGAAATTATTCTGCTCTTCCTTGACGATGTGTACAAAGTGCTGGCGCCAGGCGGCTATTATGTCGTGTCCGGCGTTATTCTAAGCAAGCAGAAAGATGTGGAAAACGGCCTCCTCGCAGCCGGCTTCGAAGTCGAGGACGTGCGCCGCGACGGAGAGTGGGTCGTGCTGATCGCGCGGAAAAGGTAGGCGGGCCGCATGGGGGATTTCAGCGCCATTTTACAGCTGCTGCCGTTCACGCTGCTCGTGCTCATCATCGCCTTTACGGTGCATGAGTTCGCGCACGCCTACTCGGCTTACAAATTCGGGGACCCTACCGCTTACAAGGAGGGCCGGGTGACGTTGAATCCCCGCGTCCATCTCGATGTGCTGGGGACGCTGCTGTTCATCATCGCCGGGTTCGGCTGGGCGAAGCCCGTTCCCGTCCGGCGCTCCAATTTCAAGAAGCCCCGCCTCATGGGCGTCATCGTCAGCTTGGCGGGGCCCTTCAGCAATCTGGTTCTCGGTTTCCTCGGCATTATCGTGTTTTACGTGCTGCTGAACTACACGGGAATCGACGGTTGGTCCGCGGGCGTGCAGAAGGCCGTGCTTATTTTTATGATCCTGTTCGTGAAAATGAACGTGCTGCTGTTCATCTTGAACCTGCTTCCGGTTCCTCCGCTCGACGGATACCGGATTCTGGAAGATGTGCTGCCGGACGCCAGTCGCGAAAAGCTTAGGCAATATGAGCAGTGGGGAATGCTTGTCCTGCTGCTGGTTGCGTTTATCCCGCCTTTGTACCGGGTAACGCTGGGGCCGATTTTTTCGCTGCAGTACGATATCATTTATGCGTTTAACGACCTGATCGGCTCGCTGTTCGGCGAACGGCTGCCCATCGACCAGTTTTTCAGACTGATCGGATAAAAGGAGCTCCGGGCATTCCCGGCGGACGGAAAATGCCTTATACACCTAAGGCCGTTAAGGCTGTCCGGGCCTATGACGGCTCGATGAATCGATGAAAATTTGTGCCAGCGGTAGCTTTTGAAGCGAGAACATTGTAAGATGAAATGTACGCGATTTTTAGCATTTTCGACAAAGAAAGAGTGGCCGCAATGCAAAGATATTTCATTCCAGCCGGAGATTTCGGCGCGGATTCCGTCGTGATTACAGGCGACGATGCCCATCATCTCGCGCGCGTCATGCGTGGCGAAGAGGGCGACCGCTGCATCTGCAGCGACGGCGTCAGCCGTGAAGCGATCGTTGAAATTACGGCGGTCGACAAAAACCGCGTCGAAGCGAAGATCGTCGAGACGCTGGAAATGAGCGCGGAGCCTGCCGTCGAGGTATGGATCGCGCAAAGTCTGCCCAAGGGCGACAAGATGGAGACGGTCATTCAGAAGG
Source organism: Paenibacillus sp. RC84 (assembly GCF_041260495.1). Taxonomy (NCBI): domain Bacteria; kingdom Bacillati; phylum Bacillota; class Bacilli; order Caryophanales; family Paenibacillaceae; genus Paenibacillus; species Paenibacillus sp. RC84. Next base: position 353,994 of record NZ_JBGBYL010000001.1, read on the forward strand.
GGACCGAAATCGGCGCCGCGCGTTTTCTGCCGTTCGTGTCCGAACGGACCGTCGTCCAGTACGATGCGAAGAAAGAAGCCAAGCGCACCGAGCGCTGGCATAAAATAGCCAAGGAAGCGGCGGAGCAGGCGCACCGGAACCGGATTCCGGTCATCGAGTCCGTGCTTTCGTGGAAAGCTCTTTTGAAGCTGGTTTCCGAAGCCGCCGACGGAGCCTGGATTTGTTACGAGAAAGAAGACGGATTCGGCATCGGAACGGCGATCCGCCGTTATTTCGGATCCCGGGACAGCCGGACGGACGAAATCGGCGCTCCGCGGAAAGCGGCGGACGGAGCCGGTGCGGACAGCGCAGCGGACGGCAAGCCGTCGAGGCTGCTGCTGCTTGTAGGCCCCGAAGGGGGATTCACCGAGCAGGAAATCCGCGAGGCCGAGGCCGCGGGCTGCGTGTCCGTGTCGCTCGGACGGAGAATTTTACGCACGGAGACGGCCGCTATGGTCGGGCTTGCGTGCATCCTATACGAATCCGGAGAGATGGGAGGATAACATCATGTCAACTGTGGCATTTCACACCTTGGGGTGTAAAGTTAATTTTTACGACACCGAAGCGATCTGGCAGATGTTCAAAGGCGAAGGGTATGAACAGGTCGATTTTGAACAGACGGCGGACGTTTACGTGATCAATACGTGTACCGTTACGAATACCGGCGACAAGAAAAGCCGCCAGATGATCCGCCGAGCCGTTCGGCGCAATCCAGAGGCCATCGTGGCCGTTACGGGCTGTTACGCGCAGACTTCGCCTGCCGAAATCATGGCGATTCCGGGCGTCGATCTCGTGATCGGGACGCAGGACCGCGACAAAATCATTTCCCTGGTGAAGCAGTTCCAGCAGGAGCGCCAGCCGATCAACGCCGTGCGCAACATCATGAAAACGCGCCAGTTCGAGGAACTGGACGTACCGGATTTTGCCGACCGCACTCGTGCGTTTCTGAAAATCCAGGAAGGCTGCAACAATTTCTGCACCTTCTGTATCATTCCGTGGTCGCGCGGCCTTATGCGCAGCCGGGAGCCTGAGAGCGTCGTCAAGCAGGCGCACATGCTCGTTGACGCGGGCTACAAAGAAATCGTGCTGACGGGCATTCACACCGGCGGCTACGGCGAAGATATGGAGAATTACAGTCTGGCCCGCCTGCTGTGGGACCTGGACAAGGTAGACGGTTTGAACCGGATCCGGATCTCCTCGATCGAAGCGAGCCAGATTACGGATGAAGTACTGGAAGTGCTGGGCGCCTCCGATAAAATGTGCCGTCATCTGCACATTCCGCTCCAGGCCGGCAACGACCAGGTTCTGGCACGGATGCGCCGCAAATATACGACTGCCGAATACGGCCGTAAAATCGAGCTGATCCATAAAGCGCTGCCGGGCGCGGCCATCACGACGGACATCATCGTCGGCTTCCCGGGCGAAACGGACGAAATGTTCCGCGAAGGCTATGCCTTTATGGAACAGATGAAATTCGCCGAAATGCACGTATTCCCGTATTCCAAACGGACGGGAACGCCCGCCGCGCGGATGCTGGATCAAATCGACGAAGAGATCAAGAACGCACGCGTTCACGAGTTGATCGACCTGTCGGAGAACATGCAGCTGGAGTACGCCAAGCAATATGTGGGCAAACAGCTGGAAGTCATTCCGGAGCGCGCCTACAAAGGGGCCGCGGAAGACAGCGGCCTGCTGATGGGCTACAGCGACAACTATATGCAGATGGTATTCGAGGCGCCGGAAGAGATGATCGGCCGGGTATGTACGGTCGAAGTGCAGGAAGCCGGCGTGAACGAATCCAAAGGCAAGCTGATCCGCGTGGCGGAAGAGCAGACCGTGCCAGCGAATCGGATCAAAGCGATTGTCTGAGAAACGTTTTATAGCGGGTTGACAGACCCTGGGCACGGTGTTAAGATGGGGTACAATTCCATTGATTCCCATCTACCGGACAGCCGGAGACATAAGCGAGAGCTTATTGTTTCCGGCTTTTTTGCGTAGCCGAAAGGAGTGAAGCGGGCGGGCCGCGGGAAGAAGAGGCGGCGTTTTTTGCAGGGAAGGGGGCGTGAATGAGGAAGGGTGTCTTTACATTGTTTTAATCCGACTAAATGCATATGAAAAGTTTAATATTCGCAGGGAGAAATATGAACATCAAAGGAGCGTGGAACATGGGAAACGCGGTTCCGGAAGTGGAATTCGGCTGGTTTATTCCGACCACGGGAGACGGGAAATATATCGGAGTCGAGCCGGAAAGAGAATCATCCGCCGACTATATGATTCAAGTGGCGCAAGCGGCGGAGGAAGCGGGCTTTACGTTCGCCCTCATCCCCACAGGCGGATCGTGCCTGGATGCCTGGATTGTCGGCTCCATCGTCGCTTCGCATACGAAGACGCTCAAGCCTCTGGTGGCGATGAGACCGGGGCTGATCGCGCCCGTTCTTGCCGCCAGAATGGCCGCCACGCTCGACGTCCTGTCCGGCGGCCGGGCGCTGATCAACGTCGTAACGGGCGGATCTCCGTCCGACTTGTCGGCTGCGGGAGATCCGCTGGCCGGCGATCATGACGAGCGGTATGTGCGCACCCGGGAATTTCTGCATATCGTCCGCAGCGTGTGGACGCGCTCAAACGACGGCGGGGAGAAATTTCTCGCCGGCGGCGGGTACAAGTACGGCGATTCGGAGAAGGTCGAGTTCAGCGGCAAGTATTACCGGCTCGAAGGAGGGGCGGCACTGCCTCTACCCGTGCAAAAGCCTTATCCGCCTCTTTATTTCGGGGGCAGCTCTGAAGCCGGGAAGCGGACGGCCGTCGAAACCTCGGACGTCTACCTGATGTGGGCGGAGCCTCTTGCCTGGATACGGGAGCAGATCCGGGAAGTGGAGGAGATCCGGGCCGAAGTGAAGGCGTCCACCGGGAAAGAGCGCGAGCTCCGCTACGGGCTGCGTGCGCAGGTGGTCGTCCGCGAAACGGAGGAAGAAGCCTGGAAAGACGCGTGGGAGATTATTTCCAAAGTGGACGACAGCGCGATCGAATGGTCCAGCCACCGCTTTAAGGAAACGGATGCGACGAATCAGCAGCGCCAGAACTCGCTGCGGGAAGGTTCCCGGGCGAACGGATATCTGATCGGCCCGAATTTGTGGGCGGGCATTTCCATTGTGCGCGGCGGCGGCGCCATGACGTTCGTCGGCAGCGCCGAGCAGGTGGCGAACCGTCTGCTGGAATTTACGGATATCGGCATTTCTTCGTTTATTCTTTCGGGGTATCCGAATCTGGAAGAAGCCCGGATTACGGGAGATTTGCTGCTGCCGGTATTCAAAAGAAAGCTGGCGGAGCGAGAAGCGGCGGCGGAGATAACTTTTTCAGGGCATAAGGAGAAGATTGAAGCGTAGGTAGGCTTGGGGTGGCCGCACAGGAGACTCGAAACGGAATGAAAGGGGAGAAAGAATGAAAGCTGCACGCAAAACGGCTCCGGCGGCGGATGAGAGAAGACGTGGTTACAGGTGGGCCGCACCTTTTGCGCTCCTGATGATTCTGCTGCTTTCGGGCTGCATCGGCAGAGGGGAGCAAGCCTTAACGGAAGGCACGGCCCCGGCCGGAAAAAGCGGGAAAGACAAAGTGACGGTGAGCATCGGAATCCAGCAGAGCCTGGGACCGCTGCTGATCGCCCGGGAGAAGAAATGGTTCGAGGAAGCATTCGCGAAAGCGGGGGCGGAGGTCAAGTGGCAGGAGTTTCAGAGCGGCCCTCCCCATTTCGAGTCCATTACGGCAGGGCGGCTCGACTTCGGGATCGTCGGAAACGGGCCTGTCATTGCCGCCCAGGCAGGCAAGGTGGAATTTAAAGAAATCGCCGTAAGCGGCGACGGCAAGAAAGGAAACGCGATTCTCGTTCCGAAAGGCAGTCCGCTCCAAACGGTGCGGGACCTGAAAGGCAAAAAAATCGCCGTGGCCAAAGGCAGCAGCGGCTGGATTTTCCTGTACAGGGCAATCGTCCAAGCCGGTTTAAAGCCCGACGACATTAAAATCGTCCAGCTTCAGCCGGACGAGGCGAGGCCCGCATTCCAGAGCGGGGCGGTGGATGCCTGGGCGATCTGGGAGCCGTTTATAACGAGCGAAGTCGTGACGGGAGGCGCATCGGTGCTGGCGGACGGAAAGCAGCTCGATCTGCTCGGGCCGGGCTTTATCGTCGCGCGCAGCGGGTTTACACGGGAACACCCGGATTTGACGGTGCTTTTCCTGAAAACGTACGAGAAAGCCAGGCTTTGGCTGACGGAACATCAGGAGGAAGCGGTCGGAATTTTGGCCAAGTCCAAAAAGCTGGACCCCGGGATCGTGCGGAAAGTGCTGAGCAATCTCGAAGCGCTGAACGCGGTCATTACGCCGGAATTTGTGGAGGCGCAGCAGTCGACGGCGGATTTTATGCTCTCGCAGGACGCGATCAAGCAGAAGATCGACGTGACCCGGGTGGTGGATAATTCTTTCATCGAGCAGGCGCTGAAGCAGGTTGCGGCAGGCAAATAAGCGGCAGACGGAGCTAAGGCGCGCCAAAGCGGTTTGGCTGCGCAAGTTTCCGGAGAGCGGCTGCACATTTTTTTATCGGATAGGAAAAACAGAGAGAAAAGAAGCTGCGGATCGGCCGCCTGCAGGGGCGGAGGTCCGTTTATTCATGGGCAAAAACGCGCCGTGTGTTTAAAACCTCTTTTTCCGGTGGTAATAGGTAGCAGGCATGTTACATACACAGCTGGATGGAGGGGGACGCATGACCGACACCGAGCAGACGGATAAGCCCGGTAAAAAGAATCGAACGACACCGAAAAAGAAGAGAAAAGCGCGTAAAATCGCCGGTTTTGTCGTTCTGGGAGCGTTAGTCGTTGTACTTGGTGCAGGAGTGTGGGCAGCGAAGACGGGGATCGAGATGTACCGGCAGACGGATCTTTCGAAGCTGGCGCAGGAGCCGCCGATGCCGCTGCGGATTTACGATGCGAATAAGGAGCTGATCACGGAGCTGACCAATTCCAGAATGGAATATGTTCCGTATTCGGCGTTTCCGAAAGAGCTGACGAATGCGATTGTTGCGGTGGAAGATTCCCGGTTTTACGAGCATGACGGGATTGATTACAAGGGTCTGAGCCGCGCGTTGTTTACAAATGTGAAAAACGGGGAGGTTGTGCAGGGCGGGAGTACGATTACCCAGCAGCTTGCCAAAGTGAAGCTTTTCAGCTCGGAGCAGACGCTTGAGCGCAAAATCAATGAAGCGGTCGCGGCGCTCAAGATCGAAAACAATTACGGCAAAGAGCAGATTCTGGAGCTTTACCTCAATTATATTTATTACGGCCGGGGGGCCTGGGGGATCGAGCGGGCTTCGCAGATCTATTTCGGGAAAAACACATCCGAGCTTACGCTGGCGGAGGCGGCTCTGCTTGCGGGATTGCCGAAGTCGCCGAATGCATATTCGCCGCTTAACAATCCCGATAAAGCCAAAGAACGCCGGGATCTCGTGCTCGGCATGATGGCGTCGCAGGGAAAGATTACGGCCGAGGAACGCGACCTTGCCCAGAACGAGCCCATTAAGCTGACGGAGAATACGTCTCTTTCGGCGAGCAACAAGTACCCCACTTACGTGGATTATGTCATTCAGGAAACGCTGGATAAAACGAAAATGTCCGAGCAGGAAATTTTGTCGGCGGGGCTGGAAATTTACACGAACCTGGACCCGAAAGTCCAGGATGCGGCGGAAGCCGTCTACCGGGACAAGAAAAATTTCCCCGGGGACAAAGGCGGGCTGCAGAGCTCCGTCGTCGTCCTGGATGCGAAGACCGGCGCGGTAAAAGGGCTGGTCGGTTCCCGCAGCGAAACGAAGGAGTTCCGGGCGTTTAATTACGCGACGCAGCTTCAGCGCCAGCCGGGTTCGACGATCAAGCCCGTGGTCGTGTATACGCCGGCGCTGCTGGCCGGCTTCAAGCCCCAGGATCTGATCAACGATGCGGAAACGGAATTCGCCGGAGGCTACAAGCCGAACAATTACGGCCACCGGTTCCACGGCTGGGTGACGATGGAGGAAGCGCTGGCTCAGTCCTATAATGTGCCCGCCGTGGCGCTGATGAAGGAAGTGGGCGTCGAGAAGGCGCTGGCTTTCGGGCGCAAAGCCGGTCTTCCGCTGGAAGATGACGACCGGGTTTACGGCCTTGCCCTGGGCGGCATGAAATACGGCACTTCTCCGCTAGTCATGGCGCAGGCCTACACGATGTATGCGAATGGCGGCAACCTGGCTCACGCTTATGCGGTCACACAAGTGAAAGACCGAAGCGGCAACGTCATCTTGGAGCAGAAAACGAAAACGGCGCGGGTGATCGATGCCAATACGGCCTACACGATGTCGGAGATGCTCCAGAAGGTCATCACGGAAGGCTCGGGCCGCAACGCAAGACTTAACCGCGATGTGGCGGGCAAGACGGGAACGACGCAGCTTCCCGATGTGGCCGAATTCCGCACTTCATCCGGGGGCGTTATCGACGGCTCCAAGGATGCGTGGTTTGTCGGCTATACGCCGGAACTGGTGACGGCCGTGTGGGTCGGTTACCCGGTGACGAACCGTGAGCATTACCTGACGACAGGCGGCGATAAGCTTCCGGCCGCCATCTTCCAGAAAATCATGAGTCAGGCGCTCAAGGGCCAGCCGGTCACCGCATTCAAAGCTCCACAAGGCTACCGCCTTGCCGGAGGAAAAATTCAGCGGATCAACGGGGAGAACGGCAAAGCCTACGCCTCCGTCGATTCCAGAGAGCGCAAAAGCGGAAGCCTCACGCGGACGGAGGATTCTACGGCCGGAGAAGCACCCGCGACTCCGTCGCCGTCGCCGTCGCCGTCGCAAGCGCCGGCAGATGGGGCGGACACCGCTCCCGGAGGGAAAGAGACCCCGGCGGGTGCCGGAAGCCCGCCTCCCAAGAACGGGACGGGAAGCGTGAAGCCTCCCGTCGCGGGCAATGAGCCGCCGGAAGGCACGGAGAAGCCTTCCGGGGAGGCGACCCCGCAGCCTTCTCCGGGAGTCAAGCCGCCGGAGGGCGAGGCTGCGCCTACGGCCTCCGCGAAGCCGACTCCGAAGCCTCCGGCGAAGAAGGGGGAGGGAGGCGCTGCGGGGTCCGGGGTGAGCGCTTCCCGGCCGAGTACCGTTCCTTCGCCTTCACCGGCGGATGAAGGTGCTGCGGCCGGAAACTGAACCGGCGGGTGCTTCGCAAGGATCATATACCCGGCGTATAGAAAGATGCCGAGGGCAGCATACAGGATGAGGAAACCGCGTAGATCGCGGTTTTTTTTGCGCAAAAATAAGTCCCCGTAGGTGTAGAAAAGAATTGTTGAAAAAAACCGCTATTTTGTTATGATTAAGTAGGATTTATTTACCATATTTGGATCGTTTGAAAATACCGGGGAGAGGAGTGAAAGCAGGCAGCGTTTAGTTGACGTGAGGGAGACTGCATGGAAAGGGTGATGATAATGAAAAAGATTTTCGTACACACCGTTTTGTTTATGTTTGTTTGGGTACTTATAACGTCCGTTTGCTCGTCTGTATCCTTTGCGGCTTTTGTGTCCGGCAGCGATGAAAAATCCGGGGATGCTGCAAGTGCCGAAGCCTCGGCCAATAATGAATTCAATCTTTCTCTTTTCGGGGAACCGCAGCGGGGCGGCACTCAGTATATCGTGAAGGAAGGGAGCAGCGTCAAGATTGCGCATAAATACAACAGCGGCAGCGACATGTGGATCGTGTTCGATCATGCCGGCGCCAACAAGTTGTACGGAATGAAGGAATGGCGGCTAAGCCCGAATACGGACAAACATACCAGCCCCGACTTGTCCCGTCCTTCCGTTGTTTTGTGGCCCGACATCTCGGATTGGATCGGCCCTTATATCGCGGGAGCCGATCGGAACGGCAACGGAAACGGCCAGGATTTCACCGGGGGCAACCACAACTACGACGGCGGCGAGAACAGCTCGGCGACGGCCAGAACCGTACACTATAAAGTGACCGTGGACGGAAAGGAGCTTCAAGACAGGAAGATCGCTTCCGGCAAGGTGAAGATAGAAGTGGTCAACCGGATCCAGGGCTATAATACGAAGGAAGCGGACGGCAGCGGACGCGAGATTTTGCAGGAAACGGTTTCGTATGAAATCGAAGGAGGAAAGGTACGGGTCCGCACGGACATCGTGCCTTTAGAAAATATCACCTTGTATCGCTATTACGGCCTGCAATCCGTCAATGGCGCATGGAACCGGGAAGTCCGTTATTATGCCGGAAAAACGGAAGTGGCGAGAAGCGAAGCCGGCAAGTACAGCGACTCCGGCATGAAATCTCTGCATCCGGATGTAGACAAGTATCTGCTTGGTTCGGCTTCGCAGAACGGGTTCCGGCACCAGCTGCTGGTCTCGCTTGACCGGCACTACGGACTGGGAAAACTACATTACCTCGCAGAAGACCAGCCGGTCGTATTTACGCAAGAGTACGGCAAGTCATACTTCCTGCAAGTGTATAATAAGCCTGCGCTATTAAGGAAGGGGGAGAAGATTAGCTGGCGTGGAGGCTATTACTTTTTCTCCGCAGCCTCTGAGGAAAAAATCGACTGAGACAGGATGACAAGGAGAGGCAGGAACTAGCGGGATTTAAAGGATCTATTTGAAAAAGCAAACCGGAACAGCAAACCGGAACAGCAAACCCGGAAAAGCCCGCTCACCTTTATAGGGAGCGGGCTTTTTTTATAAATAAATAGTAATCATATGAGTCCGGAAATTACTGTCTTAATTTAGACCAGGTAGCGGAACCGACGATTCCGTCCGAAGTAAGCGAGTTAGCCGTCTGGAATTTCTTCACGGCCGTTTCCGTTCCACTGCCGAAAATTCCGTCGGCCGTGACCGTGTAGCCTTTTTTGGTCAGCAGGCGCTGAAGAACTTTCACTTCGTCGCCGGAGCTGCCCGAGCGGAGCACGGTCGTCGTGGTGGAGAGCGCGTCCAGCTTGGCGTTGGTCGCCACGCCTACGATTCCGTCGGAAGTCAGGCCGTGCGCGGACTGGAACTGCTTCACCGCGGTATCCGTGCCGCTGCCGAAGATGCCGTCCGTGGAGACCGTGTAGCCGACTTTGTTAAGCTGCTGCTGCAGCTCCGTTACTTCCGGCCCCTGGTCTCCGAGCCTCAGCACGCCGTCGTCCGGTGTCGTGGAGCCGCCGGCAACAATATGGTGAACGCCGTCGGTCGTCGGAAGCGGGAAGCTGAGGCCGGCCTGCGCCGCCACGTCTTTCAGCTGGCTGTTGACGAACGTTCTGCCGTTCAGGGCGTTGCCCGCCGAGTCCTTTACTATGGCGTCGAATGCGATGCCGCGAGTGTGCGGAGCGGTATTGCTCGGCTTCGCGACTTCCGTGCCGAGTCCGTGCGCCGCTTTTTCCGCCGCGACGCAGGACGATTTGGAAGCATTCTGTACGATTTCATACAAATGCCGCTGATACTGGTACGGGCGGTAAGCCGAGTTGAAGGTGATCGTCCAGTTTTTTTGCTTCAGCAGGCTGACGTACTTGTCCCGTTTTTGAATCAGGACGGGGTCTACATTGTCCCAGATCACTTTCTCTCCGTTTTCCATTCTGATCGCGAGGGGATCTGTCATATTGGACAAATACCCCCCGCACGTCTCGGTTGCGGATGCGGAGTTGGCTATCATCAGGGAAGAGAACATGAGGCCCGTACACGTGACTGCGATCATTGATTTTTTACCTAACATAAGTTACCTCCTGCAAAATGTAAATTTGGGCAACATACCCATATATAATTAAACAAAATAAAATATTTTTAAGCAATATATTCCAGATTAAGATTTTATAAACATAATTTTAAAAGCTCCTAATCTAAAGAAAGCATCTAAGTTTTTCGCTAATCGGTAAGCTTCGAAAATCTCACGCAAAAAAAGAAGCTCCGTCGGCTTCTTTCCGTTGCTTGTCTCCCTGTTTATTCGTTAGAATGTAAAGAATGACCCCGGCACAGGCCGGAGGCTGGAAAGGATGGTTCCGATGAAGGAGATTTCGGGAGGCGGCGTTGTGTTCCGCAAGCAGGAGGAACGCACGGAGGTGCAGCTGATTCAGGACCGTTTCGGGAAAATGACGCTGCCCAAAGGAAAGATGGAGCCGGGCGAAACGATAGAGGAGACGGCGCTGCGGGAAATCGCGGAGGAAACCGGCATTACGGGCCGGATCGTGGAACCGCTGGATGTGATCTCGTACCGTTACGAGCATCCGGAGCGCGGTACCGTGGAGAAGGAAGTTCACTATTATCTGGTGGAAGCGGTCGGCGGCGATCTGCAGGCTCAGATCGAAGAAATCAGCGGAGTGGAATGGATGAGTCCGGAAACCGCTTGGAAGAAGCAGGCGGAATCGGGATACGATAACAACGACGGGGTTGTGCTTGCGGCTTTGCAAAAACTCGGATACGAGGTGAGGCTCGTATGACGGCGGCCGGCGATCTGGCGTCTTATATCGACCATACGCTCTTAAAACCGGAAGCGCGGAGCGGCGATATCCGTAAGCTTTGCGGGGAAGCGAAGGAGTTCGGCTTCTACAGCGTGTGCGTGAACAGCGAATGGGTGCCCCTGTGCAGAGAGGAGCTTCAGGGCACCGCGGTGAAAGTATGCGCGGTTGTCGGCTTTCCTCTCGGTGCGTCTCTGCCGGAGGTCAAAGCTTTCGAAGCGGCAAAAGCGGCGGAGTACGGAGCGGAAGAGATTGATATGGTTCTGGCGGTGGGCACCCTGCTGGAAGGAAACGCCGAAGCGGTGCGGGACGATATCCGGCAAGTCGTGGATGCCGTGAAAGGCCGGGCGATCGTGAAGGTGATTCTGGAGACGGGATTTCTGAGCGACGATCAGATTGTGCTTGCCTGCCGTCTTGCCGAAGAAGCCGGTGCCGCTTTCGTGAAAACCTCGACCGGATTCGGACCCGGAGGAGCGACTGCCGAGCACGTGCGTCTCATGCGGCAATCCGTATCCGTAGCCGTCCGTGTCAAGGCTTCCGGCGGTGTCCGCGATCTGGAAACGGCCCGCAGCATGATAGAAGCCGGAGCGCAGCGTCTGGGCACAAGCTCCGGCGTCGCCCTTATGTCCGGGGCTGCAGGTTCTTCTTCCTACTGAAGGGGAGATAGCAGAACGGCAGCGCAATCAGCGAACTGGCTACGTTAAAAAGCGTTTGGGCGCGGGCGATTTGCGCCGACGGATCGGCGGTCATCCAAGTCGAGACCTCATGAAGCAGGCCGATCAGCGGGAAGAAGAGCACCGTGCCTCCTACGTTGAGCAAAATATGCGACCAGGCTACGAACACGCCTGCCCGCGTGCCCCCGATGCTGGCGAGCCAGGCGGTTACGCACGTCCCGATGTTAGAGCCCAAGGTGACGGCGATGCCGAGCTCAGGCGAGATGACCCCGCTTGCCGCAAAGCCCATGGCCATTACGATGACCGCGCTGGAGCTGTGGATGAGAGCGGCGACGACCGCGCCGGCGATAACGCCCCACAGCAGGCTGACCCGGGCCTGCTCGATAAACCAGGCGAACAGGCCCTGATGCTGGAGTGCCGGACCGATGCTCTGCATGATCCGGATGCCGATCAGCACCAGGGCGAAGCCGGCCGCGGCCAGCGCCGCATAGCGGACGGCGTGCAGCCAGCCGCGCCCGGCGGGCGGCTCCTGTGCGGGGCCACGGGCGCCGCCCTGCCGCGAAGCCGGCCGGACAACCTCATGCGCGGGGGAGGGAGCGGGAGCTGCCGAGCGCACCGGCGGACGAGCGCGGTCAGGCGTCGGGCAATCCGCTGCGGGGCCGCCGCTTGTACGCGCTGAGCCGGCAGGCCGTCCCTCCGCGATGCCGCCGCCTCGCGGAGACGGCGCCGGAGTACCGGCCGGGTCCGTCTTTGCGCCGCCGGAAGCGTAGCCGCCGGGCCTGTTTCCGCCGCGGGCCGCCGCGCCCGCGCCAGCCCGGCCCCGGGCCGGGCCCGGCAGCCAGCTGGCGAGCCACACGGCGCTGGACGCCAGCAGCAGCGGCAGCGCGGCTGCGCCGAGGTTGAGCCCGATCAGCTCGGTCGTCAGGCACGTGCCGATGTTCGTGCCGAGAATGATGCCGAGCGTTCTCGGGAAAGTCAGGACGCCGGCGTTGACTAGGCCGATCGAGATCACCGTGACGGCGCTGCTGCTTTGGAGCAGTGCCGTCAGCGCGGTTCCGGTGACGAGGCCGTGGGCCGGGGTCCGGGTGGCGGTTTCGAGAAACCGGTATATTTGGGGCCCGGCCAACTGGTTTAAGGCCAGCTCCATCATTTTCATCCCGAATAAGAAGACAGACAGCCCTGCGAGTAGGGGGAGAGCCAGTGATAGCCACATAGGTCCTGCTCCTTTGATCGTTATTCCGTGGAGAACGGGTTGTCTTAGAAGTATATGAGCGGACAGCGGAGGGCATGACAAGCACCCCTGCCCGCCGCAATCGAACTGAAGTGCTTCCCGTCCAGGCAGGACGGGGGTTTTGGCAGGAGGAAGGAGCCTTACAATGGCAGCAATCGTCTTACAGAAAAAAAGAAAAAAACGGCTTGAACAGGGTCATCCCTGGATCTTCGCAAGCGAAATCGAACGCGTGGAAGGCGAACCCGTTCCCGGACAGGTCGTGGAAGTGCGGACCCATGCCGGGCAGCCGCTCGCGTCGGCATACTACAATCCGAAGTCCCAGATTACCGGACGGGTAGTCAGCTATAAACCGCTTGAAGCGATGACGAAGGAGTTTTTTGTCGAGCGTTTCGGGCGCTGCGCCAGACACCGGGCGCGGTTTTTGCAGGATTCGGATTCTTACCGTCTCGTATACGGGGAAGCGGATTTTCTGCCCGGGCTTACCGTCGATAAATTTGCGGACGTTCTCGTGGTGCAGATTTTGACGCTCGGCATGGATGTGTGCCGGGAAGCGATCACGGCGGCTTTGGTTGAAGTGTTCGCTCCGCAGGGCATTTACGAGCGCAGCGACGTGCCGGTGAGAGAGCTGGAGGGTCTGACGCAGACCACGGGTCCGCTTTACGGGGAATGTCCGCGTTATGTCCGCATTCTCGAGAACGGTCTTCATATCGAGGTCGATATCGAGCAGGGACAGAAGACGGGCTATTTCTTCGACCAGCGGGAAAATCGCGCGGCAACCGAGCCGCTTATGAAGGGCTGGGGAGCCGAAAGCGGCATCGCGCTACGCGAGGTGGAGCACGAAGGACAGATGCGGCGTCTGCCGGTTAACGCGAACGGCAAAGTCGTCACGTTCCCGTACTGGGACGGGGCCACGGTGCTCGAATGCTTCTCGCATACCGGCAGCTTTACGCTGCATGCGTGCAAATACGGGGCGAAGAAAGTCACCTGCCTGGACATTTCCGAGCATGCGGTGGAGAGCGCCCGTACGAACGTGTCGCTGAACGGGTTTGAAGACCGGGTCGAGTTCGTCGTGGCCGACGCTTTCGAATACCTGCGCAAGCAGGTGAAGGGAGTCGAGGAACGGCGCCAGAGAGCGCTGGCCGGACAAGGCGCGAAGGTCGACACCTCCAAACCCGTCGGGGAAGGACGGACGTGGGACGTTGTCATTCTCGATCCGCCCGCGTTCGCGAAGACGCGCAGCGCCGTCGAGGGCGCCTGCCGCGGCTACAAGGACATTAACCTGCACGGGATGAAGCTGGTCAACGAAGGCGGCTATCTGGTGACGGCTTCCTGCTCGTACCACATGGCGCCGGAGCTGTTCCTGGAGACTGTCCATGCGGCCGCCGTCGATGCCGGGAAGATACTCCGGCTGGTCGAATTCCGCGCCGCGGGCAAAGATCATCCGCGCCTGCTCGGGGTCGACGAAGGAAATTATCTGAAGTTTGCCGTTTTTGAAGTACGGAGCCGCTGACCGCGGTCTCCGGCTTTTTTTATTCCGGCATCCGGAGTGGTACAATAGAAGACAAAGCAAAACAGACAAGCAGAACAATACGAAACCCGGAGGGGATTAGTTTGGTAGCCTTTAAAGATATTGTGCCTTATATGGATCATGTGCGCCGCCAGCTTACGGAAGTTCTGAATTCGTTCGGCCCGGACGAAAAGCAGCTCCGCGAGAAGCCGGACGGCTGGAATGTGACCGAAGTGGTGGAGCATCTGGCGAACCTGGAAGGAATGATCCTCTATCAGCTTAAGCAGGTTGTGGGTCAAACGCCGGCCGGACCTTCCGAACCGCTGGACGAGAAGGTGACGGACGTGATGGGCATTCTGCAAGCCAGCGGAATGATCGGCAAAAAGATCGAGGCTCCGGACCCGGCCAAGCCTACGGGCACCTTGTCTTACGAAGAAGCGCTGCAAAAGCTGGATGAAGTGCGAGCGGCGACGAAGGCGCTCATTCCGAAGCTGGCCGAACGGAACACCAACGATCTTCTGTTCCCGCATCCGTCGGGTTTTGAAATGAACGCCACCCAGTGGGCGCATTTTATCGCCATCCATGAGACGGCTCACGTCAATCAGCTCAAAAGAATCCGCGAAGCCAACCGCTGATAAGCGGCGGCTGACGGAATAAACCGCGCGGGGCGAAGCCCTGCGGCGGTTTTTTTTGCGTCCGGAAAGCGCGTTTGTATGATACAATGGCAAGGATAGCCACTACATAGAATGCGGATGGAAACCATGACCAAAACACGAAAAAAGAACAAGAAAACGGCCTCGATTTTTCTTTTTCTGCTGATTGTTCTCGTCTCGGTCGTCGCCAAAAACACCGGTTTGTTCGACGGCGGGACGGGCAAGAGCACTTCTGTCGACCAGACGATCTATTTCCCGAGCGACAAGTATCCCGAAACCGCCAAGCACATCAAAGACGCGGTGGCAAAAGGAGCTTCGCCCGTCTGCACGATCGACCGGAAGGGAGCCGAAGAGAACCGCAGGCAGTCCCTGGCCGGTGTCGCGACCAAAAAAAATTACGACCGCGACGAATGGCCGATGGCGATGTGCGCCGAAGGCGGCAAGGGAGCGGATATCGCTTACATCAAACCCGCGGACAACCGGGGGGCCGGATCGTGGATCGGCAATCAGCTAGATAAACTTCCCGATGGAACACGGGTCGAGATCGTGGTAAAGTGAAGAGTCGGAACATCATTGACGGATTTTAATTTGCACACACAGGGGAGTTAATGAAGATGGGTAAAAGAAAGAACGCCGGCGGCGAGTCGCTGGACAAGCTGGATTACCGGGTTAAGGTCCTTTTGAAAGAATGGGCCGGACTAAGCGGCTTTTACGGATATAAATCCATGAGCCTGGACGAGATTTTGGAACTGGTGAATACGGACGGCTGGGAAACGAAAGTCGATAAATCGGATCCCTCGGTCAGAAGAGTGATTATGGTTAAAGAAGATACCGTCCGGAAGGCGAAATTTTTTCTCGATGAAAAGGGAAGAGCGCTGAAGGCCGACTAAAAACAGCGAAAACAAAAGAACAACCACTGAGAAACGATCAGTGGTTGCTGCGTTTTCACGTGCCTGTTTAAAAGGACGGATAAAGACCGACGGGGCCCAGGCTGCCGTAACTGCCTTGAAATTCTCCCTGGATAACATACGTTCCCGGGGCCAAGTAACCTACGGACAGTTCAACCGGGCTGGGAACAGCCGGACCGATAGCTACGCTTTTGGAGTAGACGGGACTCAGCTGTCCGTTCGGGCTTTTGGAATAAACCGTTAGCTGGACGACCTCGTTCGTTGCGCTCCACAGTCCTATGCTCGCTTTGTGCGGCGCGGCCTGGCTGACGTACAGGTCTTGGGAGACGGCCGTATAGGCTGCCGATGCGTTGGCGGAAAAAGCGAAAAAAGCGGCAAAGATCAGGACGACGATTTTTTTCATTCGTTTACCTCCTTTCTTGCTTAATAGGGAACCGATTTCGATTGCTCTTGGTTATTTTACCATATATGGGTTTGGTTGTCCGATTTATCTTTCCCGACTAACTGACGAGAAGTGATGAAAGCATGACCTATTTTATATATATCTTTCTCAACAATATCGTGCCGCTGGCGGTAATGATTCTGATCGGCGCGGCGATGTTCCGGGCGTTCCGCCTGGATATTAAGACGTTGTCGAAATTGAATTTTTACGTATTTGCTCCTGCGCTGGTTTTCGTCAAGCTGTCCGAATCGGAGTTATCCGTGGCGATTCTCGGTCAGGTACTTTTGTTCTTCCTGCTGTTTTTCACAGCCATTTCCGTGATGACCGAATTGTTCGTGCGCATCCGCAGGTACAAGGGCGGAATGAAAGGAGCCATGCGCAACAGCATTATTTTCTACAACAGCGCCAATTACGCGATTCCGCTCAATCAGATGGTATTTGTCGGGGATGCGTTCACCCTGTCCGTGCAAATGATCGTGATGATGATGCAGAATCTGCTGCCCAATACGCTCGGTGTTTACAACGTAAACGCCCATAAAAGCAGTTGGAAAGATATGTTGAAAACGGTCGCCTATCTGCCGACGATTTACATGATTCCGCTTGCTTTCGTTCTGCGTCATTATCAGATCGCGGTGCCCCAGCCGCTTAATATTCCGCTGCATTATATTGCGGACGGCTTCATGGCGACGGCTCTGCTCACCTTGGGTGTCCAGCTCGGCAGCATGAAGTGGACCTTCCGGTTCTCCGACGTGCTCTGGTCGAATTTCCTTCGGCTGTGCATGGGCCCGCTGATCGGTCTGGGCGTCGTCTGCCTGCTGGGACTTCATGGCGTGATGGCGCAAGCGCTTGTCCTGTCCTGCGCCGTGCCGACCTCCCTCAGCAGTGTCCTGCTGGCGGTCGAGTACGACAACGAGCCGGAGTTTTCTTCGCAGGCCGTGTTTATGTCTACCGTGCTCAGCATGTTTACGGTTACGCTTGTCATCTACCTCCTGCCTTACATCGGGTAGACGGGATAGGCCTACGCCGGAAAGCTTAAAGCAAGTGGCTTCCGGATCGACCGGGCGGTCGGCCGGATAGCCCCGAACACGTATACTTGACGCACGGACAGGCATGCTTGTAAGGGGTGCGGCGAGTTACGGCCGGACGGTAAGTGGATGGGCTCTATACATACAGAATTTTATGAAATTACACGGACTACGAATGGAGGGATTTCCATGCTCAAACATATAAAATCGCACACGGATCAGGAAAAAGTCAGGGAACTGCTGGGCTATGCCGTGTTTCCGGACCCTGAATCGGTGGAAGAAGCGGTGCGGTTCTACGGGCAGGCACCGGAGCGCGAGCTGTACGGATACGAATCGGAGGGAGACCTTATCGGGCTGGTCGGCTTTTCGGCGGATGCGGAAGGGACTCTGACGATCCACCATTTGGCCGTGCATCCGGAGTGCAGGGGGGTCGGTTACGGCCGGGGACAGATCCTGGAGCTGATCCAGCTGAAAAAGCCCCGGGAAATCGTGGCGGAGACGGACGAGGACGCCGTCGATTTTTACCGCAGCATCGGCTTTACGGTAAGTTCGCTGGGAGAGAAATACCCCGGCACGGAAAGATTCGTCTGCCGCTACGAGGCAGAGCCGGAAGAGGAAGAGTAGGCGGAAGCGTTTCCTCCGGAAACGGGATGCGTGCCTGCGTTTCTACCGGCAAACGTGATGAGTGGGGCGGTCTTCGGACCGCCTTTTTTGATGCGAAAAAAACCTTTCCGCCAAAGCGCCCCTCCATATGGAAGGAAATAAAGCGGGAAAGTGACACTTGGGCCCTCTCGTACATACAATGAAACACGGTCAGTCTGGTTTGGAGGGGGTTCGGATGGTGGGTTCCATTGTCGGGAGTATCAAAATCAACAGTGTCTCTAACAGTTCCAACGTTCAAATCGGAAATACCGCTTATATCGTGATGTCCAGCAACAACAAAATGAGCGGAGGAGCCGCAGCGTTTTCGCCGGGCGACAGCTTCGGAAGTTTAACCAACAACCCTAACAGCGTGACGAACGAACCGGAAATCAATCAAGGAACGCGGGCTTTGAACGGCTAAAATTGAAAATAGTCCCATGTCCGCCGCTTGCCCCCCCTCTCGCTACTTATGTTACAATAGAACGATAGAGAACATAGATTCCCCACGGGAACAAGTGACATGGTGAAAGGGGCGTACCCGACATGCCCGTACGTTTTATAACTGGCCGTGCAGGGAGCGGCAAAAGCAAGCTCTGCATGGATGAAATCATAGAGAACTTAAAACAGCGGCCGGAGGGGCCGCCTTTGATTCTGATCGTACCCGAGCAGGCGACTTTCCAGACGGAGCTGGCGCTTGTCGATCATCCCGATGTAGGCGGAACGATACGCGCGCAGGTGCTCAGCTTCCGCCGTCTGGCCTGGAGGGTGATGCAGGAGAGAGGCGGAACGGCCCGCCAGCCTATTGACGACGTAGGGAAAAAGCTTCTTCTGCACAAGCTTTTACATAAGCGGAAAGGCGATCTGCGTTTCTACCGGTCGGTGTACGAGCAGACAGGCTTCGTCGACCGGCTGAACGATCTGTTCGCGGAGTGGAGGCGCTACTGCGTGACGGGAGAGAGTCTCCATGAACATGTAGACAGGTACGACGATTTTCTCGGCAGCAAAAAGCAGCTCCTGCGGGATAAAATGCGGGATCTCCAATTGATTTACGGGGCTTTCGAACACGAAATTTCGCTCCGGTATCTCGACGGGGAAGGAACGCTGGCCAAATTGGCCGAAGAGCTCGGGCAGTCGTCGCTTGTTCGAGACGCGCAGATTTGGATCGACGGGTTCCACGGCTTTACGCCCCAGGAGCTGATGGTGGTAAAGGGGCTTTTTGAGCACGGAGCCGGGACCACGGTGTCGCTCTGCGTGAACCGGCCTTATTATGCCGGAGAGATTCCGGACGAGCTGGATCTGTTCCACCCGACGGCACGTACGATGGCGCAGCTCCAGGAGCTGGTGGATGCCGTAGGCGTCGGGCCGGCTGAAACCGTGGCCGTACAGCCCGTTCTGTCGCCCCGGTTCGCCGCCAGTCCGATGCTCGCCCATCTGGAGAATTCGTTTGAGCAGCGCATCGGCCGGTACGGCAGCCCGTATCTTCCGGCCGGACCCGGCGAACGGGAGCAGCTTTCGCTTTACGCCGCCGTCAACCGCAGGGCCGAAGCCGAAGGCGTAGCCCGGGAAATGACGAGGCTGGCCCGTGAACAGGGAGTCCGCTGGCGGGATATGGCCGTGATGGTCCGCAACATGGCGGACTACGAGGATCTTCTGGAGACCGCGTTTACCGATTACGGGATTCCGCACTTTTTTGACCAGAAAAGAACGGTGCTGCATCACCCTCTTGCGGAATTCATCCGCTCGGCTCTGGAAACGGTGCTTCATAACTGGGGCTACGATGCGGTATTCCGCTGCGTAAAAACAGACCTTCTCCTGCCTTGGAACGGGGACGGCGAAGAAGCGGCGGCGAAGACGCTGGCGGAGCAGAGGGCGGCGATGGACCGCCTCGAAAATTACGTGCTTTCCTACGGAATCCAGGGAAACCGGTGGACCGACGGCAAGCCGTGGACTCACCGCAGCCGGGCCTCGCTGGAAGACGAAGAGACGGCGGCGAATGAGGCGGAGGAGCTTTATCTGCAGGAAATTCAGCAGACCCGGGAATGGGTGGCGGAGCCGCTGCTCCGTTTCCAGAAAAATCTCAAGCGGGCCAAAACGGTCCAGTCGAGAACGCAGGCGCTGTACGAGCTTCTGGAAGACGTGCATGCGCCGGAACGGCTGGAGCAGTGGTATGCGGAAGCGGCGGCAGACGGCCGGCCGGAGAAAGCCCGGGAGCACAGCCAGATCTGGGGCAGCCTGATGGATCTGCTCGATCAGTTGGTCGAGCTGATGGGCGAGGAAGAAATATCGGCCGAGCTGTACGGCGAGCTGCTGGAAACCGGGCTGGAGAACATCAAGCTCGGCCTCGTTCCTCCGGCGCTCGACCAGGTGCTTGTCGGCAGCATGGACCGTACCCGTTCCATGAAAATCCGGTACGCCTTCATACTCGGCGTCAGCGACGGGGTCATTCCGGCGTCGCCGACGGAAGACGGCGTCCTGGCGGAAGCGGAACGTGAGCTGCTGCTTCAGACGGGGCTGCCGATGGCGGACGGAAACCGCCGGAGGCTGCTGGACGAGTCCTTCCTGATTTACTCTTCACTGGCCGTTCCGAGCCGCCGGTTGTCCTTGTCTTACCCGCTTGCCGATGAAGAAGGCAAATCGCTGCTTCCCTCGGAACTGATCCGCCAGGTGAAGGGATTATTTCCCGAGCTGCGCGAGGTCCAGTGGATGGGCGAGCCTTCGCCTCTTATGTCCGCAGAGGAACAGCTTTCCTATATGCAAAATCCTTCGCGGGCGATGTCTTACCTCGGCGTCCAGCTGAAGCAGTGGATGAGAGGGGCGGCCATCGGCGATTTGTGGTGGGGCACCTACAACTATTTTGCGGGGGAGCCGGAGTGGAAGGGCAGCATGAACCGCCTCGTTCAAGGGCTGCTGTATGCCAACCGGGAGGACAAGCTGCCACGCGAAACGAGCCGTCTTCTGTACGGACGTCATCTCCGTGCGAGCGTATCCCGGATGGAGCGCTACGTAGCGTGCCCGTTCGCCCACTTCCTGACGCACGGCCTCAAACTCAAGGAGCGCAGGGTATTCCGTCTGGAAGCTCCGGATATCGGGCAGCTGTTCCACGGCGCGCTCAACTTGTTCGTGCGCGGGCTGCAGGAGGACAAGGTCGATTGGGCCAGCCTGAGCACGGAAGAAACCTACCGGCGGACATCCGACGTCGTCGACCGGCTTGCGCCACGGCTGCAGGGCGAAATTCTCCTGAGCTCCAAGCGGTACCGGTATATTTCCCATAAGTTGAAGCAGGTCGTGGGAAAAGCGGCCGTCATGCTGGGCGAACACGCGAAACGCAGCCGGTTTTCACCGGTAGGGCTGGAAATCGATTTCGGGCCGGGCGGCATGCTGCCTTCTCTGACCTTCCAGCTCGACAACGGATGCACGATGGAAATTATCGGACGGATCGACAGAGTGGACCAGGCCCAGGGGGACAGCGGTCTGCTGCTTCGTGTGATCGATTACAAGTCAAGCCCTACTGCGCTGGATTTGTCCAGCGTCTACTACGGGTTGTCCCTTCAGATGCTCACGTATCTGGACGTGATCTTAACTCATGCGCCCCAGTGGCTCGGCATGAGCGCCACACCGGCAGGGGTGCTGTATTTTCATGTGCACAATCCCCTGCTGCAGTTTACGAACGGCATGACCGTCCAGGACGTAGAGAAAGAACTGCGCAAGCGGTACAAGATGAAAGGACTCCTTATGGCCGATCCGGAAGTCGTGAAAATGATGGACAGCGACCTAGCGGGCGCAGCGGGCCACTCCCAACTGGTACCGGCCGCCTTGTCCAAGGATGGAGGCTTTTATAAATCGTCCTCCGTCGCTTCGGAAGAGCAGTGGGATACCCTGCGCGGTTATGTGCGGGACCGGATTCGCGATATCGGTACGGAGATTACGGAAGGACGGGTGGATATCACCCCTTACCGCACGGGAAATAAGACGGCTTGTCAGCATTGTTCTTACAAGGCGGTGTGCCAATTTGATCCCGCGCTGGACGGCAACGAGCCCAAGCATCTGGCCAAAATCGGACGCGACCGCGTCTGGGCCGAGCTTACCAGGAAAGAGACGGGAAGCGGAGAGGAGGAGCAGAACCGATGACAACGACACCGAGAACGAAACCTCCGGGAACCACGTGGACGGACGAGCAGTGGGACGCCATCGCCCTGCGGGGGCAAAACATGCTTGTGGCCGCAGCGGCCGGCTCGGGAAAAACGGCCGTACTGGTCGAGCGGATTATCCGCCGCATTTCCGATGAGGCTTCTCCCCTGGATGTGGACCGTCTGCTGGTCGCGACCTTTACGAAGGCAGCCGCAGCCGAAATGAAGCAGAGAATACGCGAGGCGCTGGAAAAAGAGCTGACGGCAAACCCGGACTCTCAGCACTTGAAGCGGCAGCTTGCCCTGATGGGGCGGGCTTCCGTGACGACCCTCCATTCCTTCTGTCTGGAAGTTATCCGCAGGCACTACAGCCTGATTCGGCTCGATCCCGGGTTCCGCATCGCCAACGAAACGGAAGCGGAGCTGATGCGGCACGACCAGCTCGAAGAAATGATGGAGCAGTACTACGGGGAAAGCGGAGAAGACAGCCCGTTCTGGCGGCTCGTCGATACGTTCGGCGGCGAGCGCAGCGACGTTCCCCTCCATCTGCTGATCCAGAAGCTGTACGACGAGTCGCGCAGTCACCCGTGGCCGGAACATTGGCTGCGCGAGATGGCGCTGATGTTCGGACCGAAGAACTACGAGCTGATCACGGGAAGGGATGCTTCCGGTGAAGACGAGCGGACGGCCGCCTTGGCGGAAGTCAGCGAAGGCTATGCGGAAGCGGCTGCGGCTTCTAATTCGGCTGCGGTCGGAGCGGCGGAGGAAGCCGCTTTGGCGAATGCGGCGGACAATGAGGATAACGCTGAAGGGAACGGAAACGAAGGCGAAGGCGAGGGCGCACCTGCCGAATTCTGGCTCAAGGGCCTCACCGACGATGTCCGCTTGGAGCTTCAGGGGACCGCCGAGCTCTTGAAGCAGGCTCTCGAAATCACCGGTCAGCCGGGCGGCCCGCTTCCTTACGCGACTGCCGTGCAGGATGATCTGACCATGGTCGAGGGGCTTACGGACATAGCCGAGAACTATCCGTGGGACATTCTGTTCAGCGCGTTTCAGACCGTGTCTTTCGGGAAGCTCAAGCCTTGCAAGAAAGACGAAGTGGACCCGCAGCTCCAGGAACAGGTGAAACAACTGCGGAGCCGGGCCAAGGAACGCATCACCTCCCTCCAGGAAGAATTGTTCGGGCGGCCGCCGGAGCGGTTTCTGGAGGAAACGCGGGAATTGGCGCCCGTTATTCACGCGCTGGTCGATCTCGTCATCGACTTCGGAGGGCGCTACAGCAAGGCCAAGGCCGCCAAAGGTCTGGTCGATTTCGCCGATCTGGAGCATTTCTGCCTGCGCATTCTGCGCGCCGAAGAGTCTGCGCCGGATCGTCTGATCCCTTCGCGGGCGGCGCTCGAATACAGGGAGCAGTTCGCGGAGGTGCTGCTTGACGAGTACCAGGACACGAACCGCGTCCAGGAAGCTATCGTGGAACTGATCGCCGAACCGCTCCCGGGCAACCGATTTATGGTCGGCGACGTGAAGCAGAGCATTTACCGCTTCCGACTGGCGGAGCCCGGGCTTTTTCTGGAGAAGTACAAAAGCTTCACCGGGGACGGCAGCGGTCCGGGAAGACGGATCGACCTGGCCCGGAACTTTAGAAGCCGGGCGGAGGTAGTCGATGCCGTCAACTTTATTTTCCGGCAGATCATGAATGAGGGCGTCGGCGACATTGCTTACGACGAGCGGGCGGAGCTGGTGAACGGCGCGTCTTATCCGGCGGCCGAAGGCCAGAACCTGTCCGTCGAAATGATGCTCATCGACCGTGCGGCAGCCGCACAGGCGTCCGACGGGGAAGAGAGCGATGCGGAGGAAGCGGCCGGGGAGATTTCAGCCGAGGAGCAGGGGGGCGAGCTGGACGGCATCCTGGAAGGCCAGGAGCTGGAAACCGCCCAGATGGAAGCCCGGGCGATCGCCCGCAAGATACAGGACATGCTGGATCCGCAGGACGGGCGGCCCTACCTCGTGTACGATAAACGGTCCGGCTCCATGAGGCCCGCCACGTACCGGGATATGGTCATTCTGCTGCGCGCTACCCAGCAGTGGTCGCCGATTTTTATTGAAGAATTGAGGCAGCTTGGCATCCCGGCTTACGCCGATTTAAATACCGGGTATTTTACGGCGACGGAAGTCGAAGTCATGCTCTCGCTGCTGAAAGTGATTGACAACCCGTATCAGGACGTTCCGCTTGCGGGCGTCCTCCGTTCACCGATTGTCGGCCTGACGGCGGATGAACTGGCTTCCCTGCGCATTTCCGGCAAAAATATCCCGTTCTACGAGGCGGTCCGGGCTTACGCCCAAGGAATTCGTCCGCTGGGGAACGCGGAGGGCGGAAGCGGCTTGCAGGATGCCGGCGAGTGGAAGCCCGACGAGGAACTGCGCGGCAAAATCGCAGACTTTCTGAGGCGCCTGGAAGAGTGGCGGAGCGAAGCCCGGCAGGGAGCGCTCGCCCGTCTCATCTGGAAGGTGTACGGAGACACCGGCTACTTCGATTTCGTGGGTGCGATGCCCGGAGGGCAGCAGCGCCAGGCGAACCTCAGGGCGCTTTACGACCGGGCGAGGCAGTATGAGAACACCTCCCTGCGGGGGCTGTTCCGGTTTCTCCGCTTTATCGAGCGGATGAAGGACACCGGAGGCGACCTCGGGACCGCCCGGGCGCTGGGCGAGCAGGAGGATGTCGTACGGATCATGTCCATCCACAAGAGTAAAGGACTCGAGTTTCCGGTCGTTTTCGTTGCCGGACTCGGCAAAATGTTCAACCAGCGCGACCTGCTCGACCCGTTCCTGATCCATAAGGAACTGGGCTTCGGTCCGCGCTTTGTGGATACGAAGCTGCGGGTCGGCTATCCGACCCTTCCGCAGCTTGCGATCCGGCGCCGGATGCGCATCGAGACGCTTGCCGAGGAGCTGCGCGTCCTGTATGTGGCGCTCACCCGGGCACGGGAGAAGCTGTTCCTGCTCGGCACGGTCCGCTCGCTGGACAAGCAGCTCCAGGGCTGGGGCAGGCACCTGGAGAAGAACAGCTGGCCGCTTCCGGACGACGAAGTCGCGCGTGCGCGCAGCTACCTGGACTGGCTGGGCCCCGCACTCATGCGGCACCGGGATGCGTCTTTGTGGAGAGAGAAAGCCGGACTTCAGGAACACAGTCCTCCGGCGCTGGCGGCAGACGGCTCCAAGTGGCGCTTCGAAGTGATTGCGCCCGAGGAGCTGGCGGCCATGGGGAAAGCCGACGAATCCGTCACGATTCAGGCGGACCGGCTGGAGGCGCTGAAACACCTGAACAAGGTGCCGACTTTTACCGGGGAATGGGACGTTGCGCTTGCGAAATCGCTGTCGTGGACGTATCCGTTTGCCCAGGCGACCGCTTATTTTTCCAAAACGTCCGTTTCCGAGCTGAAAAGGCAGGCAGACCGCAGTACGGCTTCCGATCACGAAGAAATTCCGTCGGCCGAGCTGATGCCAAGCCCGGGGAGCGGACTCATTTTGCCGACCCGGCTGCTGAAAATGGCGGGGGCGGCGGAAGCGTCCCGGTTGAACGGGGAGCATTCTCTCGGTACGCCAGCCCTTCCGGGCGATACGGAAGGGACCCGTGCCGGAGGGAATTCGGTTTTTCATCTGGCGACTTTTATGGACAGCCCCGCGCTCATGCAGGCGGAAGATCGGCGGGAGCGGGAGTCGGCTGAGACTCAGGACATACAGGAACCGCAAGCGGCACAAGACACGCTAACAGCGAGCGAGCCGATTGAGCCCCCTGGTGAAGCAGGCGGGGAAGTTCCCGCCGGTGCCTCCATTCCCGGTACACCTTCGGCCGGTTCCTCGTCAAGAACGTCGCTTCTGCGGCGTCCCCGTTTTATGGAAGAGAAGAAATTGACCTCTGCGGAGCGAGGAACCGTTTTTCACGCCGTCATGCAGCATATGCCGTTGAAGGAAGTGACGCCGGAAGCGGTGGAAGCTGTTATCCGGGAAATGATCGACAAGGAACTGCTTACCCCGGCTCAAGCAAGAGCGGTGGATACGGAAATCCTTGCGGGCTTTTTCCGGACACAGATCGGCCAAAAGCTTGCCGCCTCTACCCGGGTATGGCGTGAAGTGCCTTTCAGCTTGGGGCTTCCCGCCGGCCGTGTCTACCCGAATGCGGATGCGTCGACCCGCCAGGAGACGGTGCTTGTGCAGGGTGTGATCGACTGCCTGTTCGAATCGGACGGCAATCTGATTATGCTCGATTACAAGACGGACCGTGTCAAAGGCGTCGGTCTCGAAGCGCTCCGGGAAAGATACCGGATCCAGCTTGGCTTGTACGGACAGGCAGTGGAAAAAATCTGGAAGCGCAAGCTTGCGGGAACCTACCTGTTTTTCTTTGACGGCGGGCACGTGGTGGAAATTTGAATGGAAGAGGCCGGACAAAAACCGCTGGATAAAGGCGGGACGGCCGTTTTTACAGATACAATCAGATTTGGGGGATAGGTATGCGCATACTGCACACCGGTGACTGGCACTTGGGGAGAACCCTGGAAGGGCGGAGCCGGTTTGAGGAACAGGTTGCTTTCGTGGACGAACTCGTCCGCATTGTCAGAGAAGGGAATATCGATCTCGTGCTGCTGGCGGGAGATGTGTATGACACCGTCAATCCGCCTGCCGCTGCGGAGCAGCTTTTTTACGACGCTCTGTCCAGGCTGGCCGAGGACGGCCGCAGGGAAGTTGTCGTCATTTCGGGCAACCACGATCACCCGGACCGTCTGGGGGCGTCTTCCCCGATTGCCAAGGCGCAGGGAATCTCTCTGATCGGGCTGCCGAAAGCGGGCCTGATGGAGATCGGGATTCCGAGAACCGGCGAAACGGCCAAACTATTTGCGCTGCCGTATCCGTCCGAGTCGAGACTGGGCGAGCTGCTCAGCGACGACGCCGGCGAAGAAGTGCTCAGGAGAGCTTACTCCCAGCGGGTAGGCGAGCTGGTCAAGGCTCAAACGGCGGGCTTTGGTCCCGACACCGTGAACCTGATCATGAGCCACATTTACGTGCTCGGGGGAAAAGAAAGCGAATCGGAGCGTCCGATTCAGGTCGGCGGAGCGTACACGGTCGATACATCGGCACTCGATGTCGGCGCGCAGTATGTGGCGCTCGGCCACCTGCATCGTCCGCAGACGCTTAAAGCGCAGAGCCCCATCCGCTACTGCGGTTCCCCGCTTGCCTACAGCTTTTCCGAAGCGGGCCAAGCCAAGTCGCTGACCGTTCTGGACGTCAAACCGGGAGAACCGGCCTCGATCGAAGAAATCTATTTGACATCCGGCCGCCCGCTAGTGAACTGGAAAGCGAAGGAAGGGCTGGCGGAGGTGCACCGCTGGCTGGACGAAGGGCGGGACGCAAACGCGTGGATCGACCTGGAAATTCATATCGCGGAAGCGATGTCGCTGCACGACATTCAAACCCTGCGCAAGGCGCGCAGCGGGTTTATCCATATCAAACCGGTCTATCCGCAGCAGCAGCCGGCCGAGGAAGAAGCGGCCTTACTGTCAAGCGCGGGGCTGCCGGTGGACGAGCTGTTCCGCCGATTCTACGAACGGCAGACGGGCGGGGCGAGGCCCGAGCCCGAGCTCGTGCAGCTCTTCATGGAGCTGCTGCAGGATCATTCGGACGGCCCGGAGCAGGCCGAATAAAGGGAGGCGAAACGTATGCGTCCGATACGGCTGCAAATGTCCGGTCTGCAAAGCTACCGGGAATCACAGGAAATAGATTTTACGCAATTGTGCGATGCCGGCGTGTTCGGTATTTTCGGACCGACGGGGAGCGGAAAGTCGTCCATTCTGGACGCCTTGACGCTGGCGCTCTACGGCAAAGTCGAACGGGCCTCCGGCGGTACGCAGGGGATCATGAACCATGCCGAGAATACGCTGGCGGTCTCGTTCACTTTCGAACTCAGCTATCCGACGGGCGCCGTCCGGTACCGGGTGGACCGCCAGTTCAAGAGAGGCTCGGACGTCTCGGTTACGAATACCGTAAGCCGTTTTGTCCGTCTGAGCGGGGAGGAACCGGTCGTACTGGCCGATAAATCCACGGATGTAACCAACCGGGTCCACCAGGTGCTCGGGTTGTCCATGCAGGATTTTACCCGCGCCGTAGTGCTTCCTCAGGGGAAATTCGCCGAATTTCTTTCGTTGACCGGCAAAGACCGGCGGCAGATGCTTCAGCGGCTGTTCCATCTTGAAGCTTACGGCGATCATCTCAGCGCGCGCGTAAGCGGACGGCTGAAAGAAGCCGACGGCCTGCTTAAACAGATCGCCGCCGAGCAGCAGGGATTGGGAGACGCATCCGAAGAAGCGCTGGCCCAGGCCGGCGAGAGGTTGAAGGAGGCGGCTGAGTATGCCGTCGTCCAGCGCAAGCTTTTTCAGCAGGCGTCCGCCCGCTACGAGGAGATGAAGCAGATTGTAAGCGTGCAAAAGGATGAGCGGCAGACGGAATTGGAGCTTCGCAAAACCGAGGAAGAAGAGCCGGGAATCCGGCAGCGCGAAGATAACCTGAAGCGCGCGGAGGAAGCGGAGAAGCTGCGTCCTTATGTCGAGCATGCGGAAGCTTCGGCGAAAGCGGAGGCGGAGCACCGGGGGCGGATCGCTCAGGCAAGGGACCGCTCCAGCCAGGCCGAAGTGAAATTAGACACGGCCTTGCAGGCGTCCGAGCAGGCCCGGCAGGAGTTGGCCGGAAGCGAGGAGCCCCTGCTGATCCGGTTGGAGCGTTTGAACCAGGCACTGGAGCAGGAGCGTCAGCTTGCCGACCTTCACAAGCAGTGCGAAAGCCTCAAAACGAGCGAGGAACATCTGCTTTCACAGCTTTCCGCGGTGAAAGAGGCATTCCGCAAGGAGCAGGAGACGAAGGAAAAGGCGCTGGGCAAGCAGGCGGAGCTGAAAGAAGCGCTGAAAAGCGTAGAGGTCGGATACGAGCAGCGCAGCCTTCTCCAAGAAGCATGGGACGCCAAAAGGGAGCTGGATATGCAGATGCGCCAGCTTCAGGAACTCCGGCAGGAGACCGGCGGAAGACGCCGGACGATGGAGGCCGGAGAGCGCGAGCTGGCGGTCCGTGCCGGGGAACTGACCGCTTGGACGGAACACTTTGCCCGCTGGCTCGGTGAACTCGGCGCCGGCAGGACGGAAGCTCTGCAGCTGCGTCAACGGCTGGCGAAGCAGGAAGAAGCGGCGGCCGCGCTGCTTCAGATTCGCAAACGGGAAGACCGCGAGCGCGAACTGCGGAATCTGGCCGGAAAGCTGGCGCACGAACTGCACGAAGGGCAGCCCTGCCCTGTGTGCGGCGCTGTGGAGCATCCGGCTCCTTACCGCGAAGAAGAGGTGGAGGCGGAGAAGACTTCCCCTGGCGCAGAGGAATGCGAAACGCTCCTTCGCGCCATTCGGGAAGCGGGAATGGAGGCGGACCGTCACATTTTCGGCCTCGATAGTCTCGCCAAACGGGCGCTTGAGCACGAGCGCGCCGGAACGGATCATCCGCAGGCTGCAGCAAACAAGTCTGCCGCCAATTCCGCTTCCAGGGACGAGACCGATCATGCGGCCGCAGAGGCGGCGCTCATGCTGGCGGAAGCGGCTGCGGCGGTTCAAGCGGATCTGGAGCTGCCGCCTGATAAGTCCCCGGTAGATTCCGCGGACCGGACAGGCAAAGCCGACGGCATACTGGAAGCGGCAGCGTCCTCGACTGCGGCAGAGAGCCTCGCCGCCACCGCTGGTATCCGGAAGGGCGAAGCCGGAATCTCTGCGGGCGAGGCGCTGCGGCAGCTGGCCGCTTTCGAGCGGCCGCAAGCGGAGACCGCGCGTGTAGGCCGTTTGGCGGCAGAGCTCGAAGCGGGCTTCCAAGCCCTCCTGAAACGGCTGAAGCCGCTTGAAGCCGGCATGCAGGCCGCCGAGGCGGAGCTGCGTTCGCAGCGCGCAGCCCTTCAGGCCGACGAAACCAAAGCGCAGGCTTTGGAGCAAAGCATCCGCGGCCGGGCAGAAGCCTGGCAGAAGCGGTTCGGCGCCCGGGGCCTGGAGCTGGACGCCGTGGAGGCCCGCCTGAAGCAGCTGGGCGAGCAGGAGCGCCAGGCGGAAGAGCTGCGCGGCCGCATCGAGAAGAGCATCCCGTTCATCGACGGGGTGCTCGCGAAGATCGAGCAGCTCCGCACCGAGGCGGCGGAGCTCGACAAAACCGCCCTGCAGCTCGCGACCAAGCTGCAGGGGCTGTCCCAGCTCGCCGCCGAGAAGGCGCAGCAGCTGCACGACCGCGTCGGCGGCGAGCCGGTGCCGCGCCAGATCGCGGCGGCTCAGGCCGAGCTCGATCGGCTGCGCGCCCGAGCGGAGCAAACCCGGCTCGCGCACGAGCAGGCCCGCCGCGAGCAGCAGGAGGCGGCCCAGGCGCTCAGCGCGGCCGAACAGGCCGCCGCATCCGCCGCCGGGCAGCTCGCAGAGGCGCGGGAGCGGCTGGACCGCGCGCTGAAGGCTTCCTCCTTCGCGGATGCCGACGCCGTGCGGAGCGCGTACGTCGCCGAAGCGCAGCGCGCCGAGTGGAGCGCGGAGGCGCGGCGTCACCGCGAGCGCGAGCAGACGCTCCGCTCCCGGCTCGCGCAGCTGCGGGAGCAGCTTGCCGGGCGGACGGTCAGCGAAGAAGGCTGGACCGGCATGCTGCTCGAGCTGCGCGAAGCCCAGGAGCGCGACGAGGCCGCGCTCGCGGTCCGCGCCAAGGCGGAACGCGACTGCGAGGAGCTGCAGGCGAAGCACGAGCAGTGGCGCCGGCTGGAAGAGCGGCGCCGCGCGCAGCAGACCTTGCACGGTCGGCTGGCGAAGCTGCAGTCCGTGCTGAAAGCGAACGCCTTCGTCGAGTTCCTCGCGGAGGAGCAGCTGATGCAGGTGAGCCGGGCCGCTTCGCAGCGGCTCGGGCAGCTCACCCGGCAGCGCTACGCGATCGAGGTGGACTCCGGCGGCGGTTTCGTGATCCGCGACGACGGCTCCGGCGGGGTGAAGCGCCCGGTCGGCACGCTGTCCGGCGGCGAAACGTTCCTGACGTCGCTCGCGCTCGCGCTCGCTTTGTCGGCTCAGATCCAGCTCAAGGGCGAGGTGCCCCTGGAATTTTTCTTCCTGGACGAAGGGTTCGGTACCCTGGACCAGGATCTGCTGGACATGGTGGTCACCTCCCTTGAGAAGCTCCACATGGACCGGCTTGCGGTCGGCGTGATCTCGCACGTGCCGGAGCTGAGGGCTCGTCTGCCGCGCAAGCTGATCGTCGAGCCGGCCGAACCGTCCGGACGCGGCAGCCGGGTGAGGCTGGAGCTGCTGTAAGGCCGACGGGCCGTATACGACGGACGTTGGCTCTGCAGTGCCCTGCCTGCGTTTTTAGGCGCGTAGAACGGCTGTGTTCATCTAAATACGACAACGGTACCTTGGCTTGTCCATGGAATCCGATAAAGAAGCACATTCCCGGTTTACCGGTGCGAATGTGCTTTTTTTTGTATGGCGGCAGTTTTGGTTCACGTTTCTTTCAAGCGATGTTCACATCCGCTTCCCGTCCTGTGACTTTTTTCACATCTGACCGGCACCGAAGACGTTTATACTAAGTATGTGCTTAATTTCACAAGTGAAACTTTTCAAAGATCGACCAAGGCAGGGGGCGTTAGGCAATGAATCGGAGAAAACTGGTGCTTATCGGAAACGGAATGGCAGGAGTGGGTGTGATCGAGCAGATTTTAAAAATCAACACCGGCTTGTTTGATATAACGATTGTGGGGAGCGAGCCTCACCCGAATTATAACCGGATTCAGCTCTCATATGTGCTTGAGGGCAGCAAAACGACGGATGAAATCGTCCTGAACGATTGGAGCTGGTACCGGGAAAACGGCATTGAGCTTCTGACGGGGACGACAGCGACTGCGCTGGATACGACGGCCAAAACGGTCACGACCGACCGCGGGGATGTCCTTCCTTATGACGTCCTGATTTTGGCGACGGGCTCGAAGCCGTTCATTCTGCCGGTTCCGGGCGCGGACAAAGAGGGAGTCGTCGGTTTCCGCGACATTGCCGACTGTGAAGCGATGACGGAAGCGGCCCGGACTTATCGACAGGCGGCCGTCATCGGCGGCGGCCTCCTCGGTCTCGAAGCGGCCAAGGGCCTTTCGAAGCTGGGCATGGAAGTGACGGTCGTTCATCTGATGGACGATCTGATGGAACGCCAGCTGGACCCGGCGGCTTCGGGGATGCTGCGGGCGGAGCTGGAGCGCCAGGGACTGCGTTTCGCGATGGGGAAACAGACGAAGGAGCTAACGGGCGGCGTGCGCGTCGAAGGGCTGGCGTTTACGGACGGAACCGCGCTGGAAACGGACTTTGTCGTCATGGCGGCGGGAATTAAGCCGAACAGCGTTTTGGCCGCGGCCGGGGGCCTGGAAGTCAATCGCGGAATCGTCGTGGACGATTTTATGCGGACCTCGGCGCAGGACGTGTATGCTGTCGGAGAATGCTGCGAGCACCGCAGCGTGTGCTACGGGCTTGTCGCCCCGCTTTTTGAACAGGGCAGCGTGCTAGCCAAGCATTTGTGCGGGGTGCAGACGGCTCCTTACGAGGGAACGGTGCTGGCCACCAAGCTGAAAATATCGGGTGTGGACGTATTCTCGGCCGGTGAGTTTATGGATCGTCCGGATCTTACGATCGTCAAAATGCAGGATGACTGGAGAGGCATTTATAAAAAGGTGCTCGTCCGCGGCAGCCGGATCGTAGGCGGCGTGCTGTTCGGCGATGTCAGCCAGGCGACCCAGCTTCAGCAGTGGATACGAAGCGGCCGCGAAATGACCGAAGACGTGCACGCCGTCCTGATGGGAATTCCCGCGGGAGAGGAAAGCGGCGGCGGGGCGGAGCTTCTGGCCGACGAGGATATCGTATGCGGCTGCAACGGGGTGACGAAAGGAACCATCGTGGAGGTTGTCCGCGCACAGGGTCTGAAAACAGTCGACGAAGTAAAAGCCTGCACCGGAGCTTGCCGCTCGTGCGGAGGCTGCAAGCCGCTTGTCGAGCAGATTCTGGCCGGCGTGCTGGGCGACGGCTACGAAGCGGGCACAGCGGCCCATGGCATCTGCGGCTGCACGCAGCTCGGCCGGGATGAAATTGTCGCAGCCATGCGTGAGCGGAAGCTGACGACGACCCGCGAGACCATGGCCGCTCTGAATTGGAGCAACCCCGAAGGCTGCTCGAAGTGCCGGCCTGCGCTCAACTACTATTTGACGATGTTGTGGCCGGAAACCTACGTGGACGAAAAAGAATCGAGATTCGTCAACGAACGACTGCATGCGAACATCAACAAGGACGGCACATATACGGTCGTACCGCGGATGTACGGCGGCGTAAGCTCGGCGGAAGAGCTGAAAAGGATCGGCGATGTGGCCGTGAAATATAACGTCCGTGCCGTCAAAATGACCGGCGGACAGCGGATCGACCTGATGGGCGTTCGCAAAGAAGATCTGCCGAAAGTCTGGGAAGAACTCGGTATGCCATCGGGCTACGCGTATGCCAAAGCGCTCCGGACGGTCAAAACGTGCGTAGGCTCGACCTTCTGCCGGTTCGGCACCCAGGATTCGATGGGGATGGGACAACTGCTGGAGAAGAAATTCGAAAGGATCGACATGCCCGCCAAGTTTAAAATGGCCGTGAACGGCTGCCCGCGCAACTGTGCGGAATCGTGCACCAAGGATGTCGGAATCGTCGGCAACGACGGCGGCTGGGAGATTTACATCGGCGGCAATGGGGGTATTAAACCGCGGCTTGCGGATCTTGCGGTAAAGGTGAAGACGGATGAGGAGCTTCTGGAGATTACCTCGTCGCTGATCCAGTTTTACCGGGAAACCGCCAATTACCTGGAAAGAACATCGGATTGGGTCGAGCGGCTGGGTCTGGCTTATATCCAGAACCATGCGATCACGGATGAAGCGAACCGGCGGGAGCTTGTAAACCGCATGGAGACCGCCCTGACACGCGCGCACGATCCTTGGCAAAAAGTGATCGGCGACCGCCAGCTCCGTCAGGAGCTGTATGAAGGCGTCAACGTGCCGGTAGGGCCGCCAACGGAATAAAGCGCATCGGACAGACAGGGGCTGCCAAGCAGCTCCCCAAAGGAGGAGAAATCGATGAACCGACAGCTTCAGGAAAAACCGGAAACCTACGTTTGCATCGGCAGACAAGGTGATTTTCCGGCTCGGCTGGGAAAGACCGTTTTCGTGGGAGAAGAAGAAATCGCCGTGTTTCATTTGACGGACGGCCGTCTCTTCGCGCTCCAGAACCGTAGTCCTCACCGTAGAGGAGGTCCGCTCTGCGAAGGGATGATATCGGGGGACCTGCTTTACGATCCCCTGTATGACTGGAAAATCAACCTGCTGGACGGTAAAGTGCAGGCGCCGGATACGGGACAGGTGAAAACTTATCCGGTGAAAACCGACGGGGAGCATGTCTGGATCGGGCTGTGATGCCCCTTCCGGCCGTGGTTCCGCCCTGCCGGCTTGTACGCACAAGAGGCTTATCCGGAACATCTTTCGTCCGGCTTAACCTGTTTTCAACCCGCGAGGAGATGACGCATAATGTTTACTGAAACCGTGGAAAAAATGGCCGCCGCGGCCCTGCAGAAAAAGAATTTTCTCTCCGAAAGCCTTCTTCGCTACCTGACGGCGGCCGGTCTGGCCGGTGCTTACGTAGGACTCGGCATCGTGCTTATCTTTTCCGTAGGGGCCCCGCTGTTTGCGGCAAAATCGCCGGTTACGACAACGGTCATGGGCCTGTCGTTCGGAGTCGCGCTCACACTGGTGATTTTTGCCGGATCGGAGCTTTTTACGGGGAACAACATGTATTTCACCATCGGGACGCTATCGCGTAAAGTCACGTGGAAGGATACGCTCGTCAACTGGTTCTGGTGCTACCTGGGGAACCTGACGGGGGCCATGGTCCTCGTACTGCTGGTCGTCGGTGCCGGGGTGTTTGCCAATATTAAGCCGGACCATTTGTTAATGACCATCGCCGCGAAAAAAATGAACATGGACACCACGCAGCTGTTTTTCCGGGGAATTCTTTGTAACTGGTTCGTCTGCCTGGCGATCTGGACTTCGATGAGAGCCAAAGAGGACACGGCGAAGCTGATTCTCATCTTCTGGATGCTGTACGGCTTTATCGCATCGGGGTATGAGCACAGCGTGGCGAATATGACCGTGCTGGGGCTGGCCCTGATTCTCCCGCATCCCGAAACGGTTACCTTGGCCGGCTGGTTCCACAACATGATCCCGGTAACGCTGGGGAACATCGTCGGCGGGGCCGTGTTTGTCGGGTTGCTGTATTACTTCATCTCGCCTGTGAAACGGGCGGACGGAAAGCTGTAAACATACGCTAGGCGCAGGCGCAGTCCCGCAAGCGAAGAAAGAAAGCTCCCTGATTTCAATCAGGGAGCTTTTTTACGGCCCGCAGCCGGGTGATGGGGCGCCGTATCCCGCACGCGGGGGTGAACGTTGTCGCTATAGGTCTGCGCCATGCTGTGCCGGAACACACTGCCGGGAATCGGCGCCTGGAGAATTCAGCGCCGTACTATGCTGTGCCGGACCGTCCTCCAGGAACCCCGTCCTCCGGGAACCCCGCGCCCGGGATTCCCGTGTCGGCAGCGCTGGCCCCACTCGCCGGGGCGCCCGGATATTTCAGCGCCGCACGACGTGGGGGGCCGTCTCGTCCGGCCCAAATAAAAAAAGTGTGCCGGTTACATCCGGCACACTTCTATGGGGCAGTTTTCGCAGTGGCAAATGCCCTTTAAATAATTCAAATCGCGAATGATGATGTAGCCGTTATCCATTTCAATGGCCTGAGCTTTGCGCAGGTCGCTGAACATGCGATTCACGCTTTCGCGGGTGGAGCCGATCATATCCGACAGCTCCGAGTGGGTGAGCTTTTTCGTAATGCGGATCGTCCCGTCCTCTTCGTGCCTGCCGTACGTGTTCGACAAGCGGATGATGGTGGAGCACAGGGCCCCGGGTTTTCCGTAGAGCATCATATCGCGGTATTTCGTCTGCGTCATCCGGTGGCTGAGCCCCATCCAGCGCATAAATTCCAGAGCGAATTCGCCGCTCTGCCAGATCAGCATTTCCACGTCTTTCTTGTGCGCCACGCCGATCAGGGTTTCTTCCAGCACTTCCGCGCTGTACCAATGCTTCGTGTCGTCGTAGGGATCGATCATGCCGATCAGATCGCCCTGCTGGTATAAGTAAAGCACGAGATCCTTGCCTTCGTCCGTAGACTTCGTAGCGCGTACCCGGCCGTTTTTTATAAAATAAAGCTTGTCAGCCGTATCGCCTTCCCAAAACAAGTAGGCGCCGGGTTGAAGCTTCTGCTCATGCATAATATCCGTCAGCTTCTGCAAGTTTTCCGTCTTAAAGGCAGCCGTGTTCCGGGGATTCGTATAGTAAACGGGATTTGTGCCGGTGTTCATGATGGCTTCCCTCCTCTTTGACTTCTGCTTCCAGTATACCGGATATGACGTAAATCATATATGATAAAAATCACACTTTTCGTACAATATTGGTTACCACGCCTGTCCGTATTCAACGCAAACCTGCCGTTTACAGGCAAAAGGACACAAAAAACCGGAGTTCCGTCTGCATTAGGCGGCTCCGGTTTCTTTTAATCGGGAAAATCGGCTTTCTACGAATAAAACTGCTCGATATCGGTCAGCATCTGCTCGGCGAGCGGGAATACCCATTCTTTTTCTTTACGCATATGCTCAAGAAGAATGAAGCACGACTGGAGCACGTGGGATACCGAACGTTTGGCGCACAGGGGATCGAGGGTTTGACTGTCTTCTTTGAGAGCCTGGAAGAAAAGGCGCAGATTGTGGACGGCCATGTTGTATTCCTGCTTCATAACGGCGGTAGGGCCCATTTTGTCGCCCGTGTACAAATCAACGATAGGGAAAAGCGTTTCCTGTTCATCCTGCTGATACTGCTGGAAAAACTTCAAGAACCGTTCGGCGCGTACCTTCAGCTGGTGTAAATCGGTTTTGAGCGAATCCCGGCTTCCGGCGGCTCCGATTCCGCGTGCGAGCATTTGCAGTTCCAGCAGATCGGCCTCAAGAAATTCATGCTGCTGCTTCAAATAGTATAGGGCGTCGGACAACTGGCTGCCTGGGTCCATAGCGGCATACGGCAGACGTTCCACGGTTATTGTGCTCATCGTCATTTCCTCCTGTCGGTCCTGCGGATGATGGTAAAGCGCGCGCGTGTTTCCTGTCTTCACCATAAGGCGGGGCCGCGCTTTTGTCTGTGATAAATGTCATAGTGAAAAAATTCACAATCACCTACAATGAAGGTGTAGAAAGAACAGAGGAGGCGGAGAGATGGCTGTACAGGAAAATGAGACCGTAAAACCCGCAGCTGCGGCGGCCAAAGAACAGGTAGACCGGCTGGTGCAGAACGCGAAGAAAGCGCAGGCCGCTTTTGAAGGCTTGGACCAATCCCAGGTCGACCGCATCGTACAGGAAATGGCGCTGGCCGGCGTTGACCGGCATATGGTTCTCGCCAAGCTTGCGGTGGAAGAAACGGGGCGGGGCGTATATGAAGACAAGATCATCAAGAACTTGTTCGCGACCGAGTATATTCATAACTCCGTGAAGTACGACAAAACGGTCGGCGTAATCGACGACGATCCGACGACCGGCCTTACGTCCATCGCCGAACCGGTCGGAATTATCGCCGGCGTCACCCCGGTAACGAATCCGACCTCGACAACGATGTTTAAAGCGCTGATCGCGATGAAGACGCGGAATCCGATTATTTTCGCCTTCCATCCGTCCGCGCAGAAATGCAGCTCCGAAGCGGCCCGCGTTCTGTACGAAGCGGCGGTAAGCCACGGGGCGCCGAAAGATTGCATCCAGTGGGTGGAGAAGCCTTCTATGGAAGCGACGCACGAGCTTATGCACCACGAGGGAGTGGCCCTGATTCTGGCTACCGGCGGCTCCGGCATGGTCAAATCCGCTTACAGCGCAGGCAAACCCGCTCTCGGCGTCGGCCCGGGCAACGTGCCGTGCTTCATCGAGAGAACCGCGGACCTGCGCCAGGCAGTCACGGATTTGATTCTCTCGAAGACGTTTGACAACGGCATGATCTGCGCATCCGAGCAGGCCGTTATCCTGGACGAAGCGATCGCGGCGGAGGCCAAGGCGATGCTGAAGGCGCAGGGCTGCCATTTCCTGAGCGCCAAGGAAACGAAGAAGCTGTCCCAGTTCGGCATGAACGCCGGATGCGCCGTGAACGCGGCGATTGTGGGCCAGCCCGCGGTACGCATCGCCGAAATGGCGGGGTTCGAGGTTCCCGCCGGGACGAAAATCCTGATCGCCGAGCTGGACGGCGTCGGTCCGGCCTACCCGCTGTCCGCCGAGAAGCTGAGCCCCGTGCTGGCCTGCTACACGGCCGCCACGGCTCAAGCGGGCATTGCCCGGGCAGCGGAGATTGCGGCATTCGGCGGACTCGGCCACACCTCGGTCATCCATTCGAACGACGACGGAGTGATCGCCGCATTCGCCAAGGAGCTGCCGACCTGCCGCATTATCGTTAACGCGCCTTCGACTCACGGGGCGATCGGGGATATCTACAACGCCAATATCCCTTCGCTGACGCTAGGCTGCGGCTCGTACGGCCGCAATTCCACTTCTTCGAACGTGACGGCGGTCAACCTGATCAACGTCAAAAAAGTCGCACATCGGACGGTGAATATGCAGTGGTTTAAAGTGCCCGAGAAAATTTATTTCGAAAGAAACGCCACCCAGTACCTGGCGAAAATGCCGGACATCACCCGTGTTTTGATCGTGACCGACCCGATGATGGTGAAACTCGGCTACGTGGAACGCGTGGAACATTACTTGCGCCAGCGCCGGATGCCGGTAGCCATCGAAGTTTTCAGCGATGTGGAGCCGGACCCTTCAGTCGACACCGTTGAACGCGGGACGGCCATGATGAACGCCTTCCAGCCGGACTGCATTGTGGCGCTCGGCGGCGGATCGCCGATGGATGCGGCGAAAGCGATGTGGCTGTTCTACGAGTACCCCGACGTCACGTTCCATTCGCTGAAACAGAAGTTCATGGACATCCGCAAGCGGACGTTCAAATATCCGAAGCTCGGCAAGAAGGCGAAGTTTGTTGCCATCCCGACGACTTCGGGTACCGGTTCGGAAGTGACTTCGTTCGCCGTCATCACGGATAAACAGAACGGCCACACGAAATATCCGCTCGCCGATTACGAGCTTACGCCGGATGTGGCCATCGTCGATCCCGAATTCGTTTACTCGCTCCCGAAAACAGCCGTGGCCGACACCGGCATGGATGTGCTCACACACGCGATCGAAGCTTACGTCTCCGTCATGGCAAACGACTATACGGACGGGCTCTGCCTGCAGGCCATCAAGCTCGTGTTCCGCAACCTGGAGCAGTCCCATGCGACGGCCGACAAGCTGGCCAGGGAGAAAATGCACAATGCGTCCACGATCGCCGGCATGGCCTTTGCGAACGCCTTCCTGGGCATCAACCACAGCCTGGCGCATAAGTGGGGCGGGCAGTACGGAACGGCGCACGGACGGACCAACGCGATCCTGATGCCGTACGTCATCCGGTATAACGCGGCGAAGCCGTCGAAATACGCGTCGTTCCCGAAATACTCGCACTACTGCGCCGACGAGCGCTACGCCGAAATCGCCCGGTTCCTCGGGCTTCCGGCCGCCACCACGGAGGAAGGCGTCAAGAGTCTCATCGACGCCATCCGCGAGCTGAATCAGAAGCTGGGCATTCCCGCTTCGTTCAAAGAACTCGGATTCGATGCCGATGATTTCGAAAGCCGTGTGGAGTACCTGGCGGACAAAGCGTTCGAAGACCAGTGTACGACCGCGAATCCGAAAATGCCGCTCGTCAGCGAGCTGGCCGAAGTGTACCGGGACGCCTTCTACGGCAGAATTTGAGCAAGCGGCCCGGGACTTATCTGCTGCCTGAATAAGCGGGAGCGGCGCCGCAGCAGCGGTGCGGTGAAACGGACCCAAAGACAGTGATCATGACGGCGGAATGCAGTGAAGTTTGCGCTGAAACGAAATCAGCTTTGCCGGGCGGCCGCTCCGCGGCCCGTCCGTTCATTCCAAGGAGGGAACAAAAATGGCTATCGAAGAGCGCGAGATGCGCATGAAGTCTGCTGAAGAGGGAGTATACCGCGGGTTCCGCAAAGGAAAGTGGCAGCACGGGATCGACGTCCGTGACTTTATCGAGCTTAACCTGACGCCTTATGAGGGAGACGAGGCTTTTCTTGCCCCTCCGACGGAAGATACGAAGGCGCTTTGGGAAGTCGTCAAGAACCTGACCCGGCGCGAAAGAGAGCAGGGAGGCGTGCTCGATGTGGATGTGAACACCGTGTCCACGATCGTTTCCCACGCACCGGGCTATCTCGACAAAGACAAGGAACGTGTAGTCGGGCTCCAGACGGATGAGCCGTTCAAACGCTCCGTGCAGCCGTTCGGCGGCATCCGGATGATGGAGGACGCCTGCGAAGCTTACGGCTTCAAGCTGCCGCAGGACATGGTCCGGCTGTTCACGGACATCCGCAAGACGCATAACCAAGGCGTGTTCGACGCCTACACCAGCGACATGCGGGCCGCCAGAAAAGCCGGCATCATCACGGGCTTGCCGGACGCTTACGGGCGCGGACGGATCATCGGCGATTACCGCCGGGTAGCGCTGTACGGCATCGACGCCCTCGTGGCCGATAAGAAGAAGGATCTTTTGCTTCTTGAAGTGGATGCGATCACGGAGGACGTCATCCGTGCCCGCGAGGAGCTGTCCGAGCAGATCCGGGCGCTCGCCGAGCTGAAGAAGATGGCCGCCGACCACGGTTTTGACATCACGGGGCCGGCCTCCGATGCCCGCGAAGCGTTCCAGTGGCTGTATTTCGCCTATCTGGCGGCGATCAAGGAACAGAACGGCGCGGCGATGAGTCTGGGACGGGTGTCCTCTTTCCTCGATATTTATATCGAAAGAGATCTCCGCGAAGGAACCTTGACCGAAACGCAGGCGCAGGAGCTGGTGGACCATTTCGTCATGAAGCTGCGGATTGTCAAATTCTTGCGTACGCCTGATTATAACGAGCTGTTCAGCGGCGACCCCACCTGGGTGACGGAGTCTATCGGGGGCATGTCCTTGTCGGGCCGGACCCGCGTGACGAAAAACTC
Source organism: Paenibacillus sp. RC84 (assembly GCF_041260495.1). Lineage (NCBI taxonomy): Bacteria > Bacillati > Bacillota > Bacilli > Caryophanales > Paenibacillaceae > Paenibacillus > Paenibacillus sp. RC84. The sequence goes on from NZ_JBGBYL010000001.1 coordinate 395,001, forward strand.
CATTCGGTTTCTTCATACGCTGTATAACCTGGGTCCCGCTCCCGAGCCTAATCTGACGGTGCTCTGGTCCGAGCAGCTGCCGGAGGCGTTCAAGAAGTACTGCGCCAAAGTCTCGATCGAAACGAGCTCCATCCAGTACGAGAACGACGACCTGATGCGTCCTTTCTACGGCGACGATTACGGAATCGCCTGCTGCGTATCCGCCATGAGGATCGGCAAGCAGATGCAGTTCTTCGGAGCGCGGGCCAATCTGGCCAAAGCTCTCCTGTACGCCATTAACGGCGGCGTGGACGAAAAGCTCGGGGTCCAGATCGGACCCGAAAGCGTGCCGATTACCGCCGATGTGCTCGATTACGACGAGGTTATGCATAAATTCAAGGGTGTCATGGAATGGCTGGCGAAGCTGTATATGAACACGCTGAACGTGATTCACTACATGCACGACAAGTACTGTTACGAGCGGATTGAAATGGCCCTTCATGACCGGGAAATCGTCCGTACCATGGCCTGCGGAATCGCGGGATTGTCCGTAGTCGCCGACTCGCTGAGCGCGATCAAATACGCCAAAGTGCGCCCGGTCCGCAACGAGAAAGGAATCGCCGTCGATTTCGAAATCGAAGGTGATTACCCGATGTACGGCAACAACGACGACCGCGTCGATTCCATCGCCGTTTCTCTCGTCGAAGCGTTCATGGGCATGATCCGCAAGCACAAACCTTACCGGGATGCGGTTCCGACCCAGTCGGTCCTGACCATTACGTCCAACGTCGTTTACGGCAAAAAAACCGGCTCCACGCCGGACGGGCGCAAAGCGGGCGAACCGTTCGCGCCGGGCGCGAACCCGATGCACGGACGCGACCGCAAAGGCGCGCTGGCCTCGCTCGGCTCCGTCGCCAAACTGCCTTACGAGCACAGCCTGGACGGCATCTCGAACACGTTCTCGATTGTGCCCAAAGCGCTCGGCAAAGAGCCGCAGACGCGCAAGGACAATCTCGTCCATATGCTGGACGGATACTTCGAAAGCGGAGCGCACCATCTCAACGTGAACGTATTCGACCGGCAGCAGCTTCTGGACGCGATGGAGCATCCCGAGCAGTATCCGCAGCTCACCATCCGGGTTTCGGGCTATGCGGTCAACTTTATCAAACTCACCCGCGAGCAGCAGCTCGACGTTATTAACCGGACGTTCCACGGCGCCATGTAAAAGGGACCGGGGCACGCCGAAGCAAAGGACGTGTTAGTCATGAAAGGCAGAATCCATTCCATCGAAACGTTCGGCACGGTAGACGGCCCCGGTATCCGGTTTGTTCTCTTCATGCAGGGATGCGCCCTGCAGTGCGGCTACTGTCACAACCCCGATACGTGGGACACCTGCGGAGGACGGACGGTGACCGTCGATGAAATCCTCGCCGAAATGGAGCCTTATCTTCCGTACTACCGGAAGTCGGGCGGGGGAATCACCGTAACGGGCGGAGAGCCGACGCTGCAGGCGGCGTTTGTCGCGGAGCTTTTTAAAGCGTGCAAGGAACGCTTCGGAGTGAACACGGCGCTCGACTCTTCCGGTTTTTGCGAAGTGGGCCACGAGCATGTCCGCGAGCTTTTTGAAGAAACGGACCTCGTTCTGCTTGATCTGAAAATGATGGACCGCGACAAGCATATCGCGCTGACGAGCCAGCCCAACGACAAGATCCTGCGCACGGCGCGCTGGCTTTCCGATCACGGCAGGCCGATGTGGATCCGGCGGGTGCTCGTTCCCGGAATGACGGATACGGAAGACGAGCTGGAGCGGCTCGGTTCTTTTCTGGCCAGTCTGACGACCGTGGAAAAATTCGAGCTTCTTCCTTATCACAAGCTGGGAACCTATAAATGGGATCTTCTTCACCGGGAATATCCGCTCAAAGACGCCCTCACACCGACGGAAGAAGAAGTAGCGAGAGCGTATGAGTTTATCGAGCGTGCGCGGAACCGAAACGTTTCGCGGCCGACCTGCCAGTCTCTCTAAAAATTGGTCTTTACAGGAAATAAAACATCCTCTATATTTAAGCTTTCGGCCCCTGCGCCGGAAGCTTTTTTCGTCATGCTTGTACAATTTTTTACAAGTGTAACGGGATCGTAACGGCTTAATTGTTCAAATGTAATGGTTTCGTAACTACTTGTGTCGAAAGTTGGAGTACACTTAGGATAAGGAAACACGTTGAAGGGAACGGACTCGGGGAATACAGGAGAAGACGCCTTGCCGCGTCAGTCGTTCCTATGTGCTGGAAGTCATAGACAGGCTGGTAGGTTCATAGAAATCAGCCGAAGAAACAAATGGGAGATGGAAGGAATCATGAAAAAAAGAAAAGTGTTCAGACTGCGCTATGTCCTTATGATAGCGCTGGGGTTGTTTATTGCATACAATGTCAGCCATGCATTGTTGACCAAGGAAGCGGCTTCGGGCTCAACCCAGGGAGAAACGGCGGCTACGCCAAGCCCGTCTCCGGTCCCGACCGCGAATGAACCGGAGAAGAAGCCGGATAAGAGCGCGCATCCCGATCCTACGCCGACGCCGGAGCCGACTCGGAAGCCGGATCCTACGCCGGATCCGACGGCTACGCCCGATCCTGCGCCGACGCCGAAGTCAACGCAAGCTCCGCAGGGCGGCGGGTCGGCAAACTTGGCCACGCCGATTTATTCGGTTTCGACCAAAAATAAACTCGTTGCGCTTACGTTCGACGACGGTCCGGACCTGCACTGGACGCCGCAGGTTCTGGAAGTGCTGAGCAAGTACAACGCGAAAGCGACGTTCTTCCTGGTCGGTCGTCAGGTCGATAAATATCCCGATATGGTGAAGCGGATCGTGGACGAGGGCCACGCGGTAGGCAACCATACCTGGAGTCATGCGCAGCTGCCTAAGCTGACGCCCGAGCAGGCCCGCGAACAGATGACGAGCACGGACGAGGCGCTGAAGAAAGCGCTCGGCAAGGGAACGTACCTGTTCCGTGCCCCGTACGGCGCCGTCAACGATAACGTCAAAGCGGTAGCGGCCCAGCAGGGGCAGCTTATCATCGGCTGGTCGATCGACACGAAAGACTGGGCCGGTAATACGCCGGATCAGATTATGAACAATGTGAAACAGCATATTCATCCCGGCAGCATTATTCTGCAGCACAGCTTCGGAGGCAAAGGCGGTGACCTCAGCAATACCGTAGAGGCCACCCGCAGAATTTGCGAGTATCTGCAGGCTCAGGGCTACCAGTTTGTTACCGTGCCGGAATTGTTGGCTGCGAAATAATGAAACGCCCCGGGACCGGTTTTGCGGAAGGCCGCCGAACCGGCGGAAGCGAGCCGTCCATGCCGTATTTGCCGGCATCGGGCGGTTTTTTCGTTCGCGTCCATGCAGAATTTTCAGGTCCTGCTTCCGGGGCAGCTTTGCTATAATGGAACCAGCACTAGAAAAGGGGAATGTCATGAAGAGAAGAATCAAATGGATACCGCGACCCGCAGCGGGCCTGCTGACGGCCGGACTCTCCATGCTGCTGCTCAGCGGCTGCCAGCTCATATCTTCTTCTCCCGCCGCTTTGCTGAAGGCTCCGGCCATGAGCTCGAGCCTGTATCAGCTCAAAGAGGCGGTGACCCACTATCTGCCTCCGGGCGCGGTGCTCAACACGCCGCTCAAGCTGCCCGACAACTCGGCGGCCGGCCCGATTTACCAGGTGGACCTTAACGGGGACAACCAGAAGGAAGCCGTCGCCTTTTACAGGCTGCAGAAGAACGAGTTCGAACTCGGGGCCCTCATTCTCGAACAAGTGGACGAAGAATGGCGGAAGGTCACCGATATCCATGAGCTGGGCAGAGAAATCGACCGCGTCGACTTCGTGGACGTTACGGGAGACGGGGCTCCGGAAATGCTCGTAGGCTGGAGTGCCGGAGAAGCTGTCAATCTCAATAAAGAATTGTTCGTTTATTCCATGAAAGGCTCGGTGGTGAGCCAGATGGAGAAAATTCCGTACACCGAGATCGCGATCGGCGATCTGACCGGCGACGGAGTGCCTGAGGTGGCCGCCCTGCTTCTCGACCGCGACAAGCTGGACGCTTCCGCTTCTTTATACTCGTTCAAGAACGGGGAGAAGAAGCTGATGCAGAAGCTGCCTATGGACGGCGGCGTCAACGGCTACTACCAGGTCGTGATCGGCAAAGCGACCGACTCGCAGAACGGGATTTTCGTGGATGCGGGGCTTGGCGCCAATACATCGTATACTTCTCTCTTGGTTTGGAACAACGGTAAACTTAAAGACGTTTTCAGTGCCAAGGACGAACAGGGGAACGTTCAAACCTTTAAGGAATACAAAGGAAGATCCCAAGACGTCAACGGAGACGGTATTATGGAGATCGAGCTGCTCAAGATCCCTCCTTTTATCGAAAACAGCAATCCGACCGATATGCCCTGGATCCACCAGTGGTATCAGTGGGACGGCGCGAACGGGCTCAAATGGGTGCACGAAAATTACTATGACAACAATGTCACGTACCGGTTTGATTTTCCCGAATCGTGGAGAGGCAAAATTACGCTGGAACGGTCCAAAAGCGATCGTGCCGACGGGTACACGACTTTTTATTATTTAAGCGCGAACCGCAAGGAAAAAGCGGAGCTGCTGACCATCCGGTATTACCCGACGGAGCAGTGGGAGAACATGAAGAACGAGCTGCAGAAGAAGGAAATCGACTTCGTGGAGCTTGATACGTCGTACGGACGTAAAACCGTAGCGTTTTTACCGGAGAAGCCGACGAACCTGTCCGTCAAATCCTTGCAGGAATATAACCAGATGAAACTCGGATTGAAAGATATACAGGAGCGGCTGAAGCCGGTCTATTATTAGAGAAGGGGAGGGAGACCGGAATGAGAGTACTGATTTTGGAAGATGAAGAATCGATCCGCGGATTTATCCGGATTAATCTTAAACGCAACGATATTGATGTTACGGAGGCGGCGACGGGCGAGGAAGCCCTCCAGCTTGTAAAGGATGAAGGCCCTTTTCACATCGCCATTCTGGACGTTATGCTCCCGACTCAATTATCGGGATTCGACGTGTGCGCGCAGCTGCGGAAAATGTACCCGAAGATGGGCATCATCATGCTGACGGCGAAATCGCAGGATACGGACAAAGCCGAAGGTCTGGAGATCGGAGCGGACGATTACGTGACGAAGCCGTTCAGCCCGGTGGAGCTCATTGCGAGAATTAAGGCCCTGTACCGAAGGCTGGAAATTCCCGAGCAGGAATCGGCCAAACAGAGCCTGAGCTCCGGCATCTTTACGCTGCAATTGAAGGAACGGAAACTGTTTAAGGGACGGACCGAAATCGATATCACGCCGACCGAGTTTGCCATTCTGAAGCTGTTCATGGAACAGCCCGACCAGGGGATTTCCCGGGATGAAATTCTGGATGCCGTATGGGGTAAGCATTTTGTCGGCGATTTAAAAATCGTGGACGTCAACATCCGCCGTATCCGCCAAAAAATCGAGGTAGATCCGTCGCACCCTGCACATATCGAAACCGTTTGGGGTTATGGGTACCTCTGGAAGAAGGAATCCGCCCTTGAGCAGCATAAGGAGTAAAGTCGTCTGGAATTTTCTGCTGATCATCGTATTTATTGTGCTGCTTCTCGGAGGCTTGTTTCTGGGAACCATCTATCAATATTATTACGGAAGCGCCCTTCAGGCCTTAAGTGAACGCGCCAAATTCACAGTCGACTACAACAACCGCTACAATTCGCTTTCTCCTCTCCAGGAGAGGGCCCGCAACATTTTAAAAGAGCTTGCGAAGGACGAAATCAGCCGGGTCGAGGTAGTGGACCTGGAAGGGAATCTGATCCGGGATTCTTACGGGTTTACCTCCAAACGCAAAATCGATACGTCGGACGTCCAGTCCGCTCTGCTCGGAGAGCCCGGCAAGTGGATCGGGTTGAATACCGATACCAAAGAGAGGATCATGGCGCTTTCCTATCCCCTCAAGAACGGGGACCGCGTCGTCGGCGTCCTGCGCTACACGACTTCGATCGAGCAGGTGGACCGGATGGTCATGAGGACAGCCTGGATCATCATTGGCATCGGCGTGGCCGTCATTCTCGTATCGCTGGCGGTCAGTCTGCTTCTCGCCAACCGGATCGTGAGACCTATCCGCGAGGTCACGGATGTCGCCCAGAGCATGGCCCAGGGGGATTTCCACAACAAGGCCGTCAAACGGCATGACGACGAGGTCGGGCATTTGGCCGATACGCTCAATTACATGGCGGACGAAATTCTCCGCAACGACCGCCTGAAGAACGAGTTTATCTCCTCGATCTCCCACGAGCTGCGGACGCCCTTAACGTCGATTAAAGGCTGGAGCGAGACGCTGGTTTCGGGTGACCTGAACGAGAAGGAAGAAACGCTTACGGGTCTTTCCGTCATTTCCAAAGAAACGGACCGTCTGATCGGGTTGGTCGAAGACCTCCTCGATTTCTCCAAGCTCCAGTCCGGTAATATGAAAATGCACCGCGAACCGGTGGACGTCAACCGCCTCGTGAAAGACATTTACCAGCAGTTTGCGGGGAACTGCCAGAGGCGCAGAATGGAGCTGCAAATTTCCCTTGCGGAGAACAGCCTCTACGTTTTCGGGGATCAGAACCGGCTTAAGCAGGTGTTGATCAACTTGCTTGACAATGCGATGAAATTCACGCAGGAAAACGGGGTAATCCGCATCATGACCCGCGTGGAAGGCAGTCTCGTGCACCTGATCGTGGAAGATGAGGGCGAAGGGATTTCACCGGAAGCGGTGAAGTATGTGACGGAGAAGTTTTACAAGGCCGACAACCGGCAGCCGGGCAGCGGCCTGGGTCTGTCCATTTGCCAGGAAATCGCCCAACTGCACGGAGGAACGCTTCAGGTCACGAGCGAGCTCGGGCAGGGAACGACCGTAACGGTCGAGCTCCCGCGTATGCCGGAAGAGGAGAAGGTCCTGTAAACGGACCGTACCGGACTTGATAACCTGTGACGCTCAGACGGGCGGACGTGCGCAGCTCCGGCGCGCGTTACGGCGCCGCATGAAGGTGGTCACTCGCCAAATCTCCCGGCCGGCGGTTTTTTACCAGCCTCATGCAGCAAGCGGTACTCCCTCCGCATGGTGGGGAGCAGGCGTCATATAGCGGCGGCCAACCCTATGGAAGGGGCACGGCTATTGCACCGCTTCCCGTCTTGTTCATGCCCTTTCTGGTGCCCTGCCCGGGGCGGATGAAGTAACTTATATGGGAAGCAAAAGATCCGGTTGATTCCGCCGGGTCTTTTTTGCCGTTTTACGGCTGCGGATGTAAAAAACAGCTATGAATGATTGTTTCCCGGTTAATTCCCTCCGTTTCCTGCTAGACTGAGAAGCAGATAGGATGAAGGGTGTGTTCACGGATTGAATTTAACTGAATTAGGCTGGAACGACGAGCTCCGGCAAGCTTTGACGGATATGTCGGCGGAAGGTCTCACGGCAGGCCGCGTCGCGCTTGAACATAAGAGAATGTACCGGGTCAAGACCGATTCCGGCGAGGTGCTCGCCGAGGTGTCGGGCAGTATGCGCTACCAGGCGCGCAGCCGGGGAGATTACCCCGCGGTCGGCGACTGGGTGGCTTTAAGCGTGCGCGAGGAAGAGGGGCGCGCCACCATTCACGGCGTCCTGCCGAGAAAAAGCATGTTCGTCCGCAAAGTGGCGGGCAACGTGACCGAAGAGCAGATTGTCGCCGCGAACGTCGATGTCATCTTCCTCGTTAACGCCCTCAATGCGGATTATAATCTCCGCCGGCTGGAGCGCTACCTCGTCATGGCATGGGAGAGCGGCGCTTCTCCCGTTATCATCCTCAGCAAGGCGGACCTGTGCGCCTCGCCCGAGGAAGTGGCCCTCCGGGTCGCCGAGACGGAGGCCATAGCGCCGGGCGTGCCCGTCCATGCCGTCAGCTCGGTCCTCGGCGAAGGGGTGGAGGGCCTCCGCGCCGCCTACCTCGGCATCGGCCGGACGGCCGCAGTCGCCGGGTCCTCCGGAGCGGGGAAGTCCACGCTCATCAACGCGCTGCTGGGCCGCGAGGCGATGGACACCGGCGCGATCCGGGAGGACGACGCCCGGGGCCGCCATACGACGACCCACCGCGAGCTTCTCCTGCTCCCCGGCGGGGGCGTGCTGATCGATACGCCCGGCATGCGCGAGCTTCAGCTGTGGGAGGCGGACAGCGGGCTCAGCCAGTCGTTCGACGATGTCGAGACGCTGGCGGCCTCCTGCCGCTTCCCGGATTGCCGCCACAACAGCGAACCGGGCTGCGCCGTGAGAGGCGCCATAGAAGACGGGACGCTGGACCAGGCGCGCTATGACAGCTACGTCAAGCTGCAGAAGGAGCTGGCCTTCCTGGCCCGCAAGGAGAGCAAATCCCTCCAGACTGCGGAGAAGGACAAGTGGAAGAAGATCCACAAGGAGATGAGACGCAAGCCCTCCAAGCCATAAAAAGCGGCGGAACCGCGATCCGGGCGCCAGTGCGGACCCGGTTCCGCAGATTCACCTCCCGTTCAGCGAAATGCGCGAATCAGTGGCCTTTCGCCCAGCCGTGCATATGCTGAAGGCAGGGGGTGTTTGTTGATGCAAAAGCACGAAGCGAAGTCCTTGTGTCAGCAGCATAAATACCGGTACGTTCTCATCCAACTGAACGACGGTACGGTGCATGACGGAATTATCGAGAACGTCGACGATGATTACGTATATCTGGCCATTCCCGTGGGCGGCAGAGGGGGCGGCGAAAGCGAGACGCGGGCGTTCGGCTGGGGATACCCGTATTACGGCTACCCTTACTACGGATATTTTCCGTACGGCGGGTACCCTTATTATCCGCGGCGCCGTTTTTACCGGGGGGTCTTTCCTCTGGTGGCTCTGACGGTCCTTTCGCTGCTTCCGTACTATTGATACAAAAATCCATAACCGCCTGGGAGAGACATTCGTCTTCCGGCGGTTTTACCTTTTTCCGGAACGCCGCTCACTTTTTATTTTCTTTTTGACCCGTTATTCAGTATGATAAAAATATACATACAAATCTATACACATGAGCATGTACGATTCGATAAAGGAGGAGACGAAACAGTGGATTGCTTATTCTGCAAAATCAGAGACGGACAGATTCCTTCCAAGCAGGTATACGAGGACGAGCAGGTGCTGGCTTTTCACGATATCCAGCCGGCCGCTCCGGTTCACATCCTGATCATTCCGAAGAAGCATATCGCCTCGATGAAAGACGCCGGAGAAGAAGACTGGGCGCTGATCGGTTCGGTTCACAAGGCCGCGCAGCAAATCGCCCGGGATTTCGGTATCGAAGAGAGCGGCTACCGGCTCATCAACAACTGCGGACCCGACAGCGGACAAGTGGTTTTCCACATCCATTACCATCTGCTCGGCGGCACGAATTTGGGTCCTCTAGTAGCTCAAAGATAATTCATAGAATTTATTGTCATAGGAGTAAAGCTTTTAGGTTGACACCTAGAAACGTTTTCCCCTATAATGAAGTTTGATGAACCGCTTTGATTGGACGGTCTGTTCGGAGGGAGGGAAAACTGGTGTCAGAAACTCGAGTTCGCAAGAATGAAACCATAGATGCTGCACTTCGCCGCTTTAAGCGTTCCATTGCTAAGGATGGCGTGTTGGCGGAGATTAAAAAGCGCAAGCACTACGAGAAGCCGAGCGTTAAGCGCAAAAAGAAATCTGAGGCTGCTCGTAAGAGAAAGTTCTAGGAGGCAACCCAAGTTCATGAGCTTAAGCGAACGTTTGAACGATGATATGAAGCAAGCGATGAAGAGTCAAGACAAGTTTACACTCTCCGTAATCCGTATGGTAAAAGCATCTATCAAGAATATCGAGATAGATCAGCGACGAACCTTAGATGACAATGAAGTGCTTGATGTTCTGAATCGCGAAGTCAAACAACGCAAAGATTCCCTCCAAGAATTTAAAAACGCCGGCCGGGACGATTTGGCCGACAGCCTGCACGCTGAGATCGACATTCTAATGAAGTACCTGCCGCAGCAGTTAACAGAGGAAGAAGTAAGCGCAATTGTAAAGCAGACCATCCAAGAAGTTGGCGCTTCCTCCAAAGCGGATATGGGAAAAGTAATGTCGGCCCTCATGCCGAAAGTTAAAGGTCGGGCTGACGGGAAATTAGTTAACCAACTGGTGCAACAAAACCTGTAATAAACCGACGGGGTCGGAAGCAGTGATGCTTCCGGCCTTTTTTCATAGCCGGAAAACACATAAAACGGAGGCCGCTGCGCAAACAAGCTTAAGGGCTGCTCCGGCTTGTCCGTGGAGCCTGCCGCCAACTTATGAACATTTGGTGAAACGTTTTTCATCTCGTTACGTAGAAAAGACTATAAGACAGTTACAGGGTTAGGAGGAGAAGCCATGATCAGCTTACGGAGAACATTTCTGGGCTGTGCCGCGGTCCTCGGATCAATCGGCTGCCTGCCCGGTTTGGCCGCGGCATCAGCCGGAACTGCGGCGCAGCAGGGCTTTACGAGTGCGCTTGGCGATTTCCTGACACATCCGGCCGTTGCCGCGATCCTGCTTCTGATCGGGATTGTCGGAATCGGACTCGAGCTGCTTTTCTGGACGTTCGGTCTTCTCGGGTCGATCGGGGTTATCGGCTTCGGGCTGTATTTCCTCGGCAATTATCTTGCCGGGGGAGCGGGGTCCGGAGATATCGGTCTGTTCGTTTTGGGCGTGCTGCTTCTGCTGCTGGAACTGATCATTCCGAGCTTCGGTATACTCGGTATAGCCGGTAGTATTTCCTTGTTCAGCGGAGTGATTCTGGCGGCTGACAACCCTCAGACGGCGGCGCTTTTGCTCGTCATCGCTTTCGTTGCGGCGGCTGTTCTTCTCTTTATCGCGGTCAAGAAGTTTCCTGCGAGGGGAGTATGGAACCGTTTTATCCTCAAGGAGGAGCTAACTACCGAAAAAGGTTTTGTGTCCAGCTCGTTCAAGCTGCATCTTATGGGGCAGACGGGAACTTCGCTTACGCCGCTTCGTCCGTCCGGTACTGCCCAATTCGGGGAAGACCGGGTGGATGTGGTAACGGAAGGCGGTTTTATTCCTGCCGGACGCCTGGTCAAGGTCGTTCTCGTGGAAGGCAGCAGAGTCGTGGTGCATGAAGAAGAAGCCGGCGCAGAAAAATAAGGTACAGCCGGCAGAGCGCCATTTAATTACGTAAAGGGAGGTTTTTTGACACATGGAATCTTATTTTTATTTGTTGATTGCCGCAGTGGTTCTGATTTTGTTGATGGTATTTTTCACGTTCGTTCCGGTTATGCTCTGGATTTCCGCTCTGGCATCGGGCGTACGTATCAGTATTTTGACGTTGGTGGCGATGAGGCTGCGGCGCGTTATTCCGAGCCGGATCGTGAATCCGCTCATTAAAGCGATTAAAGCCGGACTGGGACTGAATATTAACCAGTTGGAAAGCCACTATTTGGCGGGCGGTAATGTTGACCGCGTGGTCAATGCCCTGATCGCGGCACACCGCGCAGATATCCAACTGCCGTTCGAGCGGGCGGCCGCGATTGATCTGGCCGGCCGTGACGTGCTCCAGGCCGTTCAAATGAGCGTAAACCCGCGTGTCATCGAGACACCGACCGTTTCCGCGGTAGCCAAAGACGGGATCGAAGTGAAAGTTATCGCCCGGGTAACGGTTCGGGCGAATATCGACCGCCTCGTCGGGGGTGCCGGCGAAGAAACGATTATCGCCCGTGTCGGCGAGGGGATCGTTACGACTGTCGGTTCCAGCGGCTCGCATAAGGACGTTCTCGAAAATCCGGATATGATTTCCCGGACCGTACTCGGTAAAGGTCTGGATGCAGGTACCGCTTTTGAGATCTTGTCCATTGATATCGCGGATGTCGACGTAGGCAAGAACATCGGAGCGCACCTTCAAACCGAGCAAGCCGAAGCCGACAAGCGGATCGCGCAGGCCAAAGCGGAAGAACGCCGCGCCATGGCCGTTGCCCAGGAGCAGGAAATGAAAGCCCGCGTCGTGGAAATGAGAGCGAAAGTCGTCGAGGCCGAATCCGAGGTGCCTCAGGCAATGGCAGATGCGATGCGTAACGGAAAGCTCGGCGTAATGGACTACATGAATTATAAAAATATCGATGCCGATACGCATATGCGCAGTTCCATCGGTAAAATGTCGGAAGAGGGCAAAGAAGGTAAAGAATAAAGACGGTGGAAATCTCCGGGCTCTGCTCGGCAGATTTGCCGGTTCCACCCGGTCTCGGAGGGAATCGGCATCCCTTTATTAGTTGCTTCACCGAAGTTTACCGGGGCATCGGCATCTCTTGTCGAGACTGACCCGGGAAAGGGGGCGTGGTGATGGAGCGTCTGATCGAACTGATTGCGAACAATTTCTTTTTCGTTATAATGATCGGTATTTTTCTGGTGTCCATGCTGTCTGGCAAGCGCAAAAAGACCGGCAATCCGAACCGGATGCCGGATTTCAGCGGCCAGGGCCTTCCGCGCCGTCCGGCCGCATCTACCCGGCCTGCGTCCGGGGCCGGCCGGGAGCCCGACCGGCGCGGTGATTGGTCCGCCGAAGATGCGGCGGACGATTGGACCGCGGCCGAGCCAGCAGCGGCCGGGCGCGGGCGCAGCGGCGGCTTTGCCGCCAGCGATGCCCGCGGCAGCTTCGCAAAGCCGGCGGAGACGCCGCGCAAGCGTGAAGCGCGCGCCGTGCGCGAAGAGGCTGCTGCCGGCAGCGGGAACTCCGCCGCCGGTGTCGACCTGCACCCGCGTCAAGCGGTGCAGGGGGTTATCTGGGCCGAAATACTCGGCCCGCCGCGTGCTAAAAAACCGTTCCGCCGGTAATACCGGACGGAACGGCTTTTTTTTGTGCCCGAGCGAGCCGTGCCCGAGCGAGCCGTGCCCGCCGGGCTGGCGTCCCAAAGACCGTAGAACGCCCGCAGAGGCATTCTACGGTCTTTTCCAATATTATACTCATCAGAAAGATTGGCGTCTCCCAAGGGTACTTGGAGGCGTCTTGCGCGTGTGAATCTTCCTCTGTCGCTTCTGCACATGCCGAAGTAATTTCAGGTATAACCTAACGCCTCCCTTTATTTTCACGCCGATAAACACGAAATGCCCCAATTTTGCGGCCCGCAGGATAGGGACGAAACACCGCTCATAAATCACATGCGGCTCGCATAGATTGGAAAAAGCAGCGTCTGAACAAGAAGCGCCTGAATTTGCGCCTGCGTGCTGAAAGCATGGGGCAAAGGCTGGGAGGGACGAGAGAATGCGCCGGCTCACGCAAAAGTGGAAGCAAATGACTGCTAATATGCTCGACCTTCCGCAGGATGTCGTACAAGATATTCCCCGGATCACGATGATCGGCAACGTCCAGCTTTACGTGGAGAATCACTGCGGGGTTATGCATTTTTCCAGCGAGATGCTGCGTCTGCAGCTTACACGGGGGAAGCTTGAGGTAAGCGGGAAGGAATTGGTGATCCGCGCCATTTTAACGGAAGAAGTACTTATCGAGGGAATTATCGCGGATATCAGATATATGCCATAACGGGTCCGGAAAGGGGAGTTTCGGCGTGCAATCGGCGGTGTTAAAGTGGATACAGGGATACGTGAAGATCGAAGTGAAGGGCGAAAGAGCGGCGGAGTTTATCAACCGCGCACTTTCCAAAGGGTTTTCGTTATGGGACATACGGGTATCGGGAGACAGGCTGGTCGAGCTCTGCCTGCCTTGCCGGGATGCGCTGCGTCTCCGCCCGCTTCTGAAAGAGACAGGCTGCCGGATGCATCCGCTAAAGCGCGAGGGACTGCCCTTCGCTGCCCGGAAATTGGCCAAGCGTAAAACTTTTCTGGCCGGCGGCGTTGCTTTTATCGCATCTCTTTTCATTCTGTCTTCTTTCGTATGGACGATTAAGGTGGAAGGCAACGTAAAGATCGGGACCCAAACGATCCTGGATGCCGCCCGTAAAGAAGGGCTGTACCTCCACCAATGGAAATACCGGATGGGCGATTCCGAGAAGCTTTCGTTCGGCCTGCAAACCCATCTGCCCGGAACATCGTGGGTCGGGGTAGAGATTAAGGGCACCCAGGTTACGATCAAAATCGTCGAAGCGGACAAGCCGGAAGAAAAACCGCTCGTCAGCCCTCGCAATCTTGTGGCGTCCAAACACGCCGTCGTGACGGAAATCCAGGCGAAAAGAGGCCGTCCGCTCGTCCAGCCCAATGCCTACGTCCGCAAAGGGGACGTGCTTATTTCCGGTACGCTCGGCGACGAGGCGAATCAGAAAATCGTCGTAGCGGACGGATATGTGAAAGGCATGGTCTGGTACACCTCCAAAATCGAGGTGCCGATGATCCAAACGTACGAAACGTATACGGGCGATTCGAAGACGCGGAATTATCTCGTGTTCGGCTCCAAAGGGATCCAGGTAAGCGGCTACGGGAAGCTTCCATTCGAACACTATCAGACGATTCCGGAGCAGAAAACGCTCCAATGGCGCTCTTTTAAGCTGCCTGTCGGCTGGCTAAGCGAGAAGCTTATGGCTTCCGAAACGGTCGAGCGGAAACTGGACCCGGCCGAAGCAAAAGCCATCGGTCTGGAACGGGCCCGGGCCGATCTTATGAGCGAAGCGGGGAAAGACGCGCGCATCGTAACCGAAAAAATTTTGCATGAAAAATCAGAGAATGGTAAAGTTTATATGGAAGTGCATTTTGAAGTGGAAGAATTTATCATGGAAGAGCAACCTATCGTACAGCAAGGAGAATGAGGCCTTTTGGGAGAAAACGCTAAAACCATTAAAGTAGCACTTGCAGATACTTCGGTAGCGCAGGCCGTATTCGGTCCGCAGGACCGCTTTCTGCATCTGATCGAGCAGGAAACGAATGCGCGTATTTTTACCCGGGACGCGGAGCTTACGATTCAGGGGGATGCGGAGGAAGTCCGCAAGCTGGAACATTTATTCGAGGTACTGTTGGAGCTGGTCCGCAACCAGTATCCGCTTACGGAACGCGATGTGCTGTATGCCGTCGAGCTCGCCAAGCAAATGAAAGCGGATCAACTGCTGGAGCTTTTCAAAGGGGAGATTACGACCACCCACAAAGGAAAGCCCATTCGCGTTAAAACGATCGGACAAAAACAGTACGTCTCCACCATACAGAAGAAAGACATCGTGTTTGGAATCGGACCGGCAGGTACGGGAAAAACGTACTTGGCGGTTGTTCTTGCCGTTACGGCTTTGAAGGAAGGCAAGGTCAAACGGATCGTTCTGACCCGGCCCGCGGTTGAAGCGGGAGAAAGCCTGGGCTTCCTGCCGGGAGACCTCCAGGAAAAGGTTGACCCCTATTTACGTCCGTTGTATGATGCTCTTAACGATGTTCTGGGCCCCGAGCAGGTCGTGAAATCGCTGGAGCGGGGGCTTATCGAGATCGCGCCGCTCGCTTATATGCGGGGCCGTACGCTTGACGATTCCTTCATTATTTTGGATGAAGCGCAGAATACGACCCCGGAACAAATGAAAATGTTTCTGACCCGTCTGGGATTCGGTTCCAAAATGGTTGTAACGGGTGACGTGACGCAGATCGACCTTCCCCGCGGCAAAACGTCGGGCCTGATCGAGGCGCAGCGCATTCTGAACGGCATTGAAGAAATCGGATTCATTACATTTGCGGAGCAGGATGTCGTCCGTCATTCCTTAGTTCAAAGAATCATCGTCGCTTATAATGAGGACTCGCTAATATCGGGTTGAGTTACAGGGAACGAAGAGGCAAGAGAGGGATGACCTTCCATCATGAAAAAAGAAGTTGCGGTACAAGATATGCAAGCCAACACGAAGCTAAGCGGCTGGAAAACGAGTTTTCCGGTTCGCTTGCTTCTGCTTTTCGCGCTTATGCTCATTTTCTGCGTGACTTTGTTTTCCAGGCTTATTCCACAGACATTTGACATCAAATTGGGCGCGGTTGCGGAAAAGAACATCTATGCCCCTTTCCAGATCGAAAACTCTGTGGCGACCGAGAAAGCGAAGGAAGACGCGGCCAAGAAACTGCAGCCTGTCTATAAAATCGCGAATCTTCGGAACGAAGCGATGATCGATGCGATTTACGACCGGATTTTGCAGATCAATGCGGACCCCGACGTAAAGTTCGAAGATAAGGTAAGCGTCTACCGGACCGTTATTCCGGCGATTATTGCGGATACGGAAAAAATGGCGATCCGGACGATCGGCGAAACTAATTTCGGCAACGAAACGTTGATCGATGAAATCAATTCCAAAGTCAGTGACCAGAAATATCGGATTCCGGAAGAGATTTATTACAAATTTCCGCGCTTAACCAAGGAAGATGTCGCTGCGATGGCGCCCATTACCCGGGAAATTGTTTCCAAGCTGATGAGCGATCAGATTTCGGATGCCCAGACGGCCCGTGCGAAAGTAGCCGAGCTTGTCAATTCGTCCGACTTGTCCAAAAATACGCTGCGCGAACTGGTTCAGGAGATTGCCAGAGTTGTCATCACGCCGAATAAGTTTCTGGATCAGAAAGCAACGGACGATGCGAGAGGCGAAGTCCGCGAGAACGTCAAACCCGTTTATATCAATCAGGGGGACATTATCGTCAACGAGGGCGATGTCATTACCGATGAGATCTATAAACGTCTGAAAGCGGCCGAGCTGCTTAAGGAGAAAGCGAACTATTGGCCTCACGTCGGTCTCGTGCTGCTGGGCCTGCTGTTCGTTATGATGATCTATCTGTTCGTTCGGCAGAGTACGCTGCCGATACGGACGAACAATTCACAGCTTCTGATGTTCGTTCTTATTTTCGCCATTAACATGATCGGCATGAAAGTGGTGGCCCTTGGGCAAAATCCGGAATATCCGTTCATCGGATATTTGGCTCCGGCAGCTATCGGCAGCATGCTGATTACGATTCTGCTGAATCCGCAGCTCGCTTTTATCGCCAGTGTCCTGTTCAGCATTATGTCCAGCATTATTTTCAACATGCACGGGACTCAGCTATTCGATTACAGATACGGGCTGGTCACGCTCGTTACGTGTTTCGCTTCGGTCTTCGTTATTCAAAAGGCCAGCCAGCGCTCCTCCATTCTGAAAGCGGGAATTCTCATCTCGTTTATCGGTATGATTACGATCGTTTCGCTGATGCTTCTGGACAACGTGACGCGACAAGATATGCTTTACTCGCTGTCTTTTTCGGCCGCCAGCGGAATTCTTACCGCCGTGTTTGTAATCGGGCTCTTGCCCTTTTTCGAGACGGCGTTCGGGATCTTATCCCCGCTCAAGCTAGTGGAGCTCTCGAACCCGAATCATCCGCTGCTGCGCAAGCTGCTGACGGAGACACCCGGGACGTATCACCACAGCATCATGGTCGGCAATCTGGCGGAATCGGCGGCCGAATCCATCGGAGCGGACGGTCTGCTGTGCCGGGTCGGTTCTTACTACCATGACATCGGCAAAACGAAGCGGCCGAGCTATTTTATCGAAAATCAGACGAATATCGAAAATCCGCACGACCGTATCGATCCCGCGCTGAGCAAAAGCATTATTACCGCCCACGCCCGTGACGGGGTGGAGATGCTTAAGGAATACAACATTCCGAAGCCGATTCGCGATATCGCGGAGCAGCACCACGGAACGACGCTGCTCACGTTCTTTTATCACAAAGCAAGGAAGTTGGCCGAGGAAGAAGGCCGTGAAGTGCGCGAGGAAGATTTCCGTTACGAGGGGCCCAAAGCGCAGTGCAAGGAAGCAGCCGTAGTCGGAATCGCCGATTGCGTGGAGGCGGCGGTTCGTTCCCTGCGCAATCCGACCATCGAGCAGATCGATACGATGGTCCGCAAAATCATTAAATCCCGTCTGGATGACGGCCAGTTTAACGATTGCGATCTGACGCTGAAAGAACTGGACACCATCGCGAAGACGCTGAACGAATCTCTGCTGGGCATTTTTCACTCCCGGATCGAATATCCGAGCGAGCTTCCCGCCAAAGCGAAATAACCATTTGACCTATACATCTAGGAGGAATTAAACGTGGCCCTGATTTTAGCCTGGAACGACGAGCAGGACATCCTGCCGATCTCCCCTAAATTCGCCGAGAAGCTGGAAGAGCTGCTGAAGCTTGCAGGAGAAGAGGAAGGCGTTGAGGACGGGGAAGTCGCCCTGACGTTTGTAGACGACGAGACGATTCACGAGCTGAATCGTACGTACCGGAACATCGACCGTCCGACGGACGTTCTGTCTTTTGCGATGCTGGAGCAGGGGGAGGACGAACCCGCTATTCTCTACGGCGAGGAAGAGCCGGATGAAGATTCGGCGGAAGGCGATGCCGATGCTGACGGGGAAGAAGGCTTTGAGGAGCCGCTCGGCGATATCGTCATTTCGGTTCCCCGGGCCGCGGCGCAGGCTGACGAATACGGCCATTCCGTGGAGCGTGAACTCGGATTTTTATTCGTTCACGGATTTCTGCATCTGATCGGATACGATCACGACAACGAGGAGGCCGAGCGGGAAATGTTCGCGAAGCAGGAACAGATCCTGCAGAAAGCGGGGCTTACCCGTTGAGTTCCTTTCAGCGTTTTTTGCGGGGCTTCCGCTTCGCTTACGAAGGAATCAAATACGCTTTTGATACTCAGCGCAACATGAAATTTCATTTCGTTGTTGCCTTTCTTGTATTTCTGGCTGCCGTAATTTTGGGACTGCCGCACTGGGACGTGCTTTTCCTGCTGCTGGCAGTCGCTCTTGTCATCATGACCGAACTCATTAACACGGCGGTGGAAAAGGCAGTGGATCTGGCGATGCCGGATCTGCATCCGCTGGCGAAGATCGCGAAGGACACGGCGGCCGGCGCCGTTCTTGTGGCTGCCCTGTTCGCGGTCGTCGTCGGCATGGTGGTCTTCTACGGTCCTGTGGACCGGATGCTCCGCAAGGCGCAGGAGGCGGCCGCAGCCAACATGCCGGGCATGATATGGACGCTTATCGCGCTCGTCGCTCTTGTCACGATTGTAATCGAGACAAGGTTCAGCGACCGCGGGAAGCTTGTCCGGCCCAGCCTGCTGGCGGCGGTGCTGGCGGCGCTTGCGACTTTGATCGCCGTGATCGCCGGTCAGACGATCGTGACGCTGCTCTCCGGCACGCTTGCGGCGCTTGCCTTGATGGTTCTGGCCGAGCGGAAGCACCGGGCGCTGTCGTCCCTGCTGCTCGGTTCTGTTATCGGGGCAGCCGTCACCCTTCTTGCCTGGTTGTGGAGAGGCTGGGGGTAGATGCCTGACCGGCCGGCCTGAATGGTTACATTTTGTGGGTTAACGGAAAGGAAAAGATGCCTTATGAAACCGGAAGAACTGATGGAACATGCGCGGCAGGCACGCCTGAAAGCTTACATCCCATACTCGAACTTTGGGGTGGGAGCCGCCCTGCTGGATAAAGACGGTCAGGTCCATCACGGCTGCAATATCGAAAATGCGGCTTACGGGCCGACGAACTGCGCCGAACGCACCGCGGTTTTCCGTGCCGTCGCGGACGGGCACAAGCCGGGCTCCTTCCAATCAATCGCGGTTATCGGCGATACGGAAGGACCGATTTCACCTTGCGGGGTCTGCCGGCAAGTTTTAATCGAACTGTGCGGACCGGACATGCCCGTTATTTTAGGCAACTTAAGCGGTGACTATACCGTAACGACAACGGGTGAACTGCTGCCCGGCGCGTTTACGTCGAAAGATTTGCAATCCTAGGAGGAAATAATTACAGCATGAACAAAGAAAAATTCAAATCCGGATTCGTTTCGATTATCGGACGGCCGAACGTAGGGAAATCCACCCTGATGAACCAGGTAATCGGTCAGAAGATCGCGATTATGTCCGATAAGCCGCAGACCACGCGCAACAAAATTCACGGCGTGTACACGACCGACAATTCCCAAATTGTATTTTTGGACACGCCGGGTATTCATAAACCGTCTTCCAAGCTGGGCGATTACATGATGAAAGTTGCCCACAGCACCTTGGGAGAAGTCGACGCCATTCTGTTTCTTGCCGACGTTTCGGAAGGAATCGGCGGCGGAGACCGCTATATCATCGAACAGCTGAAGAACGTTAAAACACCGGTCATCCTAGTCCTGAACAAAATCGATCAAGTGCATCCCGAACAATTGCTGCCGATCATTACGACCTATAAAGATCTGTACGAATTCGCGGAAATCGTACCGGTTTCGGCTCTGCTCGGCAACAATGTGAACACAATGCTGGAGCAAGTCGTTAAATATTTGCCGGAAGGCCCGCAGTACTATCCCGCGGATCAGATAACCGACCATCCCGAGCAGTTTGTTTGCGCGGAACTTGTCCGCGAGAAGATCCTCCATATGACAAGAGAAGAAATTCCCCACTCCATTGCGGTAGCGATCGAGGATATGAAGGTCGAAAAAAACGGCGTGGTTCATATTTCAGCCGTCATTTACGTAGAGCGGGATTCGCAGAAAGGCATTATTATCGGCAAGCAGGGCTCGCTGCTGAAAGAAATCGGCAAGCAAGCGAGACATGATATCGAAGCGCTGCTCGGCTCCAAAACGTTCCTCGAGTTGTGGGTGAAAGTCAAAAAAGACTGGCGCAATCAGGAACGCGTGTTGCGGGATCTGGGCTTCCGAAACGAATAACCGCTAGGCTTTCCCCGCGTTCCATTAATTGCCGGGCATAGACTGCTTCAACGGGTACATCCTAAGGGTAATCATCAACACGAACATCTTACGGAGAGAGGATGATCCAGAGTGAGAGATTTTACCTGGCACTATTTTTGGTCGACGGGGGAAGTGGACGCTTACCTGCTGTACAAAGATTTAGCGTCTGATCCCGAACTTGCAGGAGAAGAGCTGATGCAGCAAGAGCAGGAAGCCGTGCATTCGGTCGAAGCCTGAGAACGCCTGGAGACTGATCCGGCGTTTCCGGAAAGGAAGCGCATAAGAGATGCTGCACCGGGTGCAAGGAATTGTTCTCCGTAGCGTCGATTACGGGGAAGGGAACAAAATCATTACGCTTTATACCCGTGAACTGGGTAAAGTAGGGGTGATCGCGCGCGGAGTGAAGAAGGTGAAAAGCCGGCTCGGCGCCGTCACCCAGCTGTTCACGTACGGGGATTACGTTTTTTATAGACAGGGTAAGCTTGGAACGCTTAACCATGGGGAGATCATAGAACCCCATCACAAATTGAGAGAAGATCTTTATAAATCTGCGTATGCCTCTTACCTGGTTGAAATGGTTGACCGGATGCTGGGAGAGGAGGATCGCAGTTTATTCTTGTTCGATCAATTGGAAGCGGGACTCATGGCCATTGAGCAGGAGAAGGATATGCAGATCGTCGCGCATGTTTTCGAGCTTAAGATGCTTGCGGCCTCCGGGTATACGCCGGTTCTCGATAAATGCGCGTCATGCGGGCGCACGGAGGAACTGGCCGCTTTCAGCGCAGCAGCGGGCGGCGCAATGTGCAGCCGCTGCAAGCATCTCGACCCTTATGCCGCGGCCGTGACGGAAAGTACGCTGAAGCTTATGCGGCTTTTACAGCAGGTCGATCTCAGCCGGATCGGCAATGTTAACGTAAAGCCCTCTACCAAATCCCAGCTGAAGCACAGCATGAGACTGTATATGGACGCCCACGTGGATGTCCGCTGGAAAGCCAGAAGTTTTTTGGATCAGATGGATAAGTACAATATTTAAAACCTGCGTGTTTGACAAACGTAAGCGGGTTCCTTATAGTAAGTGATTGGAAGCAGTAACTGGTACGGATAACTGGAAGAACAGAGTATTACAATGTTGCCGTGGTGATAAACCGCCGGGACCTTAGGGTCGTACGTGGCGGCCGCTTTGATTTTCGAAGCTACCACGGTCCTTTTGTCTTCGTTTCCGCTTAGCTATTCCCGAATAGGTACAGGGAGGGACAACATTTATGAATCCTTCAAACAATCCGGTTATCGTTTACGTGGTATCGGATGCGATCGGAGAGACGGGCGAATCTGTCGTCAATGCCGTCGCGCTGCAATTTTATCCCGCCCCCATTGTGATCGAGCGGGTTCCTTTCGTGCATGATACGGAAGAAATCGACCGCCTCCTGGCCAAAGTCGCCCGTCAGCAGGGAATCATCGCGTTTACGCTGGTCATTCCCGAGCTTCGCGATTATTTGACCCAGAAAGCGGAACAAGCGGGATTCGCTTACGTCGATCTGCTGGGACCGCTTATTCAGACGTTCGAAAAAGCGTTTAACCGCAAGGCCCGCCATCAGCCGGGAGGCAACCATCCCTTGGATGAGGATTATTTCAAAAAAATGGAGGCGATCGAGTTCGCCGTCAAATACGACGACGGCCGCGATTTCAGCGGAATCGTCAAGGCGGATATCGTCCTCGTCGGCGTATCCCGCACGTCGAAAACTCCGCTTTCCATGTACTTGGCGCACAAAAAATACAAAGTCGCCAATGTCCCCCTCGTTCCGGAAATGCAGCCGCCCGACGTGCTTTTCAAAGTGCCTAAAAACAAGGTGATCGGTCTGCTTATCGATCCGGATAAACTCAATGCTATCCGCCGGGAACGGCTGCGCACTCTCGGACTCGCGTCCAATGCAACTTATGCCAAAACGGAACGTATTAAACAAGAGCTGGAGTTCGCGGGAACGGTGCTTTCCCGGATCGGATGCCACGTCATCGACGTATCCAACCGCGCCGTCGAAGAAACGGCCAGCCTGGTTCTCGAACAAATCCGGCGTCATCCTCATTTATCCTGAACTTGCAGGATTTTTCGCGCGATGAGCGTATATACTAGTACAGCAGGACTATTAGCAGGTATCGGGGGCATTATCCATTCAACATTCATCCTTTCAAATTGTTGTGGATGCGGATGCGTGTCCGGTTAAACCCGAGATCATCCGGGCTGCCGCGCAGTATTCGGTTCACGTGCTTATGGTGGCTTCGTTCGACCACCGGCTGAAGGGGCAGGAAGGGATCGAGGTGATCCAGGTCGACCGTTCGGACCAGTCCGTCGATTTGTTTATCGCCAATCATATCCGGCGCGGGGATATCCTGGTTACGCAGGATTTCGGTCTGGCCGCCATCGGTCTGGGCAAAGGGGCGGTATGCCTCTCGAACCGCGGGCAGGAATATACCGACCGGACCATTGATTTTCTTCTTGACCGGCGTCATACACAGGGCAAGCTGCGCCGTGGAGGCAAGCATTCCAAAGGACCGAAGCCTTTTACGGACGAGGATCGCGAATTTTTTCTACATGGTTTGACAAAAGTTTTACTTCGTTTGCAGGAGAATAGGCCTGTTTAGCGAATACGTATAGTTGTTTACCGCACATGAAGCTTTTTTATAAGGATTGAAGGTGGGGGAAATGGGTTACGGACGCATTCCGGATGAAGTGATCGAAGCTGTTCTGCAGCGTCATGACATTGCCGATGTGATAGGAAAATACGTCCATTTGACCAAACAGGGCCACTACCTGAAGGGGCTTTGTCCGTTTCACTCGGAGAAATCGCCTTCGTTTACGGTGACGCCCGAGAAACAGATTTACCACTGCTTCGGCTGCGGAGCGGGGGGCAACATGTTTCAGTTTCTCCGGGAAATCGAAGGCTACACGTTTGCCGAAGCCGTCCGGCACCTGGCGGAGGAAGCGGATATCCCCGTTACTTGGGAAGAGTCTTTATCCGCGGACAATCCGCAGCAGAAGGACCGGTCCAAAATGCTGGAGGCCAATGAGAAAGCGGCCAAACTGTACTGTTATATTCTAATGAATACCGATCAAGGCAAAAACGCACTCGATTATGTGCGCAACCGGCAGATGTCGGATAAATTGATCGACGCTTTTCAGATCGGATATGCTCCCGCCATGTGGGATACGCTTGTACAGCAGCTTCAGAAAGCGGGCTACGATCTTCCGCTGATGGAACGGGGAGGGCTCGTTTCGGCCCGTTCCGAGGGAGACGGTTATATCGACAAGTTCAGGGACAGAGTGATTTTCCCGATCTGGGACGCGCAGGGCAAAGTCATTGCCTTCGGCGGCCGGGCGCTCGGGGATGTGCAGCCTAAGTACTTGAACAGTCCTGAGACGATGCTCTTCAACAAAAGCCGTGTGCTGTATAATTTTCACCAGGCACGTCCGCAAATCCGGAAAACGAATACCATGGTATTGTTTGAAGGTTATATGGATGTGGTAAAAGCTTGGGAAGCTGGGGTGAGAAACGGTGTCGGTACGATGGGTACCGCGCTGACCCCCGAGCATGCGGAACTGATCCGGCGCAACGCCGGACGGGTCGTGATCTGTTACGACGGAGATTCGGCCGGACAGAATGCGGCTTACAAGGCAATCCCCCTGCTTGAACAAGCGGGCTGCGAAGTGAAAGTGGCTATGCTTCCGGATGCCAAAGATCCGGATGAATACATTACTGCATACGGCTCCGAGAGATTTGTACGGGAAATCATTGATTACGCCGTACCCTCGATCAAATACAGGCTGCACTACATTCGCCGGCATTTCCGTTTGCAGGAGGAAGGCGATCGGATACGCTACCAGCAAACGGCTTTGAAGATGATTGCGGACTTGAGCTCGATCGAACGGGAGCATTATTTAAAACAGCTCGCCGGGGAGTTTGAGACCTCTTACGAGTCGCTCAAGCAAGATTTGGCCAACCTCCGGATGAAATCGGAAAAAAACCGGACAGTCAGGGATAATATCGACGTTCCGTGGAATAATGGTAGGCATAATAGGAAAGAAACGCCAAAAGCGCCGCTTTATCCGGCTTATCATAACG
This sequence comes from Paenibacillus sp. RC84, assembly GCF_041260495.1. NCBI lineage: Bacteria > Bacillati > Bacillota > Bacilli > Caryophanales > Paenibacillaceae > Paenibacillus > Paenibacillus sp. RC84. The sequence continues at coordinate 419,827 of NZ_JBGBYL010000001.1, forward strand.
CGGAACGGCAGCTTCTAGCCGTCATGATGCACGATCGGGATGTTAGCGCCTATGTGGAAGAACGGTTAGGCGACGAATTTAACGTGGATGCTCATGCCGTTCTGGCGGCTTATTTATATGCTTTTTACGCCCAAAACTCCACACCGAGCGTCAGTCGTTACATGGCGATGATTCAGGACGACAAGCTCGAAAATCTGGCGAGTTCCATCGCGATGATGGGCGCGCACCACGGTGTGAACGAAGTCGTCATCGACGACTACATCAAAGAAATCAAAAAATATCCGAAGCAGCAGGAAATATCGAGAAAAAAAGAAGAAATGATCCGTGCGGAGCGCTCAGGGGATCCTTTGCGGGCTGCGCAAATTCTTAGTGAAATTATTGCCCTAGAGAAACAGCTTAAATTTTCGTAACGCAGGTTCCGGATAATCTAGGGAGGAGGGAGTTGGATTATGGCGAACGATCAACATACTGAGATCGAAACCGAGTTGACCCTGGAGCAGGTAAAGGAGCAGCTCATCGAGTTAGGCAAGAAGCGCTCCTCGCTCACTTATAAAGACATCACAGAACGGCTGGCTCCTTATGATCAAGATCCGGAACAGATTGACGAGTTTTTCGAACAATTGTCCGAAATGGGAATTGACGTAGGAAACGAGTCGGACGAGGACGAAAGAAGAATGCGTCCGGAGGGCGATCAAGAGAACGATGAATTCAGCTTTGAAGATGATCTGACTCTCCCGCCAGGCATTAAAATCAATGACCCGGTGCGGATGTATTTGAAAGAGATCGGTCGTGTTCCCCTTCTTTCGGCAGAGAATGAAGTGGATCTGGCGAAAAGAATCGAGCAAGGCGACGAGGAAGCGAAGCGCCGTCTGGCCGAAGCGAACCTCCGTCTCGTCGTCAGCATCGCCAAACGCTACGTCGGACGGGGCATGCTGTTCCTGGATCTGATCCAGGAAGGAAACATGGGTCTAATCAAAGCGGTGGAGAAATTCGACCATACCAAAGGGTATAAATTCAGTACGTATGCCACCTGGTGGATTCGTCAAGCCATTACGCGCGCCATTGCCGATCAGGCGAGAACGATCCGTATTCCGGTTCACATGGTGGAAACCATTAACAAGCTGATCCGGGTATCCCGTCAACTGCTGCAGGAACTGGGGCGTGAACCGACGCCGGAAGAAATCGCGAAGGAAATGGAACTGAGCACGGATAAAGTCCGCGAAATCATGAAGATCGCGCAGGAACCGGTATCCCTGGAAACTCCGATCGGTGAAGAGGACGATTCCCATCTGGGCGACTTTATTGAAGATCAGGAAGCGCTGGCACCGGCGGATGCGGCGGCTTACGAGCTTCTTAAAGAACAGCTAGAAGATGTTCTCGATACGCTGACCGAGCGTGAAGAAAACGTGCTTCGTCTTCGTTTCGGTCTGGATGACGGGCGTACCCGGACTCTGGAAGAAGTGGGCAAAGTTTTCGGGGTTACCCGTGAACGGATTCGTCAGATCGAAGCCAAAGCGCTTCGCAAGCTGAGGCACCCGAGCCGCAGCAAACGATTAAAAGATTTCCTTGAATAGAATCCGAATGCCCGCCTCCGGCGGGTTTCTTTTTTTCAAATAGAAGGAGGAATGTTGAAATGTCAAAGACCCTGTTGATCAGTTTGTGCATACTTGCGGTTCTTGCTGTGGCTTTGACAGCGGCAGCCTTCTATATGTTCGGGCTGGGAATACGCCGCAGCAGCAAGGAATTTCTGCAGAACAGCCCGGATCTTGCGGGTCACATGGAAGAAATCGCGGTAGACCCGTCACCGGCTACGGCGGATAACTGGCTTGCCCGCCAGACGCTCGAGCAGGTGTCCATTCAATCGGCGGACGGCCTTCGTCTGAACGGCTGGTATTTGGAGGCCGAGCGGCCTTCGGGCGTAACGGCATTGCTGGCGCACGGGTATTCCGGGCAGGGCAGGGACATGGCCAGCTTCGCTCAAATTCACCACGAGCTCGGGTATAACGTGCTGATGCCGGACAACCGGGGGCACGGACAGAGCGAAGGGGAGTATATCGGCTTCGGCTGGACGGACCGATTGGATTACGTCAACTGGATCCGGTATATTCTGCAGCGGAGCGGCGAAAACGCCCGGATTCTTCTCCACGGCGTATCCATGGGCGGCGCTACGGTGCTGATGGCAAGCGGCGAAAGGCTGCCGGAGCAGGTGAAAGGAATCATCGCCGATTGTTCCTATACGTCCGTCAAAGACATTCTGAGCTATCAGCTCAAGCGGATGTTCAAGCTGCCCGCGTTTCCGCTCATTCCCCTTACCAGCCTGATCTGCAAAGTAAAAGCGGGCTATTTCTTCGGGGAAGCTTCGGCGCTGAAGCAGGTAAAGCGTACGGAAAAGCCGATTCTTTTTATCCATGGAGAAGCGGATACGTTCGTTCCGTTTTTTATGGTGCACGGCTTGTATAAGGCGGCTCCCGCGGGCAAAGATCTGTTCATGGTGCCCCGTGCGGGACACGGGCTTGCTTTTATGACGGACAAGGACGGCTACCGGAGCAGGGTGACCGATTTCGCCAAGCAATGCCTGGAAGAAAAGCAAAAGGTCCTGCAGGCACGGTCAGAAGCTTGAATCCGCAAATGCAGGCTCATCGGATTTCCTTCTCAAATTCGGAAGGCGGCGAACCGATAAAGTTGTTGGGAAGGTGAAGCTAATGGATGACGAGAAACGAACGGCTATTATTAAGGAAATCGAACACTGGCGGAGATCTAGGCTTCTGCCCGCACAGTACTGCGACTTTCTGCTCAATTTGTACATGGAAACGGGTGCGGACCATTCCAGAAGGGTTTTGGGCATATCGACCAAATCCATCCGGGGGAGCCACTGGAAATTCTGGGTTGCAGCCGTCATCACTATCATTGTATTATCATTGACGCTCCTTAATTTTAACTCTTTTGGAATTTCTTTGCAAATTGGCGTTTCCGCCGTATTTGTTGTATCTTGGTATATAATCGGCTTCCGGCAAAAAGAAGAGCAGCCTTTCAGAGCACAGCTTTCGACGGGCATCGCTTCGGCGTCCCTGATCGGTTTCGGAGTCTGGATTCTTTATGGAAACGGCTTGACCGCGCAGTTGTACCTCGGGTCCTTCGTAGCCCTTTGCGGTCTCGTCTGGCTGCTTGTCGGTCTTCTCGGGCGGACGCCGCTTCTTCAATACTGCGGATGGCTGGCACTGCTTATTACGTACGGATTCGTATTAAGCCAGCGTCTGGAGCCTGCTACCTGGTACAAGCTGCAGCTAGCCTGGCTTCCGCTTTCTTTTATCCTCATGTGGATCGGGTGGCTCATTCAGCACCGCTGGAAGAAACCAGGCCTGGTTCTGCTGCTCGCTGGAGCGACCGTATGGATTGCGCCCGAGCTGTTCGGACTGGCCTGGGGCACCTCGGCGCAGCAGCTTCTCCAGCTTTCGCTTGCCGGTAAAGTGGCGGCGGCGGGAATCGCGCTGTTTGCCTATCGTAAAAATTGGACGGAATGGGTTGCTTAAAATATGGTGAAATTGTCTCAACGTTTATTGGAAATTGCAAAAAAAGTCCCTCAAGGGGCAAAACTTGCGGATATCGGATCCGACCATGCCCTGCTGCCGACCTTTCTGGTGCAGCAGGGCACTGTTCCGTCTGCGGTTGCGGGCGAAGTGAACCGCGGTCCGGCCGAGGCGGCGCAGAGGCAGGTCCGTGACGCCAATCTGAGCGGGCAGATCGAAGTCCGCCTCGGGGACGGCCTTTCCGTGCTGCGGCCGGGCGAAGTGGATGCAGTGACAATCGCGGGAATGGGCGGGGCTTTGATTGCGTCCATTCTCGATGCGGGCGAGGATAAGCTTGCAGGCGTGACCACGCTGATTCTGCAGCCGAACGTGGGCGAGGACATCGTGCGCAAATGGCTGCGCAGTCACGGCTGGCACCTGGCCGACGAGACCATTCTGGAGGAGGACGGCAAAATTTATGAAATTTTGACGGCCGTCCGGATGAAGCCGGAGGATGAGGGGGATGCCGCGTTATACGCGGATCGCCTTCTTGACGGGCTCCGGGTAACCGGCGACACGCTCCTGCAGATGGGTCCCTACCTGATTCAGGATCCCCCGGCGGTCTGGTTTGCGAAGTGGGAATACGAACTCGATAAACTGGCCATGATCCGCAGACAGCTGGACCGTTCGGTTTCCGAAAATGCGGAAGAGAAGCGGTCCGGGCTGGAGGCGGAAATCTCGCGTATCAAGGAGGTCCTGGAATGTTTGCGAAAGGACAAACCGTAATTCAATTGTTCGAAAAGCTGGCGCCTAAGCACTACGCCGTGCCTGACGATAAAATCGGCCTGCAGCTTGGTACCTTGCAGAAGGAAATCAAAAAGATCCTCGTGGCGCTGGACGTTACCGACGAGGTTGTGGATGAAGCGATCCGGACGGGCGCGGATCTGATTATCGCGCATCATGCGATCATTTTCAGACCTCTGGCCCACCTGCAGACGGATACGCCGGCCGGACGGCTGTACGAGAAGCTCATCAAGAACGATATCGCAGTCTACATCGCGCATACGAATCTGGATGTGGCGGAAGGAGGCATCAACGACCTGATGGCCGAAGCTCTCGGCCTGAAGGACCTGGTGCCTCTGGACGAGGTTCACACGGAGAAGCTCAGCAAGCTGGTCGTCTTCGTGCCGGAAAGCCATCACGAGAAGGTGCTTCAGGCGCTGTTCCAGGCCGGAGCGGGCTGGATCGGCGACTACAGCCACTGCTCGTTCAACATTCCCGGCACGGGGACGTTTATGCCCCGCGAGGGCACGAAGCCGTTCCTGGGCGAGCAGGGCAAGCTGGAGCGCGCGGACGAGGTGCGCGTGGAGACGATCGTGCCCGCGGGCATCCAGCGGGCGGTGGTGCAGGCGATGTTGAAGGCGCATCCGTACGAAGAGGTCGCTTACGACCTCTATCCGATGGACCTCAAAGGCCGTACGTTCGGCCTTGGACGCGCCGGCAAGCTGCCGGAGCCTCTCACGCTGCGCGAGCTTGTCGCGGCCGCGAAGGAGGCTTTCGACGTGCCGATGGTGCGCGTCGTCGGCGATCTGGACCGCACCGTCCGCAAGGCGGCGGTGCTAGGAGGCTCCGGCGGTCGGTATATGCGCGGCGCGATGTTTGCGGGAGCCGATGTCCTCGTGACCGGGGACATCGACTACCACACCGCGCACGACGCGCTGGCCGCAGGCATGTGCCTGATCGACGTGGGGCATAACGTCGAGAAAATCATGAAGCGCGCGGTGGCGGATTACATGAACCGCGCGCTTGCGGAAAAGAAATACGGAACGGTGGCGGCCGCTTCGGAACCGAGTACGGAACCGTTCCAATTCCTCTAAAAAACGCGAATTGGCTGCATTCCCAGTCATTCGTTGTTGAATTCGGCGCCGATAACCTGTATACTAGCAAATGTTCTCGGAAAGTTTGACAGACAATCGCTGGTGATGCTTGCATCGCGAGAGGAAAGTCCGGGCTCCATAGGGCAGGGTGCTGGATAACGTCCAGTCAGCGCGAGCTGAAGGATAGTGCCACAGAAATGGACCGCCGATGGCGTCGCAAGACGCACAGGCAAGGGTGGAACCGTGGTGTAAGAGACCACGAGGGGTACTGGTGACTTTACCCCTGGTAAACCCCACTTGGAGCAAGACCTAATGGGACGCGGTCTGCAGGCTTGCCTGACAGACAGCCTTAGCCCGAGGCGCGTCCGGGTTGGTCGCTTGAGCTGTATAGCAATGTATGGCCTAGATAGATGATTGTCACTTCAATGGTGGGAGGGTATCGTAGCCCGCAGCACCACCGGAAGTACAGAACCCGGCTTACGGCAAGCTTTCCATCCTTACGACATCGAAAAACCGCCCGTTATCTTCGGATAACGAGGCGGTTTTTGAGTTGTGCGCCGTGGCGCTATTTTTTTCGCGCTTCCTTCATACTTTAAAGTATGAAGGAATTTTAGTTTATCACCCGGCCGATTCTCCATGGCCTCGGCTTGAATGTACCCGTGTCGAGACGCGCGTTGCGGAGCTTACGGTGCAGTTGCGGCAATCCCGGATATGAGGGGGCCTTTAGTTTATCCCTGGGCCATTTTGTCTGCGGCCTCGGCTTGAAGGTACCCGTGGTCCAGGCGGATTTCGGGTTTGATGCCCAGCCCCCGGCTTACATGTGCCCAGGCCAGGACAGTACTGTTACGGGGCTACGGGCGCCGGTTTCGTCCCCGGAAGGCCGGCCTGTACGGGACCCCGGCCAAGGGCGGCTTCCACGGCTTTGTCGACATTGATGAGCCCGAACCCGAAGTAAGTGTCGCGTCCTTTGTCTCCGATATCCGAGGCTGTCTGGCGCATCAGTTCCATCACCTCGGTATTTTTGAGGGACGGATTCGCCGAACGGAGCAGGGCCGCCAGTGCCGTTACATGCGGGCAGGCCATGGACGTGCCGGAGAGCGCCGCGTACTGGTTCTGCGGGTAGGTGCTGGCGATGCTCACGCCCGGAGCGGCGACGTCGATATAGTCTCCGTAGTTCGAGAAAGACGCCCGCCCGTTGCTTGAATCCGTAGCGGCTACCGCAAACACTTCGGGGTAGGCCGCGGGGTAGCCCGGCCGTTCCGTGTTGTCGTTGCCGCTTGCGGCGATTAGGACGACGTCGCGGTCGTAAGCGTATTTGATGGCATCGTGCAGGAAATCCGAGCTGGCGTAGTTGCCGAGACTGAGGTTAATCACCTTGGCGCCGTGGTCGGTGGCCCAGATGATTCCCTGGGCAACGGCATACGTGCTGCCAACTCCGCTGCTGTCCAGAGCCTTGACCGGCATAATTTTGTTATACCAGGTCATACCGGCTACTCCCAATCCGTTATTAACCTGCGCGCCGATAATTCCGGCTACGTGCGTGCCGTGTCCGACATCATCCATCGGCTGCGCGGTCGGATCCAGGACGTTGTAGCCTTCGATGAGTTGACCTTTCAAGTCCTCATGATTGACGTCGGCTCCCGTATCCACGATCGCAACCTTGACATCCTGAGTGCCCTTGTTGAAATTCCACCCTCTCAGCGTATTCGTGATCGGAAGGTTCCACTGATATTTGTTGAAAAGAACGTCATTGGGAATGACGTCCGGCTGCGCGGCCGCCTGCTCCCCGGCCCCGGAGCGTGCCGGTCCGGAATTGTCGCTTCGGCTGCCGGGCCACCAGTCAAAAAACCAGCTTAGCGGTTTGGTGCCGCGGGACAAGTCATTCGTTTCGTAAATATAGTGGGGCTCCACAAAGCGGACATCCTGGCGTTTGCGGAAATAATCCATTAGCTGCTTGGCTTCGAGGCTGCGGGCGGTAATAATATACGTATTTCCGATAAGCTTGACCTTGGTGGCGCCGATCTCTGTCCGGATACGGGACAGCTCGGCTTCGCGCGGAGGACGGTTAAACTGGACCACGACGTCATGACGCTCGTAATGGCTGGTGCCTTCATGGTCGTCGGGATGAGTCACCCGTTTGCTGCGCAGCGTGTCGGTATCTACGCTTTCGATTTTCCAGCGGCTTTTATCGGAATGGAAAGATTGCAGGCGGAGATTTTTACGCTGATGATTGGAAACCTCCTGCAAAATATGCTGGCGTACGACGGCGACGACTGAGCTTTTCTTGTCGGGAGCGGGCACGTTCAGCACAAAGTACGGTTTATCCGCTACCGTGAAATTAGGCGACTGATAAACGTTTCCTTGTGAGGCCGCTTTTTTCGCCTCCTCGATATAAGGCTGGGCGCTCTTGGCAAGTTCTTTGGACAGTTTGCCGGAGACGATTTCGGAAGCGTCGGCAGCGGAACCGGAAGAGCCCGAACCGGACGGAGCTGAAGATGCGCCGGGAGTCTCGGGAGCACCGGTAGTACCGGAGCCGCCGGATGTACCCGAACCGGTCTTGGTGGAACTGTCGGGTCGAACAGAAGAAGGCGATTTGCCCGGTACAACACCCGGATCAGACTTCGCGGGAATCCAATCCAGCATAATAATGTGGCCATGCTTGCTCTGCATGTCCTTCAGCGTTTCTTTGATCTTTTTAGGATCGGCTTGGTTCAGGGAAGCATACATTTGGTTAACATGGAGCAGGCACTGGTTCCGGCACAATTGGTCGGTTACGGCGACATCCTGTTCGACAAGCGCTTGTTTATATTTCAGCTCGGCTTCCGGCTGTACGTTCCTTGCTTCGGGTTTCGTCTGACAGGCGCTTGTTACGACAAGCAGGCTGCCGAGTATCATGCCGCCTAGGGCGGCAGTGGGGCGTCGCATGGGTCGGAGGCCTCCTTTCCTTCGTCTGGACTGCATAAAAGTAGGGTGGGAAAGGGGCGCTTTTTTTATACGGAAGCCGGACATTTGCCCTTAAGAATCGGGTACCTTTTCCAGAGAAAGTGTGATACTATATGGATGGGCTGAGCCGGGTGCGAGTTCCCGCTCTGTTAACTAGAGGAGGTCATAACCGTAATGGCAATGGATAATGTTAAGAAGGCGTGCGAGACAACGAGAAAGAAACTGAAGGAAGCGGCGGACCGCATCGAGTCGTTTCTGAACACCTACTCTCTTCCGCAGTTGAATGCAGAGTCCGATTCCGAAATGGAAGAGTTTTACCGCGGCTATTTGCAGGATACTCGTCACCTGCTTGTTTTCTGCGAGGTGGCTTACGAGAAGCTCGGAGTCAGCTTGCGCAGACCGACCTTCAATGTGGACTTTACCGAAAAAGTGCTGTATGAAGTGTACCACAACTGTATCAGCCCTTTCTTTTACCCGAAGAACGAGTGCTATTCCGAAGACGGCCGCTACGCGTACACCGGACAGGATGCCATTCGTTTCCGCAAAAAACCGAATCGTGAAGTACGAGATCTGACGATTGAATTGTCCAAAATTTTCGAAGAGCTCCGCGAAGAACTGTCTTACTATGAAAATGACTACATTACCCAGCGCCGCATGCAGGGCGAACGGGTTTAAAATAAGAGAAATGAAGCCTCCGCGCGCGGGGGCTTTTTTGTTTGCGGTAATGGTTGCGGTCAGTCCGTCTGTCAGGTTGTGACAGCACTCCCCGCGGATATCCGCCCAGCCTTCGTGAGACCCTATGCTTGGGGGTGATCGATATGCCAGAAGTCAAATGCGCCGTTTCGAACTGTGCCTACTGGGGACAGGGGAACAACTGCCGTGCGGATATCATTATGATCGAAGTGGACGAGCATGCGAATGCCGACCTGTCTTCCGAATTTGCCGGCGAAGAATTTGATACGCGTCATAAGGATCAGGCTGCGGACCGTGCCAATACGTGCTGTCACACGTTCAAAGAGAAGAAGTAACACGCGCATCCGAAATTCCTCAGCACAGTAAGAGGAGGTCTTCACGTATGACTCACCACAAAAGTCGTAAGAAGCAGGAGCGCACGCGGGAACATTCTCAAAAGCATGACCCGGCTAAAGCGAATTCTTCTGCGGGTCGGGAACACGCCGGGCATTCGGACCGTGAGGAATATGCGGGCGAACTGGCGCCGGGGCTTGCAGGACGCAATGTGGAAGACGCAGGCGCCCGAAGCAGGGAGGATGCCGATTCGGATTCGTGGATAAGCGCCCGGACGCTCGGTGTTATGGCGCTCGTGTCGTCCGTTCTTTCGTTTTTCCTGCTCCCGTTTGTGCTGGGACCCCTTGGGGCGATTCTCGGGTACATGGCGTTTGCGGACGGAAGCCGGAAAGCCGGCGGCTGGGCAATCGCGATCGGACTGATCAGCTTTTTTTCCAATTTGTTTTTCGTCCCGTTTGTGATTTAGCGAACGGCGGAAAAGGGCCTCCGGGCCCTTTTTTTATATCGGTCATGGAAGGGACGGGACAGACGAAATTAGACGAAACCCCTTTAAACCGTTATAATTTGCTCAGACATGCTAGTGCTGGATAGGATTGGAGGATTAAATGGAAACCGAACAAGCTATGGAACTGGTAGGCGTATCGAAAACGATAGGCGGAAAACCGATTATCAAGGACTTGTCCTTTTCCGTCCGGCGGGGGGAAATTTGCGGTTTTCTGGGACCGAACGGTTCCGGTAAAACGACGACGATCCGTATGATGGTCGGCTTGATGTCGATGAGCGCGGGCGAAATCCGGATTGCGGGCTTTCCCGTAAGGACACAGCGTTCCAAGGCGCTTGCCCATGTGGGCGCTATTGTCGAGAACCCCGAGCTGTACCCGTATATGTCGGGCCATAAAAATCTCGTCCACTTTGCCCGCATGGCGGCCGGACCCATACCGGCGGGACGGATGGAGGAAATCGTAGAGCTGGTCGGGCTGACCGACGCGATTCACGACAAAGTCAAAACGTACTCGCTCGGTATGCGGCAGAGGCTGGGAATCGCCCAGGCGCTTCTTCACCGGCCGACGGTGCTTATTCTGGATGAGCCGACCAACGGTCTCGATCCGGCCGGCATACGGGAGCTCCGCGATTATTTGCGCAATTTGGCCAAGACGGAATCGATTGCGATCCTCATCTCCTCCCACCTTCTGGCGGAGGTCGAGCTGATTTGCGACCGCGCCTTGATCATCCAGGAAGGCCGGCTTGTCGGCGAACGTATCGTTCGCGGCGGAGCGACCGCAGAGGATGAGCTGGTGCTGGTCGAATTCGAACTGAAGGGAATCGAGGCGGGAGAGCATACGGCCGGGGAATACGGGCTGCTGAAGCGCGAGAACGGGCTGTATACCGCCAATTTGTCCAAGTCGGCGATTCCGGAAATCGTGTCCCGGCTCGTCGGGCAGGGGATAGATGTGTATCAGGTGGCTATCCGCAAGCCGACGCTTGAAGACACCTTCCTCCAGCTGACGAAAGGAGAGGACAGCCGATGAAATTCCTTTCGCTCGTACAAAATGAAATCATGAAAATCACAAGCAAAAAATCGACTTGGATTTTCTATATCTTTCTGCTGCTGCTCAGTCTGTTTGTCGGTCTGCCCATTAAACTGTGGATTCCCGGCTATTCGGACGGCCACAATTATATCAGCTTTGCCGGCACCGTTTTTATGGTCTGCTCGCTGTTTGTTACCTTGTTTGCCCTTGTTCTTGGGGCGCAGACGGTGACGGAAGAGTACAAGGACGGAACGATCAAGCAGCTGCTGATCCGCCCGGCCGGCCGGACAGCCATTCTGCTGTCGAAGTACACCGCCTGCGTAATTATGGTGCTCATTGCTTACGCGGTTCTTTTTCTGAGCTCCATAGCGGCAGGGGCCGCACTGTTCGGGACGGCCGAGCTGCCTGACGAGCATTTTATCGTGCTGTCCAGCTCGTACTGGTACTCGCTGCCCGACATGCTTTTCATGTTCACACTCGCCTTCTTTATCGCGACGGTTTTCCGCAGCAGTGCGCTGGCGATTACGGTATCCATTGTCATGAATCTGGCGGGTTCGGCTTTTGCCGCCCTGCAATACAACTGGGCACGGTACCTGATATTCAACAATACGAACTGGAAGATCTATGATCCCGATCCTCTTGTCAATCCGGGTACGCCGCCTCCTTTCCCGGGAATGACCTTTGGGTTTTCACTGACGATTTATGTGCTGCATCTGGTCGTTCTCCTGGGCGTTACGATCCTGGTCTTCCGGAAAAGAGACGTGGCCTGAGCGAATAATTCCGGCTGCGAAGCCGGATTTTCGTCAAATTTGGCAAAAGGGTTCAAAACGGAACGATTTGTGCCGATATAAGGCTTATAATTTGCTTATGGGCTTACAAACGGGGATGAGAAAAATGGTGTCTATTGATCCGCGATTGATGAAAGAACTTTTAAAACTGGAAATGCTGAACAAATCGACGTTGTTTTCCGGCGCCGGCGGAGCAGCGTCGGGTGCCTCCGAATCCGGCGAGGAATTCAGCTCGCTCCTCAACACGCTTCTCATGGAGCAAGGCGGCCTGTCCGCCGATCCGGCCGGGGAGGATGTGCTCGGCATTCTGCCGCTGGAAGCGCTGCAGGGCGCGTGGACGGGCTCGGCAGGCGCGGTTCCCGCTGCCGCCGGCACGGGCTTAAGCGTTCAGCGGCAGGCGAAGGCACTCCGTTCCTACGAAACGGCCGCCGGAGCCGTACAAGCTTCTCTGCCCGCTTCCGCGCGCGAAGCGGCTTACGACGCTTACATCGTACAAGCGAGCGAGCGTACGGGCGTAGATCCCGCCCTGATTAAAGCGGTGATCCGCCAGGAGTCCTCCTTTAACCCGAATACGGTTTCGAGAGCGGGAGCCAAGGGGCTTATGCAGCTGATGGACGGCACGGCAAACGGACTGGGCGTCACGAACGCCTTCGATCCGCAGCAGAATATCCAGGGCGGAGCGCAGTACTTGTCCTACCAGCTTAAGCGTTTCGACGGAAATGTCGGCGTCGCTTTGGCGGCCTATAACGCGGGACCCGGACGGGTCAACAAGCTGGGGATCAAAAACGATTCCGATTTACTAGAGAAAATGCATCTGCTGCCGAATGAAACCCAGCAGTATGTGAAAAAGGTTATGAATGCCAAGGAACGGTACGACCGGGAATTTACTTAAGCCTTAATAACGTTGGAAAGAAGCGGTTTCTCCGGCTGGAGAGGCCGCTTCTTTCTTTTTTTTCAGAAGGTCCGGCAAGGTGCGGAAGCGATCTTGGAAAAGGCAATCGGCTTGCTTTGATGATAAAGGCGGCTTGTGTTCGGGGTGGTTTTGCGATTTAATGAGGAATATGCACGTGACAGGCACAACCCTTAACGCGATCTTTTTTCTATTAGAAAGGACAGAGATAGATGCTTTATTTGGATAACGCGGCAACAACCCAGCCTTACAAGGAAGTGGCGGAGACGGTTGCGGACGTGATGCTCCAGCATTTCGGCAATCCGTCTTCGATTCATAAATTCGGCCTGGACGCCGAGAAACTGGTTAAAAAGAGCCGCGAGGTGATTGGCTCCGCTCTTAAGGCCCGGCCGGAAGAAATCATTTTTACGTCGGGCGGTACGGAGAGCAGCAATCTGGCCATCAAAGGAGCGGCTTACCGGTACCGCAGCCGGGGCCGTCATCTGATTACAACAGCTGTCGAGCACGCTTCCGTAACGGAAGCTTTCCGTCAATTGCAGGCGGAAGGCTTTGAAGTGACGGTTCTTCCCGTAGACGAAACGGGCCAAGTCCGTGTGGAGGATGTGAAGGCGGCCGTCACCGGGGAGACCATTCTCGTCAGCGTCATGCATGTGAACAACGAGATGGGGCGGATACAGCCGATCGGAGAGATCGGCCGGTGGCTGCGCGAGAAGCAGACCGTGCTGTTTCATGTGGACGCCGTACAGGGAGTAGGCAAGCTGCCTCTTTCTCCGGACGAGCTGGGGATCGACCTGATGAGCGCGTCCGCTCACAAGTTCAAAGGCCCCAAAGGAGCGGGCTTCCTCTATAAGCGGACGGGCATCGACCTTCAGGCCCAGCTTGCCGGGGGAGGCCAGGAGCAGGGAATACGCTCCGGCACCGAGAACGTGCCCCTGATCGTCGGGATGGCTAAAGCGCTTCGGATCGCCACCGATAATCTGGAAGAAGACATCCGGCGTAAGCGGGCTTTCCGCACCATTGCGGTCGAAGGCATTCTCGGGCTTCCCGAGCTGGCTCTGACAGGCTCCCGCGATGAGGAAGACATGGCGCCCCATCTCGTTCATTTTACTTACCCGGGCATGAATTCCGAAGTTGTCGTACATGCTTTGGAGCAGCGGGGCATATATATATCAACGAAGTCGGCTTGTTCTTCGGGAGAGCCGGAGCCCAGCAAAGTGCTGCTCTCCATGGGGCTGGACCGGGCGCATGCTTCAAGCGGCCTGCGGGTCAGTTGGACCGAAGAGCATTCGGAAGAGGATGCCCGCCGGTTCGTAGAAGCGCTCCGCGGCGTAATCGCCGATCTCGTACCGGTGTCTGCGCGGACGAAAGGGGGACGCTGATCATGCTGTCTCCTTTGAAGCCCGATCTGCTGCTCGTCCGTTTCGGAGAAATGATGCTAAAGGGCAAAAACCGCTCGCGGTTTGAAAAAAAGGTCGTCAGCCAGCTCCGCGGCGTTCTTGCGCCCTTTGCGCAGGTCAAGCTGGTGACCGAATACGGCCGGGTGTATATCCGGCTCTCCGATGCGCCCGCCGAAGATGTAGGCAAAGCCGTCTCGAAAGTGTTCGGTATTGAAACATACAGTCCCGTGTACACGGCTCCATCCGACAGCGAAGCGATTCAGGCGGTGGCGGTCGCGCTTATGAAGAAAGTCGTGAAGCGTCCGCAGACGTTTAAAGTGGAAGTCAAGCGCGTGGATAAAAGCTTTCCGTTCGATACGCCGGAAATGAACCGGATCGTCGGCGGCGCCGTGCTCCGGGCTTGTCCGGAGCTCAGCGTAGATGTGCGCAGCCCCGAAACGACCCTGCGGGTGGAGCTTCGGGAGAAAGGGGCGCTGCTGTTCGTGGAGACCTTCGAGGGAGCGGGCGGTTACCCGCTCGGAACGAACGGCAAAGCCGTGCTCCTGCTCTCCGGCGGGATCGACAGCCCGGTGGCGGGCTGGCAGGCGATGCGCCGGGGGCTTGAACTGGAAGCGGTGCATTTCCACAGCTTCCCGTACACGAGCGAGCGGGCCAAGGAGAAGGTGATCCAGCTGGCCCGCAAGCTGTCCGCCTACAGCGGCGGAAGCATCAAGCTGCACCTCGTGTCTTTCACCGAGGTGCAGACGTCGATTTATGCCGCGTACAAGGACAATCTGCTCGTCACCATTCTCCGCCGCGCCATGTACCGCATTGCGGAGACGATTGCGGAGCGGGAGAAGGCGCTGGCGCTGGTGACGGGAGAAAGTCTCGGGCAGGTGGCGAGCCAGACGCTGCCGAGCTTGAATGCGATCGGCCGGGCCGTATCGCTTCCTGTCCTGCAGCCTTTGATTGCGACGGACAAGAAGGAGATCATCCGCATGGCCGAGCAAATCGATACGTATACGTTATCGATTCAGCCTTACGAAGACTGCTGCACGCTGTTCCTGCCGCCGTCGCCGAGCACCAACCCGAACCTTCGGGTCATCGAAGCGATCGAAAGAGGCTTTCCGCAGCTAGAGGAATGGATCCTGCGGGCCGCGCAGGAGGCGGAAACCGTCGTCGTGACTCCTGAGGATGAGGCGGAGGAGGACGCCTATTTCTGATTTCTTCCGTCACGAACGGATGAGGAAAAGGAAGGGGTGTCCGATCCGGCGATATGAGGCGGAGGCAGGCTGCGGGCAGCTTTAAGCTCTAGGCTTAGGCGGCTTTGCTCTGACTACGAGTGGAGCCTGAAGCGGAAGGGGAGAAGCGGTGTGCTCGAACAGCTTGGACTGTTTCTGCAAATCATGCTGATCAACATCGTACTCAGCGGAGACAACGCCGTCGTCATTGCGATGGCAAGCAAAAATCTGCCGGCCGCGCAGCGCAGGCAGGCCGTATGGTGGGGAGCGTTCGGCGCGATCGCCCTGCGGCTCATTTTGACCATTATCGCCGTGGGCGTTCTGAAAATCCCCTTTATCCAGGCGGCAGGCTCGGTATTCCTTCTCTGGATCGCCGTGAAGCTGCTGATGGACAACGATGCTCATTCGTCCGTCCTGCAGGCCAGCACCCTGTCGAAGGCGGTCTGGACGATCATTGCGGCCGATTTCGTCATGAGTTTGGACAATGTGCTGGCGATTGCCGCCGCTGCCGGGAATAATCTGACCATTCTGATCCTGGGGATCGGGCTGAGCATTCCCATCATCATCTGGGGAAGCGCCGTTGTCGTGGAGCTTCTGGAAAAGATGCCGGTGCTCATTTACATGGGGGCGGCCGTTCTGGGCTTTACCGCCGGAGAGATGTTCCTCAGCGATGCGAAGCTGAGCGGTTGGCTTCTTGGGGAATGGCCGCATTGGCCGGTTCCGTGGCTGGGGGCCGTTCTGGTCGTTGGCATCGGTCTCTTGAAAAAATGGCTGCTTCCGGCCAAAAGAAAAACCGTGTTCTGACAGGGCATCGCAGTTTAGCCTGCTTTTCCAAGGTGTATGCGGAGTCTGATCATTCAAACGGCCGGTCCTTCAGGGGCCGGTCTTTTCATGCTGTGTACGATATGGTAAACTGTTCATCAGTGATAATGGTTCTCATTTATGAGAAGTCGTTGTAAACAGGATTCTGCCGACCCGGCAGGCTGATTTTACAGGGGGTGAGAGATGTGCAGACGGAAAACCATCACGCATGGACGGAAGATCCGGCGAAATTCCGGGAATTTTATGCCAAACAGTTTCGCGTCATTCTAGGCGGAGAGAAACTCCTTGAGAAAACGACTGGAGGAAGCGATTTTTTGCAGGAAGGCTTGCAGGAAATGATCGGGCATTACAAGGACGTGTATAAAACCGAACACCTTCGCGCAATCGGCGCCACTCTATCGAGCTACCTGAGCCTGATACCGGCCGCTTTTCTTCACGCCATGTCGCACCATAACATCGCTTTGCCGCTGGATCCGGCTTCAACGTCCATCCAGTATGATCAAGAATCGTTCTACCTGCATCTGCAGGGAAGCCCCTCAACCTTTGCGGTGCCGGAACTTTCGCGGGAAGAGAGGCGGGCACATTTGGTCGGCGGCTTGTTCGACTCTTATATGAAGCCCGTGTCTCAGAGGCTCCGGGAACTGACGGGGATAGATAAGCATTCCCAGTGGTCATACGCCGCATTAACGTTGCATAGAAGCTATCAAAATTGGATGGATACGGCTGCCACGGAGGAGCTTAAACTCCTTCTCCGGGAAGACTATGAATATATCGTCGGAGTCTCGGACCCTGCCTGGTTCGAATGTTCGGGAATCCGGGATCGGCATCCGCTGGATCTTCCTTTCAAGTTTGTGCCCGACGTGTATAACGCAGGCAAAACAGTGCGCATGAAATACCGCTGCTGTCTGTATTACAAGCTGACGGGCACCTACTGCTACACGTGTCCGGCCATTACGGAAGAACACCGTTCACGCCGTGCGGAAGAAATTATTTCGGCCCGAAGCAAGTAGACTGCGGGCAAGCCGGCTGCATCTGCAATCCCGGCCGTTTCACGCGCCTCACGCGCCTCACGCACCTCACGCACCTCACGCACCAAAAACCGCCGCTGCTCCCGGAGTAACGGCGGTTTTATTTGGGTTCGGGTAATTTGGCGAGCCTGCCCCTAATGCAGGGCCAGCTTGCAGCGGCTGTGGTGCAGGCGGTTGACGGCGCCATGCGATGTCGCACGGTGCGCCGGGACCCTGCCTGCGCGGGATTGTCAGCCGTTTTGTTCTTTGCGGCGTGCCCCGAGTTTACCGGGCGTCTGGTTAAGCCGCTTTATGCCGCTTTAAGCTGCGCGCTTTTGCGCCGTGTCAGCAGCAGATAGACGCTGTAAATGACGATCAGCAGCACGATGAGCAGCACGGACCAGCGGTAGGCGGCCCCGTAGCTGCCGACAAGAGAAGCGAACGCGCCAAGAAGCATCGAGCCGGTCCCGATGCCCAGATCGTTGGCGGAGTAGAACGTGCCGTTGGCCGCTCCCCTTCTGGAAGGCTCCGTCCGGTCGATCGTCCACGCCAGCAGGGCGGGCTGCACGGAGCCGAATCCCGCTCCGAAGACAGCCGCAGCTGCGGCAAGCGACGACGCGGAATGGGCGTAGGAGAGCAGCCACAGACCCGCGCCGGTAAAGAAGGCGCCCGGAAACAGCACCCACGCCGGCCCTTTGCGGTCATAGACCAGTCCCGTCAGCGGACGGGTGATCAGCAGCATGACCGCATTGCAGACGAAGAACCAGCCGACGTTGCCGATACCGGCTTCCTTACCGAACAGGGTGAGGAAAGTGACGATTCCGCCGTAGCAGACGGCCGTACAGAACAGCAGAAGGGACGGAAGCAGCGCCCCCGGCTCGATCAGCCCTTCGCGGAACCCGCGCCATGAGAAGGGGCGGGAAGAAGCGGGTGGTTTTTTACGCCCCGATCTGATAAACAAGGAGAGCAGCAAAGCCGAGAAAGAGAGGACGGTGGAGAAAATGAACAACGGGTGAAAGCCGTACTCCGCGGCGATCCACAAGCCCGTCAAGGGGGCCAGGGCCATCGCCATCGTATTGGACAATCCGTAGATGCCCATCCCTTCGCCCCGGCGCTCGGAAGGGATGATATCCGAAATCACTGTCCCAAGCGAGGTGGTGGAAATTCCCCAGCCGATTCCGTGAATAAATCGGAGCGCGAGCAGCATGGCGACAACGGCGGCCGCCGAATAACCGAGCACGGCCAGCCCGCACAAGGCGAGCCCCGCGGAAAGCACATGCCTCCGGCCGATCGTGTCCAGCGCTCGGCCCGCGAACGGGCGCGTCAGCAGAGAGGCGACGGTAAAAGTACCCATGGCAAGCCCGATCTGGGTCTGCCCGCCGCCGATCCCGGCCGCATAAAGCGGAATGGTCGGAATGAGCAGCTGAAAACTGAAAAATAAAAGCAGGTTCGAAAGGGAGGTTACCGCAAAGTCTCGGGTCCAGAGCGGTTTTTTCTTGGATTTCCGGTTCGTAGCCATCTCCGTTCTCCTGTCCTTCTGGTTACCGGTAGTATCCCCTTTTTACATCGGCTTAATAGTATCCCCTTAATTTAACAAACTTGCGCGTTTTCTTTTAACTGTCGGAAATAGTAAAGCCGTACGATGAGACTTGTTGGGAACTTAAAGTCGGAGGGGATTCTTTTGAAAAAGATCATTCATCGTTCGATGATTGCCGGAACGGCAATCGCACTTCTTCCATTCACGCTGGCAAGCGGCGTACTGGCCGCAGGCACAACGGCTGCAGAGAAAGAACAGAAGGCGGTATCCAAGAACGTGATCGTGCTGATCGGCGACGGAATGGGACCGGCCCAGGTGTCGGCCGGACGTACGTTTTCCAAAAATAAGCTGGGCAAGGATCATTTGGAGCTCGACTCCTACTACGTCGGACAAGCCACTACCTATGCGGACCGGGGAGAAGACGGCGGCACAGTCGTTTCCGGTGAAGTGACGGACTCCGCTTCGGCGGGAACGGCTTTCGCAACGGGCAATAAAACATACAACGCCGCGATCAGCGTTTCGAACGAAGACGTGTCCAAGCCGTTCGCTTCCGTGATCGAAGCTTCCGAGCTGGCGGGCAAAGCGACGGGACTCGTCACCACCGCCCGTATCACTCACGCTACACCGGCCGTTTACGCCTCTCACGTGCGCAACCGCGACAACGAGAGCGCCATCGCGTCCCAATATTTGAACGACGGGAATGTGGACGTGCTGTTCGGCGGCGGCAAGCAGTTTTTCCTGAGCAAGGACGAGAAGGGCAAGCGGACGGACAAAACGATCATTCCGGACTTCGAAAAAGAAGGCTACAAAGTCGTGTACGACAAGCAGGGGCTGTCATCGCTGGACGGCAAAACCGGAAAAGCGCTCGGCCTGTTCGGAAACTCCCACGTGGATTATGTGCTGGACCGCACGAACACCGTCCCTAATCTCGCGGAAATGACCAGCAAAGCGATCGACATTCTTTCCGCCAATCCGAAAGGATTTACGATGATGGTGGAAGGCGGACGCATCGACCATGCGGGTCATGCGAACGATCTGCCGTCCGTCGTGCAGGAAATGCTCGATTTCGACGCAGCGGTTAAAGTCGCCATGGAATTTGCGAAAAAAGACGGCAACACGTCCGTCGTCGTAACGGCGGATCACGAAACAGGCGGTCTCTCGCTTTCCCGTGACAACATTTACGAGATCAACGTGGACGCTTGGGACGACCAGCAAAAATCGTCGGAGCTGATCGGCGGAGAGCTCAAAAACGCCAAAACCGTCGAAGACGTGAAAGCGCTCGTAGCTAAATATACCGGCCATACGGATCTGACCGACGACGAAGCGAAATTCATTCTCGCCGGAGACGGCTCTTCGTACAAGCAGGAAGGCGCATTTAACGCCGTAATGTCCAAGCGCTACCTTGTAGGCTGGTCCGGACACGGTCATTCCGCCGTCGACGTGGGCGTATGGGCTTACGGTCCTATCGCCGAGAAGGTCAAAGGCCAGATCGACAACACTGAGATCGCGCGCGCCGTGGCTTCCGTGGCGGGTATCGATCTGAAAGCGGCGACAGACAAGCTGCAGAGCGAATATGCGTACCCGAAATTCAAAGTGACCCGCGAAGGCGCGGTACTTTATCCGGCCAGAGCGCTGGCTGAAACGCTGGGCGCCGAAGTGAAATGGAACGGAGATGCACGCGAAGTCGTTCTGAGCGCGGGCGGCGTCAATCTTTCCGTAAACATCGATACGCAGGCAGCGGCCTTGAACGGCCAGCCAAGCGGCTTCAAAGCGAACATCGACAACAACGTCCTCTATCTCCCGCTGGAAGCATTCAACCAGCTTACGGGCAAAAACTTGACATGGGACGCGCTCTCCGAGCGGATCAAGCTGAAATAATCGGCCGGGCGGAGCAGTACCGGCATCATCCGACGGACAGGGGCATGAAGCTCCTGTCCGTTTTCAATGGAGGCTGATACATGATGATTAAGCTTACAGGCGTTAAAAAACAGTTCCGGCTGCCCGGCGAAGGGAAGCTCCCCATTTTATCCGTTCCGGAATGGGAAGTGGGGGAAGGCGAGCAGCTTGCGTTAACCGGTCCCAGCGGAAGCGGCAAAAGTACGCTGCTCCATCTGCTCTGCGGCGTACTCGCCCCGGACGAAGGGCAGATAACTGTCGACGGTGTGCCTCTTCATGCCCAATCCCAGGCCCAGCGCGACCGCTTCCGTTCCGAGAAGGTCGGAATCATCTTTCAGGATTTTCACCTTATGGCCTCGCTGACGGCCAGGCAGAACGCGGAGCTGGCCCTGCCCGTGAAAATGCCTAAACCGCGTAAGCGGGAACTCACAGCGGAATGGTTCGAACGCGTCGGGCTGTCCGACCGGATGAATCATCTGCCCGGTCAGCTGTCCCGCGGACAGCAGCAGAGGGTGGCGATGATCCGAGCCCTGATCCGCAGCCCGAAAATCGTGCTGGCCGATGAGCCGACGGGAAGCCTGGACCGGGAAACGGCCGAGGACGTGATGCGGCTTCTCCTCGAGCTTACCGCATCCTCGAATGCGACGCTGCTGGTCGTGACCCATGATCTCGAGCTGGCGGCCGGGTTCCGGACAAGGACGCACATCGGGGAGCTTAACGAGTGGTACACGCCGAAGGAAGCGATCCGTCCGGCAGGCGGGCCAGGTCGTGACCGTATTTTGCCGGGAGATATAGCTGAACCCTCGGGGACGTCCGGCTGGAAAGGGGAAAAGCTGGGATGAGTGTTTTCCGGGTTATCTGGCGCAATGCGCTTCATCGTAAGACGTTATCGGTCTTAACGATGCTTTCGGTCGCCTTGACGGCCGCTTTGCTGCTCTTCGTGCTGATGTGGAACGAAGGCGTGGAGAAAGGCGCCGAGAAAGGATACGGTCCTTTTGAGATTACGATGGGCGCGGAGGGGAGCAAGACCCAGCTTGCGATGAGCACCTACTATCATATCGGGGCGCCGACCGGGAATATTCCGAACGCCTTATACGAGCAGGTGAAGAAAGAAGCCGAGGCGGAGGAAGTTTTCGCCATAACGACGGGAGATAATCTGAACGGTTATCCCATAGTCGGCGTAGACGCCCGGTATTTCGCCGTCCGGTACGGAGATAAACAGCTCGCGTCAGGAAGCTTGTACGGCGGGCTCGGGGAAGCGGTTATCGGTTCGCATGCCGCCCGTACGCTCGGCTTGAAAGTGGGAGATACGTTCAAGGGCGAGCACGGCCTTGTCCATTCCGCCGAAGCGGCGGGAGAGCATGCGGAGGAGCACCATGAGGAAGAGAGCGGGGGGCATGCGGACGCAAGCCATGAGGGCGCACAAGGCGATCATAACGGGCATGACGAACATGACGAACATGACGAACATGAAGCTTTCTCGTACAAAGTCGTCGGCATCCTGCCGCCTCTGCACTCTCCCGACGATCGTGCCGTGTTCACGACACTGGACTACGCCTGGGCGGTCCACGGGGAAGCGGCGCAGCACGACCGCGAAGTGACGGCGCTTATGGTGAAGCCGAAATCGCTTCTCGGCGCCCAGGCGCTCAAAAACAAATACGACGCAATGACGGGCCTTCAGGCCATGTATACCGGCAAGGCCGTAGCGGATGTCGTCAATGTGGTGGATAAAGGCACCCAGGTCGTGCAGATCGTTACGTACCTTTGCGTCCTTCTGGCCGCTTTGACCCTGCTGCTGTCTTTGCTGGCGGCGGCAAGCGAACGCCGCAAAGATGTCGCGCTGCTGCGCCTGATCGGCAAACCGGGACGATACGTGTGGGCGGCGCTTGTCGGCGAAGGGGTTTTTCTGACCGCGGGAGGTCTGCTTGTCGGCCTTCTGCTCGGCCATAGCGCCGGAGCCGCCGGAAGCTCCCTGCTGTTTGACTTCGCGGGAATCCAGATCGATCCATGGTCTCTTGCGCCCGGCGAGCTGCTGCTTGCGGGAGGAGCCGTCCTGCTCGGCATAGCCGCTTCGGCGATTCCGGCCTGGCAGGTTTACCGGGTGGACCCCCTGTATCTGTTCCGTTCCTGAGCCGGTAGCAAGCAGCACCGCAGCCGCATGATCCGTAAAGACCGGACAGCAATTCCATTCCCTTATGTAGGAGGAGATCCATAATGAAGTATACCCGCACGGTTTTGACGATTCTCGCCGCCGCGCTCCTGACATCCGCCTGCGGCAAAGAAGAGGCGCCGAAGACTGCCGCGCAGTCGTTCGGCTCCGCATCGGCCGCGCAGACGCCGGCAGACGCCGCCGCGTCCCCGTCCACGGCCGCGCCTCCCGCGGGAAGCGCCGCGCCGGAGGGGACGCCCGCCCCGACCGGCACAGGCACAGGCGTCCCGGGCGGCCTGCCGCCGGCTGCCGGCGATGCGGGCGGAGCGCCCGCCCCGTCCGCATCGCCCGGAACGGCCCCGCGGCAGAGCCCTGCGGCGCCGGGCGCGGCTCCTTCCGACGGCACGGCCGCCGGGACCGCTCCTGCGGCAAGCGCGCCGCCGCAGAAGAATGCGTCCGCAGGGACTGGCACTGCGGACAAGGCTCCGGCCGCCGCGAAGCCGACGGCGGCCCCGGCCAAATCTTCGTCCCCCGTGCTGAAGTGGACGGAGTTCTTCGACGACGAGAAACAGGCGACGCCGTCGAATAAATTCTGGGATCTCAACGGCAAAAGCGTAGAGATCCGCGGGTTTATGGGCGAAGTCCTGTCCTTCGACAAGCACTGGTTTCTGCTCATTCCCGCGCCAGGGGCGGAATGCCCTTTTGACAACGGGGACGAGACTTACTGGAACAAGATTATGATCGTATTCGTGCCGAAGGAGACGAAGCTGCGCTACACGTCAGGTCCCCTTAAAATCAAGGGCAGACTCGACGTGGGCATTAAAGTCGACGAGTCCGGCTACAAAACGATGTTCCGGCTCTACGACGCCTCTTTTGAATCGATAAAAGAATAGCTTCTCCGCATTTCCGCCCGAGGATTGGCTCTAGCCAGCATTTCCCGTTTGCGATAAACTGGAAATAAAAAGCGTGTCGATACCGGGCGGAGTTGCCCGCGGACGCGGAAGGGCGGGCTGCCAGGCTTCCAAGATGGGAGATACCGACAAGGAAACCTCGCCGCAATTTCCGGCAATCCGCAGATCCGCTATCCGTCAAGGTGTCGTCCGAATACAGGGGGATCGCAGATGTCGAACAAACCGTTATCTATGGGAATCATTCTTGTCGGGGTGGCTCTAGTTCTGCTGCTCGGAAAAATCGGCGTTTTCACGTTCATCGGGGCGCTTTTGTGGCCGCTTGTGCTGCTCGTGCTGCCCGGCCTTGTGCTGCACGCCCTCGTCTTCAACCGGACATTGCCATCCGCGGCGGTTTTTCCGGGCGGCGTTCTCGTTACGTACGGCATCCTCTTTTTCTTGTGCAGCCTGTTCGGCTGGGGCCTCATGTCCATTTTGTGGCCGGGATTCATTTTCGGGATCGCGGTCGGGCTCTATGAACTCGTCTATTTCGAAAAAGGCAGGGATAACGGGCTGCGGATGATTGCCATCGGACTCGCGCTCGTCTCCGTAGTGCTGCTGCTCTTCAACCTGGTGTTTACGGTGAGCATCTACGTGTTTATCGTGCTTCTGCTGGCGGCAGGCGTCGTACTGATCGTATCGGGCAAAAGAATCTGGTAGCGTGTAAAATAGAGTGGAAATCGGAGGAGAAAACCTCTTTTACTGCCGAAAAATCTTGCTTTTAGAAGTTCTATCGCGTATAATCGGAACGTTGTAGCGTCGGAATGCATCCGGCGCTTATTTTGAAACAGAGCCCGGTCGGATGCTTTTACGGTTCTTGCAGCCGTCCCGGCAGACCGCCCGGTTTACAAAGCTGTCAAAGCTGTCTCAGACAGGCATGTTCCCCGGAACGGCCGAGGCTTTAGGCTTACGGCCTTCCGCGTCACATACGGTATCACAACGTTTTTGCCAAGCATCACGGCTTTGCCATTCAATAAAAGCGCGCAGCGCCCAAGGAGAGAGGACCTACCTTTATGTTTCCCAGAGAGAAAATCCGCAACATCGCGATCATTGCCCACGTTGACCACGGTAAAACCACGCTAGTTGATAAGCTGCTCCAACAGTCCGGTACATTCCGCGAGAACGAAGCCGTTCAGGAACGCGCCATGGATTCCGGCGATTTGGAACGGGAACGCGGCATCACCATTCTTGCCAAAAATACGGCCATTAACTATAAAGACCACCTGATTAACATCATGGATACTCCCGGACACGCCGATTTCGGCGGAGAAGTGGAACGGATTATGAAAATGGTTGACGGTGTTCTTCTGGTCGTCGATGCTTTTGAAGGAACGATGCCTCAGACGAAGTTCGTGCTTCGTAAAGCACTCGAGCAGAACCTGACTCCGGTTGTCGTCGTGAACAAAATCGACCGTCCGAACGCTCGCCCGCTCGAAGTCATTGATGAAGTGCTGGATCTGTTCATCGAACTGGGCGCCAATGACGATCAGCTGGAATTCCCGGTTGTTTACGCATCCGCTCTGCAGGGCACGTCCAGCTTGGAATCTGATTCTCAAGGCGAGAATATGCTGGCTCTTTACGAGACGATCGTCAGCCATATCCCGCATCCGACGGAAAGCGTGGACGAGCCTCTTCAATTCCTCGTTACCCTGATGGACTTCAACGAATATCTCGGAAGAATCGGGATCGGCCGTGTGAACCGCGGTATCATCAAGCAAGGACAGCCCGTGGCCGTTATGACCCGCGAAGGCGGAATGAAGCAGGCGCGCATTGAGAAACTGTTCGGTTTCCAAGGCTTGAAGCGTGTTGAAATCGAGCAGGCGGGCGCCGGTGACATTATCGCCATCTCCGGTATTAAGGACATCAACATCGGTGAAACGATTGCCGATCCGGCTAACCCGGAAGCACTGCCGGTTCTGAAAATCGACGAGCCTACTCTGCAAATGACGTTCATCGTCAACAACAGTCCTTTCGCAGGCCGCGAAGGCAAATGGGTGACATCCCGCAAGCTTCGCGAGCGTCTGTTCAACGAGCTGGAAACGGACGTTTCCCTGCGTGTGGAAGAAACCGACAGCCCGGATATGTTTATCGTATCGGGACGCGGCGAGCTTCACCTCGGTATTCTCATCGAGAATATGCGCCGTGAAGGCTTCGAGCTTCAAGTTTCCAAGCCGGAAGTCATTATTCGTCAAATCGACGGCCAGAAAATGGAGCCGATCGAGCGTCTTCTGATCGACGTACCGGAAGACAGCATGGGCGCCGTAATGGAAAGCCTCGGAACGCGCAAAGCCGAAATGGTGAACATGGTGAACCACGGCAACGGCAACGTTCGCCTTGAATTCCTGATCCCGGCCCGCGGCTTGATCGGTTACCGGACGAACTTCCTGACGCTGACACGCGGTTACGGCATCATGAACCATGCTTTCGACAGCTACGGCCCTTATGCCGGCGCGGGTGTCGGCGGCCGTCACGAAGGCGTGCTGGTTTCCATGGAGAACGGTGTAGCCACCACTTACGGCCTGATGTCGATCGAAGACCGCGGTACGCTCTTCGTAACGCCGGCTACTGAAGTGTACGAAGGCATGATCGTTGGCGAGCATACGCGCGATAACGATATCGTCGTTAACATTTGTAAAGAAAAACAGCTTAACAACATCCGTTCCGCAGGGAAAGACGATACCGTTAAGCTGAAAGTTCCGAGAATCTACTCTCTGGAGCAGGCTCTCGAATATTTGAACGATGACGAGTATTGCGAAATCACGCCGAAGTCGATCCGTCTTCGCAAGAAGATCTTGAACAAGAACGAGCGTGAACGTGCGGAGAAGCAGCGCAAAACCGCTGACGCCAACGCGTAAGCTTAACTGAATCCATCTTTTCACCTACGAAGGGAAATAAGCGGGAATTTGTGTTCCTTCGCCTTATTTCCCTTCTTTTTTAACTATACAAAGGGGGTTGCAGCGTAATGTACCAATGGTTCGCCGAAAATTTTTGGCTGACGTGCCTCATCATCTTCATCATGATGTCCTTCGTGTATAACAAGGTTTTCCGTACACGGAGACTGCCGGTTTTGAAAGCGCTGATCGTTTACGTCCTGCTTGCGCTTGGTTCGTTTATGCTTACGTTTTTCCAGGTGCTCGGACCGCAAATTCCGATTGTCCCTTCGCTCGCCGTAGCGATTTTACTTATGCTGATTCTGCGGATCCGTTATTTTGTCGAGGGAAGACGCAAGAAGAAGGACCCCGGACAAACGGGTCAGTAACGACGACAAGGTTGTGCCAAATTTGATTTCAAACCGGGGGGCCGAATTCTATGACGCTTCAGGACGCTTTGTTCAACTGGCTGCAGATCCGCATTGTGGCCGATGCAAGACCTCTTGACGAGGCGGCAGGGAAAACGGCCGACTTCTTCGAAGAGATTTTGCGGGAAGATCATGGTGTAAGCGAATTTGAAAAGACAGAAGCGGACGAGTACCGTCTTCGGATCGACTATGTGCGGCAGGGGGAGAAGCATTCCGTCTTTTTCGACCGTGAGCATGCCGGGCGCCTGCTTGCCGATATCGGTTCCAACCCCAAATATAACGAATAACTAACGCTCTTTTTCACGCCCGGATAGACAAGGGTGACATATCTTCCTTGTGGAGACGAATACAATGGTTGTATCTGTCGCTAAAGGAGTGTGAATCCGTGCCTGACCGCTGTTGTACATAGCGTGAAGCTTTTTCCATATGATATAATGAAATCAGGCGGGCCTTGGTTCGCTAACAGCACTTATTTAAAATGATGCAGGAGGCGCTGCAGGCATGGCGGAAGAAATTACAGCTCTCTCGGAACAATTGATTGCGGAATTTCACAAGGAAAAGCTCGTCCTGCTGCATACGATCGACTCGGAAACGGGAGCGCCTACGGCCAATGCCATTTCGTGGGTATATGCACCGGACCCGGGGAGAATACGCTTTGCTGTTGACAAGCGCTCCCGTCTGATTGCTAACTTGGAGAAAAACCCGTCGGCTACCGTGACGATGATTGCCGCGGGGACCGTACACGCTATTTACGCGGAAGCCGCGCCGGCGGCCGAAGTTCTTGAAGGGGTTCCCTTCAAGCTGGCCTGCTATGATCTGAATATACGTGTCGTTCGCGACGCGATGTTCTACGGCGCCCGTATTTCCGTAGACCCTGAATTCGAGAAAACTTATGACAAACGTGCAGCCGACAAGCTGGACGGACAAGTATTTGAAGCGATGAAAAAAGCCTAGGCACTTTTGTGCCCGGGCTTTTTGTCACTTTGGCGCTTTGTCTGAAAATGCCGCTTTCTGCGGAATCGGGGGATGCGGGCGGACGACGGGAAAGAACCGAGAGCTGGATGTAGCCGCCGTAACCGCCGGATACCGATCCGCGGAAAGGATGTAAACCTGTAGCTTTTCCCCAGGGGCCGTATCGTGGTAACCCCGTAAACATTACAGATTCGGGAGGGAATTTCGGGAATGAAAAAAATTTTCGTGCTCGATACCAACGTACTGCTGCAGGATCCGAACGCGATGTTTTCTTTTGAAGATAACGAGGTCATCATTCCGGCCGTCGTGCTGGAGGAGATCGATTCCAAGAAGCGCAACGCCGACGAAATCGGACGCAACGCCCGGATGGTTTCCAGACTGCTGGACGCGATGCGGGCACGGGGGCGGCTGCATGACGGAATTACGCTCGACAGCGGAGGCAGCCTGAAAGTGGAGCTGAATCACAAGAGCTTCAATAAAATGCAGGAAGTCTTCGCCGAGGTGACGAACGATAACCGGATTATAGCGGTGGCGCTTAATTACCGGACGGAGGAACAGACGAAATCCGAGCCGCGGCCCGTCATTCTGGTCAGCAAGGATACGCTCGTCCGTATCAAGGCGGATGTGCTCGGTCTGACCGCGCAGGACTACTTGAGCGACCGTGTCGTGTCCGACCACGAAATGTATGCGGGCGCCACGACGCTTCATGTTCATCCGTCCGTCATCGACGAGTTTTACTCGTTCCGGTTTCTGAGCGTGCCTACGCTGAATCTGGGCTACCGGCTCAATCCGCATGAATTCGTCATTCTCCGGGATGAGCTGGGCACCTCGAAATCGGCGCTGCTCAAAACGTCTTCCGACGGCAAAAAGCTGGAACCGCTCTTCTTGTCGAACGAACCGGTGTGGGGAATCGCCGCACGCAACGCTCAGCAGCGGATGGCATTGGAGCTGCTTCTGAACGACGACATTTCCTTCGTCACCCTTTCGGGCAAGGCCGGCACCGGCAAAACGTTGCTGACGCTGGCAGCGGGACTGCTTAAAGTGGAAGACGAGCGTAAATACAAAAAATTGACGATCGCGCGTCCTGTCGTTCCGATGGGGAAAGATATCGGCTACCTGCCGGGTGAGAAGGACGAGAAGCTCCGGCCTTGGATGCAGCCGATCTACGATAACCTGGAATTTCTCTTCGATACGAAAAAAGCGGGCGATATCGAGAAAATACTCGCCGGGCTCGGCAGTATTCAGGTCGAAGCTCTGACTTATATCCGTGGACGCTCGATTCCGGGACAGTTCATTATTATCGATGAAGCTCAGAATCTTTCGAAACACGAAGTGAAAACGATCGTATCCCGGGTAGGCGAAGGCAGCAAAATCGTTCTGCTGGGAGATCCCGGTCAGATCGATCATCCTTACCTGGACGCGGCCAGCAACGGTTTGACCTACGCGGTCGAGAGGTTCAAGCAGGAAGAAATCAGCGGACACGTCACGCTGGAAAAAGGTGAGCGCTCCCACCTCGCCCAACTGGCGGCCGATCTGCTGTAGCGTATAACAAAAGCGGCGGGCCTAAAGCCCGCCGCTTTTTGCTGTGCCTGCCGGAGGTTTCCGGTACAGCATTCGTTAATCATGAGATGATAAAATGCACCGTACAGCCGTAAGCGCGGGCAGTCCGGTCCATCAGTTCGTCATGCTGGCGGTCAACCACGAAGTGAAGACCGTCCGCTTCGTGAAACCGGGCGATCACGTATTCGTCCATCTGCCGCCGTGCCAGCTCCGGTTCCGCTTCGGATGCGGTTTTCATGGGCGAATCCGGATCTTGTACAGCACCCGTTCCGAGACGGAAGACGGCGATGCCGGGTTCGTACAAGTACACGTGTCCGGCTCTGCTTTCAAACCCGTAGTCCGAAAAATAACCCGTCCGTTCCGCATGGGGAGGAAGCAGCACGAGATTCATCGTCTCGGCTTCATAACCGTGCCGGCTGACCAGCTCCTTAGCTTGGTCAAGCTCTTCTTCGCGGTTAAAAACAAACACTTCCTTATCCTGATCGAACAGCTCGACCGTCTCTTTGAGCTCGGGATCAAACGGGGCGAAATCAGCCGCTGATCCGTCTTGGCGGAAATCCACGATAAGGGCAGGCTTAAGCTGCATAATCAATTCCTCGCTTTCGTATCCGGCGCATTCTCGTTAACCCGAAGATGGACCTTCTTCCCGAGCACCTCATCATCCTTACGGCCAATAAACCATTGACCTTACAAAAGCGACGGATCATGCCAGACGGGATCGGTCTACCAGTTTAGCCCGAGTTTAATGGCCAAAAGTCCGTCTTCCAGGGTAATCTG
Source organism: Paenibacillus sp. RC84 (assembly GCF_041260495.1). NCBI lineage: Bacteria > Bacillati > Bacillota > Bacilli > Caryophanales > Paenibacillaceae > Paenibacillus > Paenibacillus sp. RC84. Next base: position 449,988 of record NZ_JBGBYL010000001.1, read on the forward strand.
TTCCACGGAAACGAAGGAGAAGAGCTTCTTCGGATAAATGCGCAGATTAAATTCCTTTTCCAGTGACTTACCCGTTGTATCCGGCAGTTTAAACCCGTTAAACACTAATTCCTGCACCCGGAAGGCGATGACGGGCTGGTCACCGTCTTTTTCCATTTCGTAGGTGCCCTTTATGGAGACGTCCATATCGTCCTTGGTGCCGAAGGCCATGACACCGTCCGGCTTAAACTGAAACGTTAGATCGTCGAACTTGCTGTCTTTGCTGCGAAGGAACGCGTTAAGCTGATGGTCGGTCATTTGAAATTTGCCGCCGCCCGTTTCCAGGGTCAAATGACTGTCCTTACCCCCGGGTGTCAGCAGCTCCGGGAAATAATCCATCACACCGGCCAGCGACCGGAAATACGTACGGAACAACGGCAGTCCTTCCTGTGCCCAGCGGCCGTTGAGTTCCTGGATTAGAGCGAGAATCAGTTCGCTCCTTCCGCTTGCGTCCAGTTCCCGGTTCAGCTCGGACTGAAGAGCGAGAATCCGCTCCTTTTGCTTAAGATAATTTTCTTTGGTTTTCTGCAAATCGGTGCGCTGATTCGCCAATTTCGTTTTCATGGCGCCCAGCTCGCGGTAGGCGTCCTGATGAGCCGTCAGCGAACGGTGATCATGATCGAGAATGATGTCCAGATACTCGTACGTTTTGAGGAGATCCGGCAGCGAACGGACCGACAGCAGGACGGACCAGAGCGATTCACGCTCGCCGGCATAATAGGAGCGGATGACCTTGCCCGCCCGTTTTTTCGCATCTTTAACGACGATTTCCTGGGCGGCGATCTTTTTCTCTGTATCGGTCAGCTGACCGCCGAGCTTCATGTCTTCCTCCGCGAGGCGGGCGATTTCACGGTCGATTTCATGGACCGTCAGCCCTTTCTGCAGAAGAGCTTCGGTTTCTTTCTTTTCCGCTTCCGTCCTGTTTTCCGCATGAACCGGAACAAAAAGGAGGCTTGTCCCGAACAGAAGGGTGCAGAAGGTGAGGGTGAATTTTTTCAAAATCATGTGGTGACCCCTTTAATTCCGAAATTATCCCATTCTATGAGAACGGGTTCAAAAAAATACTTACCTCCCCCAGGCGGAAAGTAAGCAGCATGCTCTATTGTTTGCCGGCGCTGCCAAGACTCTTGAGAACTTCATCGATAGACTTGATTTGCCGGGGCAGCGGCTTCCGGAATTCCGGTGTTTGGTTAACGGCATCGAAAGACTGATGGAAGGAAAAAGTCTGGGCGGATGCGGACGATTTATTCCCTCCGGGGCCGGTAAACTTAAATTCCATCTCGAGCTTCCGTAAAAAACCTTCCTTGTCGACAAGGACCGTCCATTTGCCTGGGGCGGATAATTTAAACGAACTTGCCGAACGCCTAAATTCGGCGGCCTGCGCATCGGAAATAAGCCCGTTTGATTTCAGCGCTTCCAGGAAACGGGGGAGCTTCTCCTGTACCTTCTTATTCCAGGCGCCGGCGTTCATGCGTGTTACGGAGGCTGTGTACGACTGGGCAGCCGAACCGTCTGTCAGCTTGACTTCCCCGTCATGCTCAAACCAGGCCTCGTCGGCCCCTTCCTGCAGTAGCTTGGACAAATCGGAAGAAAGCCGGGAGAGATGCTCCAGCGCGGGAGAAGCCGCGGCTTTCGCAGCCGTGCCCGTCTTATCCCCTGCGGAAGCCGGAGAGTCCGGGGGCAGCCCCAGCCGTGTCACGAAATATTCGTTATCCGGGTTAAGAAGTGGCATATGGAAAAACAATTTGTTATCTTGGAAAAGAAGAGGGACCGTCAGTTCGGCCGAACCGCTCCGTGAAGCTGCCTTCAGATCGGATTCCCACCGGACCGGATTTAAGGAAGCGGCGCCTTTCCATTCCAGCTTGCTGTCTTTGAGAAACGAAAACAGCTGCCCGGGCAGTGTGGACGAATCCCCTGCCGGAAGCCCGTCCAGGTGAAGATCGGCCCCGCCCGCGAAAGCGAAAGCGTTCATCTCCGCCTGCTTGTGCAGGGCGCCTTTAACGGCAGCCTTGGCAGCTTCGCGGTCCGAACAGCCCGATATGAGAACGGCGGGAATGGCAATGGCTATAGAAAGTGAAATGAGTGCTTTGAACATGCTGGGAATCCCCTTCCTTTTCTACCTTTTCTATTATATCTATTCAGGTTCTATTTGTCTTTATCCCTACAATTTTCCTGGAGGCGAGAAAATGAGCGGATTTAACGGTCATAGGGGCATTCCTTCGGGAACCGGAGAAACGGAGGCGGAGGCCGGTCATCCGGAAATCGTCGCGATTTTGAAAAGAAAAATAGAAGAAGAGGGGCCTCTTCCTTTTCGGGATTATATGACGATTTGTCTGTATCACCCGGAGTTTGGATATTACCGCCGCGAAGAACCCAAAATCGGGCGGGACGGGGATTTTTACACGAGCTCCAATCTGGGAAGCATGATGGGAGAGATCATCGCCGGCGAGCTGCTGGCTTTTGCCGAGAGCGTGCCGTCCGGCAGCCCCGTCGAATTCGTCGAATTCGGCGGAGGCACGGGCCGGCTGGCCCGGCAGGCGCTGGACGCGCTGCGCAGCCGCAGCCCGAGGCAGTACGCGTCCGTTTCGATCACGGCGATCGAATCGAGCGCGTACCACCGCGCCCTGCAGCGGGAGTCGCTGCGGGAGCATGCGGACCGCCTCCGGTTCCTGACGGAGGCGGAGTGGCTTGCCGAGCCGGCCGGCGGCGGAGTGTTCGCCGTCGCCAACGAGCTGGCGGACGCGATGCCGGTGCACCGCGTCCGCTGCCGGGACGGCCGGCTCGAGCTAGGTGCGGTCGGATGGGACGACCGCACGGGTTTTACCGAGCGGTGGCTGCCGCTCGGAGAAGACCACCCGGCCGCGCTGTATCTCGGCCGCGAGGGGATCCGCCTGGCCCACGGGCAGCAGGCGGAAGTGAATCTTGGCGCGGGGGAGTGGATCACCCGCGCCGGGGGGCGCATCCGCAGCGGACGGATGCTGCTGGTGGACTACGGCGATACCGCCGGAGAGCTCTATGCGTCCCACCGGATGAACGGGACGCTGATGTGCTACCGGCGGCATATCGCCGATGACAATCCTTACGCCGCCGCGGGGCGTAAGGATATAACCGCGCACGTCGATTTCACGGCGTGCATGCGTGCGGCCCGGGCGGCGGGATGGACCGTCGCCCGTTACGAGACGCAGCGCGAGTTCCTCGTGCGCGGCGGTATCCTCGGCCGGCTCGTGGAGCATGCCGGCCGGGATCCGTTCAGCCCGGAAGCGAAGGCGAACCGGGCGATCCGGCAGCTGCTCATCAGCGACGGGATGAGCGAGCTGTTCAAGGTGCTGACGCTTGAACGAGAAGAAAGCTGAATCCGCGATTGAAGTACGCGGAAGCTGATTTTCCCGGTACGCATTGCGGTGTCTTAATGCGGTAATCATCCGGCAGTTTTTGCCCGATCCCTTCGGAGTCAGACGATCGCCGACCGGAACGCCGGTGATGCCGGGTAGCCGATAAGCAAAGCTTTTGAGCCGGGAAATGAATGAAAAGAATATCCTATGACCCGAGCAGAGATAGATGAATGAGGTGAAATAGGTAAATTAGATAATTCCCATGCCGGCCCTACATGTCATGGTTCTTGGGGCCCGGTTCTATGTGATGGTGCGGAATGTACACATACCAGCTTATTTTAAGGGGCAAATACCGGTTTAGCGGTGAGCGGACGTAAGTGTCCCCAAGTCCAACGAAAAAAAGGTGATCCGCGAGGTTCAATCGCGAATCACCTTTTTTGCTCAAGCGCCGTATGTAATTAGAGAGGCATTTTGAACACGGACCAGTACGTGAATCCGGTAAACGAAATAACCATATAGCCCCAGAACAATACGATGTATGTACGTTCCGACAGCTTCAGATAGCCAAGTAGTACGAATACGACGGTTTGAAAAAAGAACAGCATGGACATGGGATACATTTCTCCCGCCAGACTCATCAGGGCGATCACCAGAGTCCAGAAACCCAGAACTCGGAACATGCGATCCATGAAAACTTCCCCCTCTCCTACCACGATGCGAAATAATCTAATCTTCATTATACCCAGCATACCCTGTAGTGTAAACATCCAATCGTCTGCCTTTGTTAAAAAGTTGTGACAAGCATTGCCAATTCCGGGCGAAGTTCCCGCGGTTGTCTCTTAACCGGTCTTCTTTTAAGGTATGAGTGTCATAAAAAATGGAAATACCAAATAGTATCAAATAGATTCTATGAAATCTGCCAGGGGCATAGAGATATTACGAGCGGAACCGTTCACGGATAAATCTCCTGCCCGGCTTATGAACGGTCCGGCCGATTGGGCATGAAAGTCGAATGCGCGGTAGGACGTGATCTATTTTGGACAATAGGTTAGGAGGATTGTAAAACATGACGGCAATCAGGCAGGATGCTTGGAGCGACGAAGATGATTTGATGCTCGCGGAGGTAACGCTGCGCCATATCCGGGAAGGCAGCACTCAACTGGCCGCGTTTGAAGAAGTGGGGGAGCGTATCGGACGGACGGCCGCGGCATGCGGGTTCCGGTGGAACAGCTTCGTACGCAAGAAATACGAGGCCGCCATTTCCATTGCGAAATCCCAGCGGCAGAAAAGAGCGCAGCTGAAAAAGCATGCGGCCGTTTCTACTATTTCCGGGGGAACCTCGCTAGCCGTTCTGGACGTTCTGGACCCGTCGGCCCGTGAAGTGACGGAAGAGGCGCTTTCCATTGATGCGGTAATCCGGTTCCTGCGGCAGTGGAAGCAGACTTACCAGGAACTGATGCGCCATATCAAGCAGATGGAGCGCTCTTTGAACGACAAGGAAGAGGAGCTTTCCAAATACCGCAGAGAGAACGAGCAGCTCAACAAGCAGGTCAATGAAGTTGAAACCGATTACCGGGTTGTCAACGATGATTATAAGGCACTTATCCAAATTATGGACCGTGCCCGGAAAATGGCCTTTTTAGTAGAAGAAGAGGAAGAGAGCAAGCCGAGGTTCAAGATGGACGCAAACGGTAATTTAGAGAGAATAGATTAAAGATCTTCCTGGAAATCCTTCCGGCATACTGCCGGGGGGATTTATTTTTTTTGAAGCGTCAAGAAGGATTACGCCGTCCTTGCGGGGAATGGCTGAAAAATGGCGAATTATGCAAGCAAGGAATAAGGGACCGAATGCAAAATAAGATAAAGGAGTGGGGGCCATGCTGGTAGAAGTCATCGGAGGCGGCTCGCTGGGACTGCTGTTTGCGGCCAAACTGGCGGCAGCCGGCTGCCGGGTAATGCTGGTTACGAGGAGCAGGGAACAGGCGGAAGCCGTAAACTACAAAGGAATCCGTGTGGAGGGCTGGACGGAGTTAACGGCTGAAGTCCCCGCACTCGCTTTTCCGGATGCCATGAGCGGTTTGAATTCCGCGGATCGATCCGAAGGAAGGTTTATTCTCCTGGCAGTCAAACAGACGGCTTTTACGGAAGAATTGGCGTCTTATCTGATTTCTTCCATGGAGAAAGGCGCTGGGCTTGTTTCACTTCAGAACGGGATCGGCCACTGGGAGAAGCTGGACAGCGAGAAAGCCCGTCCCTTCATGATCCAGGCCGTGACCACGGAGGGGGCAAGACGCTTGTCGCATTCGGAAGTGGCGCATACGGGCCGCGGCTGGACGCGGATCGGCCATATCCATGCCAAGGATACGGAACCGCATACAGAGAAGGTTCCGCAAATAAATTTGAAAACGGTTCAAGATTGTTTAAAGCAAGCAGGATTTGACGTTTTTGTGTCGAAGAGTATAGAGCGCCATATATGGAGCAAGCTTTTGATCAATGCGGTGATTAATCCGCTGACGGCTCTGCTCCGGATTCCTAACGGGAAGCTGCCTGAGACTTCGGACTCACTGCTGCTGATGAGGAAGCTCTTCGAGGAAGGAAGGGACTTGGCGCTTACACAGCACGTAACGGTTGAAGAATCTTTATGGGACGAAATCCTGGAAGTTTGCCGGAAGACGGCTGTCAACCGATCTTCGATGCTGCAGGATATCGCGGCGGGCAGGATGACGGAAATTGAGTCAATCACGGGTGGTCTGCTCGCAAAAGCGGAGCGGGCCGGGATGTCTATGCCCACTCATGAAACCGTATACCGGCTGATTAAAGCTGCGGAGCAAAGTGGGTGATGATGGGATTGGATTCATTCATAGACGGATTGTCCAGCATATATGCGGTACTTGCTATGCTCCCTTTTCTTTCCTTTGTGCTGATATGGATAATCGTATATATTGTAACCAAAGAAAAGAAAAAATCCACCCGGATTACTATGGATCTCACGACCTTCCTGCTGCTCGGATCCGTCGCATCGCTGTGGAACTCTTTGTTCTCCAGCTCGTTCGGATTATGGTTTCTTCTGCTGGTCATTCTTATCGTTTTCGGGCTTATAGGCGGATACCAGAACGACAGGAAAGGGAAGATGGAACTGGGGAAATCGCTGCGCATCGTATGGCGGCTCAGTTTTATGGGACTTTCTCTTCTGTATGTCATGTTTATGGCGATTCGCATGGGGACGGCTGTTCTCGGATAGCGGTCTCCCTTTTGCCGACATGAATTGACCGCAGTTCAACTAATTGCCGAATTAACGCTCTAAAGCAGTGCTGGCGCAGGTTAGGCGCGGTTCGGAAGTCTCAAATACTCGAACCTATGTAGAAAATTACAAGTAGATTTTATTGACCTTTGGTTGTATAATAGGTAATTAGTAACAGTTTAGCCTTTACAGCATTTTAACATTTTTGCAAGAGAAAGTTCTTTTTCACAAAAAAGATTCTGGACTTCCTGACAAACTGTGTTATAAAATGTAACATGTAAGGGCGAAAGGCCGATATTGTCGCTTTAGCTCGGAGAAGTGCCTCGATTAGGGGAAGCGGTGTCATTGGAAAATTCAAAATTTTCCGTCAAACACCTTTAACCATAAGATTTATTATTAAAGGGAGGAATAATTACCGTATGAAAGCTAAAAAGTGGGTTTCCACAGCGGTTGCACTGACGCTTGTCGGCAGTATCGCAGCAGGTTGTGGCAGTGACGACAAGGCAGCAACGGGGGACAAAGGCGGTACAGACAAAGCAAATGCCGCTAAGCAAGAACTTCGCATTAACTTCAATGCCGAGCCACCGGTTCTAGACAGCTCCAAAGGTACTACAAATGCAGCATTTACGATGCTGAACGCACTGAACGAAGGCCTCTACCGTCTCGATAAAGACGGCAAACCGCAGCCTGGACTTGCAGCTGCCAAACCGGAAATTTCCAAAGACGGTCTCGTTTACACCATTAAGCTCCGTGACGCGAAATGGGCAGACGGCCAACCGGTTAAAGCGAGCGATTTCGTTTATTCCTTCCAACGTACTCTCGATCCGAGCACTAAAGCGCAATACAACTTCATGACTGCCTGGATTAAAGGCGGAAATGACATCATCAAAGCAAAGCCTGAAGAAGTTGAAGCTAAGAAAAAAGCTCTAGGCGTTAAAGCGATTGATGAGAAAACACTCGAAATTACACTGGAAAAGCCGGTTACCTTCTTCGAAGATCTCCTTGCTTTCCCGATTTTCTTCCCGCAACGTGAAGATCTGGTTACCAAAAACGGTGAAAAATACGGCGGCGACGCTGACAAAATTATCGGTGCTGGTCCGTTCGTTCTGAAACAATGGAACCATGACCAAAACCTCGTATTCGAGAAAAACCCGAACTACTGGGATGCTGCCAACGTAAAACTGGAGAAACTGACGGTTAACATCGTAACGGACTCCAACAGCTCCTTGAACCTGTATGAAACCGAAGAAACAGACGTAACGAACCTGAGCAGCGACCAGTTCAAAGCGAAATCTCAAACGGACAAAGAAAACATCAAAGTGAAGAACGAATTGACTTCGATGTACTTCATGTACAACCAGAAGAACAAAGTTCTGGCCAACGCAAACATCCGTAAAGCACTGACGCTTGCGGTTGACCGTGACGCTTACGTACTGACGCTGGCCAACAACGGTACGGCAGCGGCAAGAGGTCTTGTAGCCGACGGTACTCAAGACGGCAACAAGAACGAATTCCGTAAAACAGCCGGCGACACGCTTCCGAAAGCAGATCCGGCCAAAGCGAAAGAATACCTGGCAGCAGGTCTGAAAGAACTCGGCATCGACAAACTTCCTGAACTGAAGCTCCTCGGCGACGAGCAGGGCTCCGGTAAGAAATCCATCGAATTCTTGATGGGCGAGTGGGAGAAAAACCTCGGTTACAAAGCAGTCGGCGAGCCTGTTCCGCACAAACTTCGTGTAGAACGTCAGAACAAAGGCGACTACGATATCGTACTTGCACTTTGGGGCGCTGATTACAACGATCCGATGACTTTCCTCGACATGTGGGTAACGGGCAGCGAGTTCAACAACGTGTACTACAGCAACCCTACCTATGACGAGAAAATCAAAGCCGCTGACAAAGAAGCGGATCCTGCTAAACGTTCTCAGCTGCTAGTAGACGCAGAGAAAATCCTGATGGAAGATATGGCTGTAGGTCCTGTCTATTCCCGTAAAGTTCCTTACCTCGTTCGCAACACGGTACAAGGTCTTGTACTGCCGAACTACGGTATGGAGTGGGATGTTAAAGGGGTAACAATTACGGAAGCGAAGAAGTAATTCTTTATTCCGCAGCTAGCTTAATAAGCAGCTAAAGTCAGAAGGGGACGCACCTCGCGGGACGTCCCCTTCCGGCTTCATTTTTTCAAAAGGAGGACCCTATGTGTTCAGATATATCCTACAGCGGCTGTTCTATGCCATCATTACACTTTGGCTCGTCATCACGGTCACCTTCGTTCTGATGAAGCTGCTTCCGGGCGATCCGTTCGGAGAAGCTGTACTGAAGATGTCCAAAGAAAACTATCAGATTCTGCTAGCACAATACGGGCTCGATAAGCCGCAATGGCAGCAGTACCTGCTTTACCTGAAACATGTGATACAAGGCGATTTGGGGGTATCCTTCCAATTCCCGGCGCGTGATGTAACGAGCATGATCAGTTCAGGTTTCAAACCGTCTTTCGAACTCGGCATTTACTCCATTTGTGTCGCACTCGTGTTCGGTTTGCTGCTCGGTATTATCGCCGCGCTCAACCATAACAAATGGCAGGACCGCACGGCTATCTTTATCGCGGTTGTAGGCGTGTCCATTCCATCGTTCGTACTCGGACCGCTTCTTGCTTATTACGTCGGAAACAAGCTGGGCTGGCTGCCAGCCGCATTGTGGAAAGGTCCTTCCTACAAAGTTTTACCGACCCTGGCGCTTTCATTCGGTACGCTTGCTAACGTGGCCAGAATGATGCGTACGTCCATGCTGGATGTATTGAATCAGGATTATATCAAAACTGCGAAAGCAAAAGGTTTGGCGAGTCACACGGTTGTATGGCGTCACACGATTCGTAATGCCATCATGCCGGTTGTCACCATTATCGGACCGGTTTTTGCGGGATTGATTACCGGTACGCTTGTTGTGGAACAGGTTTTCTCCGTTCCGGGATTAGGTAAGCAATTGGTTAATGCGATCTACTCTAATGACTATACCGTTATTTCCGGTATGACCATTTTCTACTCTGCGATTCTAATTATCGTAATTCTTATTACCGACATCCTCTACGGTTATATTGACCCGAGAATTCGTCTGGGGAAAGGCGGGAAGTAAACTATGCAAAATCCAGGACAATCGACTGTAAACGCATCCGGTAAATTTGCGCCCTTGATTAAGGACGAACATTTACAGGAGCAAATCGTCCGCCCGTCGCTGACCTACTGGAAGGATGCTTGGCGTCGACTTAAGAAAAACCGACTGGCTATGGCCGGCTTGTTTATACTCATTCTTCTCACTCTCGTTTCGATCGTGGCTCCATTCTTGTCGCAATTTGAGTATAGTGCGACGAATCCGTCCATCGCCAACACGAAGCCGAATTCCGTGCATTGGTTCGGTACGGACGATCTGGGCCGCGATTTGTGGACACGCGTATGGTGGGGAACTCGTATCTCCCTGTTCATCGGTATTGTAGCAGCTGTCATTGACTTGATCGTCGGCGTTATCTACGGCGGTATTTCCGGTTACTATGGCGGCAAAGTCGATTCCGTGATGCAGCGCTTTATCGAAATTATTTATTCCATTCCGTTCCTGCTGATCGCCATCCTCCTTATGATGGTGCTAAAGCCGGGCATTACGTCCATTATCATCGCTTATTCGATCACCGGCTGGGTGCCGATGGCGCGGCTCGTCCGCGGTCAGGTTCTTCAGCTCAAGGAACAGGAATACGTACTGGCTTCCCGCACACTGGGCGCCAACACGGGCCGGATTATTATGCGCCACCTGATTCCGAATGCGCTTGGTATTATCGTGGTTCAAATCACGTTCGTAGTTCCTTCGGCGATATTCGCGGAAGCCTTCCTGGGCTTCATCGGTATCGGTATCCGTCCGCCGCTCGCGTCGCTCGGATCCCTACTGTCGGACGGAGCGGCTTCCATGCGTTATTATCCGTTCCGCCTGCTGTTCCCGACAGCTGTATTCAGTCTTATTCTGCTAAGCTTCAACGTGCTCGGTGACGGTCTTCGTGACGCGCTCGATCCGAAGATGCGTAAGTAAAGGGAGGGAGTACCTTGAGTAAGCCCAAAGAAAATATTTTGGAAGTAAAGGATTTGAAGGTCTCCTTTAACACCTACGCAGGTGAAGTTCAGGCGGTTCGCGGTGTCACATTCGATCTTAGAAAAGGCGAAGTGCTTGCAATCGTAGGGGAGTCCGGCTGCGGTAAATCCGTAACCTCCCAAACGCTCATGCGTCTGATTCCTTCACCTCCCGGCGTTATTAAAGGAGGGTCCATCCTTTTTGAGGGTAAAAAAGGCAAGGTGGATATCACCAAGCTTTCCAATAGACAAATGGAATCCGTTCGCGGTTCCGAAATGGGTATGATTTTCCAAGATCCGATGACATCGCTCAATCCGACCATGACCGTGGGCAGACAGATCAGCGAAAGCTTGATTAAGCACCAGGGCATGACCAAGGAGCAGGCGCGTCAGCGTTCGATGGAACTGCTTCGTCTGGTCGGTCTCTCCAACGTGGAAGGCCGTATCAAGCAGTACCCGCATGAATTTTCGGGCGGTATGCGTCAGCGGGTTATGATTGCCATCGCCCTGGCCTGCAACCCGAAACTGCTCATCGCGGATGAGCCTACAACGGCTCTCGACGTTACCGTACAAGCCCAGATCATCGATCTGATGAGAGAACTGTCCATAAAAACGGGTTCCTCCATCATTCTGATTACGCATGACCTTGGCGTCGTTGCCGAAATGGCTGAACGCGTGGTCGTGATGTACGCGGGTAAAATCGTGGAGAAAGGGACCGTAGACGAAATCTTCTACGATCCGAGACATCCTTACACATGGGGACTTCTGAAATCCGTTCCCCGTCTCGATACGCGGGCGGACGAAGAGCTTATCCCGATTCCGGGAACGCCGCCGGACTTGTTCGCTCCGCCGAAAGGTTGCGCGTTCGCGGCACGCTGCCCATACGCCATGAAAGTGTGCGTAGAGGAAGATCCGGAACACACCCAGCTTTCGGCCGAGCACAGCGCAGCCTGCTGGCTGCTCCATCCGGATGCGCCTAAAGTCGAGCGTCCCGTTGAAGTAGGAGGGAAGCAGCATGTCTGATCAAACGATCTTATCCATCCGTAATATGAAGAAGCATTTCGACCTCGGCCAGGGCAAAATCCTGAAAGCGGTCGATAACTTCTCGATTGATATCAAACGCGGTGAAACTTTCGGTCTGGTCGGTGAATCCGGCTGCGGTAAATCCACGGCAGGACGCACGATCATCCGCCTCTACGAGGCGACGGACGGCGAAGTTATTTTTAACGGCGAGAACGTTCATAAACTGAGCGGCCGCAAAATGCGCGATTTTCACCGGAACATGCAGATGGTGTTTCAAGATCCGTACGCCTCGCTTAACCCGAGAATGACGGTCGGCAACATCATCGCGGAAGGTCTCGACATCCACGGTGTCGCTTCCGGCAGCAAACGCCGCGAACGCGTAGTCGAGCTGCTGGATGCGGTAGGCCTTAACGCCGAGCACGCCGGTCGCTTCCCGCACGAATTTTCCGGCGGTCAGCGTCAGCGTATCGGGATCGCCCGCGCGCTCGCAATCGAACCGCAGTTCATTATTGCGGACGAGCCGATTTCCGCACTCGACGTGTCCGTACAGGCCCAGGTCGTCAACCTGTTCAAGAAGCTGCAAAAAGACCGGGGTCTGACTTACCTGTTCATCGCGCATGACCTTGCGATGGTGAAGCACATCTCCGATCGTATCGGCGTTATGTACTTGGGGAATCTGGTGGAAGTCACCACTTCCAAGGAGCTTTATGCAAACCCGCTTCACCCGTACACCGAATCTCTGCTTTCCGCGATTCCGATTCCGGATCCGGAAATCGAGCGCAAGCGTGAACGCATCATCCTGAAAGGCGAGGTTCCGAGCCCGTTGAACCCGCCTAGCGGCTGTCCTTTCCGGACCCGCTGCCCTAAAGCTATGGATCAATGCGCGGTAACGATGCCTCCGATGAAAGAAGTGGAGCCGGGGCATTTCGTATCCTGCCACTTGTACTAATCATTAATCGTTTCATCAAAAGAACCGCCCGTTCGCACTCCGGTCCAGGAGATGCGAGACGGGCGGTTTTTTTATCGTGTTGCCGCATATATCTACGGTAGACGTAACGCTTTAACCCGATACGGACGGGGCCCCTTGCACGGGTTTCTCTTGAGACTCTTTCGGAGCGGACTCTTCCTCAGCAGCCTGTTTGGGAAGCTTGAGAGTGTAAAAGACGGCTACGACAAGCATAAGCGCGCCCAGTACTATGTAAATCCAGTCCAGCGAGATAAATCGTGGGTAGAACAAAGCGATAAGTCCGAGCGCAAGGGACTGAGCCCCCATCATTAGCGGATCGATCCACGCGTTTACCCGCCCCATCATTTTGCCATCCACAATTTGCGGCATCCAGCCGCCGATAGCTATATTGGCAGGTGCTATTAGTATTCCCGTAAAGAGGAAGCCGATTAGAAACAGCCAGATGTCATTGACGTAATTGATTCCGATCACCATAAGTCCGCTGGAGACGACGCTGCCTATGATCATGACGTGCGGTTTTATTTTTTTGGCCAAAATGGTCCCGAGAGCGCTGCCGACCAGTACCCCTACGCCTAGGCTAACGGATAAGAGCGAAGCGAATTTCTCATACTCATAGGCTGCGAGTTTGTATTTCAGCGAGAACAGGGGAAGGACGGTAAAGCCGCCGTTAACAAATCCGAAGAGGATAAAACCGGTAATGATCGACAGCAAGAGAGGCTTCCTCCAGATATATTTCAAGCCTTCGGCAAAATCTCCCCAAACGGTTTTAACGCTCATATCCCGCCATTTTCCGGGTCCGTTAGGCTGCTGTACTTTCTCTTCAAAACTGCAGGAACGGATAAGGAGAGCCGAGAGAATAAACCCCAATCCGTCGATTATGACGGCGCCTTCTACTCCGATCCAGTGATACGCCAAAGCTCCGAGGGCCGTTCCGAAGAGCATGAACAAGCCGAACACCGTCTGGTTCAAACCGGCAGCCTGCATATACTGCTCCTTGGATAAGATGCCTTGCACAAGGCCGGTTTCGGCCGGGGCGAAAAATTTCGCGACCGCGCTGCGAAGGAACAGAATCAGGAACGTGAGCGGCAATATTTCCAGAAAAAGCGAGAGGAAGAGCAGGACAGTCAGTCCGATTCGAATATAATTGGAATATAAACAAATGGACTTCCGGTTCATCCGGTCGGCCGCAACTCCGACGATAAAGAACACGAACAAGGTCGGTAGGGAATACATCATCTCGGCCAGTGTCATATAGAAGGGCTGGGAGCTGAAGCGGTCGAGCAGGAAGAAGGCAAACGCCATATTTCCGATCATGGTGCCGAGCTGCGAGAAAAAGCTGGCGGTGAACAGTTTGACAAACATACGGTTATGGAACACATTCATCGGTATCGATCCTTTCTATTTTCAAGCGCTACGTTCTCTATTCATAATAGAAGATATTGGAAGAAGATGAAAGAGGCGCGCGAATGAAGCTTACAGCAGCCTGCGGCGGTAAGGGATCTAGGTCTACAGACGGAGAGAAGGAACAGCATTTTTTGTACCTGATATAAAAAAATTAGCAACTTCCATTTTGACGTCAAGGTCAATGCCGTGTACAATCAATTAAGAGTAAAAATCCGACAGTGGTTACGGGGGAGGCGGCTGCAGAGAGATGCCGTGGAAAGCTTATCAATGGAAGAAGAGCCAACCTTTAACCGAGGATTACATCCATCATTTCGACCGAGTGTCGGCATTGTTTGATTATAATCCATGGGACAAAGGAAGTTTGCACCGCCGCGCCGAAGCTGTCCGCCAAACGGAAGCGAACCGGGCGGACCGGAAGCGTCTGGTCGAGGTGCTGCTTGAATATAACCGCCGTATCGGCAACCGGGAGACGGCGCTGAGTGCGGCTGCCGGTCTGGCCGAGGAGAATTCGCTTACCGTAGTGGGAGGCCAGCAGGCCGGCTTGTTCGGAGGGCCGCTGCTTGTCATCTACAAAGCGATTACCGTTCTTATCGCCGCGAGGCAAGCTCAGGCGGAGCTGGGTACGCCGGTCGTACCGGTATTCTGGATCGCCGGAGAGGATCACGACTTCGATGAGGTCGACCACATCCAGGTACAGCGTCCGGAACTGGACGTACATAAACTGTCGATCCGCCGTCCGTGGAATCTGCGGACATCCGTCAGCCGCTGGCAGGCGGATGAACAGACGTGGGAAGATGCGCTCCGCCGGCTGGATGAGTCGCTGCCGGACAGCCCGCACAAGACGGAGCTGCTGAGCCGCCTGCGTTCGTCCATGAACGGCCTGGCCACGCTCAGCGACACGTTCGCCGGCTGGATGGCTGCGCTGTTCGGCGACAGCGGGCTAGTCCTCCTCGACGCGGACGATCCCGCTTTGCGCAAGCTGGAGGCGCCGATGTTCACGCGTCTCGTCGGCGCTAACGAGCTTCTTGCGGCCGCCCTGATGCGCGGCCGCCGAGAACTTGAGGCGCTCGGCTATACGCCTCAAGTGGACGTGACGGACGAACAGTCGCATCTGTTCGTCATCGACCCGAGCGGCGAGCGAGTCCTGCTGCAGCGCAGCGGGGAGGGCTTCGCCGACAAGAAAGACCTGCGCGCCTACAGCAGGGAAGACTTGCTGGCCCTTGCGGAGAGGGAGCCGGAACGCCTCAGCAACGGCGTTCTTTCCCGCCCGCTCATGCAGGAGTTCCTGCTTCCGGTGCTGGGCACCGTGCTCGGACCCGCGGAAGTGGCCTACTGGGCGATGACGCGGGACGCGTTCGCGCTGCACGGCATGACGATGCCGATTGTCCTGCCGCGGCTGGAGTTCACGCTCGTCGAAGATGCCGTAACGAAATGGATGGACCGGTACGACCTGTCCATGGATGACGTGAAGGCGGGCATTGACGAGCGGAGAGAAGCGTGGCTCCGCGCGCAGAGCCCTTTTCCGGTTCGGGAACGGTTCGAAGAAGCGCGCGTGCGCGTGAAAGAGGTGTACACCCCTCTCGTGGACTCGCTTGCCGCTATCGAAGCGGGACTGCCGGATCTGGGGCATACCAATCTGGATAAGCTCCTTCACCAGATCGATTACCTGGAACGCAAGGCGGAGCAGGCGCTTGCCCGCCGGCATGACACGGCCTTATCTCAATGGAAGCGCATTGAGCTGGCTCTGATGCCGCTGGGCAAACCGCAGGAGCGGGTATATAACGTATGCGCCTATTTGAACCGATACGGGGATAAATGGCTCCAAGAGCTGCTGGAGGCGGATTTGCCGATGGACGGGGGCCACTACCTGGTTTATATTTAACTAGACAGCCTATATAGAAGAAGATTTTAGCAATCGAGGAGGAATAGTTGGATGAACGCAGTAGAACGCAGCATCGTAGCGGATCAATCTCTGGCGCCCGAAGGGCATTTGAAAATCGATTGGGTTCAGGCGCATATGCCGGTATTAAACCGTATCCGCGAGCAGTTCGAGAAAGAGCAGCCGTTTCGCGGTCTTAAAGTAGCCATTTCTCTTCATTTGGAAGCGAAAACCGCCTACCTGGCGAAAGTCGTTCAAGCGGGCGGAGCGGAAGTGACGATTACGGGAAGCAACCCGCTATCGACGCAGGACGACGTTTGCGCGGCTCTGGCGGAAGACGGCATTACCGTGTTCGCGAAGTACAATCCCGATCCGAAGGAATACAAAGAGCTCATGATCAAAACGCTCGAAACGAAGCCGGATCTGATTATCGACGACGGCGGCGATCTGGTAACTATTCTTCACTCGGAGCGCAGAGACTTGCTGGCAGGCGTGCGCGGCGGAGCGGAAGAAACGACGACCGGCATCCTGCGCCTGAAGGCGCTTGACAAGGAAGGCCGTCTGGAGTTCCCGATGGTGGCCGTAAACGATGCGTTCTGCAAGTACTTGTTCGACAACCGCTACGGAACCGGACAATCCGTATTCGACGGAATCAACCGTACGACCAACCTGGTGGTTGCCGGCAAAACCGTTGTCGTGGTCGGCTACGGCTGGTGCGGCAAAGGCGTTGCGATGCGTGCCAAAGGTCTGGGCGCTCAAGTCGTCGTTACGGAGATCGACGCGATTAAAGCGGTTGAGGCTTACATGGACGGATTTACCGTTCTTCCGATGTCCGAAGCGGCTAAAATCGGCGATTATTTCGTAACGGTGACGGGCAACCGCGATGTGATCCGCGGCGAGCATTTCGAAGTGATGAAGGACGGCGCGATTTTGTCCAATGCGGGGCACTTCGATGTGGAGGTCAACAAACCCGAACTGGCAGCCCAGTCTTCTTCCGTGCGTACGGTACGCCGTAACATCGAAGAATACCAGCTGAAAGACGGACGTAAAATTTATCTCCTGGCGGAAGGACGTCTGGTTAACCTGGCGGCAGGAGACGGGCATCCGGCGGAGATTATGGATATGACCTTCGCGCTTCAAGCGTTGTCGCTCAAGTACGTGAACGACCGTTACGAAGAGATCGGTAAAACCGTCGTGAATGTTCCTTATGAGCTTGATGAGCAGGTAGCGCGCTACAAGCTGGAGTCACTCGGTATTTCCATCGACCGGCTTTCCGATGAGCAGAAGGCTTATCTGCAAAGCTGGCAGGAGCATTAATCTATCCAATAGTTAGAAATCGCTTCTTGTTTCCGGTGCATAACCGGAAGCGGGAGGCGTTTTTTATTGGCTGTATTTGCGGCCGCAAATGGCCGCAAGGAGCGGAAAATTTCCCGAACGGATTTGCAACTTCCCCGATAAGAATGCGTCAGAAAGAATGAATAGAAAAATATGGAATAACCATAGGGGGTCTTATGAAACACAATCATCCGGTAAGGGGAAGGAAGCGGGAAAGGGACGGAGACGGCAAACGGGACAGTTTTAGAATAGCAAGGCGGGGATTGATCGTGGCGCTGCTTATAGGTGCCAGCTTGACGGGGTGCAGCGCTGCCGATAAGGGGGCTTCAACGGCCGATCAGAAATCGGGAGTCGCTGCAACTACTTCCGCGAACACGGAATTAATGAAGAAAGAAGGCGCGGACAAGCAAGCCGATGGAAATAGTGCCTCCCCCGCACCTGCCGCCGTTAATCCGTCCGCAACTCAGGCGGCCGCAGACGGATTTGACCGCAAGGTGATCTACAAGGGGAATCTCGTAGCCGAAGTGGAGGACTACGCCAAAGCGCAGAAGGCCCTGCGTGAGCTGGTTACAGCGAGCGGCGCGTATATCCTGCAGTTTACCGAAGACAACACGGCCTCCGAAATAGGGGGCACATTTACGATCAAAGTCGCAGCGGGAGGTTTTCCTTCGCTTCTCGACGGCATCGAGAAAATCAGCCCCACCCGGCAAAGAAATATAACGGGTCAGGACGTGACGGAGGAGTACGTGGACCTGACTTCCCGGCTTAAAGCGAAAGAGGTCGTGGAAGCCAGGCTGCTGGCGTTTATGGAGAAGGCGACGAAGTCCGACGAGTTGCTCGCTTTTTCCGCGGAGCTTGGCAAAGTCCAGGAAGAGATTGAACGGATCAAAGGCCGGATGCGTTTTCTGGATCAAAACGTAGAGTACTCGACTGTAGAACTGAAGCTGTATCAGCCGAAGGAAGCGGCTCTTCTAAAAGGGGGCGGAACGCCTTTCGGCAAGCAGATTGGAAGTACATTTACCAAAAGCGTGGACTTTATGGTTATGATTTTTAAAGGCCTCGTCATTTTTATGACGGCTTTGATTCCTGTAGCTGCTATCGCTCTGGTCATAGGGCTGCCCATTTATTTTTTCCTCCGGTCGAAAAGTAAGCGCCGAATCAGTCAAGCGGAAGCACAGAAGCCGGCGCAAGCTTCCGATAATCAGCCGCTTGAGGACAATGCGGCCCCCGTGCAGCAAGCCGAACAACAAGAGCCGGAAAAAGAAAAATAATCAAATTATCCACAGTCTGGCGCTCTGCGCCGGACTTTTTTTATTTTTTTAACCGATTTATCCACAAAATGAGAAAAATTAATTTTAACGATTTATGCTTATTAGAAGGATTTTGCGTGTAAATGAAGAAGTAAACATACTGAAGTGGAGAAAAGTGGCGCAAAGTGGGGCGAAAGGGGTGAGGGTCAATGTTTATGGGGGAATACCAGCATAACATTGACGAGAAGGGCCGGCTTATTATTCCGGCTAAGTTTCGCGAAGCCCTCGGAGTATCCTTTGTCGTCACCCGCGGTTTGGACCAATGTTTGTTTGTGTACCCTAAGTCTGAATGGAGCGTTCTGGAACAGAAGCTGAAAGCACTGCCGCTTATGAAAGCCGATGCGCGCGCTTTTACGCGTTTTTTCTTTTCCGGGGCAACGGAAAGCGAGCTGGACAAGCAGGGAAGGGTCAATATTCCGAACAACCTGGTGGAGCATGCCAAACTCGAGAAAGACTGCGTTGTGCTCGGCGTTTCCAATCGAGTCGAGATTTGGAGCAAGTCGGTTTGGGAAAGCTATTTTGAGCAGTCGGAACAGTCTTTTAACGAAATTGCCGAGAAGCTGGTTGATTTCGATTTTGACTTATAACATCACGAGTAAGCTCTGCGAGTTACTTAGGGAGGGAAATGAGTTTGTTTCATCACATCACCGTTTTAAAAGAAGAAGCAGTTGACGGTCTACACATACAACCTGACGGCGTATACGTGGATTGTACGCTGGGAGGGGCGGGACACAGTTCCTTAATCGCCTCCAGACTGGGTCCGGGAGGACTTCTGATAGCCCTGGATCAGGACGATGCGGCGCTTGCGAACGCCGAACACATACTCGCGCCCTATCGGGACCGGGTCAAAATTGTCAAAACGAACTTTCGACGAATTGAAGAAGTGCTCCGGGATGAGCCGAGAGCGTTCAAAGACGGGGCCCCGCAGGTCAACGGAATTTTGTTTGACCTTGGAGTTTCCTCGCCTCAGCTAGATGAGGCGGAACGAGGGTTCAGCTACCACCAGGAAGCTGAATTGGATATGCGCATGGACCGCAGTACGGAGCTTACCGCCAAAATCATCGTGAACGAGTGGCCGGAAGCCGAAATCGCCCGCATCTTGTTCGTATACGGGGAGGAGAAATTTTCCCGCCGTATAGCAGGCGCTATCGTAAGAGCCAGGGCGGACGGGCCGATCGAAACGACGAGCCAACTGGTCGAGCTGATTAAGGAAGGCATCCCCGCAGCCGCGCGGAGAACAGGCGGACATCCCGCCAAAAGAAGCTTCCAGGCTTTGCGGATTGCCGTTAACGACGAACTCGGGGCTTTCGAGGACGCGCTGCATCAATCGGTGCGGTGCCTGGCTCCGGGCGGGCGGATTTCCGTCATCACGTTCCATTCGCTTGAGGATCGTATATGCAAACAAATTTTTAGCAGCTATGTGGGACGGTGCACCTGCCCTCCGGATTTCCCCTTGTGCGTATGCGGAAACACCGGTGTGGTGAAGCTTGTGAACCGGAAGCCGATTACAGCAGGTTCTGCTGAACTCGAACACAATACTAGAGCCAGATCAGCCAAATTACGAATCGCAGAAAAGCTGTAATCAGGAGGAACTTATGCCCGGATATATCCAAGGAAATTTAGCCGAAAAGTCGACAGCAACCAGTCAACGCGTGACCGTTCGTGAAACGAAGAAAGTGATTGTCAAAAACAAGCCGCTGCCTGTCGGAGAGAAGCTCATGTATTTGCTTTTGGTTATAGTCTGCGTGCTCGTTGCGACCGGAATCGTATGGCGCTACACAACCATCTATCAGATCAACAGCGAGATTAAGACGACCAAGACCACGATTACAATGCTCAAAGCGGAAAACGATGCCAACCAGCAGGAAGTTCAGAAGCTGAAAGATCCGGAAAGACTCGAAGCCATCGCGAAGGAAAAAGGGCTTAAGCCTGCCGGTGACGATCAGGTCAGACAAGTGACGCCTGGTTCGGGTCAAGCCTCCATAGATAAGAAAAGTTCCGTCGCGGCGGGTCGCTAGCGGGCAGGCAATTTCGATTTGAGGTGGGGACGTACATGGTTAAGAAAATGAAAATGCGCTCACTACTAATTGGAGGGTTTTTTACCCTTCTTTTTATTGTTTTTTTAGGCCGAATTTTATGGATCCAGGGAGTCAGCGCCAGCAAGCTTCTTAATGAAGCGGAGAAAAGGTGGGAAACCGACCGGGTCGTACCGGCCGAGAGGGGCAAGATTCTCGACCGGGAAGGACGGATTCTGGCGGAAGAGGTTCCGGCCTACTCGGTTTCGCTGAATCCGAAAGTGATCTATCAGACAGGGCTTGCGGACGATATTACGGCCGGTCTGACGGAGATTCTAAAAGATAACTCGGATTCTCCAAACCTGTCCGATAAAATCAAAGGCCTGGCTACGAAGAAAAGAGCGGTAGATCCTGCGGCTGCCCAGTCAAATGCAGCTAATGCAGCCGAGGACGATAAGAAAGACAACAAAAAAGACGCGAAAAAAGAACCGAAGCCCGAGGACGCGTATCTCGTCAATGTCGAATTGAACAACGAAGGCAAAAACATCGACAAGGCGAAAGCCGATCAGGTACAGCAGCTCGTTAAGAAACTCCAGCAGCAATTGAACGATAAAGATAAAAAGAAATACGGTACACAGGCGGATGTGGGCATTTATCTTACGACCGGGAAGAAGCGTTATTACCCGGGCAATTCTTTGGCCGCGCATATTCTCGGGTATACAAACCGCGAAGGCAAGGCGAGCATGGGCATCGAAGCGCAGCTGGACGAACAGCTCAAAGGAACGCCGGGCTCGCTCAGCTATAACAGTGACAAAAACGGTGTCGAGCTCGTTCAAAGCAAATCCGTGTATGTGCCTCCCGTTAACGGGAATTACGTCAAGCTGACGATTGACAAAAACATTCAATACTACATGGAGAACGCCCTCTCCAAAGTTATGGATCAATGGCACCCGAAAGGCTTGATGGCGATTGCGGCCGACCCGAAGACGATGGAAATTTTGGGGATGGCCAGCTACCCGAACTACAACCCGAATGAATTTTGGAAGGGCGGGGACCAGACCAATCACAACGTCCAGTCCCAGTACGAGCCGGGTTCCACGTTTAAGCTGGTTACACTGGCGGCTGCTGTGGAGGAGGGTGTTTTTAATCCCGGGGCAACTTTTAAATCGGGTTCCGTCCAAGTGCCCGGTCGAAAACCGGTTTATGATCATAACAGAATCGGATGGGGGCCTATTACGTACTTAGAGGGACTAAAAAGATCCAGTAACGTGGCTTTTGTCAACTTGGGTTATAAAATGCTCGGTGTCGAGCGTTTGAAGGATTATATCGACCGGTTCGGTTTCGGTAAAAAAACCAATATCGATTTGTACGGCGAGGTTGCCGGACAGACGAACCTTGCTTATGAAGTCGACTATGCGGCGGCTACGTATGGACAAGCCTTGACGGCAACGGCCATTCAGGAAGCGGCCGCGTACGGAGCGATCGCAAACGGCGGCAAGCTGATGTGGCCGCATGTCGTGAAGGAAATCATTGACCCGAAGACCCAGCAGCCTATTCAGAAAATAGAACCTAAAGTCGTAGGGCAGCCGGTTAGCGCCGCGACGGCCAAAAAAGTCGGCGAATATCTGGAGCAGGTCGTAGCGGATCAAGTGAAGGGGACCGGTAAAGACGCCTACATCGAAGGGTACCGGATCGCGGGCAAAACCGGTACCGCCAACAAAGTCGTACCGGGACAAAAAGGATATGCGGCCAACAAGTGGGTCATTTCTTTTGCCGGTTTTGCGCCGGTGGAAGATCCGCAGTTCGTTCTCATTATCATCGCCGACGAGCCTGAGCTGGGAAATAACTACCTGCTCGGCCACTATGTGGCGGCTCCGGCTTTCAAAGAAATCATGCAGAACTCCCTTCGTTACCTGCGCATCCCGTCCAGCAAGCAGCAGGCTCAGGTCACGCCGGTTCAGACGTCCACGCAGAAAGCCGTGGATTTCGGCAACATGACGGCGGCCCAGGCAAAAGCTGCGGCGGAACGCGCCGGAGTGGACATTGAAACCGTAGGCCAGGGCGCCAAGGTGGTAGCCCAGTATCCGAAAGCCGGCACCGAGATCGGTCCTTACCAGCGGGTATACCTTGCCATGCAGGCTCCCGCGGAGATCGCGGTACCGGATATGAAAGGCAAGGCGCTGCGGGACGCGCTCGAGCTCTGTACGCTGCTCGGCATCCGCACCGCCAGTACCGGCGAAGGCTACGTCGTCTCCCAGGCTTTGCAGGGCGAAGGAAGCGACCGCGTGCTTACGCTGCAGCTCCAGCCTCTGGGAGGAGAAGTCTTAACGCCGCCGGAAGAGAAACAGGCTGTCCCGGAAAAGTCCGAATAAGTCGGACGTGCTTGTTCTATCCCCTGCTTGTTCGGAATAGTCATGAGAAGAACGGTCATGACTTGTCTGGAAGGGGAGCGAATCCATGCGAGTGTCCAGCTTTACCGTGCGGCGCCGGTTGTTTGCCGCACTCATTTTGGGAACGGTCTTGTTCGCCGCTCTGATCATCCGGCTGGCGTATGTGCAGCTTTGGCTCGGCCCCGGTTTATCGGCCAAAGCGGAGGACTCCTGGCGGCGGGAGATTCCTTTTATGGCCAACCGCGGCGAGATATGGGACCGCAACGGAGAGAAACTGGCGTATAACATCAGCACGCCGTCCATAATGGCCATCCCGGTCCAGCTTAAAGATCCGAATGCAACGGCGGCCAAGCTTGCGGAAGTTTTGCAGGCGCCCGTCGATTCGATTTACAAGCAGATTACGAAGCGGGAACGCATTAACGAGATCAAGCCCGCCGGACGGAAAATTACGCTGGAGAAGGCGCAGGAGATTAAAGCCCTGAACCTGCCCGGTATCGTGGTAGCCGGCGATAACCGCCGCTATTATCCGTTCGGCAGCCTCGCGGCGCATATTCTCGGTTTCACGGGAACGTACAACCAGGGGCTTACGGGTGTGGAGAGCAAGTATGACAAGCTGCTCACCGGCATCAAAGGCAATGTCTCTTATCTGGCAGATGCTGCCAATCGCAAAATGCCGGGTTCCACCGAACAGTATAGTGAGCCGAAAGACGGTCTGAACCTGCAGCTGACGATCGACCAGCACTTGCAGGCGGTGCTTGAACGGGAGCTGGACCAGGCGATGGTGAAGTACCAGCCGAAGCACGCCATCGCTATTATGATGGATCCGAATAACGGGGAAATTCTCGCCATGGGAAGCCGGCCGACTTATGAGCCCGGCAATTTCGGGAAATACCCGGTGGAGACGTATAACCGGAATCTTCCGATCTGGATGACGTACGAGCCCGGCTCAACGTTCAAGATCATTACGCTGGCCGCCGCGCTGGAAGAGAAGAAAGTCGATTTGAAAAACGAAAGATTCCATGATCCGGGAGCTATCGAAGTCGGCGGAGCGAGGCTGCGCTGCTGGAAGCGCGGCGGGCACGGGAGCGAATCGTTCCTGGAAGTCGTGGAAAACTCCTGCAATCCCGGTTTTGTCGTTCTGGGACAGCGCCTGGGCAAGGAAACCCTTTTCGACTATATCAAGCGTTTCGGCTTCGGAAGAAAAACCGGAATCGACCTCGGCGGAGAAGAGAACGGAATTATGTTCAAACCTTCGCAAGTGGGTCCGGTCGAGCTTGCGACGACCGCTTTCGGACAGGGGGTATCCGTTACCCCGATTCAGCAGATCACAGCCGTTTCGGCGGCGATTAACGGGGGTAAGTTATTCAAGCCGCATGTCGCCAAATCATGGATAGAGCCCGAAACGGGGCGTGTGATCGAAACGGTCAAACCGGAGCTGGTGGATACGGTAATCTCGGAAGCGACGTCGAAGCAAGTCCGCGAGGCCCTGGAAAGCGTCGTGGCGAAAGGGACCGGCGGCAATGCGTTCATTGACGGCTACCGGGTCGGGGGCAAGACGGGGACCGCCCAGAAAGTCGTAAACGGCCGTTATTCGCCGAACGAACACATCGTATCCTTTATCGGATTCGCTCCGGCCGACAATCCCAAGGTAGTCGTATATGCGGCGGTAGACGATCCACAAGGCATCCAGTTCGGCGGCCTGATCGCAGCGCCGCTGGTCAAAAACATCATGCAGGATGCGCTCCGGTACATGAAGGTGGAACCGGACAAAAACCAGCTGACCAAAAAATATAAATATGGCGAAACGCCGGTTGTAGAAGTGCCCGATCTGGTGGGAGCCACCGTTCAGGATATCTACGAAGACCTGAATTCCGACTTCCTGATTGCCAAGTCCGGCACGGGAAATACGGTGATCAGCCAGGCGCCGAAGCCGGGGACGAGAGTAGACCGGGGTTCAACAATTCGTGTATACTTATCTAATCCGCCGGAAGGCGCTATGGACAAAAAAGAGGGGCGCTGATTGTTTCGGCGCTTCTTTCTTGTCAGGCTTTTGTCCATACTGATAGAAAGAACACATAGAATAGCAAATGAAACGTGCCAATGGTGGGAGGCGATTTGACATGGAGCTGAAGGAATTGGCTTCTCAGCTTTTAATTTGTCAACTCATAGGTGAAGAGACAACAGAAATATCAGGCATCGCTACCGATTCCCGTCAAGTACGCCCCGGTGATTTATTCGTCTGTGTGCCCGGATTCGTGTCCGACGGCCACGACTTCGCTCCGAAAGCGATAGAGCTCGGGGCGGCAGCGCTTGTGACGGAACGGAAACTGGAGCTTGATGTTCCGCAGTTGATCGTAAAGGACGCCAGATACGCGATGTCGGTTTTATCGGCTTGCGTTTACGGATTCCCGAGCCGGAAGATGAAAGTGATCGGCATTACGGGGACGAACGGCAAAACGACGACAAGTTTTCTGGTCGAACATATTTTACGTGACCAGGGCTTCCGGACGGGGCTCACGGGAACGATTTCCGCCAAGATCGGTTCGAAATTTATTCCTATGGAACGCACGACGATGGAAGCCTCAGATCTGCAGAGGACTTTCCGGCTTATGGCGGACGAAGGAACCGACTATTGCGTCATGGAAGTGTCTTCCCATGCGCTTGATCTGGGCCGGGTCAAAGGAGTCCGTTTCCGCGGAGGCGTTTTTACAAACCTGACGCAGGATCATCTGGATTATCACGAAACGATGGATAAATACGAGGCAGCCAAAGGACTTCTGTTCTCACGTATGGGGAACGAGTTTACAGAGGACCCCGGAGATAAGCAGTATGCGGTTTTAAACGCGGATGACCCTTCGGCGGAGCGTCTGGCCAAATTGACCTCGGCGGAAGTCATTACATACGGAGTTAACCGGGATTGCGACGTCAAAGCGACCAACATACGCATTACGGCCAAAGGGACGGAATTCGACGTGGTTTCCTTTGCGGGAACGGAGCCGATGCGCATGAAGCTCGTAGGTTTGTTTAACGTATATAATGCGCTGGCAGCCATTTCCGTATCCCTTGCCGAAGGGCTCTCACTGTCCCGAATCCGGGAAAGCCTCGGCAGCATGCCGGGAGTGGACGGTCGCATGGAGATTGTCGATGAAGGCCAGGAATTTCTCGTCCTCGTGGATTACGCCCATACGCCGGACGGTCTCCGGAACGCGCTCGGATCGATACGCGAATTTGCACAGGGCCGGATCAGATGCGTGTTCGGATGCGGGGGAGACCGCGACCGGACGAAGCGTCCTCTCATGGGGAAAGTGACGGGGGAGCTGAGCGACGATGTGTATGTGACCTCGGACAATCCGCGGACGGAAGATCCCGGCGCGATCCTGCTCGACATCGTTCCCGGGCTGGTCGAAGCGGGGGTCGACGAGAACCGTTATAAGCTTCTTGTCGACAGACCGGAAGCGATCCAAAAGGCTATTGAAGAGGCAGGCCCTCAGGATGTAGTATTGATAGCGGGAAAAGGACATGAAACCTACCAGGATATCGCCGGGGTCAAGCACGATTTCGATGACAGGCTGATAGCCCGTGCCGCATTAAGGAGGTTACAGTCATGAGAAAACTTCCATTAACGACTATAGCCGAGATGGCCGGTGCGAAGCTGCTGATGCCGCCGGGACCGGATAACGGCGCCGACGGAATCGTGATTGACGCGGTATCCACGGATACGCGTACGATCGCACCCGGAAGCTTGTTCGTTCCTCTCGTCGGAGAACGCTTTGACGGGCACGAATTCGCGCCGGATGCCGCCGCCAAAGGCGCTTCGGCCGCTTTGTGGCTGGAAAGCCGGCAGGAAGGCCGTCCGGAAGGACTGCCGCTTCTACTGGTTGACGATACGCTGACCGCCTTGCAGAAACTTGCGCACGCGTACCGGAAATCATTGAACGTCAAAGTGGTCGGCATTACGGGCAGCAACGGGAAAACGACCACGAAGGATATGATGGGGGCCGTTCTCGGCACGGTATACCACGTACACAGAACTAAAGGCAACTTGAACAATCACATCGGTCTTCCCCTTACGCTGCTCCAGCTTGACGATACGACGGAAGTGGCCGTGGTCGAAATGGGGATGAGCGGCCGCGGGGAAATCGAGCTGCTCTCCGAGATTGCCGAGCCGGATATCGCGGTCATTACGATGATCGGTGACGCTCATCTGCTGCAGCTCGGCTCCCGCGAAGAGATTGCCCGCGCCAAGACGGAAATTCTGAGCGGTCTGAAAGACGGCGGCACCTACGTGTTCCACGGGGATGAGCCGCTGCTGCCGCTTGTGCTTCCGGACATGAAGCAGCCGGCCCGTTTGAGCCAGATCCGCTTCGGGCGCGGTCATACGAACGATTTGTACCCGACTTTTATCCGAATGGACGGGGAAGGCACCCATTTTTCGATCAACCCGCGCGGTTCGGAAAGCGACAAGGATGCGCAGAAGTACTACATCCCGCTTCTTGGCGAGCACAATGTCGACAACGCTTTGGCGGCTATCGCAGTAGGCACCGCGCTGGGAGTTCCCGATGCGGACATACGCAGAGGACTGGCCGGGATGCAGATGACCGGCATGAGAATCGAGAAGCTTCTGACCCCTGGTGGGGTGACCGTGCTCAACGACGCTTACAACGCTTCGCCAAGCTCCATGAAAGCCTCCATCCGGCTCGTCGAGCAGTTGGAGGGATATCCGCGCAAATATGTGGTCCTCGCCGACATGCTGGAGCTGGGCGAGGATGAAATCCGGTATCACCGGGAAATCGGCTCCCTTCTGTCGCCGGACGCTTTGACGGGCGTATATGCCTACGGGCCGCTCGGCAGACAGATCGCGGAAGCAGCCGGGGAGTCGTTCGGTCCTGAACGCGTCCGCTGGTTCGAGGACAAAGCGGAATTAACCGCAGCGCTCCACGCTGCATTGAAATCGGGGGATCTCGTTCTGATCAAAGGGTCCCGGGGGATGAAGCTGGAGGAAGTGGCGGAGGCGCTCTTGGCAAAATAGGCGCTACCGCCGCAACCTGTCGGCGTCTGCCTCCGTCAGAGAAACATAAGAGCAAACTCATCCGGCTTGGACGGCAGCTGCTGAATCGGCAGGCTTAACCCGCTTGCCGTGTCTATACCCGAATCGAAACACGGAGCAGCTTTCCGGCAGGAGAGCTTGTAGGAGGATATCAAACGTGGAGTTAAAAGTGATCTTATTCACGATGGGAGTCGCATTTCTGCTCGCTCTTATCATGGGCCCTCTGTTCATTCCGCTACTTCGGAGACTGAAGTTCGGACAGACCATTCGTACGGAAGGCCCGCAAAGCCATCAGAAAAAACAAGGGACGCCGACCATGGGCGGCATTATCATATTGATCGCGCTCGCGATTGCGGCGCTCCGGTTTGCCGACAGCAACACCGAGCTTTGGATTCTGCTGATCGCGTCGCTCGGATACGGGCTCGTCGGTTTTCTCGATGACTATATCAAAATCGTGTTCAAACGTTCTCTCGGTCTCACAGCCAAGCAGAAGCTGATCGGCCAACTGGTCGTATCCGCCGTAGTCTGCGTGCTGCTTGTTACGTCCAATCACAGCACGACTTTGTTCGTGCCGGTGCTGGATGTTTCCTTCGATACAGGCTGGCTGTATTTCCCGCTGATGACGATTCTGATGCTTGGCGCATCCAACGCGGTTAACTTTACGGACGGCCTTGACGGTCTGCTTGCAGGCACGAGCGCGATCGCGTTCGGCGCTTTTACGATCATCGCGATGAACAATACACAACCGGAAGCGGCTATCTTTTCTGCAGCTATGGTGGGAGGCGTTCTCGGATTTCTTGTGTTCAATGCGCATCCGGCGAAAGTATTCATGGGCGATACCGGCTCGCTGGGAATCGGCGGAGGTCTGGTAGCGGTGGCGATCATGACCAAAGCGGAGCTCCTGCTTGCGGTTATCGGCGGCGTTTTTCTGATTGAGATCTTATCGGTTGTCATCCAGGTTATTTCGTTTAAAACAACAGGCAAACGCGTCTTTAGAATGAGCCCGATTCACCATCACTTTGAACTGGTCGGCTGGTCCGAGTGGCGGGTTGTCACCACTTTCTGGGCAGCGGGTCTTGTTTTGGCGGCACTGGGACTATACATGAATGAGGTGTTGTAGCAAATGAAGCATCCGAGTGAGTACCGGGGTAAGAAAGTGGTCGTACTCGGCCTGGCCCGCAGCGGGGTTGCGGCGGCCAAGTTTTTTCATGAAATGGGAGCGGACGTAACGGTCAATGACCGGAAAACGCGTGAAACGAGTCCCGAGGCCGACGAATTGGAAGCCTTGGGAATTTCTGTTGTCTGCGGGGGGCATCCGCCTGAACTTGTGGGAGAAGACACGGCTCTGATCGTCAAAAATCCCGGCATCCCTTACGGGGCGCCGCCGGTCGTCCAGGCTGCGGAGCGCGGAATCGAAGTGGTGACGGAAGTGGAAGTGGCGTACCATATCTGTGCGGCTCCGGTGATCGGGATTACGGGAAGCAACGGCAAAACCACGACGACGACGCTCATCGGCCTGATGCTCGAGGCTGGCAAGCTGAACCCGATCGTTGCGGGCAACATCGGCCGGGCTTTGACGGAGGCGGCGGCGGAAGCGAAGCCGTCCGATTGGATGGTCGTAGAGCTGAGCAGCTTTCAGCTTAAAGGCACGAGGGAGTTCAGGCCGAAAATCGCCTGCCTGCTCAACGTGTACGAAACTCATCTGGATTATCACGGCTCCATGGAAGACTATGTGGCCTCGAAAGCCAAGCTGTTTGCGAATCAGAAGCAGGATGATATTGCGGTGCTGAACGCCGATGACGAGGTATGCAGGAAGCTGGCCGGTGAAGTATCTTCGGAAGTCCTTTTGTTTTCCAGGCAGCGGGAGCTGGACAAAGGGGTTTATCTCTCCGGGGACGGCGTGCTGACTTACCGGGATGCAGAGGGCGGTACATACCCGATTTTACCTGCCAAAGAGCTGGGCATTCGCGGTTCTCATAATATCGAGAACGCCCTTGCGGCATCCGCAGTCGCTCTGAGCGCAGGCGTGCCGGTCGAGGTGATCGCAGACGTCCTGCGGACATTCCGCGGTGTGGAACACCGTCTCGAACTCGTGGGAGAATTCGGCGGCGTGGCTTATTACAACGATTCGAAAGCGACGAACCCCGCCGCCACGACGAAGTCTGTCGAAGCGTTCGAACAAAGTGTCATTCTGATCGCAGGCGGCTTGGACCGCGGTTCGGACTACAAAGAAATGCTTCCGCTGCTTGCTTCGCGCGTGAAAGCCGTCGTAACGCTCGGCGAGACGAGGGAGAAAATAAACCGCGTTGCCCGTGAAGCCGGATTGGCCGACATCGAAACGGTCGATACTGCTAACAGCACGGAAGCAATCGGTGAGGCCGTTCGGGCTGCGAGCAAGCTGGCAGGGGAAGGGGACATCGTTCTGCTCTCTCCGGCATGCGCCAGCTGGGATATGTTTGCTTCTTACGAGGAACGGGGACGCATGTTTAAGGAGTCCGTGCATAATCTGTAAGGAACGGGTAGTCAAGCCTCCTTCGTCCGCTTCCGGATTGCGGCAGCGTCAGTCAGCTTAGTTTTCAGGCTATAGGCACCCGATATTCTTATTCGTAAGAGGTGTCCCTATGGCTAAAGCTCGTTCCGCTCCGGATGTATGGATTCTGGTTTCGACACTGCTCATTTTGACGATCGGCGTAATTATGGTGTATAGTGCCAGCGGAGTGCTGGCCTTCCGTGAATTTGGCGACTGGTTTTATTATTTGAAAAGGCAGCTTCTTTTTGCGGTGCTCGGTATCGTCGCCATGTTTTTTACGATGAACACCGACTACTGGGTGTGGAAAAAGTACGCGAAGGTCGGCCTGCTCATTTGTTTCGGCCTTCTGCTGGCGGTTCTGATCCCGGGGATAGGCGTGGTTCGCGGCGGCGCCCGGAGCTGGCTCGGAATCGGGTCGTTCGGGATTCAGCCTTCCGAATTTATGAAAATCGGCATGATTGTTTTTCTGGCCAAGCTTTTGTCTGACAGGCAGTCCCAGATCACTCTGTTTACGAAGGGGCTGCTGCCTCCTCTGGGGCTCGTTGGCCTGGCCTTCGGCTTGATCATGCTTCAGCCGGATCTTGGCACCGGAGCGGTCCTGGTCGGCGCCTCCCTGCTCGTGATCTATACGGCGGGGGCCCGCATTCTTCATTTATCCTATCTTGCCATGGCCGGCGTCGCAGGCTTCGTCGGCCTGATTATTGCCGCCCCATACCGGCTGCAGCGGATTACGGCCTTCATGGACCCGTGGTCCGACCCGCTGGGAGCGGGCTATCAGTCCATCCAGTCGCTTTATGCGATCGGACCGGGCGGGCTGGCCGGACTGGGACTCGGAATGAGCAGGCAGAAGTACAGCTATCTGCCCGAGCCCCAGACGGATTTTATCTTCTCGATCATCGCCGAGGAGCTCGGTTTTATCGGCGGTGCGGCCGTTCTAGTCCTGTTCACGATTCTCGTATGGAGAGGCATGCGCACCGCTATTACAGCACCTGACACGTTCGGCAGCCTTGTTGCCGTCGGTATTGTGGGAATGATCGCCGTCCAGGTGATTATCAACATCGGCGTCGTGATCGGAATGTTTCCGGTTACGGGGATTACGCTTCCCCTTATAAGCGCCGGAGGCTCGTCCCTTACCCTGATGCTGACGTCGATCGGCGTGCTGCTCAACATATCCCGCTATTCGAGGTGAAACGAATGCGTATCGTATTCAGCGGGGGAGGAACCGGCGGTCATGTTTACCCGGCTTTGGCCATTGGGGAACAATGTCTGCAGGACCACCCCGATTCGAAATTTTTATACATCGGCACAAGCTCCGGCCTGGAGCGTGACATTGTCGCGCGTTCCGGGCTGGATATGCCTTTTGAAGCCGTAGAAATTACAGGGTTCCGGCGTAAGCTGGCGTCCCTGGACAATGTCAAAACCGTGCTGCGCTTTCTGCGCGGTGTGGGCCGTGCCAAAAGCCTTCTCAGGGAGTTCAAGCCTGACGCGGTGGTAGGCACGGGGGGCTATGTCTGCGGTCCGGTCTTGTATGCGGCCGCCAAGCTGGGCATTCCTACGCTCGTGCATGAGCAGAATGCCATTGCGGGACTTACGAACCGTTTTCTGAGCCGCTACGTGTCGACGGTAGCCGTCAGCTTCCGGGGAACGGAAGGAATCTTCCCTCAGGCCAAAAAAGTCGTCTACACGGGCAATCCGCGCGCGACTTCTATGGTAAATGCGGACGCGGCCCGCGGGTTCTCCTCGCTCGGATTAACGCCGGACGCGAGACTCGTTGTCGTTGTGGGAGGGAGCCGGGGCGCCAAAGCCATTAACGAAGCGATGGTCGAACTGGCTCCGCTCGTACATGAACTGCCCGGTGTGCAGTTTGTATTCGGAACGGGCCAGCCCTATTTTGAATCAACCGCGCAGCGGATTCAGGAGGAGGCGGGTTCGGTTCCGGTTAATCTTCAAGTCCTTCCGTATATTCATAACATGCCGGAGGTTTTGGCGGCGTCCAAGCTTGTCGTGAACCGTGCCGGAGCGTCTACCATGGCGGAGATTACCGCCCTTGGAATTCCTTCCATCTTAATCCCGTCGCCAAACGTGACGAACAACCACCAGGAGCACAACGCCCGCTCTCTTTCCGACGAGGGCGGCTCCGTTACGCTGCTTGAGAAAGATTTAAGCGGCCGGGTTCTTTTCGATCAGATCGGCAAAATCATGGAAGATTCCTTCCGCTGGGAACATATGGCGAAACAGTCTGCAAAGATGGGCCAGCGGGATTCCGCCGCACTTGTCGTCCGGGAGCTGGAACGGATTGTATCCGCCGGACAACGGAAGCGCTAAAAGGCCGCAGGATCAAGCTTTTACAGGGAACTAGATGGGCCATTGTCACACTCTATCCGATTTAACATAAACTACACTATAACCGTGGCAGACACCTAAGGCAAAGCCGCCCGTACCGACTCCCGCTTTTGCCGGTAACGAATAACCGGGAACCGAAGAATGCCGGGAAAGGGGCTTTTCAACCTTGAGTTCTGTGAAGGAGGTTTTCCCATGCACCAGTTAATTACAGACTTGCAAGCGGCTCAGGTGGGTGAGGTCCTGAAGAACGAGAAGCTGGCACCGTACACAACCTGGAAAATCGGCGGTCCTGCCGATCTGCTCGTTATTCCGCAGGATAAACAGAAGCTGGTTGAGACGATCCGGCTGCTCGGGCAGCACAAGGTTCCCTGGACTGTCGTCGGGCGCGGATCCAACTTGCTTGTGGGGGATAAGGGGATCCGGGGAGTTGTCATCAAATTAAGCCGGGCTCTGGAAACGCTGCGTTTCGACGGCAGCACCGTCTACGCGGGAGGAGCCTACTCGTTTATCAAATTATCCGTCATGACCGGCAAGGAAGGATTAACGGGGCTCGAATTTGCCGGAGGTATTCCGGGATCGGTGGGAGGCGCCGTTTACATGAACGCGGGGGCTCATGGTTCTGATGTGTCACGCATTCTTAAACAGGCTGAAGTGCTGCTGGACACAGGGGAATTGATCATCATGCAGAACAGCGACCTGAAGTATGCTTACCGGCATTCGGTGCTGCATACGCTGCCGGGCATCGTAACGGAAGCGGTCTTCGAACTGCAGCCGGGCGACCGGAAGGAGATCGCGGGCGCAATGGCGGCGTACAAGGACCGCCGGCTCAGAACGCAGCCGTTGCAGCTCGCCTGCGCAGGCAGCGTGTTCCGCAATCCGCCGGGCAATCATGCCGCCAAGCTGATCGAAGAAGCAGGCCTGAAAGGCACGCGGGTAGGCGGGGCGGAGATTTCTCCGCTGCATGCCAATTTCATTGTGAATACCGGAAATGCATTGGCCGAGGATGTTCTGGCCCTCATTGCTTTGGCGCAGAAGACTGTACGGGAGAAATCCGGTGTGGAGCTGCAGCCTGAGGTACTGGTGGTGGGCGAGAGGTAATTCGGAGGTGAGACATTGGAGAAGTTGGTAATCGAAGGTGGCATTCCCCTCTCGGGAGCCGTTCGGATCCAAGGTGCCAAAAATGCGGCGCTTCCTATTCTTGCAGCCAGCATAATGGCGTCTGGAACCCACACGCTGCGCAATGTCCCGAAGCTGCTCGACATTGAAGTCATGCTCGGCATACTCCGTTCCCTGGGGTGCAGCGCCGAGCACAAAGAGGACGCGGTTGTGCTGGACACAACCGGTTTGAACAGCACGCACGTTCCGGAAGAACTGATGAAGCAGATGCGTTCGTCTATTTTTCTGATGGGTCCGCTGCTTTCGCGCTTCGGAACCGTCCAGGTTTATCAGCCCGGCGGCTGTGCGATCGGCGAACGCAAGATCGATCTGCATCTGAGAGGGCTGCAGGCGCTCGGAGTTACGATCGAGGAAACCGGCAGTACGATTATTTGTACCGCCGAGGACCTGAAGGGCGCCGATATAACGCTTGATTTTCCAAGCGTGGGGGCCACCGAGAACATCATGATGGCTGCCGTTCTAGCCGACGGGATCACAACCATCTCCAACGCCGCACGGGAGCCTGAAATCCAGGACCTCCAAAACTTCCTGAACGCGATGGGAGCGGACATAATCGGAGCGGGGACCGATACTATCACTATACGTGGCGTCCGCTCTTTACATGCCTGCACGTACCGGATCATTCCGGACCGTATCGTTGCCGGTACCTTTATGGTGGCGGCGGCCGCAACGAAGGGCAGTGTAACACTGGAAGGAGTGTGTCCCCAGCATCTGAATGCCGCCATTCATGTGCTGAGACGTGCAGGTGTTCAAATTACGGTGCACGATGATATAATAAATGTGCACGCTCCAACAAGACCGCGGGCGGTCGAGCGTATCGTTACTGCACCTCATCCGTCTTTTCCGACAGACTTGCAGTCGCAAGTTATGGTGCTCCTTTCCCTAGCAGATGGAATCAGTATAATGAAAGAAACCATTTTTGAGAGCCGATTCAAGCATGTGGATGAACTAACCCGGATGGGAGCGGACATTCGCGTCGATTTCAACTCCGCATTTATACGCGGTGTACCGAGGCTCTACGGGGCTACGGTCGAAGCTACCGATCTCCGTGCCGGCGCTGCGCTTGTCATAGCGGGGCTGGCCGCACACGGCACTACCGTCGTGGAACAAATCCACCATGTCGACAGAGGGTACGACCGGATCGAAGAAATGCTCACCCGGCTGGGTGCGCGCATTCGCCGGCAGGCTCCCGTACCGGATCAAGCGCCGGTCACCGGTGAATAATGCAGTGCCTCTAGTCCCTTCCTGCTTACAGGAGGGGATAAGAGGGTTTTACACGTTCACAAGGTTATGCACAAGGAAGCGGGGGTGTCAGGCTTGCCAGAAGAGAATAAAGTTCCGGTGCTGCCGAACCCTAAACCGAGAAGGACGCGCACCAACCGGAAGCTGCTTACGCTCTTGTTCCTGTTTTTCGTAACGATTCTCGCCGTTCTCTTTTTTCGCTCGTCCTTGAGCCGGATCAGTGAAATCAAGATCGAAGGCAACGAACTGCTTTCTTCCGAAGAAATCGGACAAGCCGCTGCCGTCCGGAAGGGCGATCATTTTTTTGCGGCCCGTTCGGAAAACGTACGCGAGAGGGTTGCGGCCCTCCGTATGGTTCAGTCCGTTGAAGTTTCCAAGCATTTTCCGGGACAAATCAGCATCGTGGTGCACGAGTATCCGCGCGTTGCGTTCCAGTTCGGGGCGGACGGCGTGAAGCAGGCGGTGCTTGCCGACGGTTCCACCGTTCCCGTTGTCAAAGGAGACTTGCCGGTGGACAAGCCCATTTTGACCGGATGGACCGAGAACGATCCCAACCGCATCGCTCTTTGCAAAGCGTTGGCAGCCATTCCGGCCGGGTATTTATCGGACATTTCGGAGATACGCCCGGACCCGTCGGAAGCCTACAAGGACAAGATCAAGATGTACACCCGCACCAAGTTCGAAGTCGTGACGACGGTGGGTTATCTGCCGAACAAAATTATGAATTTGTCCGCTTACATCACGAGCATGCAGGGAAGCGAAGTGAATTCCGGCGTGCTGGTGCTGCTGGAAACAGACGATCATTTGCCGCTGGATACGAGTGCCGCCGGAAACAAAGGCAAAGCCGGCACCGCCTCAACCAAAAAGCCCGATCCCACACCGAAACCGGACGGCAGTGCGAAACCGACTTCCACTCCCAAAAAGGATACCACCCGCAAGTCCGATACGGGCGGTAAGGAAGGCAAAACAGACACACCAGGTACATCGAAGGGATCGCCTGCTCCTAACTAGGAGGTAATTCCGCCGGACAGGCCTCTTTATTTAAAGGAAGGGATTGGTAACAGGCGCCATTGCGCCCTGTAATCTATGAGACTTTCAAGGGAGGAATCGATAGGGAGCTGCCAGCTTTTCGAATGGCCGAAAGGCTGGATGAAAGGCGCTTGATTCATGAATTTTTCAGGGTTTTCTCAGGAAAATATTACTACCCACCCTATTAAATTAGTGTTAGAATTGATTTTATGGTATTCTATTTTTACCCGGTTTAGGACCAAAAAAAGAGGAAATACAGCGTTCACAAAAAAAATGCGGAAATAAAGAGGGAAACCAGCCGTCATGTTGAATAAGTAGAAAGCAGACGGGCTGTGCCCTGATTTCATTTAACAGGAGGTGCCAAAGCTTGAGCAACAATGACATCATTGTTAGTTTAGACATCGGTACATCCAAAGTTCGTGCTATTATTGGGGAAGTCGTAAACGGAACCATTAATATAATAGGGGTAGGATCAGCCGACTCGGAAGGCATCCGCAAAGGTGCCATCGTTGATATCGACCAGACCGTTCAATCGATCCGATCCGCGATCGATCATGCCGAACGTATGGTGGGCATACAAATTTCTGATGTTTACGTCGGGATTACGGGAAACCACATCGCGCTTCAGGACAGCCACGGTGTTGTGGCCGTATCCAATGAAGACCGCGAAATCGGCGAAGAAGACATCGAACGGGTTATACAAGCGGCTAGAGTCATAGCGCTGCCTCCTGAGCGCGAAATTATCGGAGTAGTACCTAACCAATACTTAGTGGACGGCCAGGAAGGCATACACGAACCAAGAGGAATGATCGGGGTCAGACTTGAAGTCGAATCCACGATTATTACCGGAGCCAAAACAGGCATACATAACCTGCTTCGCGTTGTTGAGAAATCCGGACTTAAGGTGGCAGGACTCATATTGATGTCTCTGGCTTCCGGACAGCTTGCGCTTTCCAAGGACGAGAAGTCGATAGGAACCGTACTGGTCGATATCGGAGCAGGTTCGACAACGATTGCCGTTTTCGATCAAGGCAATCTTGTCGCAACATCCACGCTGCCTATCGGCGGCGATTTCATTACCAACGACATATCAATCGGGCTCCGCACCCAAATGGATATTGCGGAAAAAATCAAGCTTAAATACGGCTGCGCGACGATTCAAGATTCCGCGCCGGATCAGGTGTTTAAAGTAAACCGGATCGGCAGTCAGGTAGATAAGGAATTTTCCCAGGTCGATCTGGCGAATATCATTGAACCCCGTGTTCAGGAAATTTTCCATCTGATTCGCGCAGAAGCCAGCCGGTTAGGATACAGTGATCCCGCCGGAGGTTATGTCCTCACGGGAGGTACCGTGTCCCTGCCGGGGACTCTTGTCATTGCACAGGAAGAGCTGGCTGCTCCCGTACGTATCGCAGTGCCCGATTACATCGGTGTCCGCGACCCGGCTTATACGAGCGGAGTAGGGATCATCCAGTTTGTTTGCAAATTTTTGCGTAACCGCCCGGTTACGGCGCCCAAGAAGCAAACGGCCAACAAACCTGCCAGTGTCAAAACACCCCAGACTGAAGCGAGCCCTGGCTGGTTCGATAAAGTCAAAAATTTCCTTAAGGAATTTATCTAACGGGACGAGCTCTGCTGTTTCTGAATGCATCTTTCCCGGTTATGGATACAAGTGTCCCGTCACTGGCTCTGCAGCCTGCAACCAGGGGGACACGCGCACAGATACGCTTCAGAACCATGTTCGGGCCATGTGCGAGCTCTTACGATTACCGTGCCGACAGGCGCGTTACCCATTTTGAGCTTACAGCTCACGGAAAGTTAAGTTAGGGGGACATTGACTGCTATGTTTGAATTTGATCTGGATATGGAACAATTGGCCCAGATAAAAGTCATCGGTGTGGGCGGCGGCGGCAGTAATGCAGTTAACCGGATGATCGAGAATGGAGTGCAAGGTGTCGAGTTCATTACGGTCAACACCGATGCACAGGCACTTCATCAGGCCAGATCGGAGCACAAGCTCCAAATTGGTGATAAATTAACGCGCGGCTTGGGAGCCGGCGCCAACCCCGATGTGGGGAAGAAAGCCGCTGAAGAATCACGCGATTTAATTATGAACACGCTCAAAGGCGCGGACATGGTATTCGTAACCGCAGGTATGGGCGGGGGAACCGGTACGGGTGCTGCTCCGGTTATCGCGGAAATCGCGAAAGAGTGCGGCGCGCTGACGGTGGGTGTCGTAACCCGCCCGTTCACATTCGAAGGGCGCAAACGCGCCGCTCAGGCTGAACAGGGCATCGCAGCGCTCAAAGAAAAAGTGGACACGCTGATCGTTATTCCAAACGACCGTCTCCTTGAGATTGTAGACAAGAAGACGCCTATGCTGGAAGCGTTCCGCGAAGCGGATAACGTCCTTCGTCAAGGGGTACAGGGGATTTCCGACCTCATCGCCGTGCCGGGTCTTATCAACCTTGACTTTGCCGACGTAAAAACCATTATGACCGAGCGTGGTTCGGCTCTTATGGGTATCGGTATAGCGACAGGCGAGAACCGTGCCGCCGAAGCCGCCAAGAAAGCCATTATGAGCCCGCTGCTTGAAACCTCCATCGAGGGTGCTCGCGGGGTTTTGATGAACATCACGGGCGGTACAAATCTTAGCCTCTACGAAGTAAACGAAGCTGCAGACATCGTTGCTTCGGCTTCCGACATTGAAGTGAATATGATTTTCGGTGCGGTCATCAACGAGAATCTCAAAGAAGAGATTATGGTTACCGTTATCGCTACCGGATTCCAGGACAAGCCGCAACAGCAGCAGCCTCCACAACCGCAAAACCGCCGTCAAGGCGGCGTGCAGCAACAGCAGCAGCAGGAGACACCTGCCGAAACTCAGCAGCGTGTGAACAATCTGCGGCCGTTCGGCGGTCAACCGGGAGACCTGGAAGTACCGACGTTCCTGCGCAACCGCGGACGCAACAATCTCGACAAATAATTCCGCTAACGGAATGGTATAGGCGGAGAGCAGCAAGACGGGCTCTCCCGGAAAAGCCGTCACAACCGACCTTAAGTCGGTTGTGACGGCTTTTTTCTTTTCCCCACTATGCGACAAAAATAGTTGGCGGGCTCCGGCACGATTAGACAGACTTTGAATTCGTCTTTTAATATACTAATCTCATCCGCTTGGGGGTGAGGAAAATTGGTCGTATACGCGGATCTGATTTTCCTGGTGAATGTCGTCATGGATGCCGCCGTTTTACTAGTGACCGCACGGACGCGACGATTATCTTTCAAACCTTGGAAACTGCTGCTGTCCTCTGCGCTGGGCGGATCTTATGTACTGCTCATGTTCGTACCTTCCTTGTCGTTCTTGTTTACTTTTGCGGCAAAGATCATCATGTCTCTCTGTATGGTATGGATTGCTTTCGGCTATGGCAGCTTGCAGCGCTTTTTGCGCAACACAGGCACCTTCTATGTAGTCAACTTTGTAGCGGCGGGGGGCGTTTTCGGCCTGAACTACGTGTTTCAAACATCGGGCGATGTGATGAACGGGCTTCTGTTCAGCCAAACGGGTGCGGCGAGGTTTAATATCCGGATCGAGACTTGGGCAGTCATCGTGTTAGGAGCGGGTTCTCTGGTGCTGCACAGACTGGTGATGGCGGGAGTAAAGAAGAAGGAAGAACTGGCCGTCCATCTGGCGGAAGTAAGTGTGATCGTGGACGGTGCGGATTTCCGGTGTACAGGCTTGATCGATACGGGCAACCAGCTCTACGATCCGCTGACGCGGACCCCGGTGATGGTCATGGAGGCTTCGCAGCTTGGGAGTATGCTGCCGGAATCGTGGTTGAGACGAATCCGCGCAGCCGAGGTGGAACAGATTATCACGGCGATAGGTACGGAAGAAGATTTCGTATGGCAGGATCGTCTGCGGCTGGTGCCTTACCGGGGAGTAAACCGGAATACGCAGTTCATGCTGGCGATTAAACCCGACAAGGTGGTCATCACGTACAGCAGCGGTCAAGTGGAAACGACGAAAGTACTTGTAGGACTGGACGGAGGTCAACTCTCCGGTGACGGGGCATATCATGCCATTATTCATCCGACGCTGGTTGCTGCCGGCTAAAGAAAGGTTATGAGTGGGAGGAAGCGGTTATGCGGGTCAAATGGAAATTGCAGATGCTAATTTTTTATTACAAGATTCTTATCTTTTTCGGTCTGAAAGGTGAAGAAATTTATTACATAGGAGGAAGCGAAGCACTGCCTCCTCCGTTGACGCGGGAAGAAGAAGAATATTTGCTTGGAAAACTGCCCTCCGGCGACGCGGCCATCCGTGCCATGCTGATTGAACGCAACCTCCGGCTGGTTGTCTATATAGCCCGCAAATTTGAAAATACGGGCATTAACATCGAGGATCTGGTCTCCATAGGAGCGATCGGTCTGATTAAAGCGGTGAATACGTTCGACCCCGAGAAAAAAATCAAGCTGGCGACTTATGCGTCACGCTGCATTGAGAATGAAATTCTGATGTATCTCCGCCGCAACAGCAAAATACGGACAGAAGTGTCGTTCGACGAACCGCTCAATATCGATTGGGACGGAAACGAGCTGTTATTGTCCGATGTGCTGGGCACCGAGAACGATACCATCTACCGCAACATCGA
The DNA here is from genome assembly GCF_041260495.1 of Paenibacillus sp. RC84. Lineage (NCBI taxonomy): Bacteria > Bacillati > Bacillota > Bacilli > Caryophanales > Paenibacillaceae > Paenibacillus > Paenibacillus sp. RC84. The sequence goes on from NZ_JBGBYL010000001.1 coordinate 491,051, forward strand.
AGAGCAGGTGGACCGCAAGCTGCTGCATAAAGCGCTCGATAAGCTGACGGACCGGGAGCGAACGATCATGGAGCTTCGTTTCGGTCTCCAGGACGGTGAGGAGAAAACGCAGAAGGACGTTGCGGATCAGCTCGGCATTTCCCAGTCCTATATTTCCCGGCTGGAAAAGAGGATCATCAAACGGCTGCGCAAGGAGTTTAATAAAATGGTTTAAGCAAAAGCCTATCACTTGTGTGGTAGGCTTTTTAGTATGACTTTTCCATACGATTTTAAGGAAGTACCGGATAATCCTTCCGAACGGGAGACATATCTGCCTTCTTTTAAAAAAATTATCGGAAACTGAAAGCGAATACGGGCCAACAGCGGCAGGAGAGAGCAAGCATCCGGGCACTTGTCAAGGGGGGAGACACGCTCTTCACAGCGCATAAAAACACGGGTCGCGGAGATAATTAACAGTAATGTTTCTCCTTGGGAGGTAAATCACCGTGACCCGAAATAAAGTCGAAATATGTGGTGTCGATACCGCCAAACTTCCTGTTCTGACGAATGTGGAAATGCGTGAGCTGTTCACCAATCTGCAGACGAAGAACGACCGATCCGCAAGAGAGAAACTGGTCAATGGCAACCTGAGACTGGTACTCAGCGTGATTCAGCGTTTCAACAACCGCGGCGAGTTTGTCGACGACCTTTTTCAAGTGGGCTGCATCGGCCTGATGAAAGCGATCGATAACTTCGATCTGGGCCAGAACGTGAAGTTTTCAACGTATGCGGTGCCGATGATCATCGGAGAAATACGCAGATACTTGCGGGATAACAATCCGATTCGTGTCTCCCGTTCTTTGCGGGATATCGCATACAAAGCGCTTCAGGTCCGCGACAGTTTAACGAACAAAAACTCCCGCGAGCCTACGATTTACGAAATTTCCGAAGTGCTGAACGTGCCCAAAGAAGATGTCGTGTTTGCGCTTGACGCGATTCAAGACCCGGTTTCCCTGTTTGAGCCGATTTACCACGACGGCGGGGACCCGATTTATGTGATGGATCAGATCAGCGATGAACGCAACAAAGACATGTCGTGGATTGAAGGAATCGCGTTGAGAGAAGCGATGAGAAAGCTCGGCTCCCGCGAAAAAATGATTTTGTCGATGCGCTTTTTCGAAGGCAAAACCCAGATGGAAGTCGCCGATGAAATCGGAATTTCGCAGGCGCAGGTTTCAAGGTTGGAGAAATCGGCGATCACCCAGATGCAGAAACATGTCAAAAGCTGATTGATCACCGCCTGCCCGATTTACTTGCTCGCACATCTATCGAAAGCCCGGATTCCGGGCTTTTTGTTATGCCTGCTTTTCCGGTTGGACCCCGGGAAACGCTTTTCTTGGTTTTGCAGGACATTTTGGCCGTGTCCCTCATATACTAGAACGAACGGGCGAATAACCTGAAAGCGTGGGGTAAGCAGATGAAAATATCCGACTTTCAAACGAAAGACGTTATTAATATTGTGGATGGTAAAAAACTGGGCCAGATCAGCGATTTGGAGCTTGAACTCCGCCAAGGCCGGATCGATTCCATTGTCGTTCCGAACAGCAGCAAGTTTTTCGGCTTGTTTGGGGGAGGAACGGATCTTATCATTCCCTGGAAAAATATCGTCAAAATCGGAGCCGATGTCGTTCTGGTCAAACTGGATGAAGCGAAAACCTACCGGGCCGTCGAGGAGAGCGATTCCGCTGATTACAACCGCAGCTCACGGGGGTAATAGAAGTAGATATGAGGATGGCCGTATTTACGGGCGCTTCGTTATAAAGCAGACGCTATAAAACGGAGACGCCCCTTTTTCATACCTGCCGCACCGCCAATTTTTGTCGTCTTATGACCGATATGGTAAACTTGAACAAGCAGAGAAGGCCGCTGTAGGCCGGGGATACGGAGGGGACAAGCAGTGGAACCGTTTGTATACGAGAAATCAAATTCCGGTGAACCGGAGCTTTTTGTGCTGGAAAGGCTTCAGGAACGTTTTCCTTTCATTCAGGCCGGATTTACATCGCGTCACGGAGGAGTGAGTTCGGCTCCTTTCGATTCGCTTAATCTGGGCCTGCACGTAAACGATGCGGACGAGGATGTCGTCGAGAACCGGAGGAGACTTGCCGCAGCGCTCGGAGTGCCCTTTGAAGCGCTCACGTTCGGCGAACAGGTGCACGGCAAAGAGGTAGCAGTCATCGAAAAGGAGCAGGTGGGAAGCGGACGTATATCGCGTGCCGATGCGATTCAGGACAAGGACGCGTTTATTACCGCCAGAAAAGGGATCATGCTCTGCGCCTTGTACGCGGACTGCGTTCCGATTTATCTGATCGACCCGGTGAACCGGGTCGTAGGAATCGCCCACGCCGGCTGGAAAGGAACGGTCCAGAATATCGGAGCGGCTGCGCTTGCTTCGATGACCCGCTCCTTCGGAAGCAGGCCGGAAGACGTGTATGCCGTAATCGGCCCTTCCATAGGCGGCTGTTGTTACGAAGTGGATGATTATGTCGCGGGCCGCGTTTACGAGAGCCATCTGGATACCGGCATTTCCAAAAAACAGACGGAAACTGTCGTTATCCCCCGTAAAGAAGGCAAATATCACTTGAATTTGCAGGAATGCAACCGACAATTTCTTGAGAAAGCAGGAATTTTGTCGTCGCATATAGAAGTAACAGAGTTATGTACGAGCTGTTCGACCGATTTGTTCTTTTCCCATCGGAAAGAAGGGGGTTCGACCGGGCGTATGGCAGCCTGGATTGGTCTCAGAAACGACTAATCCGGCCCGACAACACACAGACAGCATGGAGGGAGTGAACCGCTGCTGATGAATTTGCAGGCGCGTATTGAAGATGTGCACCACCGCATTGAGGCGGCTTGCCGGCGGTCCGGCCGCAGCCCTGAAGACATAAACGTGATCGCGGTTACGAAATATGTATCTCTGGACGCCACGCGCGAAGCTCTTGACCATGGGTTAACACAGGTGGGAGAGAACCGCTGGCAGGATGCCAAAGAAAAATGGGAAGCACTCGGAGACCGGGGAGACTGGCATTTTATCGGGCATTTGCAAACGAACAAGGTGAAGGACATTATAGGGAAATTCGCGTATATCCATTCTCTGGATCGTGCTTCGCTGGCCAAAGAGCTGGAGAAAGAGGCCGCCAAACGGGATCTTTCCGTCAAATGTTTTATACAAGTGAACGTATCCGGTGAGGAGTCCAAATACGGACTGCCCCCGCAAGAGCTGGAATCCTTCGCGAAGGATTTGAAGCAGTACCCCCATCTTCAGATCGTCGGCTTGATGACGATGGCTCCGCTGGAGGCCGAAGCGGAAGCGACCCGGCCCGTATTCAGGAAGCTGCGCGAGCTGAGGGACGCGCTTAACGCCGAGCGGATTCTGCCGGAACCTTTGCGGCATTTGTCCATGGGGATGTCGGGAGATTTTGAAGTGGCGATCGAAGAAGGCGCAACTTGGGTGCGTTTAGGTACCGTACTTGTCGGAAAATCTTGAATCAATACCATCTTTTCCACAGAGGAGGAGCGTCGGATGGGCGTTATGAATAAATTTATGAATTTTATCGGACTGCAGGAAGAAGAAGAGGTTGTAGAACGGGAAAGAATTGTAGAAACTCCCGAAGAACCTGAAACCCCGGTGCAGGAACAACGTACGAAACAGAGTAAAAATAACATTGTGAGCATTCATTCGCAGAAAAACAGCCGCGTTGTGCTTCACGAGCCTCATTCTTTCGACGATTCCCAGGAGATTGCGGATCATCTGCGTTCCCGCCGGACCGTCGTCGTAAATTTGCAGCGGGTTCGTCCCGAACAAGCGGTACGGATTTTCGATTTCCTGAACGGGACCGTTTACGCGTTGAACGGATCGATCTCCAAGATCGGACCGAATATTTTCCTGTGCGCCCCGGATTCCGTAGAAATTCAGGGATCGATCTCAGATTTTTTGCATGAAGCTTAGCAGTGGACAAAAAGGTTGAGGTGAAAGCGGTTGGTCATGAACATTTACGGGTTGATTGATACATTGGCCCAAATTTACTTTTATATGATTTTCGGTTACGTGCTGCTTTCCTGGTTCCCGAATGCTCGCGAGAGCTTTATCGGCGAACTGCTGGCGAAACTCGTGGAGCCATATCTGAGCGCATTCCGCCGCTTTATCCCGCCGATCGGCCCGCTTGATATTTCTCCGATCGTTGCCATGGGCGTATTCTGGCTCGTCGTCGCAGGCCTCAAAGTCGTGGTCGGCTACATTTTGAGGATATTCTAGTGGCTAAAGATATCTACGGGCATTTCCATCCCGATGAGCATGCTTTCGTGGACCGGGCCCAGGAGTGGGTCGAGAACGCCGCCCATCACAAAGTGAAGCGGACGGACTTTCTCGATCCCCGGCAAGCTTTTATCCTGCGTACACTGGTTAACCGCAACCCCGACGTGAACTGCAGATTGGATGGCGGGTACCCGGATGCGGAACGCCAGAGAGCGATTCTCGGGCCGGATTACCTGGATCTCTCGGGCGAAGATATGGGGCTGAGAGTCCTGTCCGTAGAATCCGGTGACAGCAAGTTCCAGGCGCTTAGTCACGGCGACTATATGGGAGCGATTCTGGCGCTCGGCATGAAAAGGGACAAGGTAGGGGATATTAACGTATCCGAACAGGGCTGCCATTTCGTCGTGGCGGAAGAAGCGGCCGATTATCTTCATCTCAATCTCAGCCAAGTGCATCGCGTCCATGTGACGACCGAGATTTTGCCGATCGATAAGTTGAGACCGTCCGCCGTCAAACTGGAGGAGATGTCGCTGTCCGTAGCTTCTCTCCGTCTGGATGGAATTGTAAGCGATGTATTCCGATTAAGCCGGGCCAAAGTTCTCATTCCGATCGGAGCCGGCAAATGCAAAGTGAACTGGAAGCCCGAAGAGAATCCGAGCGTCCCCCTGCAGGAAGGCGACGTCGTTTCTTTGCAGGGCTTTGGGCGTTTTCGTGTCCTGGAAATAGAAGGAGTGACGAAGAAAGGCAGAACCCGCATGAAAGTGGGCAAATACGTTTAACCTATTTTTAAGTGCGAGGAATAAAGGATTTTTCGCTTTTCTGTCGAAATTCTATTTCTTAACTGAACCGTACAAACTCTCCACCGGTTAACATTCTAGGAGGTGCACCATGCCCTTAACACCACTCGATATACATAATAAAGAATTTGCGCGCTCTTTCCGCGGGTATGACGAAGATGACGTGAACGAATTTCTGGACCAGGTCATCAAGGACTACGAGGCCGTTATCCGTGAAAACAAAGAGCTCCAAAACCAAATTCTGGCGCTGCAGGAACGGCTGGATCACTTCTCCAATATTGAAGAAACGTTGAGCAAAACGATTATTGTCGCGCAGGAAGCCGCCGACGAAGTGAGGAACAACGCGAAGAAAGAAGCGCAGCTTGTACTCAAGGAAGCGGAGAAGAACGCCGACCGGATTATCAACGAATCGTTGACGCGTTCCCGTAAAGTTTCGATGGAAACCGAAGAGCTAAAGAAGCAGGCGAGCATTTACCGCACACGCTTCCGCACTCTGCTCGAAGCGCAGCTGGAACTCCTTCAGGATGAAGGCTGGAAGACACTCGATCACGACAAGGTGCTTGAACTCGAGAAGTAATCGGCTTCCAAGAACGGGTTTCATTGACTACCAGACCCGGATTCGATATACTTCGGGTAACTGAATCTTTCGTAAAGCGATGACTGGGCCAAGTATTCCGTACAGCAGTGTCAGCGAGTTAGGGTGGGTGTGAGCCTAATCTCTGCAGCGGACGAAAATCCCCCAGGAGCGTCTCTTGAAAAGCGAAGTAGGGAGCATCGGGTAATTCCGTTATCGATTCGTCGAGTGAGACTGACAACCGGTCGTCATTTCTTTCATGCGGGAACCGGATTTCTGTTTGAGGGGATGGCAGCGGGCCGGAACGGTCTAACAAGGGTGGTACCGCGAGCTTAACTTCTCGTCCCTTTTGGGATGGAGAAGTTTTTTGCATTTTAGAGAGCTAGGGAATTGTCCCGGAAGGGATCAGCGTACTAAGACTAGGGAGTGAATGATTTGGATTACGGAAAAACATTGCAACTGCTGAAAACGGACTTTCCGATGAGAGGTAACCTGCCCCAGGCAGAGCCTAAGATGCAGGCGCATTGGGAAGAAAACGATATTTACGCGAAAGTGCAGGAGAGCCGCAAAGGGCGGGAGAAGTTCATTTTGCACGACGGACCTCCGTACGCCAACGGGGACATTCATATCGGCCATGCGCTGAATAAGATTCTTAAGGATATTATCGTCCGATTCAAAACGATGCAGGGCTATGATGCGCCGTATGTTCCGGGCTGGGATACGCACGGACTGCCGATCGAGCAGGCTATCGCCAACAGCGGCAAAGTGGACCGCAAAAAGATGTCCGTTGCCGAATTCCGCAAATACTGCGAAGAATACGCGCTCCAGTGGGTGGAGCGGCAGAAGGAACAGTTTAAGCGCCTCGGAATCCGCGGAGACTGGGATCATCCTTACATCACCCTGCAGCCGGAATATGAAGCCGAGCAAATCCGGCTTTTTGGTGAAATGGTCAAAAAAGGCTACATCTACAAAGGCCTGAAGCCGGTGTACTGGTCTCCTTCTTCGGAGAGCGCTCTGGCTGAAGCCGAAATCGAATACAAAGAAAAAACGTCTCCGTCCATTTATGTCGCTTTCGATGTAGCGGACGGCAAAGGCAAGCTTCCTCAGGATGCGGCTTTCGTCATTTGGACGACGACACCTTGGACGCTCCCGGCGAATCTGGGCATCTCCGTTCACCCGGATTTTACGTACGCTGTCGTGGAAGTGAGCGGCAAAAAATACGTGCTGGCCGAAGGTTTGCTGGAATCGGCTGCGAAGGCAATCGGCTGGACGGACTACAGCATCGTGTCCACGGTCAAAGGAAGCGAGCTGGAGAACGTGACCTGCAAGCATCCGTTCTACGACAGAGAGTCGCTTGTCATGCTGGGCGAGCACGTTACGCTGGAAGCCGGTACAGGCTGCGTTCATACCGCTCCCGGCCACGGTGAGGACGACTTTATCGTCGGGCAAAAATACAAGATCGGCGTCCTTTGTCCGGTGGACGATCAAGGACATTTCACGGCGGAAGCGCCGGGGCTGGAAGGCGTTTTCTACGAAAAAGGAAACAAAACGATTCTGGAATGGCTGGAAAACAGCGGACACCTGCTTCACGCTTCCTCCATCAATCACCAATACGCGCATGACTGGCGTACGAAAAAGCCGGTTATTTACCGGGCGACGGAGCAGTGGTTTGCTTCCATTGATAAATTCCGCGATGAAATGCTGGAAGAAATCAAAAAAATCAAATGGACGCCTAGTTGGGGGGAGATCCGTCTTCACAACATGATCGCGGACCGCGGAGACTGGTGTATTTCCCGCCAGCGCGTGTGGGGTGTACCGATTCCGATTTTCTACTGCCGCAGCTGCAATCATCCGATCGTAAACGATGAGACCATCGAGCATGTGGCCAAACTGTTCGAAAAAGAAGGCTCCAACGCGTGGTTCACGCTGACGGAGAAGGAGCTTCTGCCGCAAGGCCTTTCCTGCCCGGAATGCGGCCATGGCGAGTTCCGCAAAGAGACGGACATCATGGACGTCTGGTTCGATTCGGGTTCCTCCCATGCGGGAGTGCTGGCCAAGCGTCCCGAACTGCAGTGGCCGGCCGATCTGTATCTGGAAGGTTCCGACCAGTACCGCGGCTGGTACAACTCCTCCCTGATCACGGGCGTGGCGGTAAAAGGCCAGCCCCCGTACAAGGGGATTTTGAGCCACGGCTTTACGCTGGACGGAGAAGGCCGCAAAATGTCCAAGTCGCTCGGCAACACTGTCGATCCGAGTCAAGTGTGCAACAAGCTTGGCGCCGACATTTTGCGTCTGTGGGTATCTTCGGTGGATTATCAGTCCGACGTGCGGATTTCCGACAACATCCTGAGCCAGATTACGGAAGTGTACCGTAAAATCCGCAACACGCTCCGTTTCCTGCTGGGCAATTTGAGCCAGTTCGATCCGGTGAAGGACCGTGTGGATTTCGCCCAAATGAGCGAGTTGGACCAGTATGCGGTTATCCGCCTCAACAGAATGACGGAAAAAGTAACCAAAGCTTATGACGCATATGAGTTCCATGTCGTCTATCAAGCGGTTCATCACTTCTGCGCCGTGGAGATGAGTTCGTTCTACCTGGATATCATCAAAGACCGCCTGTACGCGGACGCGGCCGACGATTCCGCCCGCAAAGCTTCGCAGATGGTTCTCTACGACGCATTGCTTGCTATCACGAAGCTCATTGCGCCGATCCTGCCGCATACGGCCGACGAAGTGTGGAAATACATCCCCGGCGTGGAGCTGGACAGCGTACAGATCAGCGAACTGCCGGAAATCCGGACGGATGTGTATAATCAGGAGCTGGAACAGAAGTGGGACGGCTTCCTGAATATCCGCGACGAAGTGCTTAAAGCGCTGGAAGAAGCGCGCAAGAACAAAACAATCGGCAACTCGTTGAGCGCTGCGGTTGATTTGTACCCGAGCGATGCGGCGTTCAAGCTGCTCAGCGGTTTCGACAAGCTCGATACGCTCTTCATCGTCTCGGCCGCCACCCTGCATAATCCGTCCGAGAAAGCGCCGGAAGGAAGCTACGAGGCTCAGGATCTTGCCGTGCAGGTATCCGTCGCCGAGGGAGAGAAATGCGAACGCTGCTGGATAGTCACGCCGGAAGTTGGGCAGAACAAAGAACACCCGACTCTGTGCGCAAGATGTGCGGAAGTAGTTTCCCGCCTCGAATAACGCAGCCCAGGTAATGGAATTCGCCGCCGTGTGGAGATAGGGGATACCAAATCTGCAGGAGCGATTTCATGGATAACCTGAACGAAGAACGGAACGAACGGAACCAACCCGTTAAGGCCCGGGCTCCGGAGGAGCATGCGGAGCTTGAGCACCCGGATTTGCCAAACAACGCCGCCCTCACGGGCGATGAGGAAAAGCGGCTCATTCATCATATCCATGAGAAAGTAACCGAAATAGCGGCCAATATCGAACGGACGCAAATTGCCGATTACGTGACGCTGATGAATAAGCCGCGCAGGCTCATTTTCGCGAATCTCATAGCGGGGATTTCCAGAGGAGTGGGGCTCGGTCTCGGCATTACCGTATTCGCCGGTACCATCCTCTACGCACTGAAAGCTCTGGGCGCTTTGAACCTGCCCATTATCGGCACCTACATTGCGGACCTTGTGGAGTATGTCCAGTTTCAGCTGGAAGGGCGCCGGTTTTATTAATCGGGCGCGTTACAAAGGAAAACGCAGAGCCGCTTGTTCAGCTCTGCGTTTCTTCCGATGTATAATCGGGCTCGAGAAGAGGATCTCCTTCTTGATTATCCATATAGGAGCGATAGGCTTTATTGCGAATAACGGATACATGATTGCCGTAAATATCGGTGGCAAGGAAGCTTTCGAAGGGCTCCACATACCCGTCAAGCTCGTCTGCCTCGACATACATGGCATTATAATCGCCTACGTTCGGATCTTCCGCCATGGCGGGAGAATCGGAATTGCCCCAGCTTTCTACGATCTGCCAGGCGTCTTCGCCGTCAAACTGGTTCTGATCCGAGCGTTCGTCCAGACTGGTCCGTCCGAAAGGCGGGGCGAGAAATTCTTCTTCCACCGGTCTTCTGTCGGATGCGTGCCGGTTCGGCACATGTTCCAGGCAGTACTGAGTTGTCGGAATAGCGCTTAACCGCTCGTAGGGAATCGTTCTGCCGCACTCGATGCAAATCCCGTAGGTGCCGGCAGCTAACCTTTCCAGAGCGAGATTGACCTGATCGAGATGACGCTCGGCGTTTTCCAACAGAGCGATGTCTTTTTCCCGCTCGAACATTTCCGTTCCCAGATCGGCGGGATGATTGTCGTACGTGGACAACTCTCCGGTGTTCTCGCCCATGGCCTGGGACATTCCGAAGTGTTCGTCGAGCTCCAACTGCTCTTTAAGTTCTTTTTTTTCAATAAGAAGCTGCTGCCTGAGCTGATCCGTTTGATTGGAAGTCAGTATATGCATGGGGGTACATCTCCCTTCGGAAGGTGGCCTGCAGCAATAGGGTTTACGAAGACCACCTTTTTTAGTGTGGAAAATGAAAGCACCGCAGCCAAACGTTTAACGGGCGACACGCGACTAAGCCGTCGTCAGAGGAGGAATCCCGTTTGTATTATTATTTACTTGCACTTATCGTGTTTTTGATTGATCAGGGGACCAAATGGCTCGTGGTTAAAAACATTCCGCTTCATGACTCCATTCCGGTGATCGGCGAGTTTTTCCAGCTGACTTCGCACCGCAACCGCGGCGCCGCTTTCGGAATTTTGCAGGACCAGCGCTGGTTTTTCATCCTGGCTACTTTGATAATCGTCGTTGGAGTCGTTTTGTATCTCAACAGGACCCGTAAAGCCGGGCAGAAGCTGATGTCGCTGGCGCTGGCGCTGCTTTTGGGAGGCGCGGTAGGAAATTTTCTGGATCGTCTTCTTTTCGGCGAAGTTGTCGATTTCCTTCAACTGCATTTTCAGTTTTCCTTTTTCGGCAAAGCGGTCGACTACATTTATCCGATCTTCAACGTGGCGGACTCCGCGATCGTCATCGGCGTCATTCTGATTTTTATCGATTCGATCATCAGCTGGAAAAATGAAAAAAGAGGGACGGCATCATGAGCGAACAAAACAACTATGAGTTGGAACAAAACGGAATGGATGAAACGGAAAGCGAACCGACGCGCTGGCAGGTCGAGGCCGAGCAAAACGGCGAGAGAATCGACAAGCTTCTGTCCGATGCCTTGGACGGAGTGTCGCGTACGCAAATTCAGCAGTGGATTAAAGACGGTCATGCCCGGGTGGACGGCCGGAACGTAAAGCCTAACTACAAGCTGTCCGAAGGGCAGGTCGTCGATCTTGCCATTCCCGATCCCGAACCGCTGGATATCGCCGCGGAAAACATCCCCCTGGATGTCGTTTACGAAGACGGGGACGTCATCGTGATCAACAAGCCGCGCGGACTGGTGGTGCATCCGGCTCCCGGTCATTACAGCGGTACGCTTGTGAATGCGCTGATGCATCACTGCAAAGACTTGTCGGGCATCAACGGGGTTATGAGACCGGGCATCGTTCACCGCATCGACAAGGACACTTCCGGATTGCTGATGATCGCCAAAAACGATCAGGCCCATGCAAGTCTGGCCGGGCAGCTTAAGGAGCACAGCGTGACCCGCAAATATGTGGCGCTTGTCCACGGGAATTTGCAGCACGACCACGGAACGATTGACGCCCCGATCGGCCGGGACAGCTATGACCGCAAGCTGTACACCGTGACGGACAAAAACTCCAAACACGCGGTCACGCATTTTGCCGTAATGGAGCGGTTTGACGGGTATACGCTGGTGGAGCTTAAACTTGAAACGGGCCGGACTCATCAGATCCGGGTCCATCTCAAGTTCATCGGGCATCCGCTTGTCGGAGACCCGTCCTACGGCCGCAGCAAGGGGATGACCATGGACGGTCAAGCGCTTCACGCGCAGATTCTCGGTTTTACCCATCCGCGGACAGGAGAACGGCTCGAATTCGAGGCGCCGATTCCGGAGGATATGGCGGATCTTTTGCACCGCCTGCGCAATCTGTAAGGACAATCAGGGACAGGCGGAAGCCGGTCCCTCTTTTTTAAAACTAAGCGAACCTTTGGAGAGGGGAAGCACTAGGTATGCAACCAATCATTAATCCGCAGGTAAAAGAAATTCAAATTTCGGGTATCCGTAAAATTGCGAATAAAGTCGCGGCAATGCCGGACGCACTGGCTCTAACGATGGGACAGCCGGACTTTCCGACGCCCGCCCATATTGTGGAAGCCGCGCAGAAAGCGCTACAGGAAGGCAGGACGGTGTACACGCCCAATGCCGGACTTCCGGAGCTTAGAAAAGCCGCGGCGGACTTTGTCGGCTCCAAATACGGGCTGTCTTACGACGGGGGCAGCGAAGTCATCGTGACGACGGGGGCAAGCGAGGCGCTCGACATTACGCTAAGGACTATTTTGACGCCGGGAGCGGAAGTTATTTTGCCCGGGCCGATTTATCCGGGCTACGAACCGCTGATCCGGCTGTGCGGCGGAGTGCCCGTTTATGTGGACACGCGGCCCTACGAGTTCAAGATGACCGCAGCCGCTCTGGAGCCTCATCTGACGGAGCGAACACGCTGCGTCGTTCTCGGCTATCCGAGCAATCCGACGGGGCAGATCATGACCAAGGCGGAACTGGCCGAGCTGGCAGCTCTTCTGGGAAGCCGGAGCCTCTACGTCATTTCCGATGAGATTTACAGCGAGCTGGTGTACGGAGCCGAGCACGCTTCCATTGCCGCCCTGCCGGGCATGAGAGAGAAGACGATCGTAATCAACGGCTTGTCGAAATCCCATTCCATGACGGGCTGGCGGATCGGTTTTACGTTTGCCCCGGAAGCCTTGACCCAGCACATGGTCAAGGTGCACCAGTACAACGTCACCTGCGCAAGCTCCATCTCTCAGTATGCGGCTGTCGAGGCGCTCACCGCGGGCCGTGACGATGCTCTTCCGATGCGCCAGGCCTACGAGAACAGGCTGGAGCACGTGTACGGCCGGCTCCAGGCGATGGGACTGGAGGCCGTTAAACCGCAGGGCGCTTTCTACCTGTTCCCTTCAATTGCCCGGTTCGGGCTCGGTTCGGAACAGTTCGCTTACAGGCTGCTGGAAGAGCAGCGGGTCGCGGTCGTTCCGGGAGACGCGTTTTCACCGCTGGGCGAAGGTTACATCCGGCTGTCGTACGCGTATTCGCAGGAGGTACTCGACGGAGCGCTGGACCGGCTGGAGGCCTTCATCCGCGAACTAGACCGGAGCTGACTTCCCGCCGCGTGCCTATAAAAAATCCCCTTTATCCGACCCGCTGCCTGGCAGAGGGGAGATAAAGGGGATTTTTTTAACCGGACTGTGCGGATTTCCAGCGGAGGTAGCTGTCCACCGTCCGGATGGCTACACCGATGGCTCTTTCATCGGGTTCAATGCGGGAATGATGGAGGCCGTAAGGCGTTTCGGCGCCCAGCCAGAACATAAAGCCCGGGATTTTCTCCAAGAAATAACCGAAATCCTCACCCGTCATCGCCTCTGTGCATTCGTACAGACGGACGGGGATCTGAGGCTCGGACCAGGAGGAAGGGCTGTCTGCTTGCGCTTGGCCAGCTTCGGCAGATTCAGAGCCGTAAACGGTGCCGGTTGCAGGTTTGTCAGCTAAGGAACCGCCAGACACGCCGACTCCAGCGGCTGTATCCGTTTTTTGAAGCCAGTCCATAAATTCCAGCGTCAGCGCTTCATTGTTATACACTTGAAGGTAATTGGAGCCCCAATCAATGGACGCCGTGCAGTCGAATGAAGATTCGATACCGCGAACGATTCCTTCGATTCTCGCTTTAATCAGCTGCATGGATTCGGCGGAGAGCGTGCGGATCGTGCCTTCCAGCCGGGCGTTCTCGGCGATGATGTTCTGCTTGGTGCCCGCACTCATTTTGCCGATCGTGACAACGGCCGAGTCGAGAGGATTGATGTTGCGGGACACAATGGTGTGAAGCTGCCCGACAAGCTGGGAAGCGGCGACCACCATGTCGTTGGAGAGATGCGGATACGCCGCGTGGCCTCCCTTGCCCTTAAGGTCGATAAACAGCTCGGACGTATTGGCGAACAAGATGCCGGGTTTGACCGCGATGGTGCCGACGGGATACTCCGGCGCGATATGAAGGCCGACCATCTGCTCCGGCATCCAGTCGCTTAGTTCGGCGGAGGCCAGCATAGGCAGCGCTCCTCCGGGACCTTCTTCCGCGGGCTGGAACACGACGACGAGGTCGTCTTTCATCGGGCGCTGAGCGAACTGCGTCACAAGACCGGCGCCGATGGACATGTGCACATCATGCCCGCAGGCATGCATATATCCGGGGTGCTCGGACTGAAACGGATAGCCGGTTTCTTCCGGGATCGGAAGGCCGTCCATATCGGCCCGGTATCCGAAGCGTTTGGAAGGATTCGTCCCTTTGATATACACCAGAATGCCGGTGCGCCACGTGCGGATTTCCATCCGTTCCTGGGGTAGAGTTTGCAAATAATCGAGGAGCATGCGCTGGGTTTTAAATTCCTGGAAACCCGGCTCGGGTATCCGGTGAAGCTGGCGCCGCAGTTCAATAAACGGGCTGGTCACAGTCGTTCTCTCCTTCTTTCGTTTGAATGTACATCCGCTGGATTGAAAAAGGGCCCGGCGCCGGAAGCGCTGGGCCAAACAGCAGCGGCAGTCCGCCTGCCTTCAGGAAGGATGCGCGCATGCCGGTGTTGTTCTTTTTATGTACAAGCGGAACGTGAACGGAAAACCCGCCTTGTTTACAGCTCGCGAAGCTCTTTCAAAATTTCCGTTTTGGATTTCGTTTTGTCGTCGACTTTCTTGATGACACGGGCAGGCGTACCGGCTACGACCGTGAATTCAGGCACATCTTCCACTACAACGGCACCCGCGGCCACGACGGAACCTTGACCGATGCGTACGCCTTCGAGAATAACGGCGTTAGCGCCGACAAGAACATCGTCTTCGACTACGCAAGGCTGTGCGGAAGGAGGCTCGATCACTCCGGCTACAACCGCTCCGGCACCGATGTGGCACATGTTGCCGATTTGAGCGCGTCCGCCGAGGATGGCGTTCATGTCGATCATCGTGCCTTCGCCGATGGAAGCGCCGATATTGATAACCGCGCCCATCATAATAACGGCGTTGTTGCCGATGGAGACTTTGTCGCGGATGATGGAGCCAGGCTCGATACGCGCGTTAATGCCTTTCAGGTCGAGAAGAGGAATGGCGGAGTTGCGGCGGTCGGACTCGACTACGTAATCTTCTATGTTCTGCTGATTGGATTCGATAATGGCTTGGATATCCGTCCACTCGCCGAACAGGACACCGCTTTTACCGGAAATGAAGGATTGGATGCCCGTTCCGAAATCAACGGCTTCCAGGTTTCCTTTTACATATACTTTCACGGGTGTCTTCTTTTGGCTGGTCTTAATAAACTGGATAATTTCTTCGGTATTCATCTGTGTCATACTTCCACTCCTCCTGGGGTACGTTATCTTTATCATCATAGCAGATGAAAAGCGCTTACGCGATAGATTGTCCGAAAAAACGACAGGATACGCAGGACAGAGTCAAAATAACGGGGGCAAACACGCGGAGAAATGCGTAAAAGCATGTTTTTTTTACGGTTGACTTCTTTTGTCGAAAGTGGGATAATGGGCTTCAAGTGAATAGGGTACCTTTAAAATCAGTCCAGAGAGGCTGGCAAGGTCAACGTTTAAGCAGGAGCAGACTCCGGGGGAGAGCGTATTGCGGCGGTTAGCTGCAACTTCCTTCGGTTACAAGCACCCGTCTGTTTCTGCACATGCGCTAACCTTCTTGCCTTCTGAGCAAGGAGGTTTTTTTTATGGCCGAAATTCGAGAAACGCGTACCCGACAGAAGGAGGCAGTCGACATGAGCGAACATATGCATGTGCTGCTGGATGAAATGGCAGTAAGAAGGGCTCTGACCCGGATTGCCCACGAAATACTGGAGAAAAACAAAGGGGTCGGCAACTGTATGCTGATCGGAATCCGTACACGGGGCATCTACCTCGCCCAGAGGGTGGCGGATAGGATTCAGGAAATCGAAGGCGTTCCGGTTCCGGTCGGGGAGATCGATATTACTTCCTACCGCGACGACCGGGTGAAAGTGCGGTCCGTGGATACGGTGCCGGACGGAGACAATCTGAACATTCAGAGCAAGAAAGTCATCCTGTTCGACGATGTGCTCTTTACGGGACGCACGGTGCGGGCTGCCCTGGACGCCCTGATTGACCTCGGAAGACCGGAGATGATCCAGCTTGCCGTACTCGTAGACCGGGGACACCGGGAACTGCCTATCCGACCCGATTATGTGGGCAAGAACGTGCCGACTTCAAAGCTTGAGAAAATCGAAGTTCACCTGACAGAAGTAGACGAACATGACCGAGTGGTCATTATCCAGCAGCAGAGGGGGAACGAATGATGGGAGCCGTTAAATCACATACAGCGAACCATTTCATCGGTCTGAAAGGGGTCAGCGCGTCTGAAATTAAAGCGATCCTGGACCGGGCGGATTTCTGGGAAAATCATCCGGATAAAGTGACGACCCGGTTGAAGGGGACTTTTGTTTCGAATCTCTTCTTTGAGAACAGCACGCGGACCCGCTTTTCCTTTGAAATGGCGGAGAAAAGACTGGGAGCCCAGGTGCTTAATTTCTCCGCGGCGGAATCGAGCGTACAGAAAGGCGAGTCGATTTACGACACGGTCCGGACCCTCGAATCGATGGGAATCGACGCGGGAGTGATCCGGCTGAAGCCGGTCGGTCTGCTGGCCGAACTCGCGGAGAAAATCAGCGTCCCCCTGATTAACGCGGGGGACGGAAACAACGAGCATCCGACGCAGGCGCTGCTCGACCTGTACACCATGCGCAGCCACTTCGGCGAATTGCGGGGGCTCACCGTCTCCATCATCGGAGACATTCTGCACAGCCGCGTGGCCCGCTCCAATCTGTGGGCGCTCCGTGAGATGGGAGCGAACGTCAAGTTCTGCGCACCGGCCAACATGCAGGCGCCCGAGCTGTCCGCTTACGCTCCATACGTATCGATGGAAGAAGCGCTGCAGGCTGACGTGGTCATGATGCTCCGGGTCCAGCTGGAACGGCACGAGAAGGGCATGATCTCTTCGGCCGAAGAATACCGCGCCAAGTATGGGCTTACGATGAACCGGCTGCAGCAGATGCCGGCGCACGCGATCGTCATGCATCCGGCTCCGGTCAACCGGAACGTGGAGCTTGACGACGAGCTGGTGGAACACGCCCGCTCCAAGATTTTTACCCAGATTCATAACGGCGTACCTATCCGCATGGCTGTAATCGAACGGACACTCAGCTAAAGCAGGTCGGCAGGGAACGGTAAGAACAGCCGGCAAACGGGAACGGCTTGGACAAGTTGAACATATAAATCAGAAGCGGCAACGGCGAGAGCAAATAACCGCTTTTCTATAGAGGAGAGGACAACGGCATGGGAATGTGGATCTTAAACGGAAAAATGCTGGACGCCTCCGGTAAGGAAACGACGGGGCATGTGCTTGTGGAAAACGGCAAAATCGCGGCGGTCACAGACGGACAGGAGCAGCCGGACACAACCGGACATGAGGTTATAGAAGCGGCGGGCAAGCTGGTTTCTCCGGGCTTTATCGATATGCACGTGCATTTGCGCGAACCGGGTTTCGAACACAAAGAAACGATAGCAAGCGGAACGCGGTCGGCAGCACGGGGCGGTTACACCACGATCGCCTGCATGCCGAATACGAAGCCGGTTATCGATACCGTCGAAACGGTCAAGCTCATCCAGGGCAAAGCGGAGAACGAAGGAAACGGTGTGAAGGTTCTTCCTTACGGATGCATCAGCCGCAACCAACTCGGGCGCGAACTCACCGATTTCGAAGCCTTGAAAGACGCCGGAGTCGTGGCGTTTACGGATGACGGAGTCGGGGTGCAGAGCGCCCAGATGATGAAAGACGCGATGAAGCGAGCGGCTGAACTCGGCATGCCGATCGTCGCACACTGCGAGGACGAGACGCTGGTAGCCGGAGCGCCGGTTTCCGAAGGGACGTTCGCCGATAAGAACGGGCTTAAAGGAATACCGAACGAGTCGGAGGCGATCCATGTAGGCCGCGATATCCTGCTGGCGGAAGCGACGGGCGTGCACTATCACGTCTGCCATGTGAGCACGGAGCAATCCGTACGGCTGATCCGGCTGGGCAAGCAAATCGGCGTGAAGGTGACGGCGGAAGTATGCCCGCATCACCTGCTCCTTTCCGAAGAAGATATTCCGGGCATGGATGCCAACTGGAAAATGAACCCGCCCCTGCGCTCCAAGCGGGACGTGGAAGCGGTGATCGAGGCGCTGGAGGATGGCACCATCGATATCATCGTGACCGATCACGCGCCGCACAGCGAGGAAGAGAAAGCCAAAGGCATGCAGCTTGCGCCTTTCGGGATCGTAGGCTTCGAAACGGCCTTCCCGCTCTTGTATACAAAGTTTGTCGCGACGGGCAAATGGTCGCTGGGCTTCCTGATCGAACGGATGACTTCCAAACCGGCCGAAGTGTTCGGACTGGAATCCGGACGGCTGCAGGTTGGAAGCGACGCGGACCTTACACTGGTCGATCTGGAAACCGAAAAAGAAGTGGATCCGGCGGCATTTTTATCCAAGAGCCGCAACACGCCGTTCACGGGCTGGAAGCTGAAAGGCTGGCCGGTGCTGACGATGGTAGGCGGCAAAATCGCCTGGACGGAAACAAACGAATAGACAACACGAAACATATAGAGAAGGAGCTGAGGGGCATGAAGGCAAAGGCAAGACTGCTGCTGGAAGATGGAACGCTTTTTACGGGTAAATCGTTCGGGGCCGAAGGGGATTCGGTCGGCGAGGTTGTATTCAATACGGGAATTACGGGGTACCAGGAGGTACTGTCCGACCCGTCCTACTGCGGACAAATCGTGACGATGACTTATCCGTTGATCGGGAATTACGGTATTTCGCGGGATGACTTCGAGTCCGTGAGACCGTTTGTCCACGGGTTCGTCGTACGCCGGCACGAAGAGGCGCCGAGCAACTGGCGCGCCCAGTACACCTTGGGCAACCTGCTCAAAGAATACGGCATCATCGGTATCAGCGATATCGACACGCGCATGCTGACCCGTAAAATCCGTCATCACGGCGTTATGAAAGGTCTGCTGACCACTTCTGACCGCTCGGTTGAAGAATTGAAGGAAATGCTGCAGACGACTCCGCTTATGACCACGCAAGTATCGACGGTATCGACGCCGCATGTATTCAGCGCGCCGGGCAACCGCGAGCGTGTAGTCCTTGTGGACTTCGGAGCGAAGAGCGGAATTGTCCGCGACCTGACGAAGCGCGGCTGCGACGTGGTTGTCGTGCCTCAGGACTCGACAGCGGAGCAAATTATGCGCCTTGCGCCGGACGGTGTTCTGCTTTCCAACGGCCCTGGGGACCCTAAAGACGTTCCTCATGCGGTTGAAACCGTCCGTCAGCTTCTGGGTCAAGTGCCTGTCTTCGGAATCTGTCTGGGTCATCAGCTGTTTGCCCTGGCCTGCGGCGCGGACACCGAGAAGCTGAAGTTCGGCCATCGCGGCGGCAACCATCCGGTGAAAGATCTCATTTCCGGACGCTGCTACATCACTTCCCAGAACCACGGCTATACCGTTAAAGAAGAATCCATCGCCGGTACGGACTTGATCGTTACTCACATCAACAACAACGACCGTACGATCGAAGGACTTAAACATAACCAGTATCCGGCATTTTCGGTCCAATATCACCCTGAAGCGGCTCCGGGACCTTTCGATTCGAGCTACCTGTTCGACGATTTCCTGACCATGATCCGCTCGCATCAAACCGACAACCCGCAGGCTCCGCGTCAAGCGCAAATGCTTGCCGCCTGGAAAGCCGAGCAGTCTGACAACACGTCGAAAGGAGAACTTCACTATGCCCAAAAATGAGAAGCTCAAAAAAATTCTGGTGATTGGATCCGGACCGATTGTCATCGGCCAGGCTGCGGAGTTTGACTATGCCGGCACACAAGCGTGCCAGGCTCTTAAAGAAGAAGGCTTTGAAGTTGTTCTTATCAACAGCAATCCGGCTACAATTATGACCGATACAAACATGGCCGACAAAGTATACATCGAGCCGATCACGCTTGATTTCGTTACCCAGATCATCCGCCAAGAGCGTCCGGACGGACTTCTTCCGACACTCGGGGGACAAACAGGTCTGAACATGGCGGTTGAGCTTGCACGTGCAGGTGTCCTGGAACAGGAGAACGTGAAACTGCTCGGCACACAGCTAACGGCTATCGAGAAGGCCGAGGATCGTGACTTGTTCCGCGATTTGATGCGCGAGCTGGAACAGCCGGTACCGGATAGCACCATCGTAACGACTGTGCCGGAAGCCGTGGACTTCGCTAACGAAATCGGCTACCCGATTATCGTACGTCCGGCTTACACGCTAGGCGGTACGGGCGGCGGGATCTGCCACAGCGAGGAAGAACTCGTGGAAACCGTGGCATCGGGTATCCGCTACAGCCCGATTTCCCAGTGTCTCGTCGAGAAAAGCATCGCGGGCATGAAAGAAGTCGAGTACGAAGTCATGCGCGACGCTAACGATAACTGCATTGTCGTCTGCAACATGGAAAACTTCGACCCGGTCGGCGTTCATACAGGCGACAGCATCGTCGTAGCTCCGAGCCAGACGCTTTCGGACCGCGAGTACCAGATGCTCCGCTCGGCATCGCTGAAAATCATCCGCGCGCTGAACATCGAAGGCGGTTGTAACGTTCAGTTCGCCCTGGATCCGTTCAGCTTCCAATATTATGTCATCGAAGTAAATCCGCGCGTAAGCCGCTCTTCGGCGCTCGCTTCCAAAGCGACAGGTTATCCGATCGCCAAAATGGCGGCTAAAATCGCAATCGGCTACACGCTGGATGAACTCGTTAACCCGGTTACCGGCCAAACATATGCCTGCTTCGAACCTACGCTCGATTACATCGTTTCCAAAATTCCGCGCTGGCCGTTCGATAAATTCATCAACGCCAACCGTAAGTTGGGGACGCAGATGAAAGCGACGGGCGAAGTGATGGCGATCGGCCGTACATTCGAAGAATCGATCCACAAAGCGATCCGCTCTCTGGAAATCGGTGTACACCGCCTGTTCCTGAAGGAAACCGATCTGCTGGATCAAGAAACTCTTGAGCTGCGCCTGCAGAAGCCGGACGACGAGCGTCTCTTCTTGCTTGCCGAAGCTTTCCGCCGCGGCTACACCATCGAACAGCTTCAAGAATTGACTCAAATCGACTGGTGGTTCCTGCACAAGCTGGACGGCATGATCCGGTATGAAGAAGAAATCGCTTCGGAAGAGTTTGATAACGAAGTGCTTTACGACGCCAAACGGATGGGCTTCACGGATCGTGCCATCGCCGAAATCCGCAGTCTCGCCGGCCGCAGCACATTCGTCAAAGAAGCGGAAATCCGCGAGTACCGTCTGAACCAGAACATCAAACCGGTCTATAAAATGGTAGATACCTGCGCCGCGGAGTTCGAAGCGACTACACCGTACTACTACTCCACCTATGAGATGGAGGACGAAGTGCTGGAAACCGAGAAGCAAAAGGTGGTCGTTCTTGGCTCCGGACCTATCCGGATCGGTCAGGGAATCGAATTCGATTACTCCACTGTCCATGCGGTATGGGCCATCCAGGCTGCAGGATACGAAGCGGTCATTATCAATAATAACCCGGAGACGGTTTCCACCGACTTTAACACGTCGGATCGTCTGTACTTCGAGCCGCTCTTCTTCGAAGACGTCATGAACGTTATCGAACGCGAGAAGCCGATCGGCGTCATCGTCCAATTCGGGGGTCAGACGGCGATCAATCTGGCTGCTCCGCTCTCCAAAGCGGGCGTACGCATTCTGGGCAGCGACCTGGAAAGCATCGATAAAGCCGAGGACCGCAAAAAGTTCGAAGCTCTGCTCCGCAAGCTCGATATCGCACAGCCGCCGGGCGGCACGGTTACTTCCGTGGATCAAGCAGTCGGAACGGCTGCGCAGTTCGGTTACCCGGTACTTGTCCGTCCTTCCTACGTGCTCGGCGGGCGCGCTATGGAAATCGTCTACTCCGATGAAGAACTTCTCAGCTACATGGAGTACGCGGTGAAAATCAACCCGGAACATCCGGTCCTGATCGACCGCTACATGCTCGGCAAAGAAGTGGAAGTCGACGCGATCTGCGATAAAGAAACGGTGCTCATTCCGGGTATCATGGAACATGTAGAGCGTGCAGGGGTTCACTCCGGCGACTCTATCGCGGTCTATCCGCCGCAGTCTCTTTCGGACGCGATCAAAAATCAGATTATCGATATCACGACAAAAATCGGACTTGAACTTCAAGTAGTCGGTCTGGTCAACATCCAGTTCGTTATCCATAACGAGCAGGTGTACGTGATCGAAGTGAATCCGCGCTCCTCGCGTACGGTTCCGTTCCTGAGCAAAGTGACGAACATTCCGATGGCCAATGTGGCTACACGGGTGATCATGGGGCAGAAACTTACCGAAATGGGCTACCAGAGCGGCCTTTGGCCGGAAGATAGCTTCGTGTCGGTCAAAGTACCGGTGTTCTCTTTCGCCAAACTGCGCCGTGTAGATACGACGCTCGGACCGGAGATGAAATCGACGGGCGAGGTTATGGGACGCGACGTCAATTTTGCGAAAGCTCTTTATAAAGGTCTTATCGGCGCAGGGATGAAAATTCCGGCCGCGGGAGCCATCATCGCTACCGTCGCGGACAAAGACAAGGAAGAAGCCGTGGAGATTTTCGGCGGATTCCAGCGGCTCGGTTACAAAATCATCGCGACCGGCGGTACGGCTCAGGTACTCGAAGCCGCGGGCGTTCCGGTCACAACCGTGAACAAGCTGAGCGAAGGCTCGCCGAATATTCTGGATCTGATCCGCAGCGGGGAAGCGCACTTTGTCGTCAACACGTTGACGAAGGGCAAAACGCCTCAGCGCGACGGATTCCGCATCCGCCGCGAAGCGGTGGAAAACGGCGTCGTCTGCATGACTTCGCTCGACACGGTCCGTGCCCTGCTTCATATGCTCGAAGCGATCAACTTCTCGTCCCGCTCTATGCCGGTATACGCGTAAACGGACGGGTTCAAACCAAATCAGGGGATGTGCGCATAACCGGCCTGCAAAGGCCGGGAGCGTAACATCCCCTCCTTATGAACGCAGGAATGAAACAAGCCATTTGAGAGGGGAATGCCGGATGGAAACCGCAAGAGCACAATCTGCCGGACGGATCATGGTAGCGCTCGATTTTGCGTCAGCAGCCGAAGCGGAGACGCTCATTCAGGAACTTCGGGGAATTCCGTGTTACATAAAAGTGGGGATGCAGCTGTTTTACGCAGCCGGGCCCCGTTTCGTAGCGCGTTTGAAGGATGAGGGCTATAACGTATTTCTGGATGTGAAAATGCATGATATCCCGAACACGGTCAAAGGCGGCTCCGAAAGCGTGACTCGCCTTGGAGTGGATATGTTCAACGTCCATGCTGCCGGAGGCATCAAGATGATGGAAGGCGCCCTGGAGGGTATGGACAAGGCCCTTGGCGGAGGCGCAGCTAAGCGTCCGCAGGTCATTGCGGTTACACAGCTGACCAGCACCAGCCAAATGATGCTGAACGAGGAAATCGGCATTGCCGGCCGGGTGGAGGATGCAGTCGTCCGTTACGCGCGTCTGGCTCGCCAGGCGGGGCTGCAGGGTGTCGTCGCGTCACCGCTGGAAGTGTCCGCCGTCAAGGAAGCGTGCGGCGCCGATTTTATCACGGTGACTCCGGGAATTCGGCCCGCGGGAGCGGCATTGGGCGACCAGAGCCGGGTCATGACGCCTGCCGAAGCTTTCGCGGCCGGAACCGATTATGTGGTAATCGGCCGTCCGATAACGGCCGCACCGGACCCGCGCCAGGCACTGGAACAGATTTTGGATTCACTGGAGAGCTAAGATAACCTCTCATTATATAAACGCAAAACTTTTATACACAGGAACGGAGTGATTGGATAATGAACACAGCGCAATCGACAGAACGTGAAATAGCGGTTTCCCTGCTTAAGATCGGAGCGGTAGCTTTGCGTCCGCACGAGCCTTTTACCTGGACATCCGGAATCAAATCGCCAATCTACTGCGATAACCGTCTGACAATGTCGCACCCCGAAATCCGCGATTCTATCGCAGAAGCGTTTGCGGCCAAAATCCGCTCGGAATACCCGCAGGCCGAAGTAGTCGCAGGCACGGCGACGGCCGGTATACCGCACGCGGCATGGGTAGCCCAGAAACTCGGGCTTCCGATGATTTACGTAAGGGACAAGGCCAAGGGCCACGGCAAGCAAAACCAGATCGAAGGCGCTCTGGCGGCAGAGCAGAAGGTCATCGTGATCGAAGACCTGATTTCGACAGGCGGAAGCTCCCTCAAAGCGGCTCTGGCCGTCAATGAAGCCGGGGGTCAGGCGCTGGGTGTACTGGCTATTTTCTCCTATCAGCTGGACAAAGGCATTCAGGCGTTTGCCGAAGCCGGCATTCCGCTGGATACGCTGACGAACTATTCCAAGCTGCTTGAAGTAGCCGTGGAACAAGGGGCCATCGCTCAGGCAGATCTCGAGCTGCTCCGCTCCTGGCGCGAAGACCCGACTTCCTACGGCGTGTGAAGCGGTAAGGCAGGCAGCGGGCAAGTCGGGACCGCGGACAGGGATAAACCGAGGTCCCGTGAGCATCTGCCGGCATAAAGCCGGAATAAGGCCCGCATACGCCGCGGCGCTGACGGGGATCTGGGAGAGGAGCTTCCTGAAGCAAAAGGAACTGTCCGCGGTGACCACCGTCATGCGACGATACGGCGCATGGGGAACTGTTCGCGGTGTGAACCTGATCCAAAACAAATAGACCTCCAACGCCGGAATATGGCGGATGGAGGTCTATTTGTTTTGGGCCGCATCCTTGTGCACGGTTGCGGCCTGCTCCACCGGTAAGTCCCATCCGGGGGAGCGGTTTACCTGCGTCATACGATACCGAACCGCGCCGGGTACCCGCTGGTTTCTACTGCCGGCCTCAGCCTACGCGTTTGCCCATAATGATCAGATCCCGCTCGATTCCGTCCAGCTCCGCGATCCGCGGAAGCTCGGCCCATTTGGCAAAGCCGTAACGGTCGAAGAGAGCAAGGCTGTGCGCATTGTGACCGAAAATAAAGCCGAGTACGGTTTTAATGCCGAGCTCCGGACAGGCGGCGATGGCTTTCTCCAGAAGATAACGTCCCAGACCGAGGCCGCGGCACTCCTCATCAAGGTAAATGCTTACCTCGGCGGTGCCGTTATAGGCAGGACGGCCGTAGAAAGACTGGAAGCTCAGCCAGCCCCAGATCTTGCCGTCCTTTTCAAGCACCCAAATCGGGCGGGTTTCCGGATTGTGCTCGGCAAACCAGTTTTCCCGGCTCTGGACGGTCACCGGTTGAAGGTCGGCCGTAACCATTCTTCCCGGAATGGTTGAATTGTAAATGTGTACGATGGCGGGGAGATCCGCCGGTACAGCGTCTCTGAGCTTGTAAGTATCCTGCTGCATACCTGTTCCTCCGTTTTCGAGTGCGATGACTTAATTTTATCATGGTTAACGGAGTTAGGCCGCATTTTTTATTGATTGGCTAATTTTTCCCAGAAGCCGCAAACGGCCTGCAAGCCTTTGTCGAAGTTGTCCAAATCGAAATGCTCGTTGGGAGCGTGGAGATTCTCGTCCGGAAGCCCGAAGCCCATCATGACGACCGGAGCCTGAAGCAGGCGTTCGAAAACGTCCACGATCGGGATAGAGCCGCCGCCCCGGGTGAGCGCCGTTTTCTCTCCGTAGGCCTCTTCCAGCGCTGCCGAGGCAGCCACCATAACCGGATGGTCCGCAGGCGTCAGGAAAGGGTTGCCCTGCAGCACTCTTTTGACCGAAGCCTTCAAACCGGCCGGTGTGTGGGCCGCTACATGACGCTCGATCAGCTCGAAAATTTCATCCGGGCGCTGATCCGCAACGAGACGGCAGGCAATTTTGGCGGATGCGCGCGCCGGAACGATCGGTTTAATGCCTTCACCGGCAAAACCGCCGCTTATTCCCGTTACCTCCAAAGTCGGCCGCGCCGTCGTACGTTCCGTGAACGTATACCCTTTCTCGCCGAAGAGCTCGGAGAGACCGAGGTCCTCCCGGATCTTCCCTTCATCCTGCGAGACGCGGGCCAGTTCGCCGCGTTCCTGTTCCGTCAGATGGATGACACGGTCGTAAAAGCCCTCTATCGAGACACGGCCTTCTTCGTCGTGAAAGGAATCCAGCAGGCCTGCGAGCGCATGAACGGCATTCGGCACGCCGCCGCCGTACAAGCCGGAGTGGAGATCGTTTCTGGCCGCGAGCATTTCAATCTCGACTCCGGCGACTCCGCGAAGCCCGTAAAGCAGCGCGGGTTTGCCTTTCTCCAGCATGGGCGTATCGGAGATAACGATAGCGTCCGCTTTTAGCTTCTCCGCATGCTCTTTTACGAACGGGGCGAGGGAAGGGCTCGTAATTTCTTCCTCGCCTTCGAGAATAAATTTGATGTTCAACGGAAGGCTTCCGACCGCTTGAAGGAACGTTTCCGCCGCTTTGACGTGAATCCATAACTGAGCTTTATCGTCCGTCGCTCCACGCGCATAAATTTTGCCGTCCCGGATGACAGGTTCGAACGGTTCCGAATGCCATTCGTTCAAGGGATCGGCAGGCTGGACGTCGTAATGGCCGTAGACGAGGACGGTCGGTTTGCCGGGCGCATGAAGCCAGTCCCCGTACACAATGGGAAGTCCTGCCGTCGGCATGATCTCCACATTTTCCAGACCGGCATGGGTCAAGGCACCGGACAGCCATTCCGCGCAGCGGTGAACGTCTTTCTTGTGCTCGGACAATGTGCTGATGCTCGGAATTCGGAGCAGCTCTTTCAATTCTTCAAGATGGCGTTCTCTATGCCGGGACGCATAAGATTCGGTTTTGGCTTTCATGGTGACAGGACTCCTTTTTTGACAATGGGTTAAAAAAGCTTATCTTCATAACTTCCCCATTTTCATTTAAAATCCTGCAAACTCTTTCAATAACGAAAGCAACCGCCGGAACTGAGGCAGGAAAAATAATTTTTTGGCCTAAAAAGAAACTTCCTGGAGATTCAATCGTCTTACTAAGTGGAAACAGGATGGAAATCTTTTCATCCGCGTTTTGGCAACAGGCTTTTCGGCTGTATTTAAATCATGGGTTGAGGTGGAAACTATGCGCAACAAAATGGCAGCACGTGCGACCGCACTGGCGCTGATTTTAACTTTAAGCACAGGAGGAGCGCTTGCGGCGACCCCCGCTGCGGCAGCTTCCGGACAACCGGCACTGGGCTCGGTGGCGGCAGGGGCTTCCGGTTCGTTCGAGCTTCAAAATATCCAGCTGCTGCCGGATCAGGACGGCAATATCGTCACGTTCACGGTCGGCGTCCATAATAAAAGCGCTGCCGATTTATCGCTCGTGGACTACTGGGTCCGGCTCAAAAGCAAAACAGGCCATACATATACGGTTCGATTGATGCCCCTGGACAAAGAAGTGAAGAAGATCGGAGGCAACTCTTCGGGCCAGGTATCTTACTACGCCAAAGTCGGCAGCGGCGAGAAGCTTCAGGATCTTCAGGTGCAGTTTATCAAATGGGATTTCAGCCAGCCAAACTCCGAACGCATTCTCGGACAAGTATCCGTGCCGGCTTCTTACACGGGAGTGACGCCGACGGGACAAAATGCCGATTTCCAAGTGGGAAGCAGCGAACTGCGCGCCTCCACCGAGAAGTTTACAAACGGAAAGAACGAGAAATATTATTTGCCTGCGATAAGCCTGCAGCTTGAAAATATCGGGGCGGCGGCGGTTACCCTTCCGGATGTCAAGTTTTCGGTTCGAACGCCCGAAGGACTTTTGTTTCCGCTGGATGCGAAGAACGCCAAGGATTTGAAAATCAGCCCGAAGGAGACGAAAACCGTTCAGTTGTCGGGGGCTATTCCGCTTAAAGCCGGAGAGAAGGGCTGGGAGCTTGTCATCACCCGGATTCATCCGGATCTGAAGTTCAACACGCTGCTGGCCGCTTACCAGCTTCCGGCCGTCAGTAAACCTGCCGGCGGCGAGGCCGGCAAGGAAACGCAGTTTATGAACAAGTCGGGACTCTACACGGCCAAGCTGGGAGGCATCTACCGTCTTCCGTGGGAAGATCAGGATATTTTGACCGCCAACGTCACGTTATCGAACAAAGGGGAACAGTCGCTTCCGATTCCGGATATGACGGCTTACTTCCTGCTGGATAATGCCGTGAAAGTGGAGGCTAAGCTGGTCCGTACGGGCAAAGTGATCGGCATCGATCCGGGCTCCTCTCTTTCTGTCGAGGCGCTCGGTAAAATCCCTTATACGTATGCGTTTAAGGAAGTCAAGCTGGTCATCCAGGAAAAAGAAAGCGACACGCAGGTGAACGATCTGCTGGAGCTGACCGCGAAACCCGATCTGCAGCAACTGCCTTTTGTGGGACTAGGCGCGAAGTACGCCCGCGAAGAAATCGGCCGCAAAGCGCAGTATACGGTTGCCGAAATCAATTCCTATGAGGGCTTGAGCGGGAGCATCGTTTCGGCCGAGCTGGAAATCGAAAATGCGGAGAAACGGTTTGCGCCGGTCACCGGTTTAGTCGCTCATTTTCAGATGAAGGATGGCACCGTATTCCCGGCTTCCGTATCGGATATCAAGAAAACGGTAGCGCCCGGAGGCAAAGCGAGACTGAACGTGTGGGCCGCACTGCCGAAAGGCACGGATATGGAGAATGTCCGTCTGCTTATCGGTGATTCCGTAACGCTGGAAACCGGGGAAGTCAAGCAGGGAGAAGGTCAGCAGACCGTAAAAACCGATGCTTACGTAAGGCCCGTAACGTTCGCGCTGCCCAAAGAGAAGAAGGATGTCAAAGACAAGCTGAAAGACATCACGCTGTTCCCGTACACGGTTTCCATGAGCCGGATCAATACGTCAATCAACAACGATGTGCTGACGCTGAAATTCGATTATGATATCCGCAAGCAGCTTTTGACCGAAACGGCGCCGGAAGGGCATAAGCTCGTTCTCGTATTTGAAGACTATAAAGGCAATAAATCGTTCGAGAAAGCGTATGAGCTGAAAAATTGGGAGCCGCACGACGGCAAATCGGCCGAACAGGTAACCGACAATGAGCTGAGGATCGGCAAGAAGGAGAATTTCACCATTCAGCTCCAGGACGCGGACCTGATCTTTAAGCAGCGTTTTCTCGATAAGTACCATCTCAGCGTCTATCATGAATTCCAGGGACAGCGCAAGCTGCTGGCCAAGCAAAGTATCGCCTGGTTTACTTATTCGGACTAATTATATCGATAATAGTGGGTTTTACAGCAAAAGTTCCATCTCCGGATGGAACTTTTTTCACATTTATCCGTAATTGTTGAAGTGGACACCTCTTTTTTGTCGTCAAAACGATAGGAGGCAGCGTGAAGGGAAAAAAGTGTAGAGAAAAAAGTCATTGAAAAAAAATAAAGCCAGTTTATATTTTTTTAACCTTTACCGTTTATGATGGGAAAAGAATGGGTACAGCTGCCAATTTCAAGAGAGATTGTTCAATCGGTGCGGAGGAGTAGAGTGGATGAACAAAATGACTAGTTTTTCAATGAAAAACGTGGCGGCGCTTTTTATTATTATGCTGCTGATATTTGCAGGCGGCATTTTCGCCACGACTAAACTGAAGGTGGAAAGCATGCCGGATATTTCGTTTCCGATCGTGGTCATTTCCACCCAGTACACGGCACCGCCGAAAGATGTGCTTGACCAGGTTACAAAGCCGCTGGAAAAAGCGGTCGCCGGTTTTGACGGCATCAAAAATTTATCGTCTACGTCGAGCGATAATTATTCGCAAATTACGATCGAACTCGACCAGGACATCAAGCCTAAGAATGCCAAGCAGGATCTTGAGGCGCTGGTTTCGAACGTCAAGCTGCCTCAGCAGGCTGAGAAGCCTAAGGTGCTGACGGAAGGATTCTCATCCCAGCCGGTTTATTACTTGGGGGTATACGGCAACGACGGGATGAACCAGGCGGAGCTTGATAAAATTTACAAAGACACGATTCTGCCGGGCTTTAACACGATCAAAGGCATTGACCATGTCGACTCCGTCGGCAACCAGGAAGCGACTCTTTCCATTAAGCTCAATGAAAACACGATCAACAGCTATGGATTGACGCCGACGGATGTCTCAAACAGCATCCGGGCCGCATTGTCCGCGAGTCCTGCAGGAACCGTTGAATTCAACGGTACGACCCAGATGGTGCGGGTGACGGGCCAGATCGACACGATTTACAGCCTTGACAACCTGACGCTGACAACACCGAAAGGCAGCGTGCTCCAGCTTAAGGATCTCGGCAAAATCGAAGCCATCAGCGAATCCCAGTTTATCACCCGTCTGGACGGCAAACCGGCCATCGGCGTGCAGCTGTACAAAACGAAATCGGCCAACGCAGTAAACTTCGCGGACGAAGCCGACGCTTTGATGGCAAACTGGGAGAAAACCCTGCCGGGCGTGAAATTCAAATCCGTTTATAATTCGGCGGTGGAAATTAAAAAGTCGATCCACGGCATGGTGCAGGAAGGCGGCATGGGCGCCCTTCTCGCCTCGGTTATGATTTTGCTCTTCCTCAGAAATATTCGGATGACCCTCATCGTTTTGGTCTCGATTCCATTATCCATTCTAATTACGCTCTTGATGATGGTGCCGCTTAATATTTCACTCAATATCATGACACTCGGCGGTATGGCTATTGCGGTCGGACGCGTCGTGGATGATAGTATCGTGGTCATCGAAAATATTTACAGCCAGCTACAGAAAGCCCAGGAACGCGGAGAATCCGTCATCAAGCTGGCGACCGCTCAAGTAGCCTCGGCGATTACCTCTTCGACGATTACAACCGTCGGCGTATTCGGTCCGATTGCATTCGTAAGCGGAGTTATCGGCGAAGTGTTCCGTCCATTCGCCCTTACGCTGGTCGTTGCACTTCTATCCTCGCTTCTCGTAGCGCTAACCGTCATTCCGATGCTTGCGAAGCTACTGGTGCTGAAAAGCAAAAAACTCGGCAACCACGACGAGAATCATGTCGGCAAATTTGCGCTTGGTTACAAAAGAGTATTGGAGTGGTCCCTGAACAACCGGATTAAGACACTGTTGTTCTCCGGAGTTCTCTTCATTGCCTCGCTGGTGTTGATCGTACCGCAGCTTGCCGTATCGTTCATGCCGGAGGATCAGTCGGCCCGGCAGATGATTTTCCAGATTAAGATGCCGAACGACACATCGATCGAGACGATGGATGAAAAGTCCAAGCAGCTCGAGCAGATGATGAGGGAAGCGAAAGACGCTTCGGGCAATCCGCAGTTTACATACAACGAGTCAATGGTGGGCTACGCATTCAGCAGCGATGTAACGCCGTACCGGACGATGATGTTTACCGAAGCGAACGAAAACAGCAACGCCCAGCAGGTCTTCAATGCTTACAAAGAGAAAATCTTATATGAACTTCCCAAAGGCTCCGAGGTCGACGGTTCACTGATTGCTGCGAGCGCCGGCGGAAGCGGCACGGATTTCTCTTACTCCCTGAAAGGCGACGACATGATGTATCTGAAGCAGGCGGCCGCCCAGGTTAAAGAGAAAATGAAAGAATTCCCCGATCTGTACGAAGTCAAGGACAGCCTCAGCGATTCCAAGACGGAAGTCGAAGTCACGGTCGACCAGAACAAAGCGCGTTTGTACGGACTGAGCTCCGCCCAGGTGCTTGAAATGGTTAACTCTTGGATCGGAGTCAGCAAACTCGGCGACTTGAAGTTTGATAACGTTACTTATGAGACCAAGGTGGAGCTTGATCCCCAGTATAAAAATTCGGTGAATAAAATCGGCACGTTCCTGCTGAAAACACCGACGGGGCAGACCGTTCAACTGAATGAAATCGCCAAGATCACGCAGATTGAGGCTCCTACAGCCATCACCCGTGAAAATCAGACCCAAACGCTGAAAGTAACGGCCAAGATCAAAAGTGCGGATAAAGGCGGAGTCAGCGGCAAGGTGGCTGCAGCATTGAATGCACTGGAGCTTCCTTCCGGCGTAAGCCGTGAGGTTAAAGGGGTATCCGACGATATCTCTTCCGGGTTCTCGGAAATGTTCGCTGCCATGGGCGCGTCCATCTTTATCGTCTATCTGGTCATGGTTCTCGCATTCGGGAACGCCAGCGCTCCTTTTGCCATTCTGTTCTCGCTGCCGCTGGCGGTCATCGGAGGATTGTTCGGTCTCCTGGTTACGGGAGAATCGCTTAATATTACTTCTCTCATCGGATTCCTGATGCTGATCGGAATCGTCGTGACGAACGCGATCGTTCTGATCGACCGGGTACAGCAGCTGCGCGATCAGGGAATCGAAGTCAGGGAATCCCTTATTAGTGCAGGGTTGACTCGTCTTCGTCCTATCATTATGACCGCTGGAGCGACTGTGTTTGCGCTTATGCCGCTTGCGCTCGGTATGTCCAAGGGGACCATTATTTCCAAAGGATTGGCGGTCGTCGTTATCGGCGGACTTGTCACTTCTACAGTACTTACGCTAGTTGTCGTACCTATCATTTATGAAATGATTGAATCCTTTAAACGCAGAAGTTCGAACGCGTTCCACCGTAAACCAAAGAAAAATAAGGTGGATACGGTCCCTGCGGCAAAATCCTGAGTCAAGCAAAGAGAAGAGGAGAGTACAAACTGATGAAACGTCCTTTAGCTACGATCGTAAAGCAGAGCACGAAACTGGTAGGCATTGTCGCCCTTACTACGGCCTTGGCCGTCGGCTGTTCGAACAAACCGCTGGCTGGTCCGCAGGACACCACACAGGGCCAGGAATCTCAGATTAAGACCGTAAAAACCGTCAAGGTGACGAAAGAGAAAATATCGGACCCGCTTGAGCAGGTTGCCAATGTCATCTCTTCCGTTCAATTGGAAGTTATTTCGAAAACAGGCGGAGACGTTCAGCAGGTCTACAAAAAGAGAGGCGACATGGTCAAAAAGGGAGAGCTTCTGTTCCGCATTGACCCATCCGATCTGCAGCTGCAGAAGGAACAGGGACAGCTCGGCATCAAGAGCGCCCAGGCCCAGTTGAAGCAGGCTAAGGAAGAGCTGGCCAACGCGAAGACGGACCTCGATAACAACATCGTAAAAGCGGAGCAGGGAATCCGGGATGCCGAGAAGAATTTTAATAAGATACGTAACGATTACGATGAGGGCACTGTAACGAAGATCCAGCTGGAGCAGGAGGAAACAAAGCTCAACAGCCTCAAGCTTGATCTCAGTACCCTGAAGCAGAAGCGCAAAACGCTGGACAATACGGATTCGCTCGCCGCTGCTCAAGTAGCGATCGAAACGTCCGGCCTGTCTGTCAAGAAAGCGGAACGCGATCTGGGAAATACGGAAGTGAAAGCACCTGTAAGCGGAGTGCTTACGGACTTCCCGGTTGAGGCGGGGATGACGGTCGGGCAGGGATTTAAAGCCGGAGTCATCCAGCAGCTGAATCCGATCCTGATCAAGGCCGATTTGACGGAAGAAGCCGTTAATCTGGTGCGCGACAAGAAAGAGCTGAATTTCTATTTGCCGGGCACGACGGAACTAACGAAAGCGCCGATTAAGTATATTTCCGATGTGCTGGATTCACAGACGAAAGCTTACACGCTGGAGCTGGAAGTTTCAAACGCCGACCAAAAGCTGAAGCCCGGACAGAAAGTTCAGATTCAGCTGACCGATGAGGCGGAGCAGACAGTGGCGGCTATCCCGACGCTTAGTATCGTGAGAGAAGGCAGCGACTCATTTGTCTTCGTTCTGAACGGGGATACCGTAGAGAAACGCAAAATCCAGCTCGGCCGTTTGAAGGAAACGATGCAGGAAGTGATTTCCGGCGTAAGCGAAAACGAGCAGATCGTCATTTCCGGTCAGCATCAGCTGAAAGATAAAGAAAAAGTCACGACAGCAGCCGCAGCTAACTAACAAAGGAACACATGGAGGAGAATACCGTGAAGAGCCAATGGAAAACTACCGTATCGTCCGTCTTTCTGTCTGCCGCTCTGCTCGCAAGCGCCGTTCCGGCACTTGCGGCAGAACCGGGGAAGCCAGCACCCGCACAAGCATCGGCTTCAGCGCCGACCGCTTATAAATTAACGAACGATCTGCAAGTCGAAATGAAAAGTGTCTTAAACGAAAAAACAGCGGACGGAACCCGTCTGGGTGCCGTTGTCCGCATGAAAAACACCAGTTCGAAAGTTGTACGCGTACCCGAGTACGAAGTGCGCATGAAAACGAAAGACGGCGTGGAACTCCGCTTGCAGGCAAGTCTGGGAAGCCCGCGCTCCATTCAGCCCAAATCCCAGGTTGAGCTTAGCTACCTGGCGACGGTTGACAGCGGTGAAGGCGTAGAACTGAGCGAGCTTCGCTGGGTAGACATCGATGTTTACGTGTATCCGAAAAAAGAAACGCTCCAGCTCAGCGTGCCTGTGAGCGATCTTGTGTGGAACGGAACGGAAACGTCTGAAATTCCTTCTGCTTCCGTGAAGAAATGGGGAGAAGCTTTCACCATTCCTTCTTTGCAAACGCCACTCGAATTCAAAACAACGAGTATCAGCCGCGATACGGTCGGAACGAAAACGAACTCGGTCGTTCAGGTGCTCGTAACGAACCCGTCGACCAAGCGCCAAGCCCTTCCGAACATTGCTCTGGAAGGCAAAAGCGGCCTCCAGACTTA
Source organism: Paenibacillus sp. RC84 (assembly GCF_041260495.1). Taxonomy (NCBI): domain Bacteria; kingdom Bacillati; phylum Bacillota; class Bacilli; order Caryophanales; family Paenibacillaceae; genus Paenibacillus; species Paenibacillus sp. RC84. Next base: position 525,692 of record NZ_JBGBYL010000001.1, read on the forward strand.
CGACAGCAACCCATCCGACGCCACGCTAACTCTGGAACCGGGCGAAAAGAAGTACATTCACTTTGTTATACCTACGGAACTGAACACAGAGCTGCAATCTTTAAATGTGGTCACCGCGGAGAAATACATTGACGCGCAGGAGAAGCCGGTCATGTACAGCGTAGGCCGCGTTCATATCATGCTGCCGGCCAAGCAGGCCGATGCCCTGCCGGTTCATGGAGCTTATGCTTTCGGTGACGCCATGAAGATGGATCCGCTCAATGAGCTGGTTCACCCGAATATGGATGTTTCCCTCGTGGAACTCCACATGCAGCAAAATGAGGACGACGCTTTTAATACCGCTATCGCGAAATTTAAGCTGACGAACAAATCCGGCGGTCCGCTTAACGTCCCTGCGTTTGCAACTGACCTCGTCAGCAGCGACGGTTATACGTATAACGGCAACAGACAAGGAACAACGACTCTGCGCGTGCTTCCGAACGCCTCCTATGTCGTAACTTACTCGTACATTCTTCCGGCTTCCGAGACGGGAGAAGGACTGAAGCTTGCCTTGTATGAAACTCACGGAGCATCCGCGGCGGCAGGCGCACAAGCTTCCGGGGCCAAGTCGCAAGACACGAAAGCGCAAGAGGCGCAGGCTAGTGCTGCAGAAGCCGGTGCATCGTATAAATCCCTTCTGACGGCCTACAGCGTCAAACTACAGCCGCAACCGGAATCGAAGGATGAACTGAAACTGTATCCTTTGACGGTGAAAGTGAATAATTGGGAAATTTCAGCAATGTTTAATCAACAGCAGAACTACAATTACCGATTAAAACTTTTATTGGATATTGAACAGGAGAAAGACGTCCTTCTTGACCGTACGTTCTCCCAACTGCAATTTGATATGTATGATAACGGTGGTACTCTTATCAATTCGGTCAAAAGCCCGTTCGTAGGGGAAAATAAACTGCAAAAAGGCGCCAATGTCATTAATTTTAATGCGGATTCCATGCAATTGGATTTCCCTGTTACCGTCAAAGTCTACGAATCCTTCGTCAATGATAAAGGCGAGACGGCGAAGCGTCTTCTGACTACGTTTAAACAGTAGTCGGAAACTCGGCAACTGCTTCAGACGGAGCCGTGCGAGTTATGGCGGCTCTTTCCGCCGCACATCACCTAAAAAAGGCCTTTCCGGTTAATCCGGAAGGCCTTTTTTTATTGAAGCGTTCATTACCCTTGAAGCGGGAATGAGCGGATAACGGACCATTCGCCGTTTTCCTGTTTTCCGAGCAGTTGAATACTGTCTACATTGAAGGAAAAATCCACCGGCGTGTTTTTTACACTGGCCAGTACGTCGTGCAGCTCATCGGCTCCCAATTTCTGTCCGATGGTCAGATGGGGATGATAGTTGTAAGCTTTTTCCGTATCCACGAGAGGACCCGTACAAAGCTTGTCGTGAAGATCGATGACCGGTTCCACTTGTTCCAGTGCCAGGTAAATAACGTTGTTAACCGGAAAATAAGAACTAAACCGGTTGAACGTAAGCTGGAATGGAGACACGGTGCGGCTCAGATCTTCCAAATGACTGATGGCAGCCTGAAGCTGTTCTTCGGTCCATTCTTCTTTTTCACGAACCGTAATGTGGGGCGAAATCACCCTATAATAAGGATCGAACCTTTTTCTATAACTGTTGGCAAATTCCTTAATCTCTGCGGATGGAAGAATGGCGATGCCGTACATCATATGGAATCCCTCCCTAAATTATGGTCGACTAGTTCTTATTATACCGTGTTTGTATCCCGCTCACAATTTCATTTTAAGACGATTCATTGTCCGCATACGCCCATACCCGAAAATGTGTGAATTCATATACTGAACATATCGTGGAAGTTTAAGGGGAGAAGACCGTGAAACGACAAGTTCACAGCCGGGAAATTAAAAAGGTCGTTATGCAAAGGCTGGCAGACCGGGGAGCGAGTCTGGAAGACATCGCAGAGATCGTATACGCCATGCAGGCGCCCTATCATCCCGGTTTATCGATGGATACGTGTATGCAGTCCATTCAGGCCGTATTGGGCAAAAGAGAGCTTCAGCACGCGATTCTGGTGGGAACCGAGCTGGATATGCTGGCCGAGCAGAAAAAGCTTACAGAACCGCTCCAAACCATTCTGGACACGGATGAGAGTTTATTCGGATGCGACGAAACGCTTGCGATCGGTTCCGTTTTCGGCTACGGCAGCATTGCCATCACGACATTCGGTTATCTGGACAAGGAAAAGACCGGATTGATCAAACGGCTGGATACGAAGACCGGCGGCGCCGTGCATACCTTCCTGGACGATCTTGTAGCCGCCATAGCCTCGGCCGCATCGGGAAGAATCGCCCATAGAAGCAGGGATGAACTAGAACGGGAAGCACCCGATGAAGATAACGAATAGGTGTAAATTGCGCACCTCGATGCTTTTTTATGAAAAATTCCGCTGACCGTGTTGGCCTACAAATAAGTGAATGTCTTTTTGGATATGCTATTTCTAGGCCAATAACATCATCAACGGAGTGAGGACATGCAGTGGGTATATTGGGTAAAGCTGTACGACAGTAAGTTTCAGGCAGGTGTCCTTGCCAAGCGGATGGAGGAGGACTGGTGGATTTACGGCTACGAATGCCCGTCCGAAGTTGAAGTTTTCAAATCGAAAAAAGGACGTTTCGGTGTCCGTTACTCGGTTTATTAAAAAAAGTGTTGACTTAACCGTACTTTGTATTGTATATTTATTTTTGTCGCTATACGACATTGCTAGTTACTGACGCGGGGTGGAGCAGCCCGGTAGCTCGTCGGGCTCATAACCCGAAGGCCGCAGGTTCAAATCCTGCCCCCGCAATTAATCAAATTTTTTTTGCCTGTTTTTAGCCATACATAACATATTCGGGCCCTTAGCTCAGTTGGTTAGAGCGGTCGGCTCATAACCGATTGGTCGGGGGTTCGAGTCCCTCAGGGCCCATTATAAGCCGGAGTGGCGGAATTGGCAGACGCACAGGACTTAAAATCCTGCGGTAGGTGACTATCGTACCGGTTCGAGTCCGGTCTTCGGCATCTAGGCAACAATGAGGTAATAAACAGAAAACTCCCTTCTTTCACTTATGCACACCGCAGAATGAGACAAGGGAGTTTTTTGCAGTTTATTTTTTCCTGTTAAGAAATGCCTGTAAAACGGGTAAGGGTATAGTAAAACAAATAAGCGGGGAGGCGTTACCATGGCGATACCGTTTGAGATCGTAATGGATCAAAGCAATGTCATTCGCGGAGATTTTTATCCGGCGTCTTCTATAGCAAGGGGCATTCTCATTGTCTCGCACGGTTTTAAGGGATTTAAGAACTGGGGAATGTTCCCTTACGCGGCTGCGAAACTGGCCCAGGATGTGGATGTCATTACTTTTGATTTTACACATAACGGAGTGGGAGAAGACGGGCAGTCATTCAGCGAACTGGAGAAATTTGCGAAAAATACGTACAGCTGCGAATTGGACGACTTGTCGATCTTGATCTCTGTGCTGACGGACGAGTGGGACTTTAAAAACAAGCTGCTGAAATCGGATCGCTTGAAGCCCGTTGTTTTTTATCCTCATCACAGCAGGGGGATTAATTTTTCGAACGAGGAGCATCAGCATAGGGGCTCCGCCAACCCGGTCAATAAACTTCCGGTCTTTTTGCTCGGTCACAGCCGAGGAGCGGGCGTAAGCCTGATCTACGCGTTGGACCATCCCACGGAAATTGCGGGAGTCGTCAGCTGGAACGGAGTTACGCAGGTGGACATTTTCGACGAAGCCTGCAAAGAGCAGATGCGCAGCGAAGGACGCGCCTATATCGCTAATGCGAGGACCAAGCAGCAGATGCCGCTCGATAAGGTCATCCTGGACGATCTGGAGGCCCGCAAGGAAGATTTCAACATCCTGGAACGGATGCGGGGGGCGGCGTTTCCGGTTGTGCTCATACAGGGCGAGGAAGATCACGCCAACTTGAGGGCAGGCTCGGAAAAGCTCGTTGAGAACCAGCCGAAAGTCCAGTGGATCCAAATTCCAGGTGCTAACCATACGTTCAATACGGTCCATCCGTTTGCGGGTACTTCCGCGGAGCTGGAGCAGGCTATTGAACACACGCTGCAATTTTTAAAAAGCAGAGTGGTGCCGACAGAGTAAACCGAAAGTTCACAGGTCCCGGGAGGGACCTTTTTTAATTCAGGGATTGGGTGCAGCGGTGCCTGAGTATCTACATTTGTTTCGTTTGCACTTGGGGTCGTGGCCATCTTTATTTCTTTAGTCTTAGGAAAACTAAGAGAACGAACAAGTCAAATGTAACATTAACATGATGAATTAACAGGAATAGCCCCTACTGCGAGACAAACAGTAGGGGCTTCTTATAGTATAAAGTTTTATTGTTGAGTGTATAAGACCTTCAATGAATATTGACGAACTTGGGATGACAGACTGAGTTTTCCTCAGTCCAACGTATCAAAGACGGCATTCATAAAATAGGCGACCTCTAGATCTGCCCCAGCAGCATCGAAACCAATAAATATTAAAAAGCTTTTGTACCGATTATAAATATCTGGATCATCGTCAGCACGACGATGCTGGCGGTCATAGATCAAAAAATTATTAGTCATATTACTATACATGATTATCACCTCCGATTTTATTATATAAAACAGAATTTAGTATGTATAGCTAAATATTTCAAGTTTACGTCTCAAGACTATCAACTCCTCATACCGAGCGTTTTCATAGCCCAACTAATCAGACAAGCGACCAGACGGCCAGCATTGCCGTGTACAATACGGATATGGTCAACATGAGAAAAGGACTACTGCAATCGTATCGAGTAAGCAGTTAAACGGTTGCCGCGGCTGGAGCAACGCCTGATTGAGTGCCGGTATATGGGTACAGATAGCGACTATATTACGGGACTATAATGTTTACAACGAGCAACTGAACCCGCCGATGAGTGAGACGCGTTATAGTTTCATTAGAGGTAGAGCCTTTTATAAAATTGTCCTATACCTGATCGATTCAAAGGTGGTTAAACCAAAGGATGTGAAAGAGATTCTTGAAATTGGAGAGAAGCAAACATATGAATTTTTGAATCAGTCGCCTCCACCGTTCCATATGGTTAGGATGGGAAGAAAGATTAAAATATCAGAGTGCGTTTTCAGGCGGTGGTTCGAAGGATAAGAGGCTGTTGAACGATTCAAAAATGGGTCAAAGTATCCCAAAAGTATCCCAATTCAGCATTTTGGGGCATGGAATGCCTAAAAGTAAACACCCCGTAAACAGCGAAAAACCCTTACAGAGTAAGGGTTTTTCTAGTATGACCTGAGCCGGGCTCGAACCGACGACCCCCACACCTGTCAAGATAGAGGGGCGATAAGTATGTTTAGGTGTCTTTCTATAAAACTCCTTATATATCAAGGGTTTTTGAGGTTTTGCGGATTTTCGTTCGGTAAGTAAAAGTAAGTTTCAATACCCATTTTCGTATCAATATTCGTATCAACTTCTTTTGTAAAAAGTCTGTCCGAACATGTCTGCTGTATCCTCTTGGATGTCAGGTCTGATGTGGGCATAATTATCAATCATACGTGTATCTGACCAACCGAGTCGTTCAGCAATAACTTGTGGAGTTTCCCTGTTTTTAATGAGGAAGGTCACATGCGTATGACGCAAGTCATGGAATCGAATTTTCCTTACGCCTGCTAGCTTAATAAGACGATCAAATGATCGCGTAATATTCCTTTGAGATACCGGTGTCCCTAGAGAGCTTGATACTACGAGGCCATGATCTTTATATACAAGCTGATTCTGAAATTTCACTTCTTTAGTGCGGCGCTGATGCTTTTTCAAAAACTCCATTGTTTCCCGATCTACTTTTATCGGACGAACCCCAGAAATCGTTTTAGCTCCAGTTTCGAACTCTTTACCATCATGATTAAGTATTTGTGTCACAGACAATACCCTTCGATCAAAATCAACATCCTTCCACCTTAACCCCAGTATTTCGCCCTTCCTTATGCCAGTTGTTAATGCGAGCAAGAAGACTATATAGTAGGTATCATCTTGGGCGGTTTTTAGAAACGTCTGTGCCTCCTCTAAGGACCAGACGTCCATTTCCTTCTTACGTGCTTTCGGACGGTCTACGAGAGCGACAGGGTTCTTAGCGAGCAATTCCCATGACACTGCTTTTTTAAAAGCTTCATTAATAAGTGTATGACATTTCTGTATATTTTCATCAGACAAACGACCAGTTTCATGAAGGTGGTTGTACAAGTTTTGAATATGCCGCGGCGTAATTTTAGATAATTCATGTTCCCCGAGATAAGGGACAACATGGTTATTTATAATGCTGGCGTACATTTCCCAGGTCCGTCGTTTGACGTTCATTTTCTTATCTTAGCTAAGACGCTGGCTCGGCAGTACAATTTCTGTTTTGCAATGCTTTCGCAGATGACTCGGGAGAGCGACAACGGCGAGGAACCAAAGCTATCCGACCTAAAGGAATCGGGCAGCAAGACGCGGACGTGGTTGAATTCCTTTGGCACAAGCGCGGCGACCTCGAAGATAACTGCAAGGTGGTACGTTCCTATTTCGCAAAAGGTCGGAACGTTGGGGAAAACCGATTCCGCTATAAATTCGAATGGTGGTATCAGCGGTATAAGGAACTGGAGCGAGCATCCGGGGATGGTGTGCTAGGTGGCAAAAAAAATCGAAAATGACGAGCAATACGAAAAAACCTGTGCATGGCTTGTGAACAAAGCGAAGGAGCTTGAAGACCCTCTCATGAATGAGGATGAAAAAGCGCCGTTACTTGCCAAGTATGACGATTGGTATGAAGAGGCACGAGTCTATCGTTTGAGTAAGTGAATATTTTTTTGATCTTAATGCTACTAAAAGTGTCGGAGTGTAATTGATGGTTACTGATAATGCCGTTAAACAATAAGTTGAAAGGAGAGAAACGCTATGAAATGTTCGATTCCTGGCTGCATGAGGCTAGGGCGTCTGAGATTCGCACAAGCTCCTGTACGCGAGCCTTGCCAGAAGAAGATGCAAGCAGAAGCAGAGGAATATTACAGGGTTAATTTTAAAAACACAAGCAATGGTATCGGACGGCCTCTTTATAAATCCATTTATAGCAGAACGATCCGGGAGAGGCGCGGCCATGCGATACGTGGGAATTGATCCAAGCACTATGACCGGCTTTGTAGCATTAGGTTCAGACGGAGTAGAAGTCCAGAGAACCAAAGAGTTGACGGGGAATGGCAAGGAAGACCCGAAACGTATGGTTTTCCTTGTGGATGAGGTAATGGAGCACCTAAGACAGAATGACCGGGTTTGCATAGAGGGATTTTCCTACGGATCTCAGGGTAAGTTTGTTGGTCAACAGTACGGAATAGGTTGGTTAATCCGAACTGCATTATTCAGACGTGGTCTGAAGTATGTTGAAGTCTCTCCCGGCCAGCTAAAAAAGTTCGCAAGCGGTAAAGGTAATGACAGCAAAGATAACTTAATTATTCCCATTTATAAATCATGGGGTTTCCAACATAGCAGCGATAATGTCCGCGATGCCTTTGTTTTAGCAAAAATATCTTATCATCTACAGAATCCAGCCTAATCGCAGTTGTTGCCGAAATATCGCCGCGATGTTATTAATACCATTTTAAATTCCGAAGGAGGGAATTCCTAATGAAAACGACTGTGAAAATTAATTTTACTGATCTCAATACTGACAAGAAAGATGAGCAAGTTATCAAACTTACTGTACGCGGCGACTTATCGGATGAGCAGATTTTGACTCTATACAAGTTGAAAAAGCAGGGCATCGGATTTGTAGACCTTTACTCTGCTCAGACTGACATTGACGACTTCGCAAAGGACGATGACGATCATGAAGGCATTGAGTATACAGTAAACGGTGGCGGAACGGTCGAAGTTGATGCCGATCAGCTTAGCATTGATGATTTGCCTGAGGAGAACGAGGACACAAAAGAGGATCAGGACGAAATCATATTGCCGAACGATATCGAACCAATCGAAAAGCTCATCGCGTATGGAAAAGCTCCAGCAATTGAAGGAAACGAAATCGACTTCGAGGATGTGCTGCAGCGGAAATATCGCGGAGAAAAAATGGATGACATCGCTAAGAGCCTGGGTCTAGCGACGATTACGTTGCATAGCAAACTGAGGGCACACAAAAAAACGTAGCCAAGGCCATTGAGCCAGCAGCTACGGTACAAGATTAGAGAAAAACAATTAAACATCACAGCGGTAATAATAAAAATGTTAAACTGCCACTTGCTCGCAACATTTTAACTAGCTTTCAGTTTTAATTTCTGTTTTTTATCTTGCTGCTGGTTCTCTTAATTGATTAATGATATTTGCTTTAATTTGCTGCAAATTAAACATTGTTCCTTCAACAGTAACCTTATTCCATCCACGTTGTCCACTATGACCTCTAGGACTTCTTGCATGAACACTTAATCTTACTGTTGTCGGTACCTTATATCCTGAACCTGGTACTAATTCAATAAAATTGTCCCAGGTGAGATTAATATTGGGGTCAGAACCGTTATAACTTTGAGATATCTTCAAATCTCTATCATTCAGTGTGTAACCGTCTGGCGTATTATATTCGTCTTCTAAAGAATCACAATCTCTCCTGCGACCAGATGCATCATTTCCTTCAGTTGTACACTCAGCAGATACTTTAAATGTCTCATTATTGAGCATTTAGGACACTCTCCATTTCATTTGTTTGATAAGACTATGTCAGTATTGGAAATATGGAGAAGAGGTATTCATTTTATCAAGTATTTCAATTTACCAATTTTATTCTTCGACCACTGCTGAGGGAATTAACTTTAACCCCCAACCCCAAAGAAGAGATTAATGAGTATTAGAAAAATCCCGATACCGGTACCGATCCATCCTCCTAATCTTACTAATTCAGGGTTTTGGGCCCCTTCAAAACGGGATTTAACAAACGTGTTCGGAAATATGATTTGTAGAATACTCGTCAAAATAACAATCAGTCCGAAATAGATCAAGCAGATCCCACCATTTTTTAAATATCTGAATTTAGTTAATAATACTGTTTTTGTTGGAAATGGTTTCAAGGGACATTTGAAACACAGAAATACATGGGAGGGAACACGCGATGGGACCAGGTAGACCGGCGGAAGAATGTGAAAACGAAGAATTGGTACAAGAGTTTGAAGCCGCATGCCGCGGTGGGGATTACGAGTTTTCCGAAGAATACCGGGAAGAGCTGCTGAAGCGTCTTCAAGCATCTGAATGAATAGGGTGAGAAGCATGAGCGAGAAAAAGACATGCGATAAATGCGGAAAGAAAACGTGGTTCCCTGTAATCGTTGAAAGCGGGTATTGGTGTCTTGAATGCCTTGAAGGCGACGCAACAAAATGAATACTGGAATACTTGAGTAACCAAATAACTCTAATTACGAAAAAAGGTGATAAAGATAAGACGTCGTCCAATTGTGAACGACGTCTCATAGAAACCATTAATTAACTGAAAGTTGATAGCTATAAGGGCTAACTTCTGGACTTATTGAAAAAACGCGTAATTTGTAGTTGATATTTGGGTTGTAATTAAACGTAAATTGGTACAGTTGTTCGGTATTCGTAATTATTGTTTTTTCGATATATCCACCGTTTTCATCCATTATTGTAACCCCATATTGACTTCCACCGTAAGGTGAAACTAATGAGATCAATGCAGTAGCACCTGGATAATAGGTACTTTGAGGGAAAGTTAGTAAATACCAATCAACATCATCATTATGGCTTAGTGTTCCCACCTTAGTGTATCCAAATGGATTAGTGGTTCCTGCAGGAGCTCCGGCTAGAAAAGATTCAGGGGTATAATAATTATTGTTCTGAACATCGAACTGCTCATTAATATTTGTGTTTGCAAATGCACTTTGGGCTCCAAATGCTAGCGAAGATACAGCTGCTAAAACTATTGCGACTTTTTTGAATTTCACTTCTACAACCTCCTAATAATTACTATATTTGGTTACAAGAGTTATGATAAAGCATATTCCAAATAAATTCAACTTAATAACTTAATTGTGATAAAAATGTAATAAATGATAATTAAGTCGAGTTGGTTAAAAAATAACGATGAGCAGCTCCAGTAAAGGAGTGAACACAGAAATACATGGGAGGGATCGGAACGATGGAAAAACCAAACCGAAGCGATAAATATCGGACCCTGATCGAGGGGGAAGAGAGATTCTTCCGTTACGCGGATGAAGTCATTGACCATGTTGAAGACAAAACAAGCTAAACATCAACTAGGGGAGGGTTTATATATGCGGAAAATCGTTTTTTAACTGGTATCGCGGACCGAGAAACACGGTGTGTCAGGAAGTAGAGTTCAAGGATGGCACAAGCGACGAGAAAATACAAGAAAAGTTTAATGGTTGGGTATGGGAAATGATCGGAGAAGATTTCTGGTTGTCAGAAGAGAATTAAAATCAACTAGGGGAGGAAATCCCTCCCCTAAATATCTTATTTTATGCCTAGACACCTTCAGGACGTTTAATTTGAAGAGGCGGGGGGAGAAGCCAGCCCTTTTCCTTGCTCAATTGAAGAATCTTAAAACCTAATGCAGTTTTAGTGACATGGTATTTCGCAAATAATGCACCAATATCTTCTCTGATTGATTGCCCCATTACTTGGCTGCATGCAACCAACCCGAGTGCAGTATCTGCTGATATTTTAGCTGCAATCTCAGGATCAGTAAATCTTGCTCCTACAGGGATGTCTTCGAGTTTAACCGATGGTCTATCAGGTAACTGAGGTGTGGTAGCAATTCCATTGTCAGTAAGCAATTTGTCGCACTCTTTAATTTCTAGTTTTGCCTGATCAATTTGAGCATCCAGCAATTTTTTCAAGTCTTTGTCTCCAGCATGGTTTAGGAATGCTTGGTAGCAGGACACAGCTCCCTTAGCTACCATGGAAGCCTGCCAGACACTAAAAATTTCACCATAATGCATTGGTTCATCTTTTGGATTACCGCTTAAAATTCCCATTTTATTGTCGCTCCTTCTAATCTTAATTTGTACGGCTGGTTTATTGTAACCAGTGTTACAAAATTAATGTGAAGAGGCGAAGCTAGGCATTGTCATGCCCAAAATCGTTACTTTTTAGCAATACTGTCACTATAAATAACGTAAAAGGGGGATGCAGCTTGCAAACGAAAATGACACTTGCTGATCTGCCTGAGTTTGACAAGAAGAAAACAAAAGCCGCTGTTGTCGATGCCTTTGTTAAGTACCGCATTTATAAATACGTCTCCTATGAAGCCAGAGAAGCATCAACTACAGGCAGCTATACCGAGCGCTTTCACGGCTCAACTAATCTGGTTTGAAGGAACAAAAATTGATGTTTTTGATAATAGTGAAAGCAAGGGAGCATAACCCTTGCTTTTCGTATCAGACACCTATTCGTATCAAATTCGTATCATAAGCTAATTTTGGTGCTTTTCATTAGAATAATCCAACCCTTAAACGACGAAAAACCCTTACAGAGTAAGGGTTTTTCTAGTATGACCTGAGCCGGGCTCGAACCGACGACCCCCACCCTGTCAAGATGGTGCTCTCCCAGCTGAGCTATCAAGTCATGTTTGTAAAATCTTCAGTTGTCTTAGTGACAAGTAGTATAATATCAAGAATTTAAAACACTGTCAACAACTTTTTATAAAATAGTTATAATAAGCTTATGGAAAAAGAAAAACGACTGCTGGGGACGTTTTGAATGGCATTAGACGGTTATTTGGATCACGCCTGTATGTATGGGAAGACGCAAGCTTTCCGGGAGAGGCGTGTGAAATTTTAAATTATACGAGGTGTCAAATGGAACGGATTCTCGTTTTATTTGGGGCGGGCGCATTAACGGGGAATCCGAGCTTGTTGCTCTGGAAAATTTGTCTGTTGTCATCCAGATCGTATTTATCGCCTTAATCGCTTTAAAAACGGGCTATTTACTGCCCGGCAGGTTCAAACGAACGGCCCGGATAGGGATGTGGCTGCTGTTCGGTTTCATGAACACGGCCGGCAATCTGGCCTCCATCTCCGGTCCGGAAAAGCTGTTTATGACGCCGCTGACCGTCGTACTTGCTCTTCTACCACTTAGACTGGCGGTGGAGAAATAACACCGGGCCCAGCCCCGCAGCTGTCCGAAAGAAAGTAGGCGGCTCTCGGGTCAGGGGGATTCGGATTTGACGGGCACGAAGTGTTTCTTGAACTTTCATGTTCCTTTATAATTAGAGAAGGGCGGTCAAGATGTGGCCCGATTTACAAAGAGAAGGGAAGAAAGAGGATGGAACGCTGGGAATACCAGACGCTTAAATTTTTTACAAAAGGATTTTTTGTGGGCGGAAAATTAGACCTTGACGAATTTGATCAGGACCTGAACGAAATGGGGGCTCAAGGCTGGGAGTTGATTTCCTGTTTTGACACAAGCCAGCATCAAGGATCTTCCAAAGAAGTGATCTGTGTATTCAAAAGAAAGCTATTTTAATTGAACTTCATACCGACTATTCCCCAAAAAGCCCTCCTGCCGTTTTAAAACGGTCGTGGAGGGCTTTTTCAATACCGTGAAGACAGTCAGCCGGGAGTTCGGCCGGTCAACGCTTGTCCGCCGGTTTGTCGGGGGAAGAATCAGTCGGATGCTCCCCGGAAAGATTGTCCATAATCTCCTCCACGATATCGCTCACGGGATCGGTTGCGGCTTTGTCCTCACGGTCCGGAGGGGTGTTGATGCCGCCCGCTGTATTCGAAGTTTCATTATATATGCCGACATCATCGTTCGATCGCTTGTCCATGTAAGAAAACTCCCTTCGCTATAAAATGAACGTATGGTTCTTCGCCGTGACAAGCCGGGTAACCGGTTTCGTCTCTTTAAGTTAACCGTTCCGAAGCTAATTTAAACCGTCTTAAAGTAATTATCTAAATTTTCAGATAATTGTATTGCAATAAATGGCAGGGTATTTTATAATGAAAACAGAAGGAATAACAAGAGAAAGGGTGATAAATTATGATAATGATAGTCTGGTTCATTGTAATCGCCTTTATTGTCCTTAGATTAGCTACAAGCGTGTATAATCCGCCTAAGAAGCGTAAAAACAAGCATCACTATTCCGATTCCGGCAGCAGCGGTTACACGGATTCCGGTTGGAGTTTCTGGGGAGGCGGTTCCGATTGCGACAGCGGGAGCGGAGGAGGCAGCGATTGTTCCGGAGGAGGAGACGGGGGAGGCGGCGGTGGCGATTGAAGCGCACCGGGCGCTTTTTTTAATGTTTACGGACTTTTGACGGGAAAATGAAATAGCTCCTGATGGAATCCGCTTAAAAAAGAAGCGGTTTTTTTGCGCTGCGTAAAAAACTAAGAAAATCAGGAGGAAAACTTGCTTCGTCTATTGTTTTGTCCCAAAATAAGGACAGAAAGAAGTTTACCATACCGAGAGGGGCAGAAGAGATGGCGGTTACAAAATTGGAACACGTGGGTGTAATGGTTACCGATATGGAAAAGTCGATTTCATTTTACGAATCCGTCGTAGGGTTGAAGCTGAAAGATACCGTGATCAACGGGGCGATGAAGCTGGCGTTTCTTGGCTTCGACGTAAAAGGCGAAACGGAAGTCGAGTTAATCGAAGGATACGGCGGAAGCTTAACCGAAGAGGGTCGGGTTCATCATCTGGCTTTTACGGTTGACGATATCGAAGCGGAATTTGACCGGGTCCGCAAGACGGATGTCGTGATGATCGATACGGAAATTACAACGCTGCCGAACGGATCGCGTTATTTCTTCTTTCACGGGCCGGACGGCGAATGGGTGGAATTTTTTCAAAGCACGAGAGCCTGATTTCCCATGCCTGGCCTAATTCATTCACGGCGTTTTAAGAAAATCCGGAGAGTGTCGACCGGATGTTGACAGCGTTTTTATTCCGCGTTATGCTACAAGAAAGTTAATAGCTGTGACGGAGACTATGGAGATTCATACGAAGCATCGGATATTGCAATCCGGTTGGTTTGTCGTGGATCTCTTTTTTTGCGGCCTATGGCCGGAGGTCTCCGCAGCTTTGCGAATGATGCGGCCGAAGGCCGACAAAAGGCTGTTCCGGCAGCCGGTAGGGAGGATCGGACTTATGTCATCCTATATTATGTCCATCGATCAGGGAACCACAAGTTCACGGGCGATTCTGTTTAATCACGAAGGTCAAATCGTCCATACCGCTCAGCAGGAATTCCCCCAGTATTTCCCGAAACCGGGATGGGTCGAGCATAATGCCAACGAAATTTGGGCTTCGGTTCTGGCCGTCGTTGCAACCTGTCTGATTGAATCCGGAGTAAAGCCGGAGCAGGTGGCGGGCATCGGCATCACCAACCAGCGCGAAACCGCCGTCGTCTGGGATAAAAGAACGGGTGAGCCCGTATATCACGCCATCGTCTGGCAGTCCAGACAAACCCAGCAAATCTGCGACGAACTCAAGCAGCGGGGACTGGAGGAGAAATTCCGCGATAAAACGGGACTCCTGCTGGACGCTTATTTTTCCGGAACCAAGGTAAAATGGATTCTCGACCATGTGGAGGGTGCCAGAGAGAAGGCCGAACGCGGAGAGCTGCTTTTCGGTACCATCGATACGTGGCTCATCTGGAGGCTGACGGTCGGGGAAGCTCACGTAACGGATTATACCAACGCATCGCGGACTCTGATGTTTAACATCCACGAGTTGCGCTGGGACGAAGAGCTGCTGGAGCTGCTGACGATTCCGGCGAGCATGCTGCCCGAAGTCCGTTCCTCCTCCGAAGTATACGCGCATACGAACGAATCCCATTTCTTCGGCGCGAAAGTGCCGGTAGCGGGCGTCGCGGGTGACCAGCAGGCGGCTTTGTTCGGGCAGGCCTGTTTTGACAAAGGCATGGCCAAAAATACATACGGCACCGGCTGCTTCATGCTCATGAATACCGGAGAGCAGGCCGTTACATCCAGCCACGGGCTGCTGACGACGATTGCCTGGGGATTGGACGGCAAAGTTCAGTATGCTCTCGAAGGGAGCATCTTCGTTGCCGGCTCGGCCATCCAGTGGCTCCGTGACGGGCTGCGAATGATCAAAACGGCCAAAGACACCGAAACGTACGCGTCGCGCGTAGAATCGACGGACGGCGTTTACGTGGTCCCTGCTTTCGTGGGGCTGGGAACTCCCTATTGGGACAGCGACGTGAAAGGAGCCGTTTTCGGGCTGACGCGCGGCACGACCAAGGAACATTTTATCCGGGCGACTCTGGAAGCGCTCGCCTATCAGACGAAGGATGTGCTCGCGGCGATGGAGGCGGACGCCCATACGAGGCTGAAAAAGCTGCGCGTGGACGGCGGGGCCGTGTCCAACGACTTCCTGCTTCAGTTCCAGAGCGACATGCTGGGCGTGCCGGTCGAAAGGCCGCTTATCAATGAAACGACCGCGCTCGGAGCCGCTTACTTGGCGGGCCTGGCCGTCGGGTACTGGAAAGACTGCGCCGAAATCGCCGCGCAGTGGTCGGTCGGCGGCACGTTTGAACCGGAAATGCCGGCGCAGCGCAGCGGGCAGCTGTACAGCGGCTGGCAGAAAGCGGTGCACGCCGCCATGGCTTTTAAATAACTCCACGTCTTTCGTTATTTTTACTTCTTACAATAGGTCCTCCGGAGGTTGCGCCTGAGTAGCCGGCACCGGAGAGACCTATTTGTGCTGCCTCGAAATAGCAGCCGGGCTTCCGCGGCAAGGACGTATTTCCTGTTTTTTACCAGAAAAGTTTGGCCCGGGAGACAATCCGGGTAAGAAAAAAGGAACCTGCCGCGTTTAGGCAGCGACATGTTGGCATATCCTAAATTATCGGACCAGGAGGTTTCATAATGCGAAAATCAATTCTGTCCCTGCTGCTCTCTGCGGCCGCCGTAGTGGCGATCACCGGCTGCGGCAGCGGCAACAACAAAAACGCGGGCCCGAACTCCACCATTACTCCGGAGGCATTACCTACCGCCGCAACGGCGCCTTCCGCTTCGCCATCGACCTCGTCCGGAGTCGAGATTGAGCTTAAGGACGGGCAAGGGAGCGTGGTCGGCACGGCAAAGTTTACCCAAGAGAACAAAGGGGTCCGCATCCAGGTTCAGGCTACGAAACTTGCTCCCGGAGAACACGGCTTCCATGTTCATGAAAGCGGCGTATGCGCCGGACCGGATTTCAAGACGGCAGGGGGACATTTTAACCCCAACTCCAAAATGCACGGGACGGAAAATCCCCAGGGTCCTCACGTGGGAGACCTGCCGAATCTGAAAGCGGAGGCAAACGGAGAAGCTAAGCTGGATACGGTCTCGGAAGCTTTTACTCTGTAGAAGGACAAGCCGAATTCATTGTTGAAGCAGGGAGGAACATCGCTGGTCATCCATGAAAAGCAGGATGATATGAAGTCCGATCCGGCCGGAAATTCGGGTAACCGCATCGCGTGCGGCACGATATCCGAAGGCAAATAGGCGATTAAGCTGGATGGAGGCAAGCAAGCATGATCAAGACCCAGGAACTCAAGCAGCAGATGGACGATCTGTCCAAGCAGAACGATATGCTTCTTGTGGAGTTTGAACAATTAAAAAAAATGATTATGAACGGCGGATCTCAAAACTCCGGCGATAGCTCGGGCGGTTCGGGCAGTTCGGGCGGCGGCCAGTATGAATCGGGCCAAAGTACGGACAACGGGCAGCAGCAAGGTCAGGATCAAAACCAGAATCAAAACCAGAATCAAAACCAGAATCAAAACCAGAATCAAGATCAATCGGGAACCGGAGGCAGCCAGTCCGCCAGACGCAGCGCTTCTTCCGGTAAAAGACAGCAGTCCCAGGACGGCCAAAACCAGCAGGATTCTTCGTCCGGCGGCGGAAATCAGCAAGCCCAAGGCTACTCTCAGCAGCAAAACGGGAGCTCCGGCAACAACGGAAGCTCTGCCGCCGTTTCGGAAATGGCGGACGATCTTTACGTCATCAAAAACATGGTCGAACAGTTGGAGAGAAAGACGTCCCAATACGTTTCCGAGCAGACGAACCAGTCCTTGACGGAGAAGGATGTCGTTAATCTGGTCTTGTATCTGATGAACGGCATGATCGACTGGACCAGTGAATTTGTGGGAAAAAACCAGTCCTCATCGGGTTCGTCGGGACCGGTGCAATAGCGTGAAAGCCGTGAGAACGGCTTTTTTTCTTGCCAGAAAACTGGGAAATTCATTGATTCATTCTTTAGAGAATTCGACAAGATACACTTATTTACAGTTATCGGAAGTCCATATAAAGTAATGATAGTGTTGTTTACTCACAGGGGCTTGACCCGCAAGAACCGGACTATTAGAGAGGATGAGCAGGGAGTATGAGAAACATCGATATTCGAGTCATGAGCAAGCAGCTTGGATTTGGCACCGAATCCTTGGAGTCTTGGCTGGCCAAAGAGCGGCAGCAGGAACCGGAGAAACAGCCGGCTTATCGTCTGGAAAGCCTTCGTCCTTGTTACGAGAACAGGCCGTCGGATGAGTTTGTCTCTCTTTCCGTTTAACACGGATGTCAGCAGGATTCGGACCTCAACCTTCCTACTCTACCATCTTCCTTCCTACACACTCCCCCCGTCTTAGTACCTATTCGACTCCATACAAAAAAGCCTCTCCAGACAGGAGAGGCCGCGAACATCTTCATCCCGCAGCTTGCCGCTAAACGGGTGCCTGAAACATTTGCTTGGCACAGTATTCGATAATGTCACTGCGGCGCACAATTCCGATGAAATTACCTGCGTCATCCACGACCGGTACAAAGTTCTGCACCTTGGCAAGATCAATGAGATCTTCCATGTTCGCATGAATGTGTACCGGTTTATTTCTCATCCTCAGGGGAACCTCCTCCAAAGTATGCCTGTGGGCGTTATCGAAGGTAATGCCCGGAGAATTTTTCAAAAACCAGAGCAGATCGCCCTCGGTTACCGTTCCCATATATTTGCCATCCTCCGTAAGGATGGGAACCGCCGTATAGCGGTGATATTCCATTCTTTCCAAGGTTTGTCTTAGTGTGGCATCAATCGTCGTTGTGATCACTTCAAGTTTGGGCAAAAGAAAAAAGGCAATATTCATGAATAATACTCCTTTACGTAATAAGCGCAATTTATCATTTCTCACGATCTATTATACTATATCGGGGAGTCAGAAACGAATCCGCGGAAGTGGAAAGTTTGGAGTAACACCGGATGAACCTATAGGAGAAACCGTCGAGTGTGGGTATGTTCCGTCTGGACAAGGATGCGCGGATAAGCTATCATATCTCGTATCGTTTGGACGAAAGGGGAACAAGGCAGAATGGAAATTATTCGCGTTACGACAGATGAACAACTTAAAGAGTGCCTGAGCGTCCGCAAAGAAGTCTTCGTTGATGAGCAGAACGTGCCGCTGGAACTTGAAATAGACGAGCTGGACGCATCTCACCAAAGCGGTCATCATTTTCTGATCCGGGAAGGGGGGAAGGCGATCGCGGCAGCCAGGTGGAAGCCGTATGAAGAAAACCGGGCGAAACTGCAGCGTATCGCCGTCCTCAAAGCGAACCGGGGAACGGGCCTCGGATCCGTACTCGTGCAAGCGATGGAAGCCCATGCCAAAGAACTCGGCTATAAGGGAGCGGTTCTCGATGCGCAGTGCCAAGCCGAGCCTTTTTACAAAAAAATCGGGTACGAAACGATTCCCGGGGAGCCGTTCGATGACGCCGGTATCCCTCACGTAAGAATGGTCAAATCTTTATAAGCCTCACACCGCGTCTTTGCGCCGGTTAAGCGGATAGCAGGGAGACGATTCCGGTTCGCCCAGGGGAAAGGTCATAATGAACGTCGTACCTCTGCCGATAAAGCTTTCCACTTCGATCGTACCGTTGTGATCCTGCACAATTTTGTGGCAGATGGACAGGCCAAGTCCCGTTCCGCTGTCTTTGGTCGTGAAAAAAGGATTGAAGATCTGGTCCAGCTGTTCCACGGGAATTCCGCTGCCCTGATCTTCGATTTCAAGTACGACATGGTGATCGCGCTCATATAGGCGGATCGCCATTTTTTTATTGTCTTCCATAGATTCATACGCGTTTTTAAAGAGATTAATGAGCAGCTGCACCATTTTATCCGGGTCCATCCAAATATTCATCGGTTTTTCCGGAGGATCATACACGATTTCATGACCCAGCCGGGACATCTCGGATAAGGTCAACGAGATGACGCGCTGTATACAAACCTGCATCGACAGTACTCTGAACTGTACGGCGTGAGGCTTGGAGAACTGGAGAAATTCGGCGGTCAGCTCGCTCATTCTGCTGATTTCGTCCATGATCAAAGGATACCAGGTTTCGATGTTGTAACCGTTCGATTTCGAGATCTGCAGGAAACCCTTGATTGTAGTCAGGGGATTCCTGATTTCATGCGCCATGCCGGAAGCGAGTTCGCCGACAATTCTAAGCTTTTCCGAGCGAAGCATATGCTCCTCGCGCTTCAGCCACATTTCCCGCTTCATACTGAACAGGTTGTTTTCCGCGACGAGCACGAGATCGTCCTTCGAAGAACCGTCATGGGGCAGCACCGCGATGCCGTAAGTGATTTGAATCCCCGTCAATTTGGGGAGTTCGGATCCGAGCTGCTGATCCACATAGGCCCGCATCGTTTCTTTGTCCTCATACGTGACAGCTACCGCGAACTCGTCTCCTCCGTACCGGGAAATAAAAGCCGCCTGAGAAAACTTAATTTTCAGCAGAACCGCGATCTGCTTCAGGATCTGGTTGCCCGCTTGAAAACCCTGCGTTTTGTTCATCGCCTTCAGGTCCGTGCAGTCAATCAGGATAAATAGCAGCCGGCTTTCCTTATCGACCAGGTTATGGAGCATCGCGTGGCACGCTTCGAAATTGGGCAGTCCGGTCAGGGAGTCATGGGTCATCAGCTGCCTTCTTTCCCCGGCCAGTTTGTCTCTTTGTCTAAATGTGTTGAATACGGTCAAAGCGAGTCCCATAAAGATGGCGAAGTTGCTTAAGTAGAGCAGAATCATCCAGAGAGGCGGATACACGGAAAAGGCGGGAGCGGTTATCAGCGCGATAACGGCAAAGGTGATGAGATTGAGCGTAACGAGCATCCAGACGGTTTTCCGCGACTTGGACTCGTAAACTTCCGATGCGAGCAGGAGCAAGTACAGGGTGAAGCACCAATCGGTTTGACTGCTCCAGTGGAACAGCGTAAGCAGAACCAGTTTGACGGCTGAAAAGGTGACGGAGGATCTCTTAAGGCCGAGGACGGCGGCAGCGAGGAACAGCAGGCTGAGCGGGAGCCATCCGCTAACGGACAAACCGAGCTTCCACGAAGCGATGCTGATGACCGAGGCATAGAAGATAACGAACCATTTGTATATCACACAATCCACCCCACTTGAAAAAGACCGTGCCGCGCAGCGGAGCGAGCGAACGGGGCCGGCTCACAAGCGCGAAAGGCCAAAGTTTTTGGATTAGTACTTTAGTCCTGTCTTCATTGAAAAACACGAAAACCAGGTAGGTCACCTGGTTTCTAAAAGCGGATGCGGCTTATAAAGTGTAAATTTGATGCTGCTTGATAAACGACATTTTTCCCGTTTTGCCGACATAAGCGGGCATACTGTCCCCATAGTGCATAAGCCGAATCCGGGACTGGACCGACTCGGGGAGCGTGAGCAGCTCTTCAAGCGCGGCGTGAACGACGCCGGGCCCTTCCAACTGGCAGTCGTGGAAAATATGGCGGCACTCTCTTTGCCCGACGACTTCGTTTAAAATCAGCTCGGGCTGAAAAATCATATCCGCACTGTAGAAAATGGTGTCGTTAACGAATAGGGAGAAGCTGGGCTTACCGGCGATATGAGGCGTCCGGATAATCTCGATACGGAATCCCGTATGAATTTCAGAAGGCCGGCCTTCTTCGAGCAGTTCGACGTCGAAATAATCCGCCAAGCGGTTTAAATGTTCTCCGGTATTCTCCATTCCGCCCTTCAACGTATGTTCCCAGATAGGAGCCTCCAGCGCCGCGGGCAGCAGCAGTCTGAGCTTTCGCCCGTATACGTAACGCATTTGCAGGGCCAGCTCTTCAAGCCCGCCGACGTGATCGGAGTGAAGGTGCGTAATCAGGACAGCGTCCAGTTCATCCGGCTTCATATTCAGCTCATGCAGAGCGCGCGGTGCCGTATTCCCGGCATCGACCAGGAGAGTAAAACCGCTGCAAGTCCAAAGTGCATTGTTGTTAAAATATTTCTTGGCAAACGCACTGCCGGTTCCGATCATTTGCAGCTGCAAGCTCACAGAATAAGCCTCCGATCTGTAGAGTGACGTACTACCCACACTCTAGCACGGAAAAAGTTGGATTTCAACCGCTTTCATCTGTCAAATCCATGCGACATTCAAGTAAAACGGCTTCTTCCCGAAGCCAAGGAGTGGTATAATAAAGGATGAAAGAATTGCAGCGATGTGAGGGAAGGAAGGGGAAGGAGTTGGCTTTCTCAGTGGGTTCGAATTTACACGCGATTTCCCTGTTCGGAACGCTCGGTATGGCGCTTCTCGTAATTGCCATCCGGATGAAAGCGTCCAAGCGGCCTATAAACGCGATGAAAATATTAATGCCGCCAATCGGCATGAGCACGGGGTTTCTTATGTTTGTCGCTCCGTTGACGCGAATACCGGTTACTTGGGGATTGATCGCTTTTGCGGTGGGAGCGGTCGTGTTCGCCTATCCGTTAATCCGGACATCCGGATTTTCCAAGCAGGGCGATCATGTGTATCTTCATCGTTCGAAAGCGTTTTTAATCATTTTGGTCGTCCTGCTTGCCATCCGCTTATTTCTTCATTCGTATGTGGAGGAATACGTAACGGTGTACCAAACGGCTTCCATATTCTTTATCCTGGCGTTCGGAATGCTGCTTCCTTGGCGGGTGGCCATGTACGTGCAGTACCGCAAACTGATGAACAGCTGAGTCCGGCGAGCCGCTTTACGGCCTGAATAAGGTTAGGAGGCGGCCCGTTTTTTCATTTGTTCCACAATAAGGCCGTCCAGCTGCTGGCTGACTTCGACGACACGCGGATGATTCAATTCGTATTTGTATTGCGCGGCCATATAAGTCAGGACGCTTTTGAGGTATTCGATTTCCAGGTCAAGTGATCGGTTCATGGTTTTGAGCACGGGAACTCCTCCTGCATGATCGGAATTTTATAAAGCCGGACAACTGAGGCTGCAGACTAGATAGGGTACGGAGAGTGAACGCATTGATATGGATCGTGTGGAGCGTCCTTCTGCTCCTTTTTGCCGGTTTTCTTGCTTCGGTCGGTATTGCCGCTTATGTGGGCTGGCAGCTGACGCATCCGAAAAGGCAGCCGGTCGACGACTCGCCCGCGAATTACGGGCTTGTTTTCGAAGAGGTGGAGATAGCCAGCCGTATGGGAGACATTATGCTCAGCGGCTGGCATCTTCCTCCTCCCGATACGGCGGTCAGGCAGAACCCGATGACCGTCATTCTGTCCCACGGATACGCCGGAAACCGGCTCGAACGCGGGCTTCCGTCACTCGCGTTAGCGCGGGATCTCATTGCAGCGGGTTTCCGCGTGATTATGTTCGACTTCCGGAATTCCGGGAAGTCCCAGGGAAGCATGACCTCCGTGGGTTATTACGAAAAGTACGATCTCCTCGGCGTCATCGACTGGGTAACGGAAACGTACCCGCGGGAAGCCGTAAGTCTGATCGGGTTTTCGATGGGAGCGACGACTTCTCTTCTGGCGGCGGCCGAACACGAGAAGGTTGCCGCGGTAGTGGCGGACAGTCCTTTTCATCATCTCAAAAAATATTTGAAAACAAATTTGCCGGTATGGTCCGGTCTTCCGAACATTCCGTTTACTCCGCTTATCTTGCTTCTTTTTCCGCCGCTGCTTAAAATCGATCCCGAGGGAGTCGATGCGGTTAAGGCGGTTGAAGCGATCTATCCGAGGCCCGTTCTTTTTATACACAGCAGCGACGATCGCGCTATTCCCCAAGCTTCATCCGAAGAAATGTGGAGACGCCATCCCGATGCGTTCGATTTCTGGCGGACGGCCGGAGCGCCTCATGTGGGCTCTTACCATTTAGAATCGGCAGAATATGCCTGTCGTGTTATAGCGTTTTTGGAGAAAACGGTTTCGGAAGAAACGATAGATCCCCGTAAAGCCGCTATATCCTATAATTGCCATTAACCTCAATTGATTCCTTTTGAATCGGGTTGCCGACAATTTTGCAAAGCATGGATTTATAAGGAAAAATCCGGTGCGGACGGGCGTTTGACCTGTTCCGCTTTCCGTGATACGATACCATCGAAAGATGCAAATTTAAAACGAAACGAGGTTCTACAATGAGCGATCACAAACACGATCATGATCAGGATTGCGGCTGCGGACACGATCACGACCATGAACATGAAGAAAGCGTGTTTATTGTAACGGACGAAGAAGGCAAAGAGCATGAAATGGTCATGGTGTACACATTTGACTCTCAGGATCAGCTGTATGCGGTACTGCTGGACAGAAACGATCCCGAAGCAGACGGTGTTATTTTCCGTATAGAAGAAGAAAACGATGACGCCTACCTGGTGAACATCGAAGATGAAGCTGAATGGGAGCGCGTCGTAGCGGTCTACAATCAGATTATCGCGGAAGAAAACCGCGAATAGGTTTCGTATCCGGCATACATACGTACGGCATGCGTGCGTACGATAAAAAATCCCTTTTCCTGTATAAGGAGAAGGGATTTCTGCATTTCTCGTTAAAGTTTGTTATTTGCGGGGATTGAAGTACATCGTACGCCCGTTGAACAGGTCCAGCTGAGCTTTCCAGTGGCGGGCCAAATATTTCCCGAGTTCGTTGGCTTTGGATTTATCCCCGTGGGTTGCGGTATCCGGAAGAACGATCTGGACGTAATGCTGAAGGCTGTCTTCCCGCATTTCGCTTCCGACACCGAGCACGATGCTGCGGTAACGGGGCGTGGTTCCTTTCAAATAGAACCATTTGCCTTCCCCTTCGGGCTTCGTCTCCACCGTATAAGGAAAGCCGGCCGAATCGTATTCCCAGCTCAGTTGGGCGCCGGTTCTCGAAAGCTGCTCGCGGTAATGCTCGAGCTGGCCTTTCAGTTCGTCCAGGGTGGGGGAAGTCATTGTGGAGCCTGTGACAAAACGGATAAATGCGCTTTGACTCATTGCTTGGCACCTCCAAAACTGCAATCCCCCACATCATAGCATCCGTGGACAATTTTGACAATCTTGCGCTGCTTCGAGCAGAATTAGAAAATCGGCTGCGTTTCCACGATGACTTTGACGAACTGGCAGCTGCGGTCTTCCGGCCCTTTTACAGGCAGCCCGACTTCCACGTGTTCCACGATGTAGTCGATGTTTTCCTGCGAGATGACTTCGCCCGGCAGCAGGATCGGAATACCCGGCGGGTATACGTAAATGAATTCGGCAATGATTCTTCCCGCCGATTTCTTTAACGGAACCACTTCCGTATCGCCGTAGAAAGCGTCGCGGGGGATCAGGGAAAGCTGCGGTATTTCCGGGATAATCACGATCAGATCGTCTTCGGCATTGCCGGTGTAGTGCTCGGCGGACAATTCGCGCAGCGCCTGCAGAAGCACGTCGATGTTATCGGCGGTGTCGCCCGGCGTGACAAGACAAAGAATATTGTACATGTCGCTCATCTCGACCTCGATGTTGTAACGGTCTCTGAGCCAGTTCTCCACATCGTAGCCGGTCAGTCCGAGATGACGGATATGAATCGTCACTTTGGTTGCGTCGTAAGCGTAAGTGGCTTCCGTGCCGAGAATTTCTTCCCCGAATGAGTACAGGCCGGGGATCTTGTTGATTTCGCTGCGCGCGTATTCGGCCAGGGCTATCGTGCGTTCCGCCAGTTCATGGCCGTTCAAGGCCAGATGGCGGCGGGCGGTATCCAGCGAAGCGAGCAGGATATAAGAAGTCGAAGTCGTCGTCATCATACTCATGATCGTCTGAATGCGCTTCGGGTTTACGCGGCTTCCCTGCACATTCAGCACGGAGCTTTGCGTTAAAGAGCCGCCGAGTTTATGTACGCTCGTAGCCGCCATATCGGCGCCGGCTTCCATTGCGGACATCGGAAGTTTATCATGGAAGTGGATAAGCACTCCGTGCGCTTCGTCGACCAGAACGGGAATGTCGTAACTGTGAACGAGATCGACAATCTCTTTCAAGTGCGTGCATACGCCGTAGTAGGTAGGGTTGATTACCAGGACCCCTTTGGCGTCCGGATGCTTCTCCAGCGCGCGGCGCACGGACTTGGTCGTAATTCCGTGGTCGATCCCGAGGTTCGCGTCGCGGGCGGGCGATATGAAGACCGGTTTGATTCCGGCGAAAATGATAGCGGCCAATACGGATTTGTGCACATTCCGCGGTACGATGATTTTATCTCCTTGACCGGCTACCGACATAATCATGGTCATGATGGCGCCGCTCGTGCCCTGGACGGAGAAGTAGGTATGCTCCGCGCCGAAAGCTTGGGCGGCGAGTTTCTGGGCTTCTTCGATAACGCCTGTGGGCTGGTGAAGGTCATCCAGCGGTGCGATATTGATCAAATCGATGGACAGTGCGTTTTCGCCGAGAAATTCCCGGTACTCAGGGTCCATCCCGACTCCTTTTTTGTGACCTGGAATATGGAACTGGATCGGATTTTTCTCTGCATGCGTGCGCAAGGCCGAGAATAGGGGTGTGCGATGTTGATCCATCCGGCAACCCTTCCCTTCTGCGTGGAATTTCTGCGAATCGCTGATACGAATCACGAGATTGAACAAACAAAATAGAGTATAACAAAAACGGACGGGCATGCAAGTATATTTTTTGAAAATAGTTTGTCCATCCTGGGGAAAACCTAACAAAAGAACGCTGCAAGAGAGGGGCGAGAGATATCGTGATGAATCTGGCCGGATGGAAAAACAAGGCGGGGGCGGCCGCGCCCTTTGTCGTACAACTGCTGGTTATTATGTTTGTGGTGGAATTCGTAAAGGGGGCGCTCCTTCTGACGATTCTTCCCGTTTATATGAAAACGGTCCTGGGCGCGACGGCGTTCGTCGTAGGCTGGTCTCTGGCCGCCCAGTACATCGGGGACAACGTGTTCCGCACGCCGGTCGGATGGCTGATCGACAAAGCCGGCTACCGGTTGTCCATGTTGATCGGCATTCTGCTCTCGGGGAGCTCCGTGCTGATCATGGCGACCTTCACGCATCACGCTTGGATGGTAGCGGCATGCGCCTTGCTGGGAGTCGGTACGGCTCCACTGTGGCCGGCCGTCATTGCGGGAACGACCGAGGTCGCGGGAGACAAGGCGAAAGGAACGATCATGAGCGTGGTCTACATGGCATGGCTCAGCGGTACCGGCCTTGGGCCGGTCGTGATCAATTTCTTTATTCACGGGTCCAATTACGGCCCGGCTTACCGGCTGCTGCTCATTTCCATGGGCGTTGTTTTGCTGATCGCCCTGTTTCTGCCGCGCAAACCGCTGCTTCGCGAAGGCGGGGCCAAGAGGAAAGAGAGCTGGCGTGCTCCAGCCGGCGCCGCATTCCCGGCGGGCGCAGCGATGGAAGCGGGCGCCGATCCCCTCGGGGAGGCCGTCACCGCAGCCGGAGGAGGCGCGGCCGCTGCCATGCCGGCCGCGGACAAGAAGCCGCTCGGGGAGCGCGTGCGCCTTTATATGCGGGAAGTCCGCGCGTCTCTGCGGGAAATGAAAGTCAGCCGGCTGCTGTTTCCGGCCATGTTTATTCAGACGTTCGCGCTGGGAGTTCTGACTCCGATCCTGACGCTGTACGCCCGTGAAGTTCTGCATCTTTCGCCGAGTCAATACAGCATGCTGCTCATTGTCGGAGGAGGAGCGGCAGTGGCCCTGCTCGTTCCGGTCGGAAAACTCGTGGACCGCAAGGGCATTAAGGGACTGCTGACCGCCGGGCTTATTTTCAGCTCGGTCGCCCTGCTGGCCCTCGGATTTATCCGGCAGCTTGCGGCCGTTTACGTAGTCGTCGGTCTGCTTGGAATCGGTTATGCGCTGATCATTCCGTCCTGGAATGCCCTGATCGCGTCTTGTGTGCCCAAGGAGAAGAGAGGCGCCGTCTGGGGCTTTTTCCTGACTATAGAAGGGCTCGGCATGATTGTGGGTCCCATCGTTTCAGGCAAGCTGTGGGATGCGTTCGGCCCGTCCGTGCCCTTTACGGTGAGCGGATCGGTGCTTCTGCTTCTGCTTGCGCTCCAGTGGAGAATTTTGGCGAAGAGCCGCGGGAATGCCGCGCACCGGACAGGCTGAACCGGCTTGGGTCGCTTCTTGAGGCTCCTTTGCCGGAACGCTTTCCCGAAAGTCCCGCATACGCTGCGGGACTTTTTTTATAGAGGCAAGCGGATTTCCGAGGGCAAGTCCCGTGATGATCCGCCTCAGGAAGAGGTATATAAATCGGAGTAGATGCATGTAAATATCGTAAGAAAACCCATCCAGTACCAGCGGGTCGCTGTGCTATACTGAAAGCAGATCGGAGAGGGGAGGCGGGGAAAAGAAGTGGATTAAACGCCAAAAATTAAAGCGTTTTAATTTTGATTAGCTCAATTAAAAGGAGGCTATTGTAATGAAAACCAGATTAAAACCGACAAGGCTGCTGCGTAAGAGCCTGCTGTCCGCCGTCCTGCTCGGCGCCGCCGCGTTTGCGCCCGCCATGTATGCCGCCGTGCCCCATGAATCCGGGGTCTCGGCGGATCAAACTGCCGCCCGCATCAACGAAGAGGGCGCGGCCGCGCTTCGCACTGTATCGTGTTCGTCCGTATCGTGCCTCCAGAACGCCTTGAAAAACGCGCTGCCCGGGGACCGCATCCTGCTTGCGCCGGGTACGTACAAGGGGACGTTCTCCTCGGCTGTCAACGGCACCCAATCGAATCCGATTACGATTGAAAGCCGGGACCCGGCCAATCAGGCCCTCATATCCGGCACTTCAGCGGGAGGCGGATACTGCCTGAAAATTACGGGCGACAACTGGGTGATCCAAAATCTCAAGTTTACGAACGCCCAGAAAGGCATTATTCTGGACAATTCGAACGATACGCTAATTTCCGGGGTCGAAGTTTACGGCATCGGCTATGAAGGTGTGCACTTCCGTGACGGAAGCTCGCGGGGCATTCTCGAAAATTCGTACATTCACGACACGGGTACCGTAAATAAAGGATTCGGAGAAGGCGTATATGTAGGGTCCGCCGAAGGAGCCAGCTACAACCAGACCGTAAACGATACGATTATCCGGGGTGTGCGCATCGGGCCCAATGTGACTGCCGAGCATATCGACATCAAGGAAAGAACGAGCGGAACGCTTGTCGAGAACTGTATATTTAACGGCACGGGCATCAGCGGCGAAAACTACGCGGACAGCTTTATCGACGTCAAAGGCAACCATGCCGTTATCCGCAACAACACGGGATGGAGAAACGGGAACACCGTGATTACCGACGCATTTCAGCTTCACCAGATTGTGGCGGGCTGGGGCGTGAACAATGAGTTCTCGGGCAATACCGTCAACCTGGACCAGTCTTCGGCTTATGTCATTAACGCTTCCCAAGGGACAGAGGCCAAGGCGCACGGCAATGTCAGGAATCCGGCGGGGAACCTGTACAAGGGCAATGTGACGACCTATTAAGAATCCCGAATCGGCAAAAGGGAGTGCCTCCTGCAGGCACTCCCTTTGATCGTATGGGGCTGAAGCGGTCGGGCAGTCCGCATACGGGACGGGCAAGAAGTCAGGATTCCCGCGCCGGAACGCGCTGCTCGACGTATTTTTCCAGGTCCGGAGCGAGCAGGGCCTGGATGCGGCTGATAAGCTGGCTTTTCGTAATGCCCTTGCTTTCGGCGATCTGCTGCAGCGATTTGCCCTGCCGGAGCTCGCGGTGGAGCTCTTCTTTGCTGATGCCGATGGCCTGGGCGAGTTTTTGCTGATCCGGCTTGAGGCTGTGACGCATTTTCCCGTGCTGGTGCCGGTTATGGTGGTTCAGCAGCGCCTTATCCTGCAGCATCCGCTTTAGGTGCTCCGCCATTTTCTGTTTCAGGGCAGCTGCGTGTTCCGCGTCGAGCCGTCCTTCTTTGACCGCCTGATCGATCTTTGAATCGCGGATCGCAAGCAGCTTAGCCGTCAGATCCTTTTCGCTGATTCCTTTCTCTTTGGCCACATCGGAAAGGCTTTTGCCTTTGCCCAGCGATTCTTTCAAAGAAGGGACGGTGGTGCCGAGAATAGAGGCGGCTTCCTCAAGAATCGGAAGACCGGGGACGCTGTTGTCTTTCGGATTATGTGAGTCCTGACGTCCGGGCACGCCGGCGGATGGGGTTGGCTGACTGAGGACGGCTTCGTCGGGCAGTTCCTCCGGAGAGCCGAAGGCGGCGGCCTGTCTGGCGCCTAGGGATACCGAACCGAGCAGAAAGGCGAGTGCCAGCGTACCGGCCCATTTTTTCTTGGATGGCTGTAAAAACATAGGAAGAACCTCCTTGTAGATCGGATGTCCTTCCTAGTATTTCCCAAACGGGAGCGGATTATTTGCGGGCGGCGTTTCTTTTTAAAATCGGTTCGGCGGGTTCACACTTTGTGCGGAATTGCCGATATAGGGGGTAGGAGCAGCCGATGGCTTATCCCCGGGCCGTCCGGTAGAAAGGCATCAGGGACTCGAACGTTTCTTTCGCCATCCGGGTGAATGCGTCGCCCTTTTGCAAAATCGGGTCCTGCCGGTCAAAATGCCTTCCGACGAGAAACTCGGCTTTTTTCACATCCCGGAAGCGGGCAAGAGCGTCGCCGAACGTTTCGGCCGTCAGGTCGCCGGCGGGCACGCTGCGTTTTTGCATATGATCGAACGACAATACATAATGCTCCGGGATGCTCCGGTACAGCTCGTCTTGGCTCGCGAGAAGACGTCCGGCGATCGCCTGCTTGTCCGGCACCTCGTAGATCAGGGCGAACCAGAGGAAAACGTGATCGTCGAACAAGCCGATCTGGAAGTGAGGGTGCTGCTTATATCCGCGTTTATTGGCGGCGATAGCCAGCCAGGTGTCTTTGGGCGGATTTACGGTACGCCGGGCGTGCTTGGCGATATGCAGGTGCATTTCGGTTCCGGCATGCAGGGCGATATCTTCGCACAGGGTTTCGCCGAGCATTTTGAATTTCGGCTGAATCCGTTCCTGGATCGCTTTCATGCGCTCGTCCAGACCTTCAATCGCAAACGTTTCGAAATCGGATGAATCAAACCCCCGGAACGCGGGGCGAATGGTTGTGGAGTTGGACATGGGACCTCCCTAGCATGGATGCTTGTAGAATTTAAGTAAGGCAAATGAAGCGTGCTTACGTAATTTACTATACCACAAACGCTTGACATGGCCATAACGGGGAAAGTGCGGCCTGATAACAGCTGCAGGATACAATTGAAAAGGAGAGAGAACCATGCACATTTCGAGCAAAAAAATGATAGCCGCGGCAGCCGGAGTGCTGATGAGCGTTTCGTTCGCGGCAGGCGTTTACGCCGATGACTGGATTCAGAAGGTGACGGCTTATGTCCGCAGCGATTTTAAGGTAGTCGTGAACGGGACACCGGCCAATTTGAGCAGCCCGGTTCTTATTTACGACAACAACAGCTACTTGCCGCTCAAGGAGATCGCTTCCCGCCTTAACGCGAACGTAAACTGGCAGGATTCCAACCAGACGATCTACGTGAATACCCGGTTGTACCCGCAGCAGCCTGAAACGGGCGATGTCGTGTACGATGAGATCATACTGGAAAATCCGACCGCTTATATCATGAAGTATTTGGGCGGGGATTATCCGGTGCTCGTGACGCTCAGCAAAGGGATGTACTACCGGCAGAGCGACGTGCAGAAGATGGGCATGGATACGAAGGGGCTCCGGAAAGCCAAAGAAAAGTACACGGGAGAGATCTACATCAACGAGACGGAACTCCGGAAGGTTTGGAAAGAAAACCCGATCCTCACGTACGGGGAGGAAATGCCTCCGATTATTGCCGGGGAGAAGGATGATTTCAAAATCCGCGCCATTCGGGGATACGTTAAAGACATGTCGAATTACAAAATCGGCGATACGTACTTTTTCCACAATCCGATTTTTATCGAGAAGCTTGAAGAGGCCAATACGTACCGGTACCTGCTGACAGAAAACGGCCAGTATTATCAGGTGATCCTGAAACTGACCGAGATGCAGAAAGATCTTTATATCGTAGGCAGCTCTTCCAAACAACTGCTGGGCAAAACCGCCGTAGACCCGTATTGACGGCAACGGATTCACCGGCCTGAACCGGCCGGAGCATAAGATTAAGGCCGTGCCTGCTTCCAGTAGAAGATGGCGATTTGCGTCCGGCCTCTAAGCGCCAGCTTTCCTAAAATATCAGAAATGTAGTTTTTGACCGTCCCTTCGCTCAGGAATAATTCCTGGGCGATTTCTTTGTTTGAAAGGCCGTCCGCGATTTTGGTCACGATCGTCTGCTCGGTCTGAGTCAGACCGTGGGCAGACAATACCGGAGCGGGGGAAGCGGGAGCCGGGGAAACGTGCGCGGCGTGAATAAACCCCGTCAGCTTGCGGGCAATATCCGGATGGATCAGCATGTTGCCGTCTTTGACGGTTTTGATGCCCTGGATGATGCGGTCCGGGGGAATATTTTTGAGCAAATAGCCGCTCGCGCCGTTCTTGAGCGCTTCGATGATGAAGTCGTCGTCGTCAAATGTCGTGAGCACCAGAATTTGAATGGACGGGGCAAGCTGTTTCAGGCTCTTGGTGGCCTCGACGCCCCCGCATCCGGGCATCCGGATGTCCATGAGCATGACATCGGGCAGACTGCCCTCCCGCACCGCTTCCAGCGCTTCCTCTCCGCTTCCGCTGGTGCCCGCCACTTCGATATCCGGGTCCATGGCCATCAGCAGCTTCAGGCTTTCCCGGATGAAGGGATCGTCATCGGTAATCCATAAATTAATCATCGCGATGACTTTTTTGAGCGGCGGATTTTCGTCAGTGCCGGGAGAGTTTATGCGGCAGTTGAGTCTGTTTACCGTTAATCACTGGGCGTTCCAAGGACTCCTGCGGAATATGCTGACCGGAGAACTTCCCGGGGTTATGTCCAGCCTTGTGCCTTTGTTCTGGATTGCGGCGGCGTGTCTGCTGCTGATGGTGGTCGTTTATCGGAAGGTGGGATACCGTGAATAGCTTTTATATCGCCTGGAATATGGTAAAGCGGACGCTAGGCAGCAAAAAAGGATGGTTGGCTTTTCTGCTTATACCTTCCCTGGTCGTATCCGCTGCGATCGGCTTTATCGGCAGAGAGGAAGGGGGTGTTACCGTTCTGGTCGTCAATGAAGATCAGGGGAGTTTTGGCGAGTATGTGTTAAAAGAAATGGCGGCCAGGCCGGAGTATACGGTCAAGCTGCTGGACAATGTCTGGGAGCTTAAGGAAGCGATTATCGAAAAACGGGGGCAGGCCGGCTTTGTTCTGCCCGCCGATTTCAGCCGGGAATTGCTTGCGGGGGGCAGCCCCGTCATTCAATCGTATGAGCTTAACGTGAACGAAGCGACGGCGGTTATGAACGTTCATCTCGACGGGATTACGGGAAGGATGGTGTCCGCAGCGGCGGCGGCAAAAGCTTCTTCGGGCAGCGCGGACAGCCGCAGTGAAGCGCTCGCAAACATCCTTGAGCAGGCCGGGAAGCATACGGTAGGTGCGGAAACCGGCGATCTGAAGCTGGCTCCCAAGCCGGGCCTTACTACCATTACCGGCTTTACGCTGATGTTCCTGATGAGCCTCGTGCTCAGCACCGTGTCGCTTGTCATAGAAGACCGGACGAAAATGACGATGGCCCGCATGTATACGGCTCCGGTCAAGGCTGCCGAAATCGCCGCCGGGAATTTTTTAGGCAGCTTTGTCGTGGGAAGCCTTCAAATCTTTTTTGTGCTCGTGATCACCCGTTTAGTGATCGGCTACGACTACGGGGTTCCGTTCCTGTCCCAGTTCGCGGTGTTGGCCGCATTTATGCTCGTCAGCCTCGGACTGGCCAGCACGGTGGCCGGCCTTATCAAAAATCCGGGCAACGCGAGCATGATCAACTCGATGGTCGTGACGCCGACCTCGATGCTGGGCGGGTGCTTCTGGCCGATATCCATTATGCCGGACTACCTGCAGAAGCTGTCCAACTTCATGCCTCAGACATGGACCATTCAAGCCATCGAGAAAATGGCTGCCGGAGCGTCTCTGGCCGATGTGCGTCTGCCTCTCGCGATTTTGGGTCTTATGGCGGTCGTGCTGCTCGCCGTCGGTTCGGCCATCTTGCAGCCGAGTGAGAACAAGGTGAGAATGTAGGCGGCAAACGGTTCAATCAAGTGTAAACGCGATACGCGGCATACCCGAAAAAGACGCTCTTTTCCCGACAATAAAAATTGATGGGGAGAGAGCGTTATTTTTGTTCGGAATTCGGGTAAAAAATTGTCAATATCCAAGTTGCGAAAACATATGAATCATAATAAGATAAAGTAAACCTGAAGTTGTCTGAAATTTCTGTCAAAGCTGCCAATCGAAGTCTTCGGGAGGGGATTGCCGTGAGCAAAAATCACGAAGTCGAATACTGCAATCTGGAATTAAGATTCGACCGCCGGCTCATCCGGCAGTTTATTAAAGCCTTGATTCAAGAGGGATATTCCCTTTATTGGAACGAAAACGACCACCAGTTTGTCATTTCTATCCGCTCCGGAAGAAAACTAGTCAAGCTCAAATTCGAACGCATAGGCGAACGGTATAAAATCGTCGGGAACTATTCTTTTAAAGATGAAAAGCTTGCCGAAATGATGGAAAAACTGATTGGTGACACACGCGGGCATGCAGTCGTCAAGCGTTTCAAAGACCGTCAGATCCTGATCGAAAACATCATGTTCGGCGAAATTATCCGTATGGTCGAAATTTCGGGAATCGAACATAAAGTGCTGTTTCAGAAAGAACCTGTCGTTACATTCGAGGAAATGCTTCAAGCTTTCCGCTCCAGACGTATCGAGGAACGGATTCCCGTCCTGCGGCTTGAGCTTGACTATGAGCTGGCCGTGTTGAACGAAGCGATTCAGAAGGGCGATGTCCAGGCTGTCGTCGATTCCAAAGAGAAGCTGACCGAACTGCGCCGAGAGATGCTTCTGCTTGAATTGTAACGGTCCGGAACGGATGTTTATCGAAATATAGGGGTGCTGGAAAATATTGTTGTCAGGACGGGCCGGGTATGCTATCTTAAAAAAGAACAGAATGAACCGGTGCGGAAGAACCGCCCATGAGTGTGCTTAAGTGCATGCCGTGGGCGGTTTTTTGTGCTGCGCCGGGAAAAAAACAGCAAAAGGAGAGACGGCAGCGGTGAAACCCGATCGAGGCCGGCTGTATGCGGGAGATATTCTCGGCAGCCGCTACAGAATCGTTTCAACCGTCGGCAGAGGCGGCATGGGAACCGTGTATCTGGCCGAAGATTTGAAACTGAAAGGAAAGCGCTGGGCGGTCAAAGAGACTCTTCAGCAGGTACAGGATTATCAGCGGTTCGTAGACGAAGCGGAAATGCTGATCCGCCTTCATCATGCTCATTTGCCGGGCATTGTTGATTATTTCCCCCCGGACGATGAAGGCTTCAGCTACCTGGTGATGGATTATATCGCAGGGGAGACTCTGGCCGAGCGATTTAGCCGCACGGACGGACAAGTGGGAGTTGCGGCTGCGGTGAATTACGCGCTGCAGCTTTGCGATCTGTTCCACTATCTTCATGACGAACTGCCGGTTCCGATGATCTATCGCGATCTGAAGCCTTCCAACATTATGATCGACGGCCAGGAACAAGTCAGGCTGATCGATTTCGGCATTGCCCGGCATTTCAAAAGCGGCAGACAAGCGGATACGGTCCAAATCGGAACCATCGGTTTTGCCGCCCCGGAACAGTTTCAGCAGCTTCAAACCGACCGCAGGACCGATCTGTATTCGCTGGGCGCGGTGCTGTACTACCTGCTGAGTGGAGGAAAGTATCCGTATTCCTCCGGCGTCCCGCTCGCGCGGTTGAATGAGGAAGTCCCGCACAGCTTGTCCGTCATCATCGAGAAGCTGCTGGAGCACGATCCGGACCACCGCTTTCCGAACGCAAGAGAGCTACGAGAAGCGCTGAGCGGGGTTTACGCGGCTTTGCGCGGCGGAGAGGGACCGCCCGCCCGTTCCGGCGGATTTCTCGGTCCGGTTGTGATCGCGGTCTGCGGGACGGGGCGCGGCGTGGGCTGCACGCATACGGCCGTTCTGCTGGCCCATTTTCTAGCTCGTAAACGCCGCACCGTAGTGTTGGCCGAGGCTAACGCATCGGCGCATTTCAGCCGCATAGAGGCCTTGTACGAGGGCTCGGACGAGCCCCTTTGCGGCAGCGCCGCATTCGATTTGCGGGGGGTGCGGTATGTCAAAGCGGGCGACGGGCTGGACATGATCGGAACTTTGTCCGGATCGTACGATTTTGTCGTTCTGGATCTCGGAAGCTACGACGAAACGGAGTGGTTCGGGGAGTTTATGCGCGCCGCCGTCCAGGTCGTCGTTGGCACGGGTTGTGAATGGAAGCGCCGGGACATCGCAAAGTTCTTCCGCAGCCATCCCGTACCGGAGCCCGCCAAGTGCAGTTTGTTCGTGCCTCTTGCGTCCGCACAAATGCTGAGGGACATCCGCCGTATGCTGCCGGACGTGCGGCTGCTCGGCCTGCCGGCGCATACGGACCCGTTCTGCCATCAGCAGGAGACGGCCGAGCTGCTCGACGGGTGGCTGGGGCTCCCGGAACCGCGCACGCAGGGGGCCGGCCTGTTTATGCGCCGATGGTTCCGTGCCCGAGTGCCGAAATAACGAAAGGAGAGAGAACGTGTCCATTATCCGCCAGAGAACGAAACATCTGATCTACTCGGGCCTGATAGGTGCCTTGACCGCAGGACTGCTTGCTTCGGGGGGATTTGTTTATACGGGGCTTCAGCATCGTAAAAAGCTCAACGAGCTGGAGTATCGTTACCAGGCCGACCTGTCGGAGGCTAAATCTTCGTCGGCCAAGACCGAAAGGAGGAAGGTGGTTGTGTTAACCCGGGATATCGAAGCGGGAACAAGGCTTGAAGACGAAGACATTAAGTATCTGGAAATGAATGCGGCGGATGCGCCTGCCGGATCGGATCTTGATCTGCGGCAGGTCGCCGGCAGGACGTTCAAGCTTGCAGGCGTTAAAAACACGCCTGTACTGGCTTCCATGTTGTATGAGGAAGGCATGCTGCCTAAAGATGTCCGTCAGGAGGAGTTCAACGTAATCGGGCTGCCGAGTCTGCTGAAGAAAGACGATTTCGTCGATGTGCGCATCAGCTTTCCGACCGGTCAGGATTATATCGTACTGGCGAAGAAAAGAGTGGACAACGTCTCGGAAGGCACCGTGTGGCTTAAGCTCAGCGAGAAGGAGATTCTCGATATGTCGAGCGCC
Source organism: Paenibacillus sp. RC84 (assembly GCF_041260495.1). Classification (NCBI taxonomy): domain Bacteria; kingdom Bacillati; phylum Bacillota; class Bacilli; order Caryophanales; family Paenibacillaceae; genus Paenibacillus; species Paenibacillus sp. RC84. Next base: position 562,314 of record NZ_JBGBYL010000001.1, read on the forward strand.
GTCGTCGATGCCTATCTTCATGGAGCGAAGCTCTATTCGCTTCCTTATGTGGATCCCCAGATGCAGGACAAAGCCGAGCCTACTTACCCGGTCAACGCCAAGGTGCTTGAGCTGATTCGCACGGACCCGAATGTGCTGGAGACGGCTAAACTGGATCTGATGAAAAGTATGAGGCTGCTGCTGGACAAGGACCTGCAGAATATGGACGATGCTTCGAAGCAGAAAATAAACGCCGGTATAAACTCCGGCCGAACAGGCGGTAACCCGGCCGGAATTGGCGCCGTTCAGGGAGAGGAGCCCCCTTCGGTCTTCGGGCCTTCTACCCGGCCGTCCGCAAAACCTGAGGTGAGCGCGAACCCGGGCGGCTCCTCGCCCGGGTTAACCGGATCACCCGATAAAATGCCGACGGAAAGCGCCGGGCCCGAAACGCCTCCTTCTGAAATCAGGGAGAGGCAGGAAGATATTTTCCGGGAAGCGGTACAGCCATGACCCGCCCGGCTCATAGAGGAGAGATACACCGATGAAGCTGCTTTGCGTTGGAGCGAAGGAACACAGTGACCTGCTGCTCGGCATTTGCCGATTGGCGGCGGTGGGGGGAAGACGCGTACTGCTTATAGACGGAACGGTATCCCGCAGGCTAAGCTGCCTCGTCGCCCCCGAACCTGTTCCTGAACTGGTTCAGTATGATGAAATTGATGTGGCCTGCCATTTCGCCAGCTTGGATGAAGCCTTGGAGCATACCGCCGCAAGTGGATCGGTTTTGGAAGAATACGACATCGTGATGGTGGATACGGACCGGGCTGACTTTCCGGGGGCCGCAGGAACTTATCCGTTCGAAGGTCTTTTCCTGACAACGGCCTACGATAAATATACGATGCGGAGAACGGCGGAACTGATCTGTTCATTGAATGATGTCTGCCAGGTGAGCACCCTCACAAGTACGGTCATCATACGGGATGCGGTGGAATGCGGCATTGACGAAGCGTATGTGGATAAGGTGTTGGCTCCGCTGCCGTTCATAACGCCTGACGAATATCACAAGCTGCCGTTCGATGAAGTGGATCTCGCTGTACGCATCGACAGTGAATACCAGGGAAAGGTCGGAATCAGGCGCATGTCCAGAGCGTACAGAAGTGTGCTGCTGGCTGTTACGAACGAAATAACCGGAGAGGATAGAAGTGTGCTCAAACGGATGATCAAACAAGCCATGAGGAGGAAAACAGGATGAGTCAGGTAGCGTTTTGGGCGCCCGTACGGGGGCATGGAGCCGCAACATCGAATGTGCTCGCGGTCTCTACGATGATCGCGCTCGATTATTACGCACGGATTATGATTACTCATACGAAAAGAACAAGAACGGCACTGGAAAACGCCTTCGGTCGGTCTTCTTCGGACGGCAATCTGCTGTCGTTCAGCGAGTACGGGCTGGATGCGCTGGAACGGCTGCTTCAAAGCGACAAGATGACGCCCGAGACGATCCAAGATTACACGAAACCGATCGTCAAGGACAGGCTGGACCTGCTTCCCGGTTCGAGGAGGCCGCTTGCAGACCCGGATTGTTTCCGGGAAGAAACACTGCCGTACATCGTAAACAGTGCCAGCCGTTACTATGACCTTACCTTTGTTGACGTCGGAGACGGGTATAAGGAAGGCAGCACGGAGGCTATTCTGCGTAATTCGGATTTGATCGTCGTCAATCTCAGTCAAAACCTTGAGCTGATGGAGCGTTATTTCAATAAGGAACTCTGGACGGAATCTCTGCAAAATAAACCGCTCCTCCTCGTGCTGGGCGATTATGACGGAAACTCCCGCTTTAATGCCGTTAATCTGGCCCGTAAATTCAAATGGAGGCAGCCGCTCTATACCGTTCCGCACTGCACCGGTTATTTGGATGCCTGCAGCGATAAAAATGTGCTTGAGTTTTTTTTGAGGAGCCGAAATGCGGGGCCGGGTCATCCTTCGTATGCATTCATTACGGAGATCAGGAAGCTGACCAAAGCTCTTCTTAACCGGCTGGGCCTGGATTCGAAGCTTATGCAGGAAAGGGGAGCCTAACCCTCCATGCCTACGGACAGGTTAAATCTCGCTTTGATCCTCATGGTGGTTATTTTTGCGGCAGTGTGGTTCTTTACCAAAACGGGAGGCTGGCGCGGCAGAACTTCCACTTCAAAAACCGCAAAAAGTTACTCTATCGAGGCAATGACTGCCTTCATTAAAGAAGCTTTTGCCGAGATAACGGCGGGCGGAGGCAGCGAACTCCGGTTGTCCGAGGAGGAATACCGGCGCAGCCGGAACAAAAGACTCCAGCTGAAAAGAGCTCTAAAGGGCTGCGGACACGGCGATCTGCAGGACAAACGGTACGTAAAATCCGTCATGTGGGATCTGCTGACCGGTGTCTACGGACTTGGTGAAACAACGATTCACGTCTCTCTGCCTTTTCATAAGCCCGAGCAGCTCACGGCACAGGACCGGTTTGACATTCTGCTTCATCTGTATCGGAAAAAGTACGGTTACGACGGCCTTCATGAATTAATCCGGAGGCATAAGCTGGATGCCGTTAAACATGTGATTGAAGACGGCCGCACGCCTTCTTATATCGTAACGGCGGAAGAGATTGCGCACGTGTTCCGCAAGGAAGCCGGGCTGCTGTCGTTTCAGGATAAGCTGGAAATTGTCGTGCAGCGAATCTATCAGCATTACAAAGGCTTCGGCGTGATCGATGCCATACGCGAGATGAACATCGACGGTGTATCCGGAGGAGTTTCCGGAGCGCTTCCGGACAGTGCCGGGCATCGTGGAGCTCCGCTTGGGGAGAGAGAGGCTGACGGGAATCACCGGCATCAGAAAGAAACTGCGTCTTACGATAGCGTTTGGATTTTCTACCGGGGTAAACCCATCCACTTTTCGTTCCTCAGTTTCGGCAGTAGTGAAGAGCTGCGGCGGGTCTGTCAAAACATCTACAAATATAATTATCCGGGTCAGCTTTCCGAAACGAACGGCTATAAGGTGAACGATATGAAGGACGGATCCCGTGTCGTTGTGGTCCGGCCTCCCTTTTCGGAATCCTGGGCGTTTTTCGTCCGCAAGTTCGATCTGCCCAACGCTTTGCTGGACCAGCTTGTCCAAGGCGGCAATGCCGGGCTGGCTGTGGAGCTCATTCGTCACCTTGTCAAAGGCTGCCGGATAACGGCCGTGACGGGTGCGCAGGGCAGCGGAAAAACAACCCTGCTGATGGCTATGGTCGAATCTATCTCCGCGACCTTGACCCTTCGCGTACAAGAAATGGCGTACGAACTGCATCTGAGGAATTTATACCCGCAGCGCAATATCTTAAGTTTCCGGGAGACGGATCATATTACGGGGCAGCAGGGTCTCGATGTGCAGAAAAAAACGGACGGAGCGGTCCATATCCTGGGGGAAGTGGCAACCGACACGGTCGCCGCCTGGATGATTCAAATGGCTCAGGTAGCCAGCTTGTTCACCCTTTTTACCCATCATGCCAAAACGTTTGCCAGCCTGATCGACTCGCTTCGCAACTCACTGCTCAAAACGGGAATGTTCCAAGATGAAGTCATGGCCGAAAAGCAGGTTATCCGCGTGATTCATTTTGACATTCATCTGCGTAAAAGTGCAGACGGAACGCGTTTTATAGAACGGATAACGGAATGCGTTCCGCTGGATAGCGATTTATATCCGAGCGAAAAAACGGGCATGACCGACAAGGATAGGGTTGAACTCCCGGGCTTTCTGGACGATGCCTCCGAATTTTTTCGGAGGACAACGGACCGTAAACTTTACGAACAACGAAACATTGTGGAATACCGGGACGGTGCCTACCGGGTTTGCCGGCCGATCAGTCTCCGCAATACCGAGGAAATGCTGGATCATATGACACCCGCGGATGCCCGGGCATTCGAAAGATTTTTGGAAACGTATTGGGGAGGCGATGTTATTGCCGCTTCGTGATTGGTTGCTTGCGGTCGCTTTATTCAGTGGGGGCGTCGCATGCGTAATTTGGCTTCTGTACGTATACGCGGTTAAAAGGCGGGCCAAACTGAGCGGTTACGGGGAGGACGAACTTCAAAAACTGCTCTCTCCTTTAAACGGAAATGGAAGAAAACAGATCGAACGGCTGTACGGGAAATGTTACGAAATTATAAGCAAAACTCCCGGGATTTCCCGTTATACACAGCATATACGCCGGAGGATTGCTCCTTTATATTCCTACGACGAGAGCGTGATCCGAATGGAAACCGGGCGAATTACGCTGCTTGCTCTCCTGATCGGCTGGCTTACCGCGGGATTTGTTTTTCTTTTTTACCCGGATGTTTCTTACATGCTCATGATTTTGCTCGGAAGTCTTGTTCTCCACGGCATCCTCATCGATACGCTCGTCCACCGGGCCGAAGACCGGCTGCTCCGGCAAATGACCGAGTTTTTATCGGATGTCCGGCACTTTTATCACCAGCACGGGATGGTGGATGAGGCGGTTTATGACGCCGCTCAGATCGCGCCCAGGCAGTTGTCGCTCCATGCGGAAGCGGTATACGGCACTTTGACCTCCGACCATCCGGAGAGCAGTCTGGAAATCTACTATGAGCATGCGCCGAACCGTTTTTTGAAAAGCATTGCGGGCGTCTCCTTTTTAGTTAGGGAATTCGGAGATAAGCTGCTTCCGCATGGCTCCATGTATCTGCATGCCCTCAGCAAAATCACCTCTGAAATCCGCCTTGAAATACTCCGTAAGGAAAAACTCCATTATCTTTTAAAAGGACTCTCTATTATTGCCATCTCCCCGATTTTAGCTGCCAAGCCCATTGAAACGTGGGCGCGCAATAACTTCCCGGCTATGGATGAATTTTATACGGGGGCAGCGGGATTTGCAGTCAAAACAGGCATTTTCGTGCTGATCATCGTCTGCTTTGTCCTACTCAGAAAGCTTCAGGATACTGCAGAGGAAGCAGGAAAGCGCAGAACAGGCCGGAGACCGCCCGAGCAAAAATGGCTGGGTAACCGGCTTGTCAACGCGGTCACGCAAAGATTCGTCCCCGCAGAGCATTCCATGGAACGGGGCAGGCTGCAAAAGCTTCTCAGGGAAGCCAATTCCCCGTTGCTGCTTGAATGGCTTACCCTCCGCCGCCTGCTTACGGGGCTCGCTTGTTTTCTTCTCGTGCTGGGAATGTTTCTGATTATGCAGAGACTGACCCTGCAGCAGGTTTACTTTTCGCCGACCCGCAATCAGGCGATGTTCGGCAGCCTTTCTCCGCAGGAAAAACGGAAAGCGCTGGAAGCTGCGGCCTTTGACCGGAACGTCATTCAGAAATTGGAGCGGTCCGGCAGAGAGCTTCGTGAAATGATAGCCGAAGAAATGCGGCAGCAGGGATTCCAGCCCGATCCTGCCGCCCTCAACACCGCGGGCGAACGGATTAAGGCAAAACTGGACAGTATTGCGGGGGCATATTTAAGCTGGCGGGAGTTTTTGTTCTGTTTTATTTCCGGGTGGGCGGGCTACCACAGTCCGGTTTGGCTGCTGCACATGCAGAAACGAATGCGCAGGATGGAAATGAAAAACGAGGTGGACCAGTTTTATACGTTGTTGACCATCCTCGCTCATTTCGAAAGAATGTCCGTCGAGCACATGCTGGAATGGCTGGAACGTTTTGCAGTCTTGTTTCAGCCCCCGCTGTCCGCATGTCTGCTCGACTACGAAGCGGGGGCGGATGAGGCGCTGGAAAAGCTGAAGGAGGAAGCCGCCTATGCTCCCTTGGTCCGTCTCGTTGAACGGCTCCAGGCTGCCGTTAAACATATTCCGGTCAAGCAGGCGTTTGACGATCTGGAAGCGGAGCAGCAGTATCACCTTGAGCAGCGCAAGCAGGACTATGAGAGGATGATTGAAACCAAAGCCGGCTGGGGGCGCTGGATCGGTTTTGCCCCCATGTATGCACTTGTTTTCCTCTACCTGGTCATTCCGCTCGTTTATATGAGCATGCAGCAGATGAACTTGTACTATCAGCAGATCGGTAAAATTTCTTAATCATAAAGGAGCTGGATTACAATGGGAAATGCACAGAAGGCACTAATCATGGCGGCAGGTTTTTTTCTGGCCATTGCTCTGATTACAATAGCGGTGGTGATGTTTATTTCCGCACAGGATGCCACGAAAGCGGCGCAGAACAATTTTTCGGATATTCAGACGGAGCTTTCCCAGACGGCTTTTACCGTATACGACAATACCGTGGTTTCGGGGAGTCAGGTTGTAAACGCGCTGCGTAAATTCGCCGACAAGGAGCAGTTCGGGATTCAGGTTCAGACGGGAAAAAATCCGATAGGCTCCTGGTATACGAACAAGATCGATACCACATCACCGTCAAGCAGCAATTACGGTACGGTAATCGCCTCGATATCCAGGGATGCAGTTGCGAACGCCACCTTGGAGTCTCATATGGATTACGTGAATCCGAGCGGTAAATTCAAAGCGCACATCATTAAGGATAAAAGCAATGTGATCCGTGCGATTGAATTTATGCAGCAGTAGGCGAAGCGATGAATCATGCGGCACGTTCCATGCTGTTTGCCGGTGTTTCGGTCTGCATGTTCGTCTCGGCTTTAGTCACGGGCATGATGCTGCTTCAAAACGTACGGGGAGCCATTGCGGACACTTATTCTTCCCGTAAGCTTCTCGATTACAACCAGCAGCCCGCAAATGCCGAGTCCGAAGCGGTCTTGGTAAAAGGATCTGATCTGATCATGTCCATGTATTTAAACGCCGGAGAACCTTACGACATTATGGTAAACGGCAAACGCTATCCGGGCGGCCGGCAGAAAGAAGAAACGGACCCAGCCGGCATAGATCCGGCTGCAGCTTATCGTTTTTATGCGGTGCGCGATACCGGGGGAACGTTAAAAAGAATCGTATATACGACGCCTTGAATTGTCAGGCATAAACGGGGAGGGAGCAGGTGGATACGCTCAGCAAGGCCTTTGTCCTCATTTTAGCGGTTTTGCTGCTGTACATTTATCCGCTGTCGGATTCGGCGGCCAGAGAGGATGATCTTTCACGGGTGATCGCTTTCGAGACGATGACACGTTTTGTCGACAACGTTCGCGATAAAGGACGGCTGACGCCGGTTATGTACGAACAATTTCAAAAGGAGCTGACAACCTCCGGCCAGGAGTTTGATGTCAAGATGGAGCATAAGCACAAACGGTACGTGCCCGTATATGACGACCAAGGGCGGTTCGCGGAGAAGTATACGGTGGAGGACGAAGCTTTCTATAACGCCCAGATTCTTCCCGTGCTGTTTCCCGAAAACTCGCTTCCGCCGGACCATGCGGATCGTACCTACAAACTTGGCGCCGGTGACTATTTCACTGTGACCGTGCGCAGCCTGAACCGTACACCGGCAGTTGTCTGGCAGGACGCTTTAAACGGGACGAATACGCCCGGCGGACAGCTTTACATGCCGTACGGGGGAATGGTCCGCAATGAAGACAGCTAAACTGGCCATTTTCTTTGTTCTCATTTATGTGCCCTTCGCCTGGACGAACAAATTCGATGCAAAAGCCCAGTTTCAAATGCTGTTTCTGGAGACGAAATACGATGCCGCTGTGAATTCGGCCGTCCAGGACGGCGCGGCGGCTCTTGCCGTCAATGAAAAGCAGGGGGAAGAGGCGCGGTATGAATCCTCGAAGAAGGTCCGGGTCAACCGGAAAGAGGCTGTCGATAGCTTTTATAAAACCTTCTATTCGAATTTCGGCGTGTCGGAGAATGCGGCGGGCCAACAGGTTCTTGATTCTTATCTTTCCGCTCTCCTCATTGTCGGCTACGACGGCTGCTACTCCTACACATTCGAATCTTATACGGGGGAAGACGGTTTTGAACGGAGCCGGAGACTGGAAGGGCCGAAAAGGCCATACGTATATCAGGACCCGACAGGAGAGGTTATAGCCTTTACGCTGGACGAATACGTAACCGTGAAAAATGCTTCGGGAACCGACTGGGTAGAAGGGTTCCGGAGCGAGATCCAGCCTAAAACGCAAACGGCGCTTTTAAAGACGGGGGCACGCTTTGACGAAGTCAGGAGAGGCGCGATTATAAACACGATCCAGCGCGAGCTCGAAAATGCGATCCGGGAGCACAATATTCAGACACGCCGTTTGGGAGCTGCCTATACGTTCACGCTGCCCCTTCTGTCGGACGAAGAATGGAGCAATACGATCGACGATGTGGGGATGCTCGCTTTTGTACAGGGCATTCCGATCGGATACCGGACCTATAACAATTATGCGCTGGGAGGGGCAAGGATCGTGAAGCGGCCCGTGTTTTATGGATACCGGCAGAACAACCTTCCTTATTTCACGAGCAGCCGGTGCCCGCGGCCCAAGGAGATTCTGGAAACCTTCACAAGCGCCAAAGCCGCTGCTGCAGCCGGTTATTACCCGAAGGAATGCGTCAACGGACGGACATAAAACACTCGTTTTCCGGACGGAACAAAGAAAGCGCTCTACCGAAAAAGATTGTCAGATAAAATTGACATCCGATCCGCGGAACGTTTATCATCAAGTCAACGATGAGTTCGATGCGGCTTCCGCACATTTGTGATGCCACGTTTCATTTATGACTGCAGTGATTTAACGTCATAATGCGGTTCACGGGCGGAATCAGCATGTTGGGCGGTTTGACTGATCTGTGCTATCGGGGGCGCTCGGGTCCATGTTAAGAACTGGAACATGCGGCACGCGGAATCAGGCGCAGATGCTTGGGGAAATCTACGGGAATGTGGAAATCACCGGGCAATGTGCTTTTTTTCACACAAATTTTCATCTGTTCTTACACGTGTAACGCCCCGAATTTTGATCAGCAAACGCAAGCCCGGAAGCTTTGCCTCGAGCCGTGAGCAGCGGTCCTTGCGTGATCCTAACGGAAAATGCGCCGCTTGTTCCCGAGCGGGTCGAATCCATCCTTCGGCAGCCGTTCTGACACCAAGTGGGAGCGGTGACGATCTAATACAAGAGGAAAGGGTGTTTGATTCATGTCCAAACAGCAAATTGGTGTAATCGGTCTTGCGGTCATGGGTAAAAACCTGGCGCTTAACATCGAGAGCCGCGGCTTTACCGTTTCCGTTTTTAACCGCTCGCCTGAGAAAACGAAAGAACTTCTTGAAGAGGCAACCGGTCGCAACCTGGTCGGTACTTTCAGCATGGAAGAATTCGTGCAGTCGCTCGAAACTCCGCGCAAAATTTTAATTATGGTCAAAGCCGGACAAGCGACCGACGCGACCATTGAACAACTCGTTCCGCTTCTGTCCGAGGGAGATATCCTGATCGACGGCGGAAACGCCTATTTCCCGGATACCCAGCGCCGCAACAAAGAACTGGAAGCCCGCGGCATCCGCTTTATCGGCACGGGTGTTTCCGGCGGTGAAGAGGGCGCGCTTAAAGGCCCGTCCATCATGCCTGGCGGACAGAAAGACGCATACAAGCTCGTGGAACCGATCTTGACGGCGATCTCCGCCAAAGTGAACGGCGATCCATGCTGTACGTATATCGGTCCGGACGGCGCCGGTCACTACGTTAAAATGGTACATAACGGCATCGAATACGGCGATATGCAGCTGATCTGCGAAGCTTATCAACTGCTTAAAGACGTACTGAACGTCAGCACGGAAGAACTGCACGAAATTTTCACGGAGTGGAACAAAGGCGAGCTGGACAGCTACCTGATCGAAATCACCCGTGATATTTTCACGAAATACGACGAAGAAACCGGCAAGCCGATGGTCGACGTTATCCTCGATTCCGCAGGTCAGAAGGGCACGGGCAAGTGGACCAGCCAAAGCTCCCTGGATCTTGGCGTGCCGCTTTCCATCATTACGGAATCCGTGTTCTCCCGCTTCCTGTCCGCCATGAAAGAAGAGCGGGTAGCTGCAAGCAAAGTGCTGAACGGTCCGGCGGTGAAGCCGTTTGAAGGCAGCCGCGAAGAGTTCATCGAAGCGGTCCGTAAAGCTCTGTACGCGAGCAAAATCGCTTCGTATGCACAAGGCTTCGCTCAAATGCGCGCCGCATCCGAAGAGTACAACTGGGATCTGAGTTACGGCGAAATCGCCATGATTTTCCGCGGCGGCTGCATTATCCGTGCCCGTTTCCTGCAAAACATCAAGGATGCGTACGACCGTGATCCGGAACTCCGCAACCTGCTGCTGGACGATTACTTCAAAAACATCGTGGAAAACTACCAGGATGCTTGGAGAAACGTCGTTTCCGTAGCGGTAACGCGCGGTATTCCGGCACCGGCTTTCGCCTCCGCGCTGGCTTATTACGACAGCTACCGCACAGAGCGCCTGCCGGCCAACCTTCTGCAGGCCCAGCGCGATTATTTCGGCGCGCATACGTTCCAGCGTGTGGATAAAGAAGGCACCTTCCACTACAACTGGCTCGAAAGCTAACAAAGGAACCCGAATCGGCTCTGTTCTGCCTTACCGGACACTGCGTCCGTTTCGCGGGCTTCCAGTGGGGTACGGCATCGCCCGCGCTTCCTAATCGTTTGCCGGTGAGGAATCCCGCTCCGAAAGGGGTTCATTCTCGAAGAGACCGTACGAAGCTTCTTTCAGACAGCTTTTGATACGGTCTGCTTCCTGATCGAAGGCGCTTCTGCGATGGACAAGCATCATGGACACTTCGGCGAAAGATTCAAAGTTTTTCAATAGACGCGGCTGAGTGAGTTCCTTTAACCGGGGATCCTGCTCAGCCATTTTTTTGCGTATAAACTCGAGCGCCCAGACTACGTCATCTCTGCACAGCATGTACGAGGGCTGAAGCATCTGACTCAGCCGACCGGAAGTATTCCGGCCGGGATCGGGAATCCTGGAATGAGGCATCAATCGGACATCGCTCCTTGTAATCTACTGATCCTTCTACGGATTGCGTACATACTCTCATTTTTGCTGTCTTTGAAAAGGTTTATTCACTATACCATATGAAATTGATGCGATTTGTATTCATCCGGGGCTTTTGCTGTGATATGATAGTGGAAAGTTTAAACCGAGAGAGGATCGACGGGCACGATGAGCACACAACCGAGATCAAATATAGTGCTGATTGGGTTTATGGGCACTGGTAAAACGACTGTCGGGTTAAAGTTGGCTGATCGACTGGGTTGGCCTATGATTGATACCGATGAGGAAATTGTAAAAAAAGCCGGAATGTCGATTCCGGAGCTGTTCGCCACGCACGGGGAAGCTCATTTCCGGACTCTGGAACGTGAGGTCGTCCGGGAGACGCTGGCCGGCAGCCATCGCGTGATTTCAACCGGGGGCGGTGCCGTACTGGCGGAGGAGAACCGGGCGTGCATGAGCGAGCGGGGCTTTGTCGCGGCTTTGTCCGCAAGTTTGGAAACCATCGTGGAGCGGGTTAAAAACGACTCCAACCGGCCTTTGCTGCAGGGAAGCGGACTGGAAGAAAAGGTCCGTACGATGCTCCAGGAACGTCAAGATGCGTACAGGTTTGCCGACCTTACAATCGATACGTCACCGCTTGCCGCGGACGACATTGCCGAACACATCTTTAACGCCTGGACCAAAGAAAGGCTGAAGCGGGAAGAACTTTCAGGCTGACCGGGCCGCTCGTCCGGCGGCGGGCTTAAAGCTGTTCCCAGGCGAGCATTCCGCCCTCCATGTTTTTCAAATTCGCAAAGCCTTGAGACTCCAGGAAATCGTATGCTTTCCCGCTCCGGTTGCCGCTGCGGCAGACCAGAATGACTTCGCCTTCTTTAGGGATTTCGTGAAGACGGGTGTGAATTTCCATCAAGGGAATCGATTTGGCACCGGCAATTTGACCGGCCGCGACTTCTTCGGGCTCGCGTACGTCGATAACGCACAGCGGCTCACCCGCCGCAAGTCGGGCTTTCAATTCCGAGGGTTGAATCTTATTCATATAAAGCGCACCTCCTGTATTCTCGTTTTCCCTGTAACTATACAAAACCCGGAAGCACGGAGTCAAACCGTCTCCGGACTTCACCGAATCTATCTTCAAAGCAAAATACGGGACAGAATAGGTGGTTTGCCCATGAAAAGTTGGATCATCGGAACAGCCGGCGTGTTCGGAGCCCTGTCCCGGTATGGGTTATCCGTTCTATGGAACGAAGGGAACGGTTCCTTCCCGTGGGGCACGCTGGCCTGCAATATGATCGGCTGCATTCTGCTCGGTTATTTCAGCGAAGCTCTGCTGCCTAAATGGCCGCAGGAGCTGCGTACTGCCGTTACGACTGGTTTTATCGGAGCTTTCACGACTTTTTCCACCTTCAGTATGGAAGCGGTCCGGATGCTTCGGGATAATCAGGTGCCGGCAGCCCTGCTTTACATCGGGGTCAGTCTGTTCGGAGGGCTTGCTGCCGTCAGTCTGGGCACGGCTGCCGCGTACCGCAGGAAGGAGAAAGCCCTATGAATGCGGGCTGGATGAATGTGCTGCTGGTAGGGGCCGGAGGATTCGTCGGCTCCATCGCCAGATATAAATTAGCCGGCTGGGTCCAGAGCCGTACGGCTTCTCCGTTTCCATTCGGCACACTGGCCGTCAATCTCACAGGCTGTTTTTTTCTGGGCTGGCTGTTCGGGCATGTGACGGATGCCGCCTTGCTTATCGGGCTGGGAACAGGCTTTACCGGCGCCTTTACGACGTTTTCCACTTTAAAGCTGGACAGCTGGAAGCTGAGAAAGAAAAAACTTTTTAATCTGGATATGATCTATCTGGCCGTAAGCTATCTGGCCGGAATCGGCTCGGCTTTTGCCGGCTTTTACATATAAACAGAAGGCCGTACACAGACCACTCATCGACCAAAGGAGAGAACTACCATGAATTCCATGAAAGCCATTGTAAAAGCGACACCGAACCTGCAGGGAGAAATTCAGGCGCTGTCTTCCAAAAACTATACGACCCGTTACCTCCTTCTTGCAGCGCTCGCTGACGGTACGAGTACGATCCATTTCCCGGCTCACAGTGAAGACAGTGACGCCATGCGCCGGTGCATCCGGGATTTGGGTGCGGTTATCGAAGAAGACGAGCATAAGATGGTTATTAAGGGATTCGGCAAAAATCCTCTTCCGATCAAAGAATTAAACGTCGGCAACGCGGGAGCGGTTCTCCGTTTTCTGATGTCTACGGCAGCCCTCTGCCAAAGCGAAGTTACTTTCATTAATCAATATCCGGAATCGCTCGGCAAGCGGCCGCATATGGATCTTATTGATACGCTGGAACAAATGAACATCCAAGTCGAACATAATGAAGGCCGTCTGCCGATAACTATTAAAGGGGGACAGCCCCGCGGCGGCAAAATTACCGTGTCGGGCAGCGTAAGCTCGCAGTTTTTGAGCTCCCTTCTGTTTTTGACTCCTCTGCTCCAAGAAGACAGTGAAATCGAAGTGCTTCACGATTTGAAGTCCAAAGTGATTGTCGGACAAACACTGGAAGTGCTCGAACAAGCAGGGATTCGCGTGGAAGCCAGCGAAGATCTTATGCATTACCGGATTCCCGGTAATCAATCCTACCGTGCGCAGGAGTATGTCGTGCAGGGGGATTACCCCGGATCCGCGGCGATCTTGGCGGCTGCGGCCGTCACCCGCTCGGATGTTACCGTTCATCGTCTCGAGGAGAACAGCCGTCAAGGCGAGAAAGCCTGCGTGGACGTTCTCCGCGCCATGGGAGTCTCGCTGACTCACAAGGATGGAATTGTGCGCGTACAAGGCACGGGCAACCTTAAAGCCGGCGAATTCGACGGCGATCATTTTACGGACGCGGTGCTTGCTATGGTAGCGGCCGCGGTGTTCGCGGAAGGCACCTCGCGTTTTTACAACGTGGAGAATCTCCGCTACAAAGAGTGCGACCGGATTACGGATTTCCTGAACGAGCTGCGCAAAGCCGGAGCCGACGTGGAAGAGCGTCAAAGCGAAATCATTGTCCACGGCCGGCCGGAAGGGCTTGAAGGCGGCGTGGAAATTAACGCGCATTATGACCATCGCGTCATTATGGCCCTGTCCGTGGCAGGGCTGAGGAGCAAGCAGGGTCTTGTTATCCGTGACGCCCACCATGTGGCCAAATCTTATCCGCAGTTTTTCGATCATATGATTTCACTCGGAGCGCACATCGAATTAACGAACGAATGAATGGGTGAATAGGATGCGCATTATTTGGAGGGGCATGAAAGTAACGTTCGGTTTCTTTCTGATCCTCGGGTTATTGTTCTCAGGCGGTTTCATGTCTGTGATGCTATATGCCAAAATAAGCGGGCAAGACGTTCAGACTGTCATGGCTATGGACGCGAAATTGGAAAAACAGCCTCTGCCTGAACCTGAGCAGCCACCGGCGGCGGAACAGGTTCAAGAGCAGCGGAAAACGAAGGCTATGATCGATGCGCCCGTTATCGCGCAAAAACCGGAACTGCCGTCCGGCTGTGAAATTACTTCGATTGCCATGATGCTTCATTATAAAGGCATCAAATTGGACAAGATGCAGCTGTACGACGAAATGCCGAAGGACCCGACTCCTATCGTCTGGAACAAAGACGGGACGATTGCTTCTTGGGGCCACCCGAACATTGGCTACGTGGGAGACGGTACCGGGAAATCCAAAGGCTTCGGCATTTACCACACGGCGCTGTTTCCGCTGTTGAAATCGCATATTCCTTCAGCCGTAGATTTAACGGGCGAGTCTTTTGACGCGTATGAAAAACAAATCGCAAACGGCCGCCCGGTTGTCGTTTGGACGACCATCGGTTTCACGATGCCGACCCGCTGGTCCGAATGGAATACCTCCATCGGCCCGATCCGCGCGACATTTTCCGAGCATGCGGTATTAATGGTCGGTTACGACGAGACGTCCGTTTACGTGAACGACCCGTGGACGGGCAGCAAAAATGTTCAGTTGGACAAAAAGCTGTTCATCGGCATCTGGGAAGCGATGGGCAAGCAGGGCTTGTCCTATACAGGTGATTAAGAACAGACAATGGACAATGCCGGTTCTTTAAATAGCGAAAGGGAGTGTTCTCATGCCTTTTGAAAATCCATCCAGAGACGAAATCAAAACCTTGCTGGCTTCGGCCGGCCCCATTGCCGTAGTAGGTTTGTCCGATAACCCGGAAAGGGTGTCGCACATGGTTTCGGCAGCCATGAAATCACGCGGATACGAGATTATTCCGGTTAATCCGAATGCGGATGTCATTTTGGGCGGCAAAAGCTATGCCAGTCTGTCCGATATTCCGGGTAATGTGGATATCGTCAATGTGTTCCGCAGAAGCGACCAGGTCGTGCCGATCGCGGAGGAAGCGGTCCGCAAGGGAGCCAAAGTTCTTTGGCTGCAGCAGGGCGTCTATAATGAAGAAGCGGCTGAAATTGCGCAACGCGGCGGGCTGACGGTCATAATGGACCGCTGCATCAAGGTGGAAGATGCGATTTTGAATCCGAGAGGCAACTGAACCGGTACGGCACAGCCGCTAAAAGTGTCAAAACCCGACTAAAGCGCAAGCTCTAGTCGGGTTTTGTTATTTCTGAAAAAAATATTTCTGGGACGGTTCATAATTTCAGCGGCTCCTGCAAACAATAGTGGAGGCTTCAGAACAAGGAAAGACTTGTCTGGAAGACTCATTAATTTCCTTAAAGGAGGAACTCCGCATGTACAACCAGTATCAAAATCAAGCTGGTATCGGCTCCCAGTCCCAATACCAAAACAAGTTCCAGCCGACCGGTTATGTTCAATCTTCGTACGGTCAGAACCAGTTCCAAAATTCTCAATACGGCAGCTACCAAAACCCGCAATCGTTCCACACGGCTAACTACCGCGGCAACCAACCGGGTCATGACAGCTACCTGCGCTCGGATTCCCAAACTCCGGCCCAACAACAAGGCTTCGGACAAGCTTCCTACGGCCTGACTCAATCCTTCGGTTCCCAAGCTTACGGCAACCAAGGAAATCAATCCTACACGAGCCAACAACAAAGCTACGGACAATTCGCTTCCCCTCAGTCTTATCACACGGCTAACTACCGTGGCGATCAGCCGGGACACGACAGCTACCTGCGTTCGGATTCCCAGACTCCGTCCCAGCAAGGCTACGGCCAAGCTTCTTACGGGTTGAGCCAATCCGCTATCGGCCAAGGCTACGGCTCTCAACAAAATTACGGTTCCCAATCCTACGGTCAATCCTATGGCCAAGGCTACGGCACGCAAAGCTACAGCCAAGCCGCGTCTCCGCAGTCTTACCATACGGCTAACTACCGCGGCGACCAGCCGGCCCATGACAGCTACCTGACTTCGGATTCCCAAACTCCGGCTCAGCAGCAGTTCGCCGGTTACTCCAGCAGCGTTGGTTCCGCTCAATCCGGCCGTTTTAACACAGGCATTCCGTACACGACAGGTACGTTTTAATTAAAGGCTGACGATAGCTCACAGCATCGTTATGCTGCATGACGCCAACAAGCGGGTCTTCGGACCCGCTTATTTGTTTTTGACAAAAAGTGCGGCAGCCATTAGGATCGAAATAGAGAGGAGGCAGGGCTTAAGTTGAACTGGATGGGAAATTTGCAGCAATTCGGGCGTTCTTTAATGCTTCCGATGATTACGCTCCCTGTTGCCGCAGTACTTATACGACTGGGAATCCTGCCATGGGATAGTATGGGGGCGGCATGGCTCGGCGACATGATGCTGCTTGCGGGTCATACCATATTTACATATTTGCCGCTCGTGTTCGCGGTAGGCGTTGCTCTCGGTTTGACGGAGAATGCGGGTATCGCCGGACTTTCCGCACTGATGAGCTACTTTTTATTCACCGTACTGACCCAGCATCAGCTGGGCGAAGCGTTTCAACTGGGTGTCGCGGGAGGAATCCTGATCGGTCTGCTGTCGGCGGTCGCGTACCACCGGTGCAAGCGAATCCAGCTCCCCGAATACGTACAGTTTTTCGGAGGACCGCGGATGGTTCCGCTTATTATGGGAGTCGTTACGCTCGTCCTGTCCATCCTGATGATCAAGCTGGGCCCCGTCCTGGAGAACGGGATGGAGCAGTTGACGGCATGGGTTCTCAGCCTCGGCGGATTCGGTGCTTTCTTGTACGGCATCGCGCATCGTCTTCTTGTGCCTTCCGGGCTTCATTATATCCTGAACAATTTCTTCTGGTTTCAACTGGGTGCTTACAAAGAACCGAACGGTGACATGGTTTACGGCGATCTGCCCCGTTTCTTCGCGGGTGATCCGACGGCCGGGGCCTACATGGCCGGACTGTATCCGATTATGATGTTCGCGCTTCCCGCCATTGCCTTCGCCATTATCCACGAGGCCCGGGAAGATTTGAAGCCTCATGTCCGAGTGACTTTTATGACGGCGGCGCTGACTTCGTTCCTGACCGGCGTCACGGAGCCGATTGAGTTTGCCTTTCTGTTCGTCGCTCCTTACTTGTTCGTGATTCATGCCATTTTATCCGGCTTTGCCATGTGGATCGCATATGCGCTGAATATCTCGCACGGCTTCTCTTATTCCGCCGGAGCTATCGATTTTGTCATTAACGAGCATTTGTCGCGCAACGGTTGGATGCTCATTCCGATCGGACTCGTGTTTGGAGCGGTGTACTATGTCATGTTCAGGTACGCCATCCGGCGTTACCGCATTCCGACCCCGGGGCGGGAGGAAGGTTCATCGCTGGAAGAATGGGCAGGCGATATCCCTTACCGGGCGCCGCTTATCGTCCAAGCGCTCGGAGGCAAGGGGAATATCAAAAAAATCGAAGCCTGCATCACACGGCTGAGATTGACGCTTGAATCCGACCGCCTCATGGATATCGCCGCACTGAAGCACCTTGGAGCGGCCGGAGTCATCCGCTTAGGCGGCGGCAACGTGCAGGTCGTTTTCGGCACATTCTCCGAACTGATCCGGGAAGAAATCATGAAGCTGCTGCGTAAAGACATCCAGCTTGTGCTCTTCAGTTCCCCGATGGCGGGGAGAATGATTCCGCTGGAGGACGTTCCGGACCGCATTTTCGCGGGGAAGATTGTCGGCAACGGGGTTGCTTTCATACCGGATAAAGGGGAGCTGCTGTCGCCGGTAGCCGGTAAAATCATGCACGTCTATCCGACGATGCATGCGCTCGGGATTCAGACAGAGGAAGGACTTGAAGTTCTGCTGCACATCGGCATCGACACATCCACATTAACCGGAAATTTCTTCGAGGCCCAAGTACAGCCCGGAGACGAGGTGGAGGCGGGGCAACTGCTGATCCGTTTTAACTACAATCAGTTGAAGAAGCACGCCAAATCGCTGGCCACCCCTATGGTGATTACCAATTCGGACCGTGTCAAATCATGGAGCTTCGCCCCCTATAAATCCGTGAAAAAAGGGCAGGCGTCCGTGATGTCCGTTGTGCTGAAAAAACCGGAACAGAGCGGAGGGACTTCAAATGTTTAAAGGGATAGGAGCTTCATCGGGGATCGCCATGGGTCCCGCTTACGTGATCCCCGCCTGGGATTGGGAGTTCCCGGATAAGATGGTGGACGCCACCGATTTGTCGTTTGAATTCGAACGGCTGTATGACGGGATCCGTTCGTCCAAAGACGAATTGGAACATATCAAACAAGAGATCCGGGACGTTCTGGGCCAGGAGCAATCGTACATTTTCGACGCTCATCTGGCGATTTTGGAAGATCCCGTGTTTATGAACGAAATTCAGGGCATCATCAGCCGGCAGTACAAAGCCGCAGAGGTGGCCGTCAAAGAAGTGATCGACAAATTCGTCGAAATGTTCGACGTGTTGGACGATGATTATATGAAAGAACGGGCCATGGACATTAAAGACGTAGGCAACCGTCTTCTGAAGCATCTGCTGGGCAGCGGGGACGATACTCCGCCGCCGACGGATCATTCCTACGTACTCGTGGCGAAGGAGCTTACCCCTTCCCAACTGGTGCATCTGGACCCGGCCCGCGTGCTGGGCATCGTCACGATGATGGGCGGACTGACCTCGCATACGTCGATTATGAGCCGCGCGATGGGAATCCCGTTCGTGCTGGGGCTGGAAGGCAAGCTTATCCGGCCTATCCAGAACGGAGACTTGATGATAGTGGACGGCGAGGAAGGGATCGTCTACGTGAACCCCGACAGCGGCACCGTGGAGCTGTACGAGTCGCGCAAGACGGACTGGCTCATGCACCGCGAGCGGCTGCAGGAAATCGCCCACGTCCCGTCCATGACTCAGGACCGCAAGCAGGTCCGGCTGGCGGCGAATATCAGCTCGATCAAAGAAATCGACCAGGTGCTCAAGAACGGCGCCGTCGGGGTCGGTTTATTCCGCTCGGAATTTCTCTACATGGACCGCGACTCCCTGCCGGATGAAGAGGAGCAGACCGAGGTGTATAAGCAGGCGGCGGTGAAGCTGGACGGCAGGCCACTCATCATCCGGACGCTGGATATCGGCGGAGACAAGAAGCTGGATTATCTTCCGCTTCAGGTGGAGGAGAATCCGGCGCTGGGATGCCGCGCCATCCGGATCTCGCTGGATCGCCGCGAGCTGTTCAAAACCCAGCTCCGCGCCATTTTGCGGGCCTCGCACTTTGGTCAAGTAAAGCTTATGTACCCGATGATCTCCTCGCTAGGCGAGCTCAGAGAGGCCAACGCTCTGCTGGCGGAAGCCAAGCAGGAGCTGAAAAGCCGTAGCAAGCCGTTTAACCCCGACATTGAGGTCGGCTTGACGATCGAAGTGCCGGGCGCGGCCCTGATTGCCGACGTTCTGGCCAAAGAAGTCGATTTCTTCAGCATCGGAACCAACGATCTGATCCAGTTCGTTTTGGCGGTGGACCGGATGAACGACAGCATCGCCCATTTGTACAATCCGTATCATCCCGCCGTAATCCGCCTGCTGAAGCTGACCATTGATGCGGCCAAGGCGGCCGGTATACCCGTTGCCGTATGCGGGGAGTTCGCCGGGGATATCCGCGCGCTGCCTCTTTGGCTGGGGCTAGGCATCGAGGAGCTGAGCATGTCCGTCCAGCTCATTCTTCCGATCAAGCACCGTCTGCTGACGAGCAATCACGCCGAGTGCGAACGCCTGCTTCAGGAAGTCCTGCAGTGCGGCACCAGCGAGGAAATCGAGCAGGTGCTCAGGCAGGCGGATTCCCGGTCGAGCGCTTCTTAACCTATTCTCACTAAACCAGGAGGGATTTACTATGACCGTACAGGATTTGAAAGGCCAGCGCATACTGGCGTTTGTCGATGAGGAATTCGAGGATCTGGAAATGTGGTACCCCGTTCTTCGTTTGCGTGAAGCTGGAGCAGTCGTCGTTATCGCAGGGCCTAAAGCGGGCGAAATTTATCACGGCAAATACGGTGTGCCCATTACGACGGATGTCGCGTTCGGAGACGTAAGCGCGGCCGATTATGACGGGCTGTACGTGCCCGGCGGCTGGGCGCCCGATAAACTGCGCAGATATGCCGACGTTCTGCGGTTTACCCGCGAAATTCATGAGGCGCAAAAACCGATTGCGCAGATTTGTCACGCGGGCTGGGTTTTGATTTCGGCCAAAATCGTGGAAGGCTATACGATGACCTCTACGCCGGGCATCCGGGATGATCTTGAAAACGCCGGAGCGATCTGGGTGGACGAGGAAGCCGTGGTTGACCGCAATATCGTTTCGGGGCGGCGTCCTCCGGATCTGCCCGCTTTTATGAAAGCTTTTATCGAGGTATTGATTCAGAAAAAGGCCTCAAACTAGCGGTTGGCACAGAGATTACGCTGCCTTCAAAATAAAATGAAATATTCATAAAAAGGGAATATGTGACAGGCCCCGAAAAGCAGGAATATCATTCACCCGGATAGAAGTAGCTAGGTAAGACGAAGACAGCAAGGTTCTATCGGCTGCTAAAGGAGTGAGTGATTGTGCAAAAAGGGTACTGCTGCGGACAACCGATTCATTTATGCCTGAGAACCGTCGTGTTTCAACAGAAGGTAGAGATTGAAAACGTACCCATCTACTCATGCGAAGCATGCGGGAAAAGCGTTGTTTATTCGAGCGTAAAACCTAAAGTTACGGAATTGATCGATACGTTGGGCCCGAAACCGGAAAAGCAGATCCTGCGGTTCGAAGACGTGTCCGAAATCGCCTGCCTCATCGTTCGGCTAGCCTGTTCTTCTGAGGATGGGTACGGATTTAAGCAGGCCGTGGAGGAAAGGGTCAATGAACTGCTGGATCTGCTGCTTCTGGCTACCTCTGTCGGGGATATGGGCTGGGCGGGCGAGATTCGCAGCAGGCTGGCCCAAATCAGCGAGCATATGCTGTCGGACGACCGGCTGCAGGAAGCTTTTGCGGATAGGACCAGCGGCTGATGACCGCAGTGCCCTTTCCGTACATACCCACCCGCCGGATGCGCATGGATAGGATTGCAGTTGATTACTTAGCCAACTTGTACGATGGAATTCCTGCGGGGAGCGGGTATGAAAATCGGCGAGTTGGCTTTCATGCGTATTTTTTGCTACTATTAGGTGTGAAAGTGTTTTAATTGCGAAAAGGGAAATAATGTCGTATGATAGTCTGTAATATGGCAAGGACGACGAATATTCGAATAAATGGAGAGAGTGACCGTGACCGTTACTATTTATGACGTAGCAAGAGAAGCAGGAGTATCGATGGCCACGGTTTCGCGTGTCGTCAACAATAACCCGAACGTGAAGCCGCAGACAAGGAAGAAAGTATTCGAAGCAATCGAACGGCTCGGTTATCGCCCCAATGCTGTTGCCCGGGGGCTTGCATCGAAGAAAACAACGACAGTCGGCGTGGTTATCCCCGATATTTCAAATTCGATTTTTGCGGAAGTGGCGCGCGGAATCGAAGATATTGCGAACATGTATCATTACAATATTATTTTGAGCAACGCCGACAAGAAGAAAGAGAAAGAAATTCGCGTCATCAACACCCTGCTGGAGAAGCAGGTGGACGGGCTTCTCTTTATGGGCGGCGTCGTGACGGAAGATCATATCAATGCGTTCCGGACTTCTTCCGTTCCGGTTGTGCTCTGCGGTACGGCCGACGAGCAGAACGTAATGCCGTCCGTCGATATCGATCACGAGAAAGCGGCTTACGATGCCGTGCAGCTTCTGATCGAGAGCGGCCACCGTACGATCGCCATGATCTCCGGACCTCTTCAGGATCCGGCTAACGGTTTTGCTCGCTACCAGGGCTACAAGAAGGCACTGGAGCACGCAGGCATCGAAGTGAACGAAGATTACGTAAGACTGGGCAACTACCGGTATGAATCGGGAATCGATGCGACGGATTATTTCCTGAAGCTGCCGACGCGCCCAACCGCTATTTTCTCGGCGACGGACGAAATGGCGATCGGCGCCATTCACAAAATCCAGGACGAAGGGCTTTCCGTACCGAAGGATATTTCCGTGATGAGTATCGATAATATCCGGATGGCTTCTATGGTGCGTCCTCAATTAACGACCGTGGCACAGCCTATGTACGATATCGGCGCGGTGTCCATGCGTCTGCTTACGAAGTTGATGAACAAGGAAACGATGGAACTTACTCAAGTCGTTCTCCCGCATGAAATCATTAAGCGCAGCTCAGTGGCTCCTCGTTGAGCCGCTTTTTGTTGAGCGGAAAGGAGAGGTTACACAAGGATGATAAATAAAATCGGTCTGATCGGCGCCATGAATGAAGAAATCGAACTGCTTGTCGGCGGGATGAGCGGCGTAACCGAAACGAATAAAGCCGGCATTACATACAGGGAAGGCCAGTTTGAAGGCAAATCCGTTGTGGTTTGCAAGTCGGGAGTAGGCAAGGTGAACGCCGCCGTCTGCACGCAAATTCTGATTGACGGCTTCGGCGTTGATGCCGTGCTGTTTACAGGCGTTGCCGGAGCGCTGGATCCGGAGCTGAATATCGGCGACATCGTCATTTCCACAACTTGCATGCAGCATGACATGGATGTGACGCCCCTTGGCTTCCCGCGCGGAGTCATTCCTTACGAGGAAGTTTCGGTCTTCAAGGCGGACCCTCAGCTGGTCGAACTGGCGGATGCGGCAAGCCGGGAACTGTTCCAGGGAAGAACGAAGCAAGGACTCGTCCTGTCCGGGGACCAATTCGTCGCTTCGCGGGACAAGGTGGCGGAGCTTCACCAGGAGCTCGGCGGGACCTGCACGGAGATGGAAGGCGCGGCTGTGGCGCAGGTTTGTTCCATGAACAAAGTTCCGTTCGTCGTGATCCGGTCCATGTCCGATAAAGCGGACGGCTCGGCGCACGTTAATTTCGCGGAGTTTACCAAGCAGGCTTCCGAAAATTCCCACCGGATCATTGAACATATGGTGCGCTCGTTATAATGGACGGATGGGCATATGAAAAAGGCTGACGGGTTTTAAACCGGTCAGCCTTTTTTGTTCCAACGGATTTGTATGCAGCGCCGTCCGGTATGCACGCAGCAGCGCAGATATCACGCATGAATGGAAGCAAACTCAATTAAAAAACCGCGGGGATCGCTCTTATTTCAAATAAA
Source organism: Paenibacillus sp. RC84 (assembly GCF_041260495.1). NCBI lineage: Bacteria > Bacillati > Bacillota > Bacilli > Caryophanales > Paenibacillaceae > Paenibacillus > Paenibacillus sp. RC84. Next base: position 585,833 of record NZ_JBGBYL010000001.1, read on the forward strand.
GCAGAGCGATCTCCACGGTTTTCTTGTTCTTCTCGGCAATAATGTCCCGGCGCGGGATGGGTTCCCAATCGTCGACGGCGTCGAGCCAAGTGGCAGGCAGCTTAACGGGGCTGCCCGGCTGGTGCTCGGCAAGCCAGCCGGCGGGCAGGGGAAGGAGCGGATTGATCTCCAGCTCCTGAAGCAGCGGGTGGCCGGTCATGACCAGCCAGACGAGGCTCCAGGCACGCGGAACGACCCTATAGATGTCGTATCCTCCGCCGCCGAGCGCAACCCAGCGGCCGTCACACCACTTGTCGGCCAGATCGCGGATAAGCTCGGGCATTCTTTTGTAGATCCGCATGGAACAGTGTACGTGGGCCAGCGGATCAAGGGCATGCGCGTCGCAACCGTGCTGCGACACGATGATATCGGGCTTGAAACGCTCAATCAGCGGCACCAGAACCGCTTCAAAGCTTTCAAGCCAGGAGTCGTCTTCGGTGTACGGCTCCACCGGAACATTCACGCAGGTGCCGAAGGCTTCGCCTTCGCCCCGCTCCGTCACATCCCCCGTCCCCGGAAATAAATATTTCCCGGTTTCATGAATAGAGAACGTGCATACGCGCGGATCGCTGTAAAAGCTCCATTGAACGCCGTCGCCGTGGTGGACATCCGTGTCGATGTACAGAACCTTCGCGTTGTAGTGCTCGGTAAGATGGGCAATGGCCGCGGAAGCGTCGTTATAGACGCAGAAGCCGGCTCCCTTGCTCTGCAGAGCGTGGTGCAGGCCTCCGCCCAGATGGAACGCGCGCTTCGCTCTGCCTGACATTACGGTGTCGGCAGCCGTTATGGAACCGCCGACTACCATTGAGGTGACGTCGTGCATCCAGGCAAAATAGGGCGTGTCCTCGGTGTCCAATCCGTACTTGGCCGCGCTGTTTACCCACTCAAGCGAAGGGGAGAGTTCGCTAAGCGCTTTCACGGCATCGATATAAGCGGGTTGATGGACGCGGAGAAGCTCGTCATCCGTGGCTACACGGGGAGTGACGATTTCGGAGTCGTTCAGAGCTCCGGCCTTTCTGAGAAGGTCAATCGTGAGCAGCAGTCTTTTCGGATTAAAAGGATGTTCCTCGTTGAACTTGTAGGTCGCTTCATGCTCGTTAAATACAAAAACCGATTCGTTCTTCATCTCGAGCTGTTCCTCCCGTAACCCAGGAAATGGTTCTTAATACATGAACCGTTGTTGAAAGCGGATGCGGTCGAACTGCTCGACGGAAGCCAGGGGAACTTTGCTTCCGATGCGAACCATCAGGCAGTTGGCCGGGTGCGAACATATTTCCGGATCGTCGGTGGCAAACCACACCATATCTACGCATTTCATCAGGTTTTCCATCATTTTGCGGTAATCCCATACACTGAGCCCGCTGCTTTCCAGGTCCCAATGCCAATAATATTCGGTCGTGAACGTAATGACGTTCTCCAGTTGTCCGTCCGTAAAGGCGAGCCGGATCATCTTCTTGCCGAGTCCGAGAGCCCGGTAGCTGTTGGCAACTTCGATTGCCCCGAGTTCAATCAGGTCGGGCATATTGCCTTGGGACCAGCGTTCGATTTCATCGGGATAATGGAAGGTGACATAGCCTACAATCCAGTCCCCGGTACGGGCGATAATAATGCGGCCCTCGGGAAGCTCCGCGATTTCGATCAGGGCCTCGTGCTGGTCTCTCGGCTTGCGGAAAGCGTCCAAATCGGCATGCATCTGAAGGCCTCGCAGGTGATCAGGGGATACGGGACCCTCCACGGTGATCTCCGCATCCAGGTCAGGCGGTACGAAAGAGTGCGAATGATAAATTTTTTTATGGTCCATGAGAGGGAGTCTCCTTAAAAGCGGCGTCGGTAACGCAGTTCTCTCTATACTCTCTTATATCACATTTTTCGGCAAATTGAAAAGCAATAGGCAAACATAACCTGCTGTGATATAATATACATGGTGAAAAGTGCGCTTTTCTTCCTGTCAGGCACAAAGCATTCAAAAAAGATTGAAAGCGTTTCAATTGTCGGGAGGTAGGAGAAATGAACCAATTAAAAGGTGAAGTGGTAGATGCAGTTTCACAAAACGGCAACCTAGGCAATTACGAGAAAGCCCGAGAATCGTTCAATTGGGAAGAGATAGAATCCAATTTTTCCTGGTTCGATACGGGCAAAGTGAACATGGCTTACGAAGCGATCGACCGCCATGCCGAATCTTCCAGAAAAGACAAAGTTGCCCTCTATTATAGCGATCAGAAGAGAGACGAGTCTTATACTTTCTCTCAATTGAAAACGACATCCAATCAATTCGGGAATGTGCTCCGCAAGCTTGGTGTGAATAAGGGAGACCGTTTCTTTATTTTCATGCCGCGTACTCCGGAACTGTATATGGCACTTCTCGGGGCCATCAAGATCGGTGCGGTAGTCGGACCGCTTTTCGAAGCATTCATGGAAATGGCGGTACGCGACCGTCTGCAGGACAGTGAAGCTGTCGCCATTATTACGACACCCTCACTCGTGCACCGTATCCCAACGGCCGAACTGCCTAATCTGAAGCATGTCATTGTCGTTGGCGAAGATCTTGATCTTCAGGAAGGTCAAGTGGATTTCCACAAGGAAATGGCGCAGGCGTCCGAAGAACTCGACATCGAATGGGTAGACCGTGAAGACGGATTGATTCTGCATTACACATCCGGTTCGACAGGCAAACCTAAAGGCGTTTTCCATGTGCATAACGCCATGGTTCAACATTACTATACGGGCAATATTGTCCTTGATCTTAAAGAAGACGATGTGTACTGGTGTACGGCCGATCCAGGTTGGGTTACCGGCACATCTTACGGTATTTTCGCCCCTTGGCTTAACGGAGCTACGAACGTAATCCGCGGCGGACGTTTCAGTCCGCAGGACTGGTATAATACGATTCAGAAATACGGAGTGACGGTCTGGTACAGCGCTCCGACCGCTTTCCGTATGCTGATGGGTGCCGGAGACGATGTGGTCAACCAGTTTGATCTGTCCTCGCTCCGTCATGTCCTGAGCGTAGGGGAGCCTCTTAACCCGGAAGTCGTCCGATGGGGTATGAAAGTATACGGCCAGCGTATTCACGATACCTGGTGGATGACCGAAACAGGCGGCCAGCTCATTTGTAACTACCCGAGCATGCCGATCAAGCCGGGCTCCATGGGACGTCCGATTCCCGGCGTGGAAGCCGCCATTATCGATGACAGCGGCAATGTTCTTCCCCCTAACCGGATGGGCAACCTCGCGGTCAGAACGCCTTGGCCGTCCATGATGCGCAAAATTTGGAACAACCCTGCGAAATACGAAGAGTATTTCAGATTAACCGGCTGGTATATATCCGGGGACTCCGCTTACATGGATGAGGACGGCTACTTCTGGTTCCAGGGCCGTATCGACGACGTTATTAACACCGCGGGCGAGCGGGTAGGCCCGTTTGAGGTGGAAAGCAAACTGGTCGAGCATCCGGCCGTTGCGGAAGCGGGTGTTATCGGCAAGCCGGATCCGATGCGCGGCGAGATTATCAAAGCGTTCATCGCGCTTCGCGAAGGGTTCGAGCCATCCGATGAACTTAAAGCGGACATCGCCAAGTTTGTAAAAGAAGGTTTGTCTGCGCACGCATCTCCTCGGGAGATCGAATTTAAAGACAAACTTCCTAAAACGCGCAGCGGTAAAATCATGCGCCGCGTGCTCAAAGCTTGGGAACTTAACCTGCCGACAGGCGACCTGTCGACGATTGAAGATTAAAAGAGGAAAGAGCGGCCGTCAGGCCGCTCTTTTTGTTCTGCAACTGCTTTTTTCATGGGTACGGTTTCCGTTCTTATACAAGTTCTGCGATTCCGCTTGATAGAAAAGCCAAAAGAAAAGCCCGGAGCTGCCAAGCAATCAAGTTTAGCAGTCTCACGGGCTTTTCTTTTGAAATTTATCCGGTGCGGTCCGCGGGCTTAACGTGCCGCATATTTTACCGCGGAAGACAACCGTGACTCTCCGGCATCGTTCACGGCCGACACTTTGTAATACCCGTCGTGTTTTACGGACGAGAGTGCGTATTCGGCAGAGAGAGAGGCATCGATCTTTTTGTAACTTCCGTCCGCTTTCTCGGCATAGTAGACATTGTAACGTTTAACTTTATCTTTGGAAGAATTCTCGTTCCATTGCAGTTTTAATCCGCTGCCGCTTCCTTTCGCGGTCAGTCCCGCAGGAGAGGACGGTGTCTGCTTGGGATCCGATTCCTGGTCGGAACCGCCGTTCCCTCCGTTTTGGCTGCCTCCGTCTGCCCCGCTGCCTCCGCCTCCCGGAACTAATCCGGAGTCAATGGAGGAGTTGGAGCCCGTCGAAGAGGCTTTTCCCGGAGCGGATTCCCGTCCGGCTACGTCAACCGCCGTGACATAGTAAGATTGGGCGGAAGACGGGCTGACACTGTCCGTAAACTTGCTGTCGCTTCCGGTCATGACAACCTTACCCGTCTGCCGGATATATGGACCGCCGTTGTCGGAACGGTACAGCCGGTAGCCGACTACATCGTTGTTCCCGCTTGGCTGGAACGTGATGACCACGGAGCCACCCGATTTGGTTGCCGCCACTCTCGAAGGGGCGCTCGGATCGCTTCCGTCATCTTTGCGCGGGTCGATCTCGGAAGGCGCGTCCTCGTCGTAATCCTTCGGTTTGTAGAAGCTGAGCGGACGGCGGTTTTTGGCCGGGAGCTTGTTCAGAACCGCGGAAAGTTCCTTCAGCAGGGAATTGACCGACTTCTCGCGGACAATGACAAACTTGGATTTTACCATGTCGCCCGGAGTCTGATCCTGTGCGATATAGTTAATGCCGTTGTATTCGATGGTGTTCATCGATTTCATGGAATTATCGACAGTTTTAGGGATGTACTTCCGGTTAAACCAATCCGTCACCACGTGTCCGGACTGCCGGTTCAAATCACTCGGAAGTTTGCCGGACACGTCGGAAACGGTCGCCTGAACGACCGTAGAAGGCCGTTTAAACGAGGTGTCCGGGAACAGCTCGGGTTTCTTCTCGACGGCCGCGTTCATAATGAGCGACCACATGTTCATGGCACGCTGAGTTCCGGCTTTGCTGAGCTTATTCACCGGAAGCTCGTAACCCGCCCACACACCGACCGTAATGTTCGGAGTATACCCCATGAACCAGGCGTCGGCGTCATCCTGCGTAGAGCCGGTTTTGCCGACCACCGGTATTTTGCCGTAAAATTTAAAGCTTTTCTTGATACTTGTCGCCGTTCCTTCGGTAATAACGGTTCTCATCATGTCCGTAATCAGGTAGGCTGTCTCCTCGGAGAAGACACGCGTCGGCTTCATTTCGTGCTCATAAATCACTTTGCCGGTCGAATCCGTAATTTTCCGGATCATAAACGCTTCGTTGTACAGTCCTTTGTTGGACATGGCGGCATAAGCACCGGTCATATCCTTGACGGTCACGCCGTATTTAAGACCGCCGATTACGCCCGTTTGAGCGTTATAATCCTCTTTTTCAATCGTGGTTATTCCCAGTTTCTTGGCGAACGTCCAAGCTTCCTTAATTCCGACGGTGTCCGTGAACAGCTTGATCGCCGGGATGTTGTAGGATTGGTTCAACGCCTTGCGGGCAGTGATCAGACCGCTGTACTTGTGGTTCCAGTTCTCGGGAATGTGATAGCCTTTCGCGCCGTCCTTTAAAATTACGGGCGAATCGTCGATAATGCTGGCCGGCTGAATTTTGCCGGATTCCATGGCGGGAATGTATGCCGCAATCGGCTTCATCGTGGAACCCGGCTGCCTGACGGCCTGGATCGCGTTGTTCATCTGCGATTTGTTGAAATCGCGGCCTTCGATCATCCCGAGAACGGCGCCCGTTTTGCTGTCCATCATGACCGCTCCGACTTGTTCCTCGCCTTTTTTGGAATCGGTCGGGGAATAGTTCTTCGCTTCTTTGCCGATCGTCTGCATGGAGTCATAGATCGTTTTGTCTATGCTCGTATAAATCTGATAGCCGCCGCGCAGAAGCTGGGTATGCATAGCCTTGGATGCTTCGTTGTAAGCGGCCGCGTCTTTCTCGGGATCAAGGTCGGGATTCTGCTGCTTAAGAAGCAGATTGACGGCTTCCTTCTCGGCTTCAATCATGAGATAGGGGTAGCTGGCATATGCTTTTTGCTGGCGCTGGGCAAGAGAAGCTTCAATACCGAAGGCGAGTGCCTCGTTGTACTGCGCTTCGTTTATTTTGTTTTCCTCGCGCATCCGCTTCAGCACAAGCTTCTGGCGTGTAATCGCGTTTTTGAGTCCCGTCGGATTGGGCGCGCCGCTGCTCGTGTATGCCGAGTAGTTGCTCGGCTGTTGAGGAAGGCCGGCTAAGTAAGCGGCCTGGGCGACATTCAGCTGTTTCAGATCGTCGATATTGAAGATGCCTTTGGCGGCCGCTTTAATGCCGAACAGGTTATAGCCCGTAGCTCCGTTTCCGTAAGGGATTTTATTTAAATAGGCCAGCAGAATCTCGTCTTTGGATAAAAGTCTTTCCATCCTCAAGGACAGCAGGATTTCTTTGGCTTTACGCCCCTCATCCCGGTCCAATGTCAGAAAAACGCGTCTGGTCAGCTGCTGGGTGATCGTACTTCCGCCGGTTTGTACGTCTTCGTTCAGCAGTTTCTGCGTTACGGCACGGGATAAGCCTTTTACGTCAACCCCGTTGTGTTTGTAAAAATCGTTATCTTCAATCGCGAGGACCGCATCAAGAACGACTTGAGGAATTTCCGCCAATTCGGCAAGCCGCCTGTCTTCTTCCGTACGAAGCTGTCCGATAACGGCATCGTCGTTAAAGTAGACAAAACCCGTGATGGCGTTCTCTTCGATTTTTTTGCGCATTTCCTCTTTATTTCGGACGGGTTCGTTTTTAACAAGAGCGCTCACGTAACCGAAAGCGGCGGCTCCCCCCATAATTCCGACAACAAGAAATGCCACAAACAACCACTTAACCGTATGAAAGGTGACTTTAAGCGTCTTTCGGACTCCCGGATTTTGTAAAAAAGAGAGTTTTTTTGCCATATTACCAGGATTCCTCCTTTAATAACCGCCTCAATTATAGCACAAAGCCAAAATCTTGAATACCGCCGGGACTTTGGTCCTAAGGACTGCGGATTGACATCGTTTGTTTCTTTATGATATAAATTTAGGGAACTGGATATTAATCAAAAATGCGTCGATGGACTTCAGTAGCGGGAAGATGCAGGGAACAGAGAGCCGATGGCAGGTGTGAATCGGTGCCGGTCTCCTCAGCGAAATACCGTCCGGAGCAGAGATTGTGAACACGAGAGCAGCCGGCCGTATCATCCGGAACGGCTTACGACCGCCGCCTGGACAGGATCGAGCGGAAGTTTCTTTCAGTAGCTTTCTTCCGGGATCTTTCCCGTTATCCGAATGAAGTGAAAGCGCCTGCCCGGCCGTATGCCGGTGAAGGTGCTTTAATTAGGGTGGTACCGCGAGTTTAAAGCCTTCTCGTCCCTTGTGGACAGGAAGGCTTTTTGTTATGCAGCGAAAACTACAGCGATGAGAGGGATGGAAGCAAGATGACGATGAAAGACGTATGGGAAAAGTTGTCGGCCGAGCAGAAGGCCGAAGCGGAACGCCAGGTTGAGATCCTGCGCCGCGGAGCGGTTGAAATTGTGCCGGAGGAAGAATTGAAGCTGAAAATCGCCGAGTCCCTTGCGGACAACCGGCCGCTCAAAATCAAGCTGGGTCTGGATCCTTCCGCGCCCGATATTCATGTGGGCCATACGGTTGTGCTTCACAAGCTCCGGCAGTTCCAGGAACTGGGGCATCATGTGCAGCTTCTGATCGGGGACTTCACGGGCCGTATCGGCGATCCTACGGGAAAATCCGAGACGCGCAAGCAGCTGACGGAAGAAGACGTGAAGCGGAATGCGGAGACGTACAAAAAGCAGATCTTCAAGGTTCTCGATCCGGAGCAGACGACCGTTTGTTACAACTCGGAATGGCTCAGCCCCCTGACTTTTGCCGATGTGGTGGAGCTGTCCGCCAAATTGACGGTTGCCCGCGTGCTGGAGCGCGACGATTTCTCCAAACGCTACACCTCCGGTCAACCTATCCACGTGCACGAGTTTTTCTACCCGCTCATGCAGGGCTACGATTCCGTTGCGCTGAAATGCGACGTGGAGCTTGGGGGCACGGACCAGAAATTCAATCTGCTTATGGGGCGCACCTTGCAGAAGGAGTACGGCGTGCCGGCCCAGGTCGCAATCATGATGCCGCTGCTTGAAGGACTCGACGGCGTCAATAAGATGAGCAAAAGCCTCGGCAACTACATCGGGATCGATGAAGCGCCTAACGAGATTTACGGCAAAGCGATGTCCGTTCCCGACGAGCTCATGCTGAAGTACTACGAGCTGGCGACGGATCTGAGCCATGACGAGCTCAGCGCGCTTCGTGCGGGAATCGAAGACGGAAGCGTTCATCCCCGCGACGCCAAAATGCGGCTGGCCGCTACGTTTGTGCGCATGTACCACGGCGAGGAAGCTGCAAGTGAAGCGGAGCGCCACTTCGTTACGGTATTCCAGCAGCGTGCGCTGCCGGACGACATCGAGGAAGTCGAGCTTGCGGCCGGGGAGCTTGAAGAAGGCGGAATCCGCCTGGTGAAGCTGCTCGTAACGCTGGGCCTGCAGGCGACCAACGGAGAAGCGAAGCGCAGTATTCAGCAGGGCGGTGTCCGCTTGAACGAAGAGAAAGTAACCGACCCGAACGCGTCCGTAGAAGTGAAGGACGGCGATATTCTTCAAGTAGGCAAGCGTAAATTCGCGAAAATTAAATTAGCTTAATGCACGAGATATGCTTCCCCCGTACAAACGGGGAGAAGCACAAAAAGAGCCCCGATCCGGAGATCGGGGCTCTTTTGCAGTCGAACCTGACGGTTGACTAGGAAAGACGGTTGTAGAACTCGACAATTTGCTTCTCGTCGATCTCTTGCGGAAGCTCGGAACGCTCCGGCAGACGAACGTATTTACCTTCCAGAGCCGCTTCGTTGAATTCAACGTAAGCCGGGAGGTAGTTACGGTTAGCCAGTGCTTCTTTGATTACGGAGAGACCGCGGCTTCTTTCACGAAGACCGATCACGTCGCCGGTTTTAACCGAGTAGGAAGCGATGTCGACTTTTTTGCCGTTTACAGTCACGTGACCGTGAGCAACAAGCTGACGCGCGCCTGCACGGGAGTTAGAGAAACCAAGACGGAATACGAGGTTGTCCAGACGGCTTTCAAGAAGCTGCATGAACGTTTCGCCCGTAATCCCTTTTTGGTTTGCAGCAAAGCTGTAAAGGTTGCGGAACTGCTTCTCGTGTACGCCGTACATGAGGCGAAGCTTTTGTTTCTCTTGAAGCTGCATGCCGTAGTTGCTCAGCTTCTTGCGTTGTCCCGGGCCGTGTTGACCTGGAGGAAACGGACGCTTGAGTTCTTTGCCGCTGCCGCTCAGAGAAATACCGAGACGACGGCTAAGTTTAAATTTAGGACCTGTATAACGTGACATATGGATGTTACCCCTCTTCAAATGTTATTTTGGATAGATGGGCAGATCACGTGATAGTTTCGCCGGCGGACGCGAAGGGCGTCCTCTGAGAAGCTTGTTCAGCCGCAGGCTAATCAGCAGCGAAGCTATAGAGGGTGAGTCACGAAAATCTCCCGACAACCTTTTGTACTCGACTATTTATTTTATGCAAAAAAAGAACATATGTCAAGCGCGGCACTCTGTATAAACTCTTGGAAAAGATAGTGCATAACTACTAAAAATTTAGTATCATTAGGAGTATACTTCTTAATTATTCGGAAGTGGAAAAGGAGTTGTCTATGAGCGACAAACTTCACCACCCCTTACCGTACTATCCCGTCGAAAACGCGAAAAAGCTTGATGAATCAAGCCTGGAGCCCTATGTACTCCATCTTGGCAGGCAGGGCGGCGTTCTGTCGCAGCGCAACGAACTCTATCAGCTTTTCAAAGATTGGATAGGCCGGTCGGCTCGGTACCTGCGTATGTTTAATGGTTCTTTGGAACTATTTGATTCTTTCGGTCAAATTATCGGATTTTATACCGCGGAAAATTTTTTGCACCCTCTATACCGGGACGGAACAGCATGGACGGAGGAGCTGCTCGAACAAACCGCTTTCTCGCAGTGTAAGCGCCACCAGAGACTGGTTACCGTCGACGGTTCCAAATATAACGAAGGGGCGCTGCGCGGCTGTGTGACCTGCGCCGCTCCGCTGTACAGCCTGTCCGGAGAATGTGTCGGAACGATCGGCATCCTTGCCGGACCGGTTCAAGATCACGCGCTGCTGGAGGCGCTGCTCGAGTCTCAGATCCTGTCGCTGCAGCAGTTCAGCATGAGCGGCCATTGCGCCCGCACGGCGCTCGCCTTGTCGGGGCAGGTCAACCGCAGCGAGCGGGAGCTGCGCAAATGGGAGATGCTGTTCGAGATGACGAACAAGCTGCATGCGCAGATCGACGTTAATGCCGTTCTTACGGTCGTGATCGATTGCATCCAGGAGCTGTACCCGTTCGTCATGCTGGATTTGCTGCTTTCGCAGGACCATCATAACGGAGCTCTTCCCTTCAAGCTTCTCCGCTACCAGAGCGGCGAGGAAGACATCTGCGCCAAGGCGTTTCTGGAAGGCGAGCTGTTCGTCTACGAAGAAGAGTTGGGAGACGGAGTCCGCCGCAGGGAGATTGCGGCGCCTCTTTCGGGAAATCAGGGTGTATACGGAGTTCTTCATCTTAAATATACGTGCGATACGGTCGATCCGGCGGAGCTTTCCTTTATAACTCTGCTCGCGGACGCGGCCGGCACGGCGTTCGAGAATGCGAAACTCTACGAGCATTCCAATCTGCTGGTCAACGAGCTGCGGCTCATCAACGATATGACCCAAAAGCTGACCCAAAGCTTGAGCCTTCACGAAATTTTTGATTTCGCCTGCGGAGAACTTACGGATATCTTCAAAGGAGACTTCTGCTGCATTCTCCAGAAGGAAGAAGAGAAGGAGCGGCTTGTCGTCAAAGCGAGCAACTTTAATCCGCTGCATTACGAGCATCTCGAACTGGGGACAGGCTACTCGGGGCTCGTTTACGACCGGAAGGAAGCCATCATCGTTTCGGATTACGACCCGAGATTCCACGTTTCATCGAAACTGATGGACTTGTCGAAATCGAGATCGCTGATGGCGGCCCCGATTCTTGGAGGGGGAGAAGTGCTTGGCGTTATCCTGGTCGCTCACCGCGAACCCCACTATTTCTCCTACGATAACTTCAAACTGCTTCAGGCGCTCTGCAGCCATATCGGTCTGGCCATCACGAATGCGACTTTGCATGCCGAGCTCCAGCGGCTGGTCATTATGGATCAGCTGACCGGGTTGTATGCGCGGCATTATTTGAATAACCAGGTACAGGAGATGCAGAAGAAAGATTTCTGCGGGTCCCTCATCGTGGTGGATATCGATTATTTTAAACAAGTGAACGATACATACGGCCATCAGGTCGGAGACCAGATTCTTATGCAGGTCAGCGGTATTTTGGCTTCAAGTATCCGCGACACGGACATCGCTGCCCGCTGGGGAGGTGAAGAGTTGGCTGTTTATTTACCGAAAGTAGGAAAACAGCAAGCTCTTCGCGTCGCCGAAAGAATCCGGGAAAGAGTCATGAACGAGACGCGTCCGGGAGTAACCGTGTCCTGTGGGGTTTCGGACTGGTTCTGGGAAGATGATAAAATCAGCGTGGAATCCCTGTTTTACAAAGCCGATATGGCCTTGTACCAGGCCAAGCATGATGGCCGGAATCAAATCGTTATGGATCAAAGCCGCTCCTTCACCTCGTGAGGAGCGCTTTTTTTATGCCAAAAAAGGGACGGAGTCTAGGTGTGAGTCAAGGTGATATGTACCCTCTCGACATTACATTTATTACCATGCGAAATGCTTCGTGCGGATATCCGCCGGTTAAAAGGGTACATGCCGCGTAATAATGGGGCTCGCAGTTTACATCATCCCAGAAAATGTTACAATAAAAATGTCAGGAGGATGGCGAGTTTGAAATGGCTTACATTTATTCGTACCAAACGATTTGTTTATGGGATGACGATAGTGCTGGTTATCATTGCCGTTCTTTCGATCCTCTATAGAAAATCGGCCTGGAGGCATACCGGCGCGTCTATGGAGCAATTGACTCCATGGCTTATTTCGCTTGGCATGCTGGGCAAAACTCTGGGTATAGCCTTGGTCTATCTGCAAACCCTATTCCCCTTCGTACCGTTCGTGCTTATAGCGGGCGCCAACGTCGCGCTGTTCGGAATCAAATGGGGGTTTGTGGTGAATTACGTGATGTCGGTGCTCGGCAGCGTGACGGCGTTTATTATCGCCCGCTATTTCGCCCATGACTGGGTCGAAAGAAGACTGAGCTCCAAGCCGCTTGTACAGCAGTTTAACAAGAAAATGGAGCATCATGGTTTTTTGTACATCCTGATGGGGAGGCTAATTCCCGTCATTCCTTCATCAGCCATCAGCTTCGGCGCCGGTGTCACGTCGGTAACGTTTCGTCAGTTCGCTCTGGGGACGACGCTCGGCAAAATTCCGATGGTGCTGCTGGAATCCCTGATTGCCCATGATTTGTTTCATTTCAAAGCGTATAAGGGCAGATTATTCGTTCTGCTTGCCATTTTTGTTATTCTGATGGTACTCGGCAGTCTATTTAAAAAACGGCTGGATGCCCGGAAGCAGGACAAACCGTCCTCGTGACCGAAGGAAATTACATAACCAGCGCTCATTTCAAGGAGGCAACGAAGTTCATGCGCGACCCGAGAATTCAACAGCTTGCGGCCAATTTGGTCCAATATTCGCTTGATGTTAAGCCAGGAGAAAATGTATGGATCGAGATGTACGGTTCCGAACGGGAACTCGTCCGCTGTCTGATCGAAGAAGTTTATGCCCGCGGCGGTAAGCCTTACGTGGATCTGATCGACCGGCGCGTCCTCGGCTCCCTGATTAAGTCCGCTACGAAGGAACAAATGCAGGAGTGGGGAGAAGCCGATCTTGCCCGCATGAAAAGAATGGACGGTTACATAGGAGTAAGAGCGGGAGAGAACGTGAACGAGTGGGCGGATGTGCCCGAAGAGCAGATGAAGCTCTACAGCCTCTACTACCAGAAGCCGGTTCATCTGGAGCAGAGAATCAAGCACACCCGCTGGGTGGTGCTCCGCTATCCGAACGCTTCCATGGCGCAGCTGGCCAGCATGAGCACGGATGCTTTCGAAGATTTCTATTTCGACGTCTGCAATCTCGACTACGGCAACATGGACGCGGCGATGGATCCGCTGAAGGCTTTGATGGAGCGGACCGACAAGGTGCGGCTGGTGGCGCCCGGAACCGATCTGACTTTTTCGATCAAAGGAATTCCGGCGATCAAATGTTCCGGACAAAATAACATACCGGACGGAGAATGCTTTACGGCGCCTGTCCGCGATTCCGTAAACGGGACGATCACGTTCAATACGCCGTCGATTCAGTCGGGAGTTACGTTCGATAACATTTCATTCCGTTTCGAGAACGGCAAGATTGTGGAAGCGACAAGCAGCGACACGGCGCGCATTAACGAAGTTCTCGATATGGATGAAGGCGCCCGTTACATCGGAGAGTTCAGTCTGGGCTTTAACCCTTATATCCAGCATCCGATGAAAGACATTTTGTTTGATGAGAAAATCGACGGAAGCTTGCACTTCACCCCCGGACAAGCCTACGAAGAAGCGGATAACGGCAACCGGTCCTCTCTGCACTGGGATCTTGTTCTGATTCAGCGTCCGGAGTACGGCGGCGGAGAAGTATGGTTTGACGACGTGCTTATCCGCAAAGACGGACGGTTTGTGATTCCCGAACTCGAGGGCCTTAATCCCGAAAATCTGAAATAAGCCTTTTTGGAACGTGCAATGGAAAAAGTTGTTGCGTGTAAGGGGTTTCATCGTGTAACATGGAACTATATGACGACGTTGAACCGTATAGGAGGAATGCTTCATGCCAAGTGCCAACAATGCAGCGATTGTGGAAATTTCCCAGACTGCGAATCAGTTCAGATCTTCCATCGTACTGCAATACGATAACAAGTATATTGACGTTAAGAGCATTCTGGGTCTGTTCACGACGCTTCTGAGCTCCGGCAACTATGAGCTTCATGTTCACGGACCGGATGCGGATGAAGCCAAGAAAGCAATGGCCGAAGTATTCGCCAAGCATCAGCTGGCCATTCAAATCGTGCAAGACTAATCCGAGAAATAAGGGCGTCCCGTATGCGGGGCGCTTTTTTATATGGTTTGAAAAGGAAGGCAAAGGCCCTTTCTCTTGTAACTTGGCTTATTTTCGTCTATATTAGACTTAAGGCGTAGGAATCTGTACAGGGGGGAAAAGAAGTATGTCTTCATCGGATTTGCTGGTGAGTATGAACCAGAAAGCACTTAATCTTCTTGAAGAAGATGCATATAAAATCGAAAAGCTGATCGAAATTCAAATGGAAAACTTGACGACTCGTCAATGCCCTTTGTACGAAGAGGTGCTCGATACACAGATGTACGGATATTCGCGGGAAATCGATTTCGCAATCCGTGCAGGACTTATTCCCGCCAATGTCGGCAAGGAACTGCTGAATAAGCTGGAGCGTAATTTGGCGAAATTGTATGAAGCCTTAAATAAAAAGTAACCCACATCAGGCGGGTTACTTTTTTTGTTGATTCTATAAGGAAGTTCACTAGACGAGGAAGAAGACCACACCGAGGATCAGGTAAACCGCCAGCAGAAGGACCCCTTCATACCAGTTGGAGGAACCGTCCTGGGAGATGGATTTCGAGATAATAACGGCTACCCCGATGGCAACCAGCTCGTAAGTTGTGAAGACGATGTCCATGGTGTTTCCCATGAAGAAGCTCGAGAAAATAAGAACGGGAGCTACGAATAAAGCAATCTGGAGCGAACTCCCGACCGCGATCTCTACGGCGGCTCCTATTTTATTCTTCAGAGCCATCATAACCGCCGCGCTGTGCTCGGCCGCATTTCCGATAATCGCAATAAGGAAGGCGCCGACAAACAGTTCGGAGAGTCCGAATTGGGAAGTGAATTCTTCCAGAGTTCCGACGAGCCACTCACTTTCGAAGCCCACCATAACCGTGGCGAGAATAAGGAAGAGGATCGACGTCCGTTTGGACCAGGCCGGCTCGCTGTGTTCGACAACTTGATCGGAGAGCTCTTTCTTGTGCGTCACCATCGAGAAAATGAGCCACAAAATGTAGGCTACGATCAGGACGCCGGCCACGATCAGGCTCATCTGCGTCGTTTCTTTCTGGGTCAGACTTTTTGCAAACACCGCCGGAATGAATAACGCGATCACGGCAAGCGTCATCAAGGAGGCATTATGCGAGGCCAGCTTGATGTTGAAATTTTGTTCTTTAAACTTCAGACCGCCCGCCAGCACGCTCGCTCCAAGAACGAGTAGAAGATTACCGATAATGGCTCCCGTTAAACTGGCTTTTACGACATCGAACATGCCGTCTTTGACGAGAAAGAAGGCAATGATAAGCTCCGCCGCATTCCCGAAAGTCGCATTCAGGAATCCCCCCATCCGGTCACCGGCGTAGTGGGCGACACTTTCGGTCGCTTTTCCCAGGAATCCGGCCACAAACAGGATAGCCAGACACGAGATAGCGAACTGGATCGTCGTGCCCCAGTGCATATAATGCGCGACGGCACTAAGTGCGAATGTGACAATTAAACCGATGTTGAACAGGTTCTTTCTCAAAAGCTATCCCTCCGCTTAAGGCTAAGTATCTTACAGGTATGTACGCTCTAAATAATATACCCACAAATGGCAATGTTGTAAAATAAGATTTCTTCGCCATAGAAATAACCGCTTCTTTCCGGCTGTGACGCATTCGGTTGCTTTCTCAATTGCCAGCAATTACAATAAGGATAACGATTGCTGAAGGAGTGGTTCGGATGGTCGAAGAAATTCAAACGGGTAACATACGCATTTCAGACGATGTGGTGGCTACAATTGCCGGCCTCGCCGCTTTGGAAACACCGGGAATCGCCGCGATGTCCGGCGGAATATCGGAAGGATTCGCCAAACGTCTGAGCGGTAAAAATGTTCAGCGCGGTGTCTCTGTAGAGGTCGGACAAGTGGAAGCGGCCGTCGATCTTCGGGTCATCGTCCTTTACGGAAGCAAGATCCAGGACGTATGCAGAGAATTGCAGCTTAACGTGCGCGAAGCGGTGGAGAACATGACGGGACTCCGGATCGTAGAGGTAAACGTCAAAGTGGAAGGCGTTTCTTTCAAGGAAGACGAAGCCGCCTCGCTTGACGATCCGACCCGCGTGAAATAATCCGATTCCGGTCCGTCTGCCGGGTAGCGTACATACCAAAAAAGGATGCCCCGAGGGGCATCCTTTTTTTCTTGTCGCACAGACGGTCGGATCAAGGGAGAGGATGCTTCTAGCGGTATACCCGCGTAGTCTGCGTAACCTTCTCGACCTTCTCCTTCTTCTCCAGCCGGTTCTGCTCGCGGGAAAGGCTGAGCATGATCCCCATGCTGATCAGCGTGACCATCATGGACGATCCCCCGTAGGAGATGAGCGGGAGCGTAACCCCGGTCATCGGCAGCGTTCCCGTTACCCCGCCGATGTTGATAATGGCCGTAATTCCGATCATGGTCATAATGCCTACGCCGGTCAGCATTCCGAACCGGTCCGGACACCGGACGGCAATGACCAGTCCGCGCCACAGGAAGATGATGTAGACCAGCAGGAAAAGTATGCTGCCGATCATGCCGAGCTCTTCGCCGATAATGGCGAAAATAAAGTCCGTATAGGGCTCGGGCAGATAGAGCTTCTGAATGCTCTGCCCGAAACCGGCTCCGGTAATTCCGCCATGCCCGAAAGCGTAAAGAGACTGCATGACCTGAAAACCGCTGTCCAGCACATCGTCTTTGGGATTCAAGTAAGCACTGAACCGTTTCATCCTTAGACCGACATGATCGGAAGCGGATTTAAAATTAAACAGAAAATAGAAGCCGAGAAACACCGTAGCGGCCAGTCCGCCTGCCACCCCTAAGGAAAACAGATGCTTCACACGGGCGCCTCCTACGAAGATCACCACGCTGGCGCAAAGGATAAGAATAGCGGCCGAACCGACATCCGGCTGGAGCATAATCCAGAAGGCGATAAAAGCCGTAATGAGAACAGCCGGCATTAGGCCCTTTTTCATATGCTGGATATTGTCGCCCTTCTTGCTGATCAACTGTGCCAGGTAAACGATTACAGCGAGCTTGGCAAATTCGGCGGGCTGAAGGCTGAACGTTCCGAGCGGGAGCCAGCTTCTTGAGCCGTTAATTCCTTTGAAAAACAGGACGGCTACCAGCATGGCAATCACCACGAGAAAGCCGGGCTTGACCCAGTTTTTCAGTTTGCTGTACCGGATATTCATGCAGAACAGCATCAAGAACGTGCCGATAACGGCGAATAAAATTTGTCTGGTCGCAAAATACCAAGGATTGTTGAATTTGGTCGATGCGTATACCGAGCTGGAACTGAAAACCATCACGAGGCCGAAGCAGACCAATGCGAAGGTCAAGAAAAGAAGCAGAAAATCTGGCGTTCCTCTGCGCGGGGTACTCAAGTGAGTCTCCTGTTACGCCAACAGTTGTTGAAGTTGGGACAACTTCTGCTTCGCTTTGTTCAAGATCGCGTCCGGAATCGGGGATTCATAGTCGAGACCGTGCGGGAATGTAGCTCTTCCTATGTATGCTTCTTCGATGTACAGAATCGCGTAAGGAGATTCCAGCTTGCCGGATTCGGCACGTGTGTTCACACGCAGGTAGTAGTCGGATTTTGTCGTCGGGTCTTCCATTTTCAAATCATAAGTCGCACGGGTATATTCCCACTGCCCACGTACAAAACCGAGTTTGGTCGTTACTTCGTCGAGGTGGGCGAGATCGCTTTTCAGGCCTTTAAACCCTTTGGTTTCAATAATCAATTCAGACGCCTCCAATTTCTATGCATTCTTTAACCATGATAGTATGTTTCCCAACGTCTTGCAAGTAAGAGCAAACCCGGAATCGTGTAAAATTGTTGTCGGTTTGGCGATGAAAGACGTGGGAGGATTTGGTACAATGAAAGGAAGAATCGTATCAAACACGTGGGCGGGTGATACCTTGATCAGACAGGGTGAGGAACTGGATAAAGAATGGGAAGCGATGTACGAGACGATGGTGTCTTGGAGAAGGTATCTGCATCAGAATCCGGAGCTCTCTTATAAGGAAGTCAATACGGCGGCGTTCGTAGCGGAAAAGCTTACCGAGTGGGGGCTCGATGTCCGCACGGGAATGGGCGGTTACGGGCTGATTGCCGATCTTCAGGGAAACGCTCCCGGACCTTCGGTCGCTCTCCGGGCCGATATGGACGCACTGCCGATACAGGACGAAAAACAGTGCGGCTACGCATCGAAGGTTCCCGGTATCATGCATGCTTGCGGACACGATGCGCATACGTCCACTCTGCTTGCCGCCGCGAAAATATGGAGCACGAAAAAAGAGCGGCTGAAGGGCAGAATCCGGTTTATTTTTCAACATGCGGAGGAAGTTACCCCCGGCGGGGCCGCTTCCATGATAGAGGCGGGCGCCCTTGATGGGGTGGACGTTGTATACGGTGTACATTTGTGGACACCTTTACCGATCGGGGTAGTCGGATCGAACCCCGGAGCGATGATGGCCGCAGCCGATGAGTTTCACTTTGAAATCCGGGGCAAGGGCGGCCACGGGGGAATGCCTCATCAAGCGATTGACAGCGTTGTCATCGGTTCGCACACAGTCGTGAATTTGCAGACCATCGTCAGCCGGACGGTAAGTCCTATCGAGTCCTGCGTAGTCACGATCGGTTCCATAAACGGCGGAACCAACTTCAATGTCATCGCGGAAACCTGCAAAATGAAAGGGACGACCCGGACGTTCGATTCCGTTCTGAGGCTGCAGGTGAAAGAAAGGGTCGAAGACATTGTAGCTTCGACCTGCAAGATGTACGGAGCCGAGTCGGTCATGGACTACCGGCTGGGGTATCCGCCGTTGGTCAATCACCCCGGCGAGTTCGAACGGTTCCGGGAAGTCGCCTCCGGCATGCTTCCGGAAGACCGCGTTCTTACGATCGAGCCGGTGATGGCTGCGGAAGATTTCGCGTATTACCTTCAGCAAGTGCCGGGCTGCTTTATTTTCGTGGGAGCCGGGAACGCGCAGACGGGTGCGGACTATCCGCATCATCATCCGAAGTTCGATCTGGATGAGAGGGCGATGCTGACCGCCGGCAAACTGCTGACGCGGATGGCTCTGCATGTTTTGGACGAAACGGGGACACGCTAATTCCAGCCCTAACATAACTTGCCGTCATGCAAGTGAAGGAGGAATTCTTCGTGCCTACAGTCAGAGATGTCATGTCTACCGACTGCGTAACCGTAACGCTGCAGGATAACGTCTATGAAATCGCGCTTAAAATGAAACAGCACGATATCGGCTTCATTCCCGTCGTGGAAGGAAGCAAGCTGATCGGCGTCGTAACCGACCGGGATCTGGTCGTCCGCGGCTACGCCGAGAAACACAGCGGATCCACGGCCGTTAAGAAAGTCATTTCCGAAAACTTGACGACGATCTCGCCGGAAACGGATGTCCAGGAAGCGGCCAAAGTGATGGCCCAGCACCAGGTACGACGTCTTCCGGTCGTTGAGGACGGTAATTTGGTCGGCGTTATCGCGATCGGAGACCTTGCGGTCCGGGATAAGCTGGAAGACGAAGCGGGAGAAGCGCTGAGCCGTATATCGGAAGGGCGGAGCACGTCTTCGAACAAATGAATGCTGCTTGATAGCCAGAAAAGACGCACCGATGCCGGTGCGTCTTTTCTGGCTATCAAAATATAGGCTATCCGGCTTTGCGGTAGCCGGCCTTTTTGGCGTCGTTCTCCGTGCAGAACATTGCTTCCGCCTGTGTCTGCTCGTAGGATGAGCTCCCTGGAACGTGATATATTTTTTCTTTCTTCGAATTGATATTGCCTTTGATTTGAGGGTCGGGGCAGGCCGCCGTTTGATTGGCAGCTTCCGGATTTTTGCCGGAGCCGCCCTTTGGGGAATCGCCGGTTTTGGTGGGAGATGAAGGGTTTTTGACGCCCCAGAGGCCCTTGTTTTGGGACCGGGCTTCCCGCTCCGTTTTGACAAAACGATCGGAGAACATCACATTGGGCTGAATGGTCATCACGTTGGCATACCCTTCCTGGAGGAGAAGTTCGTTATACATGACGGACTCCCCTTCAATAAAGACGTATCGGAGCAGCCGGCCGTACTTATCGGTATCTCCGGCATCGTTGAACAGATAGACGGTTGCTCCGGTCAACCGTTTTTTCGTATAGTCGGACGCTTCCTTGCCGTAAGTTTCGACAGGGCTGTTCGGCTTGACGGTTTCAGGCGTGTTGCAGCCGATCAGCCGCACTTTATCCCCGTTTTCCAGCTCGAACGTATCGCCGTCCACGACTCTTTTGACCTTGGCTGTCGTCATTTTTTGCGTTTTCAGCTCGGGATAACGGGCAAGGACGGTTTCTTTAAACGATCCGGAATCCGTTTTTGGTTGGGCGGACCCGCAGGCCGCAAGAAAAAGTGCGGCAAGAATAAACAGAAGAAGGGCTTTTTTTGTGTTCATGAGATCAATTCCTTGTTGTGAGTTTGGATGCCCCTTTTTGGGAAAAGGAACCTAGCCATTATACAATGCTCCGAAATGGAGCACAATTGATGCAGCAGCGTTTATTTCTCGGAAATTCCCTTCATACTAGGAATAGTGAAGAGAGAACTCGGATAAAAAGGGAGGCCTCGCCGTGAATCCGGCATCTGAAAATGCGCTCATCGTTCAGCAGGACCTCACTGTGCTGGCGGAAGCGGATCATGAGCGCTTCGAGTCAATCCGTGCGGAATTGGCGCTTTTCGCGGATCTCGTTAAAAGTCCGAAGCATCTGCATACCTACAAAATAACCCCCCTGTCTCTGTGGAATGCGGCAGCTTCGGGCCTGCGCAGCGGCGATATTATCCGTTTTCTGAAGCAGGAATCCAAATACGGGATTTCCCGCCGCATGGAGGATGAACTTCTCTCCATTCTGGACCGGTATGGACTGCTCCGGCTCGTTTCCGACAAGGGGAAGCTGTATCTCCAATCCGCAGACACGGAATTGCTGGCCAAACTGGGCGGTTTGAAAGAGTTTCAGCGGTTTTTCGACCGGGAAGACGCAGATCTCACGGAAGCCGTGCAAAGTTCCACACTCGCAGTCCGGCCGGACATGAGGGGCGTCATGAAGCAGGAACTGACGCGGCTCGGGTATCCGGTCATTGATATGGCTGGTTATCACGCGGGAGAAGAGCTTCCGGCGGAGCTAAAGGGAGTGGAACTGAGAGACTACCAGCGCCAAGCGGTAGAGTGCTTTCATCCGGCCGACGGTTCGGACGGAGGCAGCGGAGTGCTCGTTCTGCCCTGCGGAGCGGGAAAAACGGTCATCGGCCTCGCCGCGTTGGCAAAGCTAAGCTGTGCGGCACTGATCCTGACTACGAATGTGACATCCGTCCGCCAATGGATCAAAGAGATTCTGGGCAAGACCAGTCTGGACGAATCACGCGTCGGCGAATACAGCGGGGACATCAAGCTGGTTAGACCCGTCACCATCGCGACGTATCAAATTCTTACACACCGGCGTGAAAAAGGCGGCGAACAAGCTCATATGGAGCTGTTCAACAGCCGCGACTGGGGGCTCATTATCTATGACGAGGTGCATCTTTTACCCGCTCCCGTTTTCCGGGCGACCGCGGATATCCAGGCAACCCGGCGGCTCGGACTGACGGCAACCCTCGTGCGCGAGGACGGACGCGAGGAGGATGTTTTTTCGCTGATCGGCCCCAAACTGTTCGATATGCCCTGGAAGCGGCTGGAGCTGGAAGGATGGATCGCACGGGTAACCTGTACGGAGGTTGGCGTGGAGATGGAGACCGTTGAGCTGCAAAACTATTACGAGGCGGACAAAAGAAGCCGGTTCCGCATAGCCGGGGAAAACTCCCGCAAATTTCTGGCGTTAACGCGACTTCTGGCCCGCCATGACGGAGAAGCGATTCTCATTATCGGCCAATATTTGGACCAGTTGAAAGAAGTCGCCCGGAAATTAACGATTCCGCTTATTACCGGCGAAATGCCGCAGGTGGACCGGCAGCGGCTCTATGAAGCTTTTAACACCGGGCTTGTCCGGATTCTCGCCGTTTCGAAAGTGGCGAATTTCGCCGTCGATCTTCCGGATGCTTCTGTCGCCATCCAGCTTTCGGGAAGCTACGGCTCCAGGCAGGAAGAGGCTCAGCGCCTCGGGCGCATACTCCGGCCCAAGAAGGGGAGAAACGAGGCTTTCTTCTACACATTGGTCAGCAGAGGGACGAGCGAGCAGGAGTATGCGCTTAAGCGGCGGATTTTTCTGCTCGAGCAGGGGTACGAGTACAGGATAGAGGAGGGCGGGAGCGATGAACTATGCGCAAATACTCGATAAAATGCCGCCGGCCGTTTCCAGGCAGCTGCTCGGACAAGATTGGATAAAAAGCGCGGTAGCGCATGGTATGGAGGCCCGGGAAGCTTTCGGTAATGAGGAGGTGCTCAGAAAGCTCCGGGCAACTCTGCAGTCCGATGAGGAGAAGCTGCTTCGGCGGATCGTCGTCCGTTTCGGCAGCCGGCCTTTTACACCGGCCGAACTTGAGAAGGAAACGGCGGACTGGGCGGCGGCTTTGGTTAAAACGGCTCTCACGGGTCTGCGCAGACGGGGGCTGATCGCGGCGTTCCGCAAATCGTGGGGCGACCGGCTGTTCCTGCTTCCGCAGGACGGTCTGCGGGGGTGGCAGGCCGTGTTTTTTGGCCACGGCTGTAATGGAGTCGGGCACGGCGACGGAGCGGGCAGCCCGTGGAGTATCGGCAGCGGCGATAACGCCAAGCTGCGGCAGCTTTACGAGCAGGGAGACAAGCCGCGCCAGGGACTACCGCTGGACTTGCTTCTCCTGCTCAATTATGCGGATCTGCACGAGCTGCCGCTTACACAGCGTGGAGCTTTGCACAAGCGCCATGTACAGAAAATGACGGCGCTTCTCGGCTTTGACGAAACCGACCTGGCCGGCTGCGGGCTCCAGTTCGCGCATGCCGATACCTATCCGGTATCGCTGGCGGCAGCCTTGGATTTTTTGCAGCGGCTGGGGCTCCTGTACCGGAGCGGGGACCGGCTTGTCCTGCACAAGCCCCGGCTTCGTGACTGGCTTGCCACGGACGAGGCGCTTCAAACGGACATGTTGTACCGGCTGTGGACGGAACACCGTTTCCCCGAAGAAGTGGATCTGCAGCATGCGGTATGTCTGCTCGACAAGCTCGCGGCCGGCACAAAAATACGGCTGAGCCGCTTGGCAGCCGAGCTGAACAGGCGGGAAACGCTGACCGGAGGAGAGGAGGAGGGGGCGCGTTTTTCCCTCCGGCTGGTTCAGAAATGGCTTCAGCCTCTGCGGGCGTTCGGATGGCTCGACTGGGAGCCGGAAGACAGCGGCGACGTATCGGTTAGCTGGCTTTATCCCGTGCGGGATGAACAGAGAGCGAATGAGGAGCGAAAAACGGCGAAACCGTCCGGCTTTTTGTATGTACAGCCGGATTTCGAGGTGATGGTCTCGCCGGAATGCCCGCTCACGGTACGCTGGGAAATCGCCCGTTTCGCGGAGCTCGTGAAAAGCGACCGGATGGCCGTGTACCGCCTGACCAAAGAAAGCGTCCAAAGAGGGGCGGATCACGGAACTCCGCCGGAACAGGCCTTGGAGCTTCTCGAAAATCATGCCCGCCACGGTGTGCCGGAAACGGTCCGGCTTACGATCACCTCATGGGGCGAACAGTACGGCCGGGTCGTGCTCGGCGGCGTGACTCTTCTGCGCTGCGCGGACGCACAGCTGGCGGAACAAATCTCGCGCCATCCCAAGATCGGGAGGCTGCTGCTTGAGAAAATCGGGGACGCTGATTTTATCGTTCCGGCAGGCAAAATGACCGACATGATGAAGCTGCTGGACGCAGCGGGCTTTTCTCCCCGACATACGGCTGATTTTCAGGACGAAGAGGAAGCGCCGGACCCGGATGGAGAAGCGGAAACAGAGACGCTTAAAGGGATTGTGTACGATCAGGACCCTGTCCAGTACCTGGAACTGGAGACCCGCCTGCCTTCCGCAGAGGAAATGTATCCCGGAATGCGGGATATTCCTGCGGTCTGGTATCGGGACAGCAGGGGATACCATGCGTCGACCATTCTTAAAATCGCTCGGCAGGCGATTTCCTGGGGAGCCCCTGTTTTGGCCGAGGTTGAAGGCAGTACAGCGGCGGTATGGATCCCGCGCAGAGCCGTAGAACGGGGAGGAGAGCTGACCATCGAATTGTCGGACGGCGCAGGCAGAAGCAGAACGGTTCAAGCCGGTCGGATCAGCCGCATCCGCATCCTTTTGCCCGGATTATCCGGTACTTAAATTTGTTAAACTTGATTTATGGAAAATTATGTAATATAATTTGTTTCATGCGAATCATTTCTTTATTTTCAATCACCAGGACGCCTGTAAACGATCTTTTTTTTCTGAGGAGTCTCCAACAAAAGTCACCCCGGATGCTTTTAAAAATGGAGAAAGTCCTAGGGAACTGTGATATGATAGGGGGAGTACGCAGGAAACACAAAAGGAAGTGATCGATTGTGAGTGTGGCGGAAGCCAAGACAATGGATATGTCGTCCATTCTTATGGGGGCGTATCAGGTAGGCGATCTCATTAACAACTCTGCCGAAGTGGCGGATTATCTATATTGGAAGCAGGCGGTTGAACAGGATTTCGAGGCGCAGAGGCTCGTGAGAGAGTTCAACAAAGCCAAAGATTTGTTCGAGGAATGCGAGCGTTTCGGCCATTTCCATCCCGATTACCATGCCGCACTGGAGAAAGTCCAGGCCGTACAGTTCCGGCTTGAGCAGGTGCAGAGCATAAGCAAGTTCAAGGAAGCGGAAGAACGGCTTGACCGATTGCTGTATACCATATCGAAAACAATCGCGACCGCCGTATCCGATACCATCAAAGTTCCCGGCGGGCTCGACTCCGGATCGGGCGGCTGCGGAGGCAGCTGCGGATCGGGCGGGAGCTGCTCCAGCTGCGGTTAACCTCCGCAGGGGACCGGACAAGCGGAACCGGGGGCTTAGCCCCTTAAGGTTTCCGTACCAACAGCCTTGACAATCCGAACGTCTCTTGACGGGGACGATAATAGCCGATTTTAAAAAAAGCCGTGCCTGCGGATTACTCCCGCGGACACGGCTGCTGTTTAAGTAAGCTTGAAGTCGGCTTGAATGGAGCCTACGACGGTGCCCTGCCAATTCGTGACCTTCGGCTCGCGGAATTCCGCAAGGGCCTCCGTCTCGCGCGCATGAAGCAGACCGAGCTGGACAAGCGCTTCGAACATCGCGCAGTAGAGCGCTCTCTGGGCGCCGTCCTCGATCTTGAGGACAAGGCCCAGTCCTTCATCGGGCACGGTAACGGCGAAGAGGCCTTCGGCGCCCATCTTCCCGATGATTCTGCCGCCGGTCGCTTCGGCCAGTCGCGTGTCGAAGCGGTCGCTTCCCGCGAGGTAGGAAGGCTCCCGCCGGATGGCCGCAATGATGCGGCGGCACGCGTCCGCGCGTTCGGCACAGAGGCCGTCGGGCTTGCCGAGCCGCGCGTAAGCGAGCGCGAGGCGGTCGATGGCCAGCCCGAACACCGGCACGCCGCAGCCGTCTACGCCCAGAGGAATCTCCTCGGGGGCAAGGCCCGCCATTTCGGCGACGGCCTGGAGCATCTGGCGCTGCACGGGATGCTCGGGCGACATGTAATGCTCGGTGCTAACGCCGAGCTTAGCCGCCAGAGAGAGCATGCCGGAGTGCTTGCCGGAGCAGTTGTTGTGCAGGGGCGTGGGGGCTTCCCCCTCCTCGCGCATCTGCCGCGAAGTCGGCTTGTGGAACGGATAGTGCGATCCGCACTGCAGATCGTCCGCTTCCGCGCCCGCTTTGGCCAGAATGGAGCGCGCCGCGCGGACATGCCGGTCTTCCCCGTTATGGGAAGCGCAGATCAGGGCGATTTCGGCGTCCGTGAAGCCGAAGTCGGAAGCCGCGCCCGATTCGAGAACGGGCAGCGCCTGAATCAGCTTTGCGGTGGAACGCGCGAATGTAACCGCATGCGGATCGCCCAGGCTGTGAAGCAGGCGGCCCGTATGATCGACGACAGCGATATGGCCGCGGTGAATACTTTCAGTGATGGGCCCGCGAATGACGCGGGCAATGACAGCCGAAGAAGCCGACATTTAGGATCATCTCCAACCCGTAAAATAGAATTCAGTTTATCAAAAGCGAATACTGCTAAAGGAGTCAAACGACATGATAACGGAGCGAACCGGACTTATCATATGGGTGACTGATTTGAAAGCCGCCAAAAATTTGGAGCGCTTCGGATCGGTGCACTACATGTCCAAGAAAATGCACTATGTGGTGCTGTATATTCATGCCAGCCGGTATGACGAAACCGTACGCCAACTTCAGAAGCTGGCTTACGTACGCAAGGTGGAGCGTTCTTACCGCGGTGAAATTAAAACCGAGTACGAAAGCCACGGACCGGACAAATCAAAATTTTACACACTGTAGAGCAAAAGCGCAAATCTGTTTTTCCAAATAAGCCTGTTATTTGACCGGAGGTCAGCCCTTGCAGGCGCTGCGGCTGAGAACGTATTCTGAAATCTTATTTCATCATCTTTGCAGTTTATGAGAAGATTGATTTTTTTGTTAATTTTGAATTTTCTACAGTTGTGTGACATTTTTTCTTGTGCCGCGCCATATTTATGAATTAAGTGAGCGTTTTTATTTGGAAATATTTAAATATTGAGTTACAATGGTGAAAACCAGTAGGTATAAAGGCCTAAACGCTTGGAGAGGAGTTGTGATTCATGAGGGACAAAACAATGGACCGCTGGAGCACGTACGAACCTTTTTATGTTAACCTGAACGACAAAAAAATTGCGGACATTGTGATCACGAATCACGCTCGTCTCCGCTGGGTGGACCGGGTCGAAAACGAGAAAACCGGCTTCGAGGACATTTGCGATTTTTTATGGGATAAACTGAAAGACGGACGGATCGCTTCGTATTACAAGAACGAACAGGACGTTTATCTTGTGGACGACGATCTGGTGATGGTCGCCGAGTTTTCCGTCATTGAGAACGAAACCGATATTGCGGGCAACCCGCTGCATAAAATGATTATCGTGACTTTCCTCGGCAGAATGTCGGAGACCATCGAGCTGCGCGATCTGAAATCGTACTACTCGTGGCTCCGCCACTCCCGCCGGATGACGCTGATCAAGAACAGCCGCAAGCGGCGGTAACTCCGGGCAGATGAAGGATTACGGCACGGCGAAGAGCATGTCTGCATTTTGCAGGCATGCTCTTTTTTCCGTCGTATAAATGCTATAATAAATGCGGAGAAAGGGCGGCGATGACGATGGCTCTGAATTTTCACCAGCTTCACATCTTTTATACGGTAGCCGAAAAAGGCAGCTTTTCGCACGCCGCGCAGGCGCTTCATATGACGCAGCCCGCGGTAACGATGCAGGTGCAGTCCCTGGAGGATCATTTCGGAATCAAGCTGTTTCACCGCTCTACCAAAAAAATCGAATTGACGGAAGCGGGGAGGACGCTGATTCCCTACGCCCGCAAGTGCGTCGAGCTCATCCGGGAAACCGAGAACGCCATGACAGGCTTTACGGCCATGGCCGAAGGACGGCTGCAGCTCGGAGCCTCGCTGACGATGGGGGAATATATCCTGCCCCGCCTGCTGGGACCCTTCCGCAAAGAATACCCGAATATTTCGGTTGCGATGAAAGTAATGAATACGACGCAAATTTTGGACGAAATTTTTGCCCATCAGCTGACGTTCGGCCTTGTTGAGGCTCCCATCCAGCATCCGGATGTCCACACGGAAGCCATTTTGAGCGATGAGCTGAAGCTGATTGTCCCTGCAGGGCATCCGCTGGCGGAGATGGATACGATCCGTATGGAGGACGTTTTCCGATACCCGTTCGTCCTTAGGGAAGAAGGCTCGGGTACCCGGCGCGTTATGGAAGAGGAGCTGGAGCGGAGGGGCATCGCGTGCAGCGGAATGGACATTGTCATGGAACTGGGCAGCACGGGAGCGATCAAATCGGCGGTAGAAGCCGGTCTCGGCGTTTCCATTTTGTCGCAGTCTTCGGTTAAACATGAGGTCCGGCTTGGTATATTAAAGATAAAAGAAATCGAAGGCGTATCTTTTTCGCGCAGTTTCTACGCGATTTATTTGAATTCGACCCTTCTGCCGTTGTCGGCTGTTAGTTTTTTGAATTTTATGCGACGAGACGATCTGGTCAAATGGCTTTAGAAACGGATAGAAACGGGCGTTACATCCCTATAGAGATGACCGGATGCACTTTGCCGGAGAAAAAGGAGGGGCACCATTTATGACTCAATGGGCCGATTTGCATACGCACACGACGGCGTCGGACGGAACGCAGGCGCCCGAGGACAACGTCCGGCTGGCTAAGGAAGCCGGGCTTACGGCCGTAGCAATAACCGATCACGATACGGTATCAGGCGTCAGGGCGGCGCAGCTTGAAGGCAGACGGATCGGGATCGAAGTCGTTCCCGGCGTCGAGATCAGCACGGTGGCCGGCGGGCAGGATATCCATGTGCTCGGTTACTACATCGATACGGAGTCGGAAAGCTTTCTGGAGCGTCTGGAAGAGCTCCGTAATACGCGCAACAAGCGCAACGAGATGATGCTGGCGCGTTTGAACGAGCTGGGTCTTGCCGTTTCGATGGAGGAAGTCGTCAAACACCTGGAGGCCGGCAAAAGCGAAGAGGATACGATCGGCCGCCCTCATATCGCAAACGTTCTGCTTGCCAAAGGCTATGTAAGCTCGATGAACGAAGCGTTCGAGAAATATCTGGGCAAAGGCGGAGCCGCCTATGTCAATCCGCCACGCATCCGTCCCGTCACGGCCATCGATTGGATTAGAGAGGCCGGAGGAGCCGCTGTGCTTGCCCATCCGGGTCTTTACGGCGATGAAGACATCGTGCGGGAACTCATCGCATATGGTTTAGATGGCATCGAAGTCAGCCACGCCGATCATACGCCGCAGCAGGAAGCCCATTACGGGCGTCTGGCCCGCGAGCACGGGCTGATCGCAACGGCGGGCTCGGATTTCCACGGCGTTCGTGCCGGTCAGGTATTTCACGCTCCTCTCGGTTCCAAGCGTACTTCGCTGGAAACCGTGCGGAAGCTTCAGGAACGGAGGAACAACCGTGAAAATTCGTAAAGCGATCATTCCCGCGGCCGGTCTCGGAACGCGTTTTCTGCCCGCCACCAAGGCGCAGCCCAAGGAAATGCTGCCGCTGGTGGATAAACCAGCCATTCAATACATAGTCGAGGAAGCCATCGAATCCGGGATCGAGGATATTCTAATCGTCACGGGGCGTAACAAGCGCGCGATCGAAGATCATTTCGACAAATCCGTCGAACTGGAAATGATGCTCGAGGAGAAGGGGAACGATGAGCTTCTTTCCCTGGTCCGTACGGTCACGAACCTGGCCGATGTGCATTATATCCGTCAAAAGCAGCCGCTTGGGCTGGGCCACGCGATTTACTGCGCCCGCAAGTTTATCGGGAACGAACCGTTTGCGGTACTTCTCGGAGACGATATCCTTCGTTCGTCCAAACCCGCTCTGCGCCAGATGATGGACGTGTTCGAGGAGACTCAGACGTCCGTCATCGGCGTCCGTGAAGTTCCCTGGGAAGATGTGAGCAAATACGGAATTGTCGCACCCTCGGACGAAATTACGGCTTATAAGAAAATTGCGGATCTCGTGGAGAAACCGGACCGCGGCGATGCGCCTTCCAACCTGGCCGTAATCGGCCGCTATCTGATTATGCCGGAGATTTTCGATATCCTGGAAAAATGCGAGCCCGGTCGCGGAGGTGAAATCCAACTGACGGACGCGCTGCGCATTTTGAACGAAAAGCAGCCGATGGTCGCCTATCCGATCGAGGGGAGAAGATACGACGTCGGCGATAAATTCGGCTATATCCAGGCCACCATCGAAATGGCTTTGGAGCGGGAAGGGCTGCAGGAGGAACTGCGCTCGTATTTAACGAACCTCGTCCGTCACGAGTTTCATATCGGATAAGGAGGAGAATCTTGAATGGAGCGCATTGCCGTTATTGGGACGGGATATGTCGGGCTCGTTACCGGATGCTGCTACGCCGAAATCGGGCATGAAGTCATCTGCGTAGACATCGATCCGGATAAAGTCCGCCGTCTCAGCCTTGGCGAAATTCCGATTTACGAACCTGGGCTGGGGAAGCTTGCGGCCTCGAACCAGGCCGCCGGCCGGTTGTCTTTCACGACCGACCTGGCAAGAGCCGTGCAGGATTCGTCCATCCTATTCATTGCGGTAGGAACGCCTACGCTCGAAAACGGGGAAGTCGACATGGAACAGGTCCGCGGCGCGGTGGAGACATTGGCGCGGCAGATGGACGATTATAAAATCATCGTGATGAAAAGCACAGTGCCCGTAGGAACGTCCAGACGCATCCGCCAGTGGATGGAAGAAGGGCAGGTGAGGCCCGTTCCCTTCTCCGTCGTGTCCAATCCGGAGTTTCTAAGAGAAGGGACGGCCATTCACGACACGTTTCATCCCGACCGGGTCGTGATCGGGTCCGACGATGAGGATGCCGCTCTCCGCGTTGAGAAGCTCCAAGCCGCCTTCGGCGGCGAGGTTGTGCGGACCGACCCCGAGAGTGCCGAACTGATTAAATATGCGTCCAATGCCTTCCTGGCCGCTAAAATTTCATTCATCAACGAAATGGCGAACGTATGCGAGAAAGTAGGTGCGGACGTCAGTCTCGTTGCCCGGGGAATGGGGCTCGATAACCGGATCGGACCCAAGTTTCTGCAGGCGGGAATCGGTTACGGCGGTTCCTGCTTCCCCAAAGATACGAGGGCCCAGCTGAAAATCGCCCAAAATGCCGATTATGATTTCCGCATTCTGCGGGCGGTCATCGAGGTCAATACGCTTCAGCGCGAACGGTTTGTCGAGAAGGTGACGGCCGCTTTGGGCGGAAATGCGACAGGCCGGAGCATTACGGTATGGGGGCTTGCGTTTAAGCCCAACACGGATGATCTTCGCGATGCCCCTGCGCTGGATATTATCCGTTCCCTGCAGGAGCGGGGAGCGGTTGTGACCGCGTACGATCCGGCTGCGGCTTCCAAGGCGTCTGTTCTGCTTCCCGGTGTACGCTGCCTGACCGATCCTTATGAGGCCGCGGAAAATGCGGAAGCCGTTGTGATCGCAACCGATTGGGAAGACCTGCGGCGTATCGATTTCGATAGGCTCCGCAGCCTGGTCAGAGAGCCGCTGATTATCGACGGGCGCAACATGTTTGCCCCCGCCGAGATGGCGGAGAAAGGCTTTACTTATGTGTCCGTCGGACGCCCCGCATTCCCCGGAGCGGTTTAAACCGTTCATTGTCTAAGCTTTGTAAATGGTCTATAATTGGGGCATGTTCAAGGTTAGCCGGGGGTACAAAGACATGAGCCGACTTTATACAATCAAGGAAGCCTCGATGCGTTCCGGGCTATCCACCCAGTTGATCCGCAAATGGGAGGAGCGTTACGGCGCCGTTCAACCGGACCGTTTTCCGAACGGATATAGAGGCTACACGAATCATGATATAGAAACATTGATATGGCTGAAAAGCAAGGCGGATTCGGGTGTTCCCATCGGTCTCGCCGTTCAGGAACAACAGCTGCAGCTCGAAAGCTCGGCCGCGACCGAGACATTTTCTCCGGCCGAGGCCGAGCTTCCGTTTATCCGCAGCGAACTGAAAGAGTATCAGGAGGAGCTGCTGGGTTTCTTTCTTCATCTGGATCAGGCGGGCGCCCAGCGGTTTTTCGACCGGCTTGCGGCGCTGCACCAAATGGACTTTATTCTGCTTCAAGTTCTGCAGCCGACGCTGATCCGAGTCGGAGAGATGTGGGAACGGGGAGAAATCTCCGAATATCAGGAGCATTTCGGGAGTCATTTTATCCGGGAACGTCTGCTGGCGTTAAAGAACTTATTTTCCGTTCCGCCGGGCGGCCCCAGATTGATTACCGCCTGTTCGCCTTACGAGCGTCATGAACTGGGGATTCTGTTTCTGGGTTATTTCGCGCTGCAAAACGGCTTTCAGACGCTGTATCTCGGAGCTTCGCCTTCGGAGAAAGGCATCTTCGATTGTCTGGAACAGAGCCGTCCCGCGGCGTTCGCCTTCGGTTCTTCAATGAAGTCGATGCTGGACGAAGCTTATCCGTTCTATGCAAAGCTGGACCGGAGAATCGGGGAGCTCGGCAGCCGGACCAAAGTGTTTATCGGCGGAAAGGCGATCGAACGCGACGAGGTGCTTCGCGGCACGAAGCATATTTACCTGCTTTCCGGCGATGCTCGTGAATGCGCGCTTAAACTGAAAAAGCTGACAGCCTATTGAGCTGTCAGCTTTTTTTGTTCGGCGTCCCGGCGGAGTTTCCGCAGCCTAGCCTCGGGCGCGAGTTTCGGAACTGCGTACTCGCCGGGGGCGTTGTCCTTGTTTTAAGCCTTCACGGTCTGCGGCATCTGCTTGATCAACTGATCGTCCGGGGTCACAAACAGCGTTTTCTGCTGTTCGTAAATGACGAATCCCGGCTTGGCGCCGCTCGGCTTATGCACGTGGCGGATGAGGGTATAATCCACGGGAACCGAGCTCGATTCCTTCGCCTGGCTGAAATAAGCGGCAAGCTGGGCCGCCTCGTGCAGGGTGGCTTCTCCGAACGACTGGCTGCGAATCACTACGTGCGAGCCCGGGATATCCTTCGTGTGCAGCCAAGTATCTCCGGCGCTCGCAAGCCGGTTCGTCACATAGTCATTCTGGGTATTGTTCTTGCCGACGTAGATCGGAACGCCTTCGCTCGACGTGAAGCAGGCCACGGACGGCTTATCGGATTTTTTCTTGCGCTTGCCTTTCGTATGGCGCTCACGCACATAACCCTGCTCCGCAAGCTCATCCCGGATTTCCGCGATATCCCGCATCGAGGCGGAACCGAGCTGCTGCAGAAGCGAGGAGAGGTACTGGATCTCCATCTCGGTCTGGCTCATCTGCTCTTCTACGTAGGCCAAACTGTTTTTGCTTTTTGTATACCGTTTAAAATAGCGCTGCGCATTCTCCGAAGGATTAAGCAGGGGATCGAGCGCTATGCTCTGCTGCGGCTGGGCTTCGTCGTAATAGTTGACCACAACGGCTGTTTTATCCCCTTTGCGGATTTGATGCAGATGGGCCGTAAGCAGTTCTCCCATAACGCGGAAACGGTCCGCGTCTTTCGCTTCTTCCTTCGTTTCCTGAAGTTTATCCATTTTCTTGATATTTTTGGCTTTCTCGTTCTGCAAAAGCTTAACGAGATCGGCGGCACGCTGCTTGACGGTGTCGCGCTCCGCCTTGTCCCCGAAGTAACTTTCCAGGCACTCGCTGACGGTAGGGAACACGCGGGACTCGCCTTCGATCTGGGTCAGTTCCATGACCGAGAAGAAAAGCTTGCCCGTCTTCGTTTCTTCAACGATGACGGGGGAATACCGCCGCTCGCGCACCGCGTCCGTCACGCTGCGGAAAGACTGCCACAGCGGGGCGAGCGCGTCCTCGCCGTACGGCACGCCGAGCCGGGTTCCGCTGCGGTAGACGATTTCCCGCGCCGCAAGGGGGCTCAGGCCGCTGAAGGAAGCGAGCATCTGCTTCTCCGGAGCGGCGTCTTCCCCGATTCCCGCGCTCATGCTCCGGCGGAACACGGCTTCGCTCGTATCCAGCGGATTCGTTTTGTCCTGAGCCGGCGGCTCCACGTAGGCGCTGCCGGGCATGACGATGCGATAAGAGCTGATCGCCGGCGTCACGTGATGAATGCCGTCCAGGATGGTGCCCGTGGAAGGGTCCATAAGAATCAGGTTGCTGTGTCTGCCCATGATCTCCACGACGATGGTTTTCGTGCTCACATCCCCGAGCTCGTCGCGCTGGCGCACACGGAAGTGAACGATCCGCTCCAGCCCGACCTGCTCGATGGAGTCGATGATGCCGCCTTCGCAGTGCTTGCGGAGCAGCATGCAGAACATGGGGGCTTCCTGAGGATTCAAGTACTGCCCTTCCGTCACGTGCATCCGCGGATAGGTAGGATTCGCGGAGAGAAGAAGTTTAAGCGAACGACCGCGGGCGCGGATCTGCATAACCACGTCACTGCCCGTAGGCTGATGTATTTTATTTATCCGGCCTCCTACACATTCCTGCAGCTCGTGCACGATTGCATGGAGGACCAGTCCGTCTAATGCCATGATGAAAGTCTCCTATCCAAGTTCATTACATTCTATCATGCCATAAATGCGAGGAAATTTTAAGTTCTTTCTTTAGAAGCGCCGTACAAGCTGGGATATTTTGCGGCTTGTCTGAATACATTTAGCAAGAGAAGCGGGTCTTGCACCTGAAAGTAACCGGGAGGGGAAACGGTGATGAGTCAGAAAGAATGGTACCAGATGACGGCGGATGAAGTCCTGCAGACGCAGCGCGTTCATCCGTCCGAAGGTCTGTCATCGGCAGAAGCGGACAACAGGCAGACCGAAGCCGGCCGCAATGAACTGTCCGAAGGAAAAAGCGTTTCGCCAGTCACTTTGTTTTTAAACCAGTTCAAAGACTTTATGGTTCTCGTATTGATGGGCGCCACACTCGTATCGGGACTGCTCGGCGAATTTTTGGACGCGATAACCATCGTCGCCATTATCATCATGAACGGAATTCTCGGGTTTATACAGGAATTCCGCGCGGAGCGTTCACTCCGTGCCTTGAAAGAACTTTCGGCGCCGGGAGCCAAGGTAATGCGCGGTGGCGAACTGCATACGATCCCCGCCCGTGACCTGGTTCCCGGGGATATCATCCTCCTGGAGAGCGGAGACCGGGTTCCCGCGGATATCCGGCTCATCGAAGCGAATAGCTTCTACGTGGAGGAATCCGCCCTGACGGGCGAGTCTGTTCCGGTCGGAAAAACCGTCGATCCCTTAAGCTCAGACACCGTGACGATCGGCGATCAGCGGAATCTCGCATTTATGGGCACGATGGTTACACGGGGGACGGGGAAGGGCGCGGTCGTGCGGATCGGCATGGAGACCGAAATGGGGAAGATCGCCGACCTGATCCAAAATACGGAGACGCTTGAAACCCCGCTGCAGCACCGGCTGGAGCAGCTCGGCAAGATTCTGATCGTCGTAGCGCTCTGCTTGACAGTCATGGTGGTTGTCGCCGGTATCGTGCACGGACAGCCTCCTTATGCGATGTTTCTCGCGGGAGTCAGTTTGGCCGTAGCGGCCATTCCGGAAGGACTGCCCGCCATTGTTACGATAGCTTTGGCTCTTGGCGTACAGCGCATGATCAAACGCAAGGCGATCGTCCGCAAGCTGCCCTCCGTCGAAACGCTCGGCTGCGCTTCCGTGATTTGCTCGGACAAGACGGGGACGCTGACCCAGAACAAAATGACGGTGACTCATCTGTGGGTCGGCGGCAGCCTGCTGGAAGTGAGCGGAGACGGGTACACGCCGGAAGGCGAGATCAGCGACGGCGGCACAAGAGTCAATCCCGCCAAAAATTCGATGCTGCGCCAGTTTCTTCAGGTATCGGCTTTGTGCAGCAATGCCGTCCTTTATAAAGAGGAAACGGAACCGGTCAAGAAAAAGCGCGGCAAAGACGAACTGCCGGATACAGTATGGAACGTAAAGGGAGATCCGACGGAAGGCGCTCTTGTCGTATTGGCCGCTAAAGCCGGCGTTACGCACGAAGTCTTGAATCCGCAGTTCGGCCGGCTGGCGGAGTTCCCTTTCGACTCCGAAAGAAAGCGGATGTCGGTTATCGTCTCCGGCGGAGGCCGCAAGCTCGTGATGACCAAAGGAGCGCCGGATGTGCTCATGCAGCACTGCTCCTACATTTTATGGGACGACAAGGTGATTCCGTTCACATCCACGCTGAAAGCCAAAGTGATGGTCGCGAACGAAGGGATGGCGCGTTCGGCGCTCCGCGTGCTGGGAACGGCTTACCGGGAGCTGAAGCCGACGGAGTCGTGCGAGGATCACGAGGATGCCGAGCGCGGGCTCGTCTTCGTAGGCTTGGCCGGCATGATCGATCCGCCGCGCCGCGAAGTCCGTGAAGCGATGGCCAAATGCCGCAAGGCCGGCATCAAGACGGTGATGATCACCGGGGATCACCTGACGACCGCGGAAGCCATCGCCAAGCAGCTCGGGATGCTCCCGGCCGGGGGGATGTGCATCAGCGGCCACCAGCTTGCGGCCATGGACGACGAGGCGCTCGAAAGCAAAGTAGACGATATCTACGTCTACGCCCGCGTTTCGCCGGAGCACAAGCTCCGCATCGTCAAAGCGCTCCAGGCCAAAGGCCATGTCGTCGCGATGACGGGCGACGGAGTCAATGACGCGCCGGCCATCAAGGCGGCGGATATCGGCATCGCCATGGGAATAAGCGGCACGGACGTGACGAAGGAAGCGTCGTCCCTGGTGCTCAGCGACGACAACTTCGCGACGATCGTGGCGGCTATCGAGGAAGGCCGGGGAATCTACGAGAATATCCGGAAGTTCATCCGGTATCTGCTCGCTTCCAATGTCGGCGAAATCCTGACGATGTTCCTCGCCATGATGGCGGGGCTCCCGCTGCCGCTTATCCCGATTCAGATTTTGTGGGTCAATCTGGTGACGGACGGCCTGCCCGCGATGGCGCTTGGCGTCGATCAGGCGGAAAAAGACCTGATGCAGCACAAGCCCCGCTCGGCCAAAGAAAACATTTTCGCACGCCGTTTGGGATGGAAAATCATTTCCAGAGGATTTCTTATCGGCATATGCACGCTGGGCGCTTTCTGGCTCGTGCTGCGGGAAAACCCCGGAGATGCCCAGCATCTCGTCAAGGCGCAAAGCGTTGCCTTCGCGACGCTCGTTATGGCGCAGCTCATCCATGTGTTCGACTGCCGCAGCTCGCGCTCCATTTTTCACCGCAATCCGCTTCAGAACAAATATCTGGTCCTGGCGGTCCTGTCTTCGCTCGTTCTGATGCTGGGCGTGATGTATACCCCGCAGCTGCAGCCTATTTTCAAAACCGTTCCGCTCGGCTTCAAAGACTGGATCATCGTGCTGGTTGCGGCAGGTATTCCAACCTTCCTGATGGGGCTGGGGAGCGTCATGCAGAATCCTTCCAAGAAAAAAACGTCGAAGTACAGCTCCAAGCCGAGTTTCCGGTAATCCCCGCAAGCCGGATCGCCCGGAAAGTTTTCAAACCCGTTAAACGGCCGAGGCCGTCACGGGTTTTTCTTTTTTGCGGGAAACTGGCGATAGCCAGACATATTCTTTTACGCTATGATAAAGGGAATGACATTACATCGATTTAGCGAGAGGGAACCCTTATGGAATTTACGAAAATGAACGGTCTGGGCAACGATTTTATCGTGTTGTCCGGCTATAAAGAACTTCCTGAGAATGTAGCGGAACTCGCTGTCCGCTGGTGCAACCGGTATTTCGGGATCGGCGCCGACGGGCTGGTGTTCATTCTGCCCTCCGAGAAAGCGGACGTGCAGATGCGCATCATCAATTCGGACGGAAGTGAACCGGAGCAGTGCGGCAACGCGATCCGCTGCGTCGCCAAATATGTGTACGACCGGGACCCCGGCAAAAGAGAAGCCATCACCGTCGAAACGCGCGGAGCCGGCGTGCAGCAGGTGCATGTGACCGCGGAGAAGGGCATCGCCAAAGCGATTCGCGTCGATATGGGAGAGCCTGTGCTTCAAGGTCTCGAAATCCCGACGACGATCGACGCCGAGCGGGTGATCGACCAGCCGATCGAAGCGGGAGGGCGGACCTTCACGTTTACGGCGGTTTCGATGGGCAATCCGCACTGTGTCATCGACGTGGAAGACGCGCGGAGCTTCGATCTGGCCGCCTGGGGGCCTCTGCTGGAGCGGCATCCGCTGTTTCCGAACAAGGCCAACGTCGAGTTTGTGACGGTCCGCTCCAGAGATTACGCGGATATGCGCGTATGGGAAAGGGGAGCGGGGCCGACGCTGGCCTGCGGAACCGGAGCGTGCGCTACGCTCGTCGCTCTCGTTTTGACGGGCAAAACGGATCGCACCGCCACGATTTCGCTTAAAGGCGGCGATCTGCTGATCGAATGGAACGAGGCCGACAACCGGGTGTATATGACCGGGCCGGCCGCGGAGGTTTACAAAGGAAAAGTCGAAGAGTAACGGCCGGCGGCGCGAAGCCGCCGGTTTTACTTTAGAACGTAAAAAGCCTTTAAGTTTGCGGGTCGTTTGTGTTAAAGTAAATGTACTATTTTGATGGGGTGGGAAGAACATGAAACCGGAACTCCGCCAGGTGCTTGCGCAGAAGATCCTTATCGGGGACGGAGCGATGGGGACCTACTTATATCAGCAGGGCTTTCCCGTCGGAATTTCCTACGAGGAGCTTAACCTGATTCAGTCCGAAGTGGTTGCCGACGTTCACCGTCGCTATTATGAAGCCGGTGCCCGGCTTATTGAAACGAATACTTTCTCCGCAAATAGGGAAAAATTATCCAAATACGGCCTTGAGCAGGAAGTCGAGGCCATCAACAGGGCCGGCGTCGAGCTGGCCCGCAGTTCGGTCGGCGAGGATGCTTACGTGGTCGGAGCGATCGGCCCGATCCGGGCGGGCATGCGCAAGAACGTCCGCACGTCGGATGTCGAGGATGCGCTGCGCGAACAAATTCT
The DNA here is from genome assembly GCF_041260495.1 of Paenibacillus sp. RC84. Taxonomy (NCBI): domain Bacteria; kingdom Bacillati; phylum Bacillota; class Bacilli; order Caryophanales; family Paenibacillaceae; genus Paenibacillus; species Paenibacillus sp. RC84. The sequence goes on from NZ_JBGBYL010000001.1 coordinate 624,863, forward strand.
CGTGCTGCTTGATACTCAGGTGGACGGGCTGCTGCTGGAGACGTTCTACGATCTTGAGGAGATGCTTATCGCGCTGCGTCTGATCCGTCAGCTCAGCTCGATTCCCGTCATCTGCCAGTTCGCTACCGAAGGAATCAACACGACACACGACGGTATTTCCCTGCAGGACGCGTTCCTCCGCCTGAAAGAGGAAGGGGCCGATGTGATCGGATTTAACTGCCGTACGGGTCCCAACGGCATTCTGCGCTCCCTCCAGGGAGTCGCCCAACTGAGCGACATCCCGTTCTCGGTATTCCCGAACGCGGGTATTCCGGACTACGTGGACGGCCGTTATTCGTATGCCGCGACGCCGGAGTATTTTGCAGAAAGCGCGCTGCGCTTTGCCGATTTAGGCGCCAGGATCATCGGCGGCTGCTGTGGAACGACACCGGAGCATATCGCGGCTATGGTCAAGGCTCTCCAGGGCTACGAGCCGAACCGGAGCGAAGTATATGCGGCGGAATCCGTTTCCGCAGCGGAACGGGCCGTCGTGACCGAAGCCGCTCCGCAGACGTCCGTCCGGGAGGCGGATGTCGAACCTACTCTGGTCGACCTTGTGAAACAGCGCCATACGGTTATCGTGGAGCTGGACCCTCCGCGCGACCTGGATATCGGCAAGTTCATGGAAGGGACGAAGGCCCTCCAGGACGTGCATGTGGACGCTATTACGATGGCCGACAATTCACTGGCCGTGACGCGGATGAGCAATCTTGCGCTCGGCATGCTCGTTAAAGAACAGCACGGGGCGCGTCCGCTCATTCACATCGCCTGCCGCGACCGCAACAGCATCGGCACGCAGTCCCACCTGATGGGCCTGCACGCGCTGGGGATCGATCACGTGCTCGCCGTGACGGGAGATCCCGCGAGATTCGGCGATCTGCCGGGCGCAAGCTCCGTCTATGACATGACTTCGTTCGAAATGATCCGCATGATCAAACAGCTCAACGAAGGCATCGCTTTTTCGGGCAAGCCGCTCAAGAAGAAAGCCAATTTCATTGTCGGCGCGGCTTTTAATCCGAACGTGAAATATTTGGACAAGGCGGTCCAAAGACTGGAACGGAAGATCGAGTCCGGCGCCGATTATATCATGACCCAGCCCGTCTATGATCCGAAGCTGATCGAACGCATGCACGAGGCGACCAAGCATCTGGATGTTCCCGTTTTCGTAGGCATTATGCCTCTGGCCAGCGGCCGGAACGCGGAGTATTTGCACAACGAGGTTCCGGGTATCCAGCTTTCGGACGAAGTGCGCGCCAGAATGACGGGACTCGAAGGGGAAGAGGGGCGCAAAGAAGGCGTGGCTATCGCCAAAGAACTGCTTGATGCTGCAATGCCTCTGTTTAATGGCATTTATTTCATGACACCGTTCCTGTTTTACGACATGAGCGTGCAGCTTACACAGTACGTCTGGCAAAAAGCCGAGCGCCGTGAATTGCTCTTGTCCCCCCTTTTAAAATGAATTACAATAGGTTAATGGATGTGAGCCCCTATATGATACGAAGTATGACCGGATTCGGGCATGCCTCGCTTTCTTCGCAAGGCTACCGGGTGTCGATTGATATCAAAACCGTGAATCACCGCTATTGCGACATCTCTGTGCGTATGCCGAAAGAATGGATGGCCTACGAAGACACCATCAAGAAAACGGTGCTCCGCTTCATTAAACGCGGCCGTGCCGATTGCTTTGTGACGATTGAGCGGGACTCCGCTTCTAATAAATCGGTAACAGTCGACTGGGCGCTCGTGGACGGATACATGCAGGCTGCCGAGCAGCTTCGCCAGAAGCATGGCTTAGCCGGGGAGCTGCATCTGTCGGATCTCCTCAAACTGCCGGATTTGCTTGCCATTTCCGAGCAGCGCGAGGGGGACGACGATGCGCTCGCCGATCTTTTGGTTGCCTGCACGGAAGGAGCTCTGGCCGAGCTGAACGGCATGAGGGAGAAAGAAGGCTCCCACCTGTCGGAAGATTTGGCCGTCCGGCTGACGATGATTGAAGATCTCAATGTCGAAATGAAACGTTACGCCCCTGAAGTCGTCCGGGAATATGCCGTGAAGCTGCGGCAGCGGATTCAGGAGCTGCTGACGGATCAAGTTCCGGTAGATGAACAGCGGCTCGCAGCCGAGATAGCCTTGTTTGCGGACCGCTCCAATGTGGACGAAGAGATGACCCGGCTGCACAGCCACATCAGCCAATTTAGGCAGCTGCTCGGTTCCCGGGAACCTGTCGGTCGCAAGCTCGATTTTCTCATTCAAGAAATGAACCGCGAAGCAAACACCATCGGCTCCAAAGCGGGACACATTGAAGTGTCAGGCAGGGTCATTGAGCTGAAAGCCGAATTGGAGAAAATGAGAGAACAAATACAGAATATCGAGTGAACCGCTGACGGTGTCACGAGGAGGAAACTCAATGGCCATCAAATTGATCAACATCGGGTTCGGTAATATTGTTTCGGCAAACCGTATCATTTCGATCGTAAGCCCCGAATCCGCTCCGATTAAAAGGATCATTCAGGAGGCGCGCGACCGCCATATGCTGATTGACGCGACTTACGGGAGAAGAACCCGCGCCGTCATCATTACGGACAGCGACCATGTGATCCTATCTGCGGTTCAACCGGAGACCGTTGCTCACCGACTTTCTAACAAGGACGATGATCATGACGAGTAATACAAATACACTGGAACGGGATAGAGGAATTCTGATCGTGCTTTCGGGCCCTTCGGGCGTCGGCAAAGGAACCGTGTGTTCCGCGCTTCGCAAGATGTCGCCGGAGCTGGTCTATTCTGTTTCCGCCACAACCCGCAAGCCTAGAGAAGGCGAAGTGGAGGGTGTCAATTATTTTTTTAAATCGAAAGACCAGTTCGAACAATTAATCGCTTCCGACGAGATGCTGGAACATGCCGAGTACGTGGGCAATTATTACGGCACTCCTCGCCGCTTTGTGGAAGAAACGCTCGCCTCCGGCAAGGACGTTATCCTGGAAATCGAAGTGCAGGGCGCTTTGAAGGTCAAGGAGAAGTTTCCTGAGGCGACTTTTATCTTCCTGATTCCGCCTTCTCTGGCCGAGCTGGAGAACCGTATCGTGACTCGCGGTACGGAAACGAACGACATTATCCGCAGCCGCATGTCCGTGGCTGTCGATGAGATTCGTTTGATGCGGCATTACGATTATGGTATCGTCAATGACGAGGTACACAAAGCTTGCTACAAAATCCAGTCCATTCTTATGGCTGAACATTGTAAGTGCGACCGGATTTTACCCAGATTGGAACAATGGATCGGAGAGTGAACGACAAGTATGCTGTATCCTTCAATTGATAAACTGCTCGACAAAGTGGATAGCAAATATTCGCTCGTAGTTGCCGCCGCTAAGCGTGCGAGATCTCTTAGAGACGGTACGCATACCCACCTGCAGGATATTAAATCCCACAAGCAGGTTGGAGTGGCCCTGGAAGAATTGTACGGAGATCTTGTGAAGTACGAGAAGATCGAAACCAAAGAAGACGAATAGGATCCCAAGCGGTCCGTTCGGCCCAAAGCGGCAGTCCCTGTGACTGCCGTTCTATGTATACAACCGGATGCTGCGATCCTGAATAAGAGCGGGGTGCAAGTATACCGGATATCAGGACAACCCATTGCGGTTGTTATTTTTTTCTTGCCGGGAGGGAACTGCCGATGTTATCAGGTAAAACAATCGTAGTCGGCGTATGCGGGGGAATAGCCGCTTATAAGGCGGCTGCGCTTTGCAGCAAGCTGAGTCAGGCAGGGGCGGACGTGCGGGTGATTATGACGAAGTCCGCGATCGAGTTCATTACGCCGCTGACTTTCCAGTCGCTGACCCGCAAGCCGGTAGCCGTAGATACGTTCGACGAGAAGGAAGCGGCCGTTATTTCCCACATCGATCTGGCCGATCGGGCGGATTTGGTTGTGGTCGCTCCGGCGACGGCGAACATGATCGGGAAAATGGCGCACGGGCTGGCGGACGATATGCTCAGCACGACGCTTCTCGCTACGACGGCCCCGGTGATGGTGGCTCCTGCCATGAACGTGCACATGTACACGCATCCGGCAGTCGCGGGCAACATGAAAGTGCTGCAAGAAAGAGGCGTTCTGTTTGTGGAACCCGGAACCGGCCAATTGGCATGCGGGTATGTCGGGAAAGGACGTTTGGCCGAACCCGAGGAAATTTTCGGGCGGATCGCCGCGTATTTTCAGCCGGACACACCGCTTCAAGGCCGGAACGTGCTGGTGACGGCCGGAGGGACGGTCGAACGCATCGATCCCGTGCGTTACATTACAAACGATTCTTCCGGCAAAATGGGCTACGCTATTGCGGAGGCGGCCAAGCGGCTCGGAGCCAACGTCACGCTCGTCAGCGGACCTTCTTCACTTCCCGTGCCTCCGGGCGTCGAAAGAGTATCCGTCACATCCGCTCTGGATATGTACGACAAGGTGATGGCCCGTTTTGAGAAGACGGATCTCGTTTTCAAAGCGGCTGCGGTCGCCGATTACCGTCCTTTGGAACAGCGCGAGCAGAAAATGAAAAAAACCGGGGATACCCTTACGATCGAGCTTGTTAAAAATCCCGACATCCTTCAAGCTCTCGGAGAAGCCAAAAACCGTCAGTTCGTGGTCGGTTTTGCGGCGGAAACCGAACGGGTGGACGAGTATGCGCTCGATAAGCTTTTGCGTAAAAAATGCGACCTGCTTGTCGCCAACGATGTCTCCATGCAAGGAGCGGGTTTCGGAACGGACACCAATGTGGTGCGCATCTTCGATGCCGGCGGTCTTGTGGAAGCGCCGCCCATGATGACCAAGGATGCCATAGCCGAACATATCGTCCGGCTGGCGGCCAGCCGTCAGCAGATGCGGCAGCAGGGAGTGGAGACTCCGGAACCGGACGCTGAGGAACCGGGGGCAGACAAAGGGGAAACGCCATGTTCGCCAAAGTGATAGTCGATGTCCCCGCCAAGCAGACGAACCGGGCATTCGATTATTCGGTGCCCCCGTCTCTGCAGGGCTGGGTTGAAGTAGGAAGCCGTGTCGGCGTTCCTTTCGGTCCCCGTGTGCTGCAGGGGTTTGTGGTGGAACTTCACGAAACGACAACGGTCGATCCCAAAAGACTGAAAGCGATCCGTCATGTGCTGGACGCCGTTCCTCCTTTGACGGAAGAACTGGTACAGCTGGGGCATTGGATGAGCAGCACGTATTTGTGCCACGAAGTAACCGCTCTGCAAGCCATGCTTCCCGGGGCGCTGAAAGCCAAGTATGAACGCTTCGTTCAAGCCGCGGAAGCAGGAAGCGCGGGCGGAACGGAGCTTCTGCTTTTGCTGCCGGCCCAGGAGAACATTTTGAATTATTTGCGCTCAAAAGGAAAGGCGAAGATGGAAGACCTTCTGGATGCCTTTCCGGAAGACGGCGGGCTGATCCGTCAAATGCTGGACGAGGGTCAGCTTGTCGAAACCCAGGGGATGAAGGACAGGCTCGCGACGAAGAAAGCTCTGACGGTATTTCCGTCCGGAGCCCCCGAAGTTTCGGAAGCCGCGACGGAAACCCAGGCTGCCGGGACGTCCGGCAACGCTCCGGGATCGGGCGGTTCCGCCGATTTGCTGGCCATCGCGGAAGAACTTCCTGCCCGCTCCCATAAGCAGAAAGAGGTTCTGCGCTATTTGCATAAGAACCCCCGGCCGATCCGCCTGACGGAACTGATGGACAAGCTCCAGGTCGGCGCCGGTACGGTAAAAGGACTCGCGGACAAAGGCTGGATTGGCCTGCGTGAAGTAGAAGTGATGCGGGACCCGTATGCGAACCGCCATTTTGAAGAAACGAAGCCGCTGCCGCTGACGCGGGAACAGCAGTCCGTTTATGACGACATTGCCGCCACGCTGGACAGCCGCAGCCACCAGGTTTACTTGCTCCAAGGGGTGACAGGCAGCGGGAAGACGGAAGTGTACCTGCAGGCCATCAGCCGTTGTCTGGAACAGGGACGGGAAGCGATCGTGCTCGTGCCGGAGATTTCACTGACTCCCCAAATGGTGGAGCGGTTTAAAGGCCGCTTCGGAGACGAGGTCGCCGTGATGCACAGCCGGCTGTCGCTGGGAGAGCGTTACGACGAATGGCGCAAAATTATGAGACGCCAGGTCCGGGTTGTCATCGGGGCCCGTTCGGCCGTGTTCGTCCCGTTCCGGAAGCTGGGTCTGATTATCATCGATGAAGAGCATGAATCTTCATACAAACAGGAAGAGAGCCCGAAATATCACGCACGGGATATCGCCGCCTGGAGAGCCCGTTATAACGGAGCGGCCGTGGTACTGGGATCGGCGACTCCTTCGCTTGAAAGCATTCAGAAAACGAAGGCGGCCCCCGGGGGCAAGCCGGAATACAAGCTGCTCAAAATGAAATCCCGGGTTGCCGGACGCCCTCTTCCGCCCGTGCATATCGTCGATATGCGGGAGGAACTGCGCAGCGGGAACCGGTCCATGTTCAGCCGGCTTCTTCACCGGGGGCTGGAGGAACGGCTCCTCAAAGGCGAGCAGACGGTTCTCCTGCTAAACCGCCGGGGATACGCGACATTCGTCATGTGCAGGACGTGCGGCTATGTAGCCGGCTGTCCGCACTGTGATATCTCGCTGACGTATCATCAGGTGTCGCGGACGCTGCGCTGCCATTATTGCGGCTATGCCGAAAGGCAGATGGAGCTGTGTCCCGATTGCGGGTCGGAGCATATCCGGCATTTCGGAACCGGAACCCAGCGGGTCGAGGAGGAGCTCGTGAAGCTCTTTCCCGGCATCCGCGTCATCCGGATGGATGTGGACACGACGACGGAGAAAGGTTCTCACGAGAAGTGGCTGACGATGTTCCGCAACAAACAGGCGGACGTCCTGCTCGGCACCCAGATGGTCGCCAAAGGACTGGACTTCCCCGATGTTACCCTTGTCGGCGTTATCGCGGCCGATACAGTGCTGAACCTGCCCGACTTCCGTTCCGCCGAGCGAACCTTCCAACTGCTTACGCAGGTGGCGGGGCGGGCTGGGCGCCATCAACTACCCGGCGAAGTGTTCGTCCAGACGTATACGCCGGAGCACTACAGCGTCATTACGGCGAGCCGCCACGATTACGAAGGTTTCGTGGAGGAGGAGCTTCCGCACCGCCGGAAGCTCGGCTATCCGCCGTACTGCCGGCTTATTCTCATCACCTTGACCCACGAGCAGGTGCCGCTTCTGGTCCGGACCGCGGAAGCGGTGGCCCAGCGTCTCCGGGAGCTCGGGGCCGCCGAGCAGGAGAACGTTTTTGCGTCCGGTACGGGGGAGGACTTTTTTATGAATGTGCTGGGTCCGGTCGCTTCGCCCATTCCGAGGATCAAGGATAGATATCGGTTCCAATGCGTGGTAAAATATCGTGGGGAGGCGTCCGCTTCCCGTATTGTGGCCAAGGTTCTGGATGAATTTGCCGAGAGGACGACGAAAGATAAGCTGACGATCAGCGTGGATGTCGATCCTCAAATGCTCATGTAGTCCGCGTGTTCCGGAACGGAAAGCCCGGTGTAAGACAGAACCGGATGGATGCCCGTGCCGATTAACGCGTATATAAGCGGCGGGAAACTCATACGGATCTCTTAAACCCATTCAAGGGCTAAGGCCCTTGCCCTCATAGAATGACTTTAAAGAAAGCAGGTGGATGGAATGGCCATTCGCATGATTGTTAAAGAAGGAGACTCTGTGCTGCGGGAAACCGCCAAACAGGTAACGAAATTTAATTCCAACCTCCATAAACTGCTCGACGATATGGCGGATACGATGTACGATGCGCCGGGCGTCGGCCTGGCCGCTCCGCAGGTGGGCATTCTCAAGCGTGTCATCGTGATGGACGTGGGAGACGAGAACGGACTGATTGAGATCGTCAATCCGGTCGTTGTCGAACAAAGCGGCGAGCAGATCGGACCGGAAGGCTGCCTGAGTATTCCGGGACTCGAAGGAGAGGTCAAGCGCCCCTTCAAAGTGAAAGTGAAAGGCCAGGACCGCAACGGCGAAGAGTTCGAGCTTGAAGGCGAAGAACTGCTGGCCCGCTGCATCATGCACGAAGTGGACCACTTGAACGGTGTTCTGTTCACGGATCTGGCGATCCGTCTGTACCGCCCTGAACTCGAAGAGAAAGAGGACCGCTAATCGTGAAGCTGATTTTTATGGGAACCCCGGACTTCGCGGTACCTTCCCTGAGGGCGCTTATCGAGGGCGGCTATGAAGTAGCTGCCGTCGTTACACAGCCGGACCGTCCGAAAGGACGCAAGCGCGTGCTGACGCCGCCTCCCGTCAAAGTGGAGGCCGAGAAGCACGGCATCCCGGTGTTTCAGCCGGAGAAGCTGCGCACGTCCGACACGGTCGATGAAATCCGGAGAATAGCACCGGATCTTATCGTGACGGCCGCATATGGCCAAATCCTGCCCAAGGCGGTGCTCGACATTCCCCGCCTGGGCTGCATCAATATCCATGCCTCCCTTCTGCCGAAATACAGGGGGGGCGCTCCGATTCACCATGCAATCATACAGGGCGAGCAGGTGACGGGCGTTACCATCATGTACATGGCGGTAGGGCTGGATACGGGAGATATGATCAGCAAGATTGAAGTTCCTATCGGGGATGACGATACGACCGGCACGATGTTCGACAAGCTTAGCCTGGCGGGTGCAGATCTGCTTAAGCGTACGCTGCCCGAATTGATTGCGGGTACGGTCCAGGCTGTTCCGCAGGATGATTCGCAAGCGGTATACTCGCCGAATATCAACCGCGAAGACGAGAAAATCGACTGGAACCGGTCTTCCAAGGAGATTTGGAATCTGGTTCGCGGATTAAATCCTTTTCCGGGCGCTTATACAACCTGGAACGGGGAAATCTTGAAAGTATGGGTGTGCAAAAAGCCCGAAGACCTCGCGCCAAGCGCGGATAGAACGTCGGAAGGCTCGGCCGGCGCAGGGCTTAAGCCAGGCACGGTTATCGGAGCGGACGAAGACGGGATCGAAGTGGCTACGGGCGACGGAAGCCTGAAACTGCTGAATGTCCAGCCTGCCGGCAAGAAGGCCATGGAAGCGGCCCAGCTTGTACGGGGAAGCTCCATGGAGAAAGGCACCGTTTTGGGTGAATAGCAGACGCGTGGCACGCAATGCGCAGGAATTTTCGGTGAATGACCGACGGTTCCTGCGTTTTTCCGTAAACGATGCATAAGTCCCTGCCAAGCGATGATTCTAAAGCAGGAGCCGCATACGTACGATTTTAATAAGCAAAGGATGTGTGCAAGTCCCGTGAAAAAAAATGAGCCGGATAACCGGAAGGGACAAGCCGGGGGCGACAGCGGTCCGGCAAGCCGCTCTCGGACCGACCGGAGAAACAGCCAGGCCGCAAAGCCGAAACGAGAGAATGTAAAAAAATCGGCGCGCGACGCTGCGCTCAGCGTGTTGACAGGCGTCGAGGAAGCGGGTTCCTACAGCAACCTCAAGCTGAATCAGATACTGCGCGAAGCGGATCTCCCGCGTCCGGATGCCGCTCTGGCTACGGAAATTGTGTACGGAACGATCCAGAGACGGAATACAATCGACTATTACTTGGCGAAACTGGTGACCAAGGGGCTCGGCAAGCTTCAGCCCTGGGTACGCAGTCTGCTCCGGATGAGCTTGTATCAGCTCCTGTATCTGGAACGTGTGCCCGACCACGCGGTTGTCAGCGAAGCCGTTAACATAGCGAAGCGTCGTGGCCATCAGGGCATCTCCGGCATGGTCAACGGCGTGCTGCGCAGTGCTATCCGCCAGCGTGCGGAGCTGACGCTTCCGCAAGGGATGACGGACACCCAGCGCATTTCGCTCGAACATTCCCATCCCGAGTGGCTGGTCCGGCGCTGGACCCTGCAGTACGGTGCCGAAGCGTGCGAGCGCATTTGCAAGGCGAACAACGAACCGCCGCACATCAGCATCCGCGCGAATACACGCCGCCAGCATCCCGATGCGCTGCTGGAGCAGCTGCGGCTGGGCGGATTCGACGCCGAGCCTTCGGCACTGTCGCCCGCCGGCATTGTCGTATCCTCGGGCGGAAACATGGCGCTGACGCCGGGCTTCGGCCAGGGCGACTACTCCATCCAGGACGAAAGCTCCATGCTCGTTGCCGAAGCGCTTCGGCCGGAGGCAGGCATGACCGTCCTGGACTGCTGTGCCGCTCCGGGCGGCAAAACGGCGCACATCGCGGAGAAGATGGACGACACCGGCACGGTGTGGGCCTGCGACCTGCATCCTCACAAAAAGCGGCTGATCGACGAACAGGCCCAGAGGCTGGGCCTGAAGTCGGTCCGCACCTTGGTGAAGGATGCCAGGGAACTTGCCGGGGAATTCGAGCCGGCCTCGTTTGACCGCATCCTGCTTGACGCTCCCTGTTCGGGCTTCGGCGTCATCCGCCGGAAGCCCGACCTGAAATGGGGCAAGCGGGAGGAGGACATCGCCGGGATCGCGGCCGTCCAGCAGAGCATCCTGGAGGCTGTTCACGGTCTGCTCAAACCCGGCGGTGTGCTTGTCTACAGCACATGTACAATCGAGCGGACGGAGAACGAGGACGCGGTGGCCCGCTTCCTGGAGGCTCATCCCAAGTTTGTCCTTGATCCGATTCCGACAACAGGCTGGCCGGAATCCGCGCCTCTGGAGCAGGCGGCTTCGGGCATGATCTCGATTATGCCGGACCAGTACGGGACGGACGGCTTCTTTATCGCCCGGATCCGGCGCTTGGCGTAAGCTGCGGATAAAAAGAACGGGATGGGTGAGGAAGCAGTCCCGGTCCGGCATTGCGATATCGTTCGGGAGGAGGCGCCCGCAGGCAGTTCTCCCTCTGCCGCCCGGCTCATCCGTTTGGCGATTTTGCATCGTGCAGCCGGATGAACCCGCTAAACGCTTCGGCTGCAGCTTCGCACGCTAGGCGGGGGCAGCTTCTTCCGCTGCCTACAAGCGACACTGGGCTCGCACGCCGAGCTCTAGTGTGTTCAGCCGTCTTTTATGCTAAAATAGGAAGGATTCGGCTGGATAACCCATTTTTTTATTTGGAAAATAAGTTAGGTGTGATTACTGTGAAAAATAAAACCTTGCAAGTAGATAAACCCTTTGTGTACGACTACAGTCTGGAAGACTGGAAGCAGTGGACCGAGGAGAACCAAGAGCCGGCCTTCCGTGCCGGACAGATTTTCGATTGGCTGTATGTGAAACGTGTCACGGACTTTGAGGAAATGACGAATTTGTCGAAGGCGCTTCGCGAGAAATTGAAGGCCGGCTTTTCCTTCGTCACGCTGACTGAAATCGCCAAGCAGCAGTCGAAGGACGGAACGGTGAAGTTCCTGTTCGAGCTGGCGGACAAAAACGCGATCGAGACCGTGATCATGAAGCACAGCTACGGCAACAGCGTATGTGTGACGACTCAGGTCGGCTGCAGGATCGGCTGCACGTTCTGCGCCTCCACACTCGGCGGATTGAAGCGTGATTTACGCGCGGGCGAAATCGTCGCCCAGATTGTCAAAGCGCAGCAGCTTCTCGATGCGACCGGAGAGCGCGTGAGCTCCATCGTCATCATGGGAATCGGCGAACCGTTCGAGAACTACGATGCGATGATGAAGTTTTTAAACATTATGATTCATCCGAAGGGCCTGAATATCGGCCAGCGCCACATCACCGTTTCGACCAGCGGTATCGTGCCGAACATTTACCGGTTTGCGGACGAGGATACGCAGATCAATTTGGCGATTTCCATCCATGCGCCCAATGATGCGCTCCGTTCCAAGTTAATGCCGGTTAACCGCCGGTTCCCGTTCGCCGATCTGATCGAGTCGTGCAAATATTACATGGCCAAAACGGGCCGCCGCATCACGTTCGAGTACGCTCTGATGGGCAACGTGAACGACCAGGCCGAGCATGCCGAGGAACTCGCCGAAGTTCTGAAGGAACTGCCGATGTGCCACGTTAACCTGATTCCGGTCAATTACGTGCAGGAGCGGGATTACGTGCGTACGACGCGCGACGATATTTTTAACTTCCAGCGCATTCTGGAACGCAACAAAATCAACGCGACCATACGCCGTGAGCAGGGCAGCGACATTGCCGCCGCCTGCGGACAACTGCGGGCCAAGCATATGGAAGCGAAATAACGGAGTGAAATGCGGATGAAAATGGTGAGTGTGACAGATACCGGCCGAGTCCGGTCCGTAAATGAAGACAGAGCCGTTATTCAGCATGACGTCGGAGGGTATTCCCTGGCCATTGTGGCCGACGGAATGGGCGGTCATCAGGCGGGCGACGTCGCCAGCCAGATGACCATCGATATCATCCGGGAAGAACTCAAATCCCTGAGTTCCTCGATGACGGTCGAAGAGTGCAAGCTTGCCGTGAAGGAAGCGATCCGTTCGACCAACCGCAAGGTGTTCGAATATGCCTCCGCCAGGGAAGAGCTTCAGGGAATGGGCACGACCGTCGTCGTTCTCCTGGCATCCGGACAGCTGGCCGTCCTGGGGCATATCGGAGACAGCCGCGCCTATAAAATAAGCGGGCCCTCTATTCTCCGTTTGACGGAGGATCATTCTCTGGTGAACGAACTTTTGAAGAACGGCCAACTGACACCGGACGAAGCGGAGCGCCATCCGCGCCGTAACGTACTAACCAGGGCGCTGGGGACGGAACCGGATGCGCAGCCAGACGTTCAGCATCTGAGCCTGGAGAGCGGAGATATTCTCCTTCTTTGCAGCGACGGACTGAGCGGAATGGTCGACGACCAGACGATCCTGTCGATCGTGCGCGGGGAATCCGAATTGGAAGCCATGGCTCAAAGCCTGCTTCAGGCTGCTCTGGATGCGGGCGGAGACGACAACATCACGATCATTCTTGCATCGGGAGACTCAGGACCCGCTTCGGGAGGGGATCCCGCATGATTGGAACGAAGCTTGGTGGCCGCTACGAAATTCTGGAACGCATTGGCGGCGGAGGAATGGCTCTTGTTTACAAAGGGCTAGATATCCTGCTCCATCGCAAGGTGGCCGTCAAAATGCTCCGCCAGCAGTACGTGAACGACGAAGAGTTCATCCGCCGTTTCCGCCGGGAAGCCCAGGCGGCGGCTTCGCTTTCCCATCCTAACGTGGTCAGCATTTACGACGTGGGCCAGGAGGGCGATCTCCATTACATCGTGATGGAATATATCGAGGGGAAGACGCTGAACGAAATTATCAAAGAGCGGGCCCCGCTGCCTGTCGAGGAAGCCGTTCATTATGCGGCCCAAATCTGCGATGCTCTGGAGCATGCGCATCATAACGGAATTATTCATCGGGACATTAAACCTCATAATATTCTGATCGGAAAAAACGGCCGCGTCAAAGTGACGGATTTCGGAATCGCCCGCGCGGCTACTTCTTCTACGATCACACAGACGGGTTCCGTCGTCGGCTCGGTTCACTATTTCTCGCCGGAGCATGCGAAAGGAACCAATACGGGAGAAAAATCGGATCTGTATTCGCTTGGGATCGTGATGTATCAAATGCTGACGGGCGAGCTTCCGTTTCACGGCGAAAGCCCGATCAGTGTGGCTTTGAAACATCTGCAGGAAGACGCTGAGGATCCGAGGCGGATTAATCCGATGATTCCGCAAAGTCTGGAGAATATCATTCTCAAAGCGGTGCGCAAAAAGCCCGATGAGCGGTACCAATCCGCCCGCGCCATGATGGAGGATCTGGAAACCTGTCTGCAGCCCGAACGCCGCAACGAACCTAAAATAAGCTTTCATCACGACGATCATGACGATGACGAGAACACGCTCGTTCTCCCCGCCATCCGTCCTAATCAGCAGGTGCAAATATTCGATGACGAGGATGATGCGGAGGAATCGGCGGTCAAGGGCAAAACGGAGCCTGCCGCATCCAAATCGTCCCCGCCACCGAAGAAAAAGAAAAAGACAGGCCTGTGGGTCACGATACTCGTCCTGATCGCTCTGCTGTTGGCCGGCGCTATTTATTACGTACAGGGGAAAGTAGTCGTTGCCGAGGTTCCGGTCCCTAACGTCAAAACGGATACGCTGCAGAAGGCCCAGGAAAAGCTGACCGCCGCCAAGCTCGGTTACGAAGTGGAAGAGGTCGCCGACCCACAGCCTGCGGGAATCGTTATCGACCAGAATCCGCAGGCGGGGATGAAAGCCAAAGAGCAGACGAAAGTCAAACTCAAGGTCAGCAAAGGGCCTGAATTAAAGAAAATGATTTCGGTGGTCAATCACAACGTGGATGACGCCAAGGCTCAACTGATCCAGGGGCTCGGTCTCAAGGAGGATCAGATCTCGATTACGTACCGGTACTCCGAAGACCAGGAAGCGAATACGGTTCTGGAGCAGACCCCGCGCGAAGGCGAAGACCTGAATCCGGCCGCGGCCGCAGTCAAGCTGATCGCAAGCAAAGGCAAAGAAACGATCAAGATGCCGGCACTTGTCGGCCTGTCGAAGGAAGAAGCCATCAGCCGGATTAGCGTCAGCAAGTTAAAGGTGGGAGCCGTCACCGAAGAGCCCAGCTATAAAGTCGCTAAAGGCAAAGTCATCAAGCAGTTCCCTTACGAGCCGGATAACGACGTTCCCGTCGGCCAGGCCATCGGCTTGATCGTAAGCTCCGGCATGCCGCAGGAAGCGGGGCAGATGGTTGTCAACGTGCCGCTGGTTCCTTCGTCGGAAGGAAAGAAATCCACGTTCAAGGTGCTTGTGAGCGACGCCCAGGGCGACAACCGCGAATACCGGACCGAGACCATCTCCTCGCCGTCGGCAGTCGATGTTAAAGTGATCGTGGCGCCGGACAAAAACGCCGTCATCACCGTCAAGGAAGACGACAAGGTCGTCAATGTGACGACGCGGACTTACCAGGATTTCTTGAACCAGCAGGCCGGCAGTCCCTCGCCTACACCGACTCCTCAGCAGACCGGAGGGCAGACTTCGATGCAGCAGAACGGAGGCTCTAAGCTTGTTTCCGGCGGCGGAGAAGAGAAGGGCAAAGGCAAGGAGAAGGACAAAGACAAGGATAAAAACAAAGATAAAGATGACTAGAACCGACATCGGGATTCAAAAAGGAGGACGAGATCCGCAATGCCCCAAGGTTTGATCGTAAAAGCGCTCAGCGGGTACTACTATGTCCTACCGGAGGGAAGCCGGCTCGGCTCCGATTCTCTCGTGCAGTGCAGGGCCAGAGGCGTTTTCAAGAAAAGAGGGATTTCACCGCTGGTCGGAGACCGGATAAAGTACGAAGCGACGGAGAACGGCGAAGGAACGGTGACGGAGATCGACCCGCGGACATCCGAAATGATTCGCCCGCCCATCGCGAACGTGGACACGGCCATGCTCGTCTTCTCGGTTGTGGAGCCGGATCTTAACCTCCAGCTGCTGGATAAGTTTCTCGTCCACATCGAGAATACGGGACTGCATGCGGCTATTTGCTTGACCAAAGCGGATCTGGTTGATCTTGCGGATGATTCTTCTGAGGAGAGTGCCGCTGAAAGTGCGGAAGAGGGCGAAGCTGTCCCAATAACGGCTTCATCCGCTTCCGCCGGTCTTGTCGCTCCGTCCATGCCCGGCTGGCTTACCGACGCGGTCGAGCTGTACCGCAAGATCGGTTACCCCGTCATGCTGACTAGCTCGCGGCAGGGTGAAGGCGTCGACCAGGTTGCGGAATACCTGGACGGCAAAATCAGCGTATTCGCCGGGCAGTCCGGGGTCGGCAAGTCGTCCATGCTGAATGCAATCGTAGCGGGTCTGGATCTTCAGACCAACGAGATCAGCCACCGGCTGGGCCGGGGAAAGCATACGACGCGGCATGTGGAATTGATTCCGCTCGCCAAGGGCGGATATGTCGCGGACACGCCGGGCTTCAGTCAGCTTGACTTCGTCGAACTGGAAGCCGAAGACCTCGGGTCCTGCTTCCGCGAATTCCAGTCTTATGCCGAAACGTGCAAGTTCCGGGGATGCCTGCATCTTCACGAACCGGGCTGCAAAGTCCGCGACGCCGTGGAGCAGGGAGAAATCGGCGCAAGCCGTTACGAGCATTATTTGCAGTTTTTGCAAGAAATGAAAGAGAAAAAGAGGAGGTACTAAGATGCTGCGCATAGCTCCATCCATTCTGTCCGCCGACTTCGCCAAGCTTGGCGAAGAAATTCGCGAGGTTGAGAAAGCGGGCGCCGACTGGATACATGTCGACGTCATGGACGGTCACTTCGTGCCGAATATCACGCTGGGTCCTCCTATCGTATCCGCGATCCGGCCTCATACGTCCCTGCCGCTCGATGTACACCTGATGATCGAGCAGCCCGAAAGATATATCGCAGACTTCGCCAAAGCGGGCGCAGATTTGATCTCCGTGCATGTGGAGACGTGTCCTCACCTTCACCGCACGCTTCATCAGATCAAGGAGCACGGGGTCAAGGCCGGAGTCGTCCTGAATCCCGCCACTCCTTTGTCCGCTATCGAACATGTGCTGGAAGAGTATCTGGACCTGGTCCTCATCATGACCGTTAACCCGGGCTTCGGAGGGCAGTCCTTTATACCGGGCATGCTTTCCAAAATCCGCGGCCTTCGCGGCAAGCTCCGGGAACGTGGACTGGATCACGTGGAGATCGAAGTGGACGGCGGAATCAACGAAAAGACCGCGCCGCTGGTCGCTGAGGCAGGCGCCACCATGGCGGTTGCCGGCAATGCGGTGTTCGGCCGGCCCGACCGCGCGGAAGCGATCCGCCTGATCCGCGAATCCGCGGGAAATTAAAGCCCGCCGCATTTGTCCGGCGGCCGCTGCAGAACGGACGTGTCATAAATCCCCCGGCGGGGGCATACACTTGGTTACGAGAATTTAAGCATTCTTGTAACCTTTTTTTTATGGGATAAAAGGATGCCAGGATGCCCACGCAGCAGGGGAATGAAAGCCGCGTATTCGTTTTCGGGGGCAAGCACATTTTCGGGCATGTGCGAATATACTGGAATCGATGAGAGCGGTTTGCCGGCAATCATGAAGGAGGGGTAGAGGATGAAATTCTACACAGTCAAGCTGCCGAAATTTTTGGGCGGTTTTGTCAAGGCCGTACTGAACACGTTCAGCAAAAATTAATAGCTGCAGCCGTTGCGCCTGTTAAAAGGCACGAAAAAAAGCACCCGTTACGGTGCTTTTTGTCTTTTCGCTACAGCGATCGTTATACGCGTTCCACTTTGCCGGATTTCAGGGCACGGGTGCTGACGTAAACGCGCTTCGGTTTGCCGTCCACCAGGATGCGTACTTTTTGTACGTTAACGCCCCATGTACGCTTGTTTTTGTTGTTCGCGTGGGAAACATGGTTTCCGGACTTCGGGGATTTGCCAGTAATATAGCATTTGCGAGACATGAATGACACCTCCTTATAAGTATACGAAACTGCCAGCATGGCAAGCCTAAACCTAACACACAGCAAGGCAGCTTTTGTTAGCATGTGGCTCGTCGGCCTGTTTAAGTTCAGGGCATCGGTTTGCTTCGTTCTACCGCATTCAATAAACACACTTAAATATAATAGCACAGCGAAAAAGAGATAGTCAACGAATAGGCGCCATTTTTGTCATTTATTTATTCCATAGGTTATAGTACAATGAGGATTAGTCCTATTGACCCTTTTTGAAGGAGTTGGTATTTCCATGCCAATCGAGGTAAGCAACGAATTAGGTAAAATTCATGTAACCGATGAAGTGATCGCCGTACTTGCGGGTTCCGCCGCATTGGATTGTTACGGTCTGGTCGGTATGGCTTCGCGCAAACAATTAAAAGATGGCATTGCAGAATTGCTCGGACGGGATAATCTGGGACGGGGTGTGGAAGTACGCCGCGAACAGGACCGCGTAGAGATTGATCTATACATTATTGTAAGTTACGGAACCAAAATATCCGTGGTGGCGCACAACGTCCAGACCAAAGTGAAGTATGTATTAAATGAAGTAGTGGGTCTGCATGTAGATGAAGTTCACATATTCGTTCAAGGGGTTAGGGTATCCCGGTAATCAGGAAGGAGAATACCATTGAGTAAGCGCTTTAACACAATAAATGGAAATGATTTTATGCAGATGGTGTTTGCTGGAGCTGACAACCTTCGCAGAAATGTGGACAGGGTGAACGGTTTGAACGTTTTCCCGGTCCCTGACGGAGATACCGGAACGAATATGAACCTGACGCTTACGTCGGGTGTAGAGGAACTGAAACGCAAGCCGTCCGCACATATCGGCAAAGCGGCGGAAGCTTTGTCCAAGGGACTGCTGATGGGCGCGCGGGGCAACTCCGGCGTGATTCTGTCCCAGCTTTTCCGAGGCTTCGCCAAGTATACGCATGATATGGAAGCGATCGATGTGCAGCAGTTTGCCGCGGCTCTGCAGCAGGGCGTGGACACCGCGTATAAAGCGGTCGTCAAACCCGTGGAAGGCACCGTACTGACCGTTTCCAAGGAGGCGGCGAAGCATGCCGTCGCTTCTGCAAGACGCTGTGCGGACGTCACAGAGCTCGTGGAAGAGGTGCTGAAGCAGGCGAGCGAAACCTTGTCCAAAACGCCGGACATGCTTCCTGTCCTCAAACAGGTAGGTGTAGTCGACGCGGGCGGACAGGGCCTGGTCTGCATTTACGAAGGATTCGTTTCCGCGCTGAACGGCGAGCCGCAGGAGGATACGTCTTCCTTTATCGTTGCGGATGCGCCCGTATTGGGACAGACCGCCAAGGACAAGGACATTGCGACGCTGCAGCTCGCTCCCGAGGCCCATCACATGGACCGCACGGGTCCCGCGCAGCTTCATATGTCTACGGATGACATCGAATTCGGCTACTGTACCGAGTTTTTGCTGAAGGTCGTTCCCGGCAAAACGAAAGGCCTCGAATTCAACGAAATTAATTTCCGCAGCCAGCTCGGAAAGCATGGGGATTCGCTGCTTGTCGTGGCGGACGATGAGCTTGTCAAAGTTCATATTCACGCGGAATATCCCGGACAAGTCATGAATCTGGCCATGGAATACGGAGATCTGACCCGGATCAAAATCGAGAACATGCGCGATCAGCATTCGCATATCCTGGAAGAAGCGGCTGAGGTTTACGAGCGTGCCGCCGAAGAGGAAGCGCAGCGCTCGGTGGTGCCGGCCGCCAAAGAACTCAAGCCGTACGGATTCGTGGCCGTGGCTCTGGGCCAGGGCATTACGGAGATTTTCACAAGCGTAGGCGTGGATGTCGTTTTGTCCGGCGGACAGACGATGAACCCGAGCACGGAAGACGTTGTGAAGGCGATTGAGCAGATCGATGCGGAAACCGTGTTTATTCTGCCCAATAACTCCAATATCATCATGGCCGCGAAGCAGGCGCAGGATCTTGTGGAAGACAAGCGGATTATCGTTATCCCGACGAAGTCGATTCCGCAGGGCTTGGCCTCCATTCTGGCGTTCCAAGAAAAAGCAGGCGCCGACGTCAACGAACAAACCATGAATGAAGCGATTCGAGGCGTTCGTTCCGGTCAGGTTACCTTTGCGGTTCGCGATACGTCCATCGACGGCATCGAAATCAAAGAGGGCCATTTTATCGGCATTGAGGACGGCAAAATCGTCGTATCCGAACCGGAGCTTGTCGAAGCGAGCCGGAAGCTTCTGGATCATATGATCCGCGAAGCCGAGATCGTGACGATCCTGACGGGCGAGGATGCCGGCGACGAGCAGACGGAGCAGCTTACCGCTTATATCGAAGCCCAGTATCCGAATGTGGAGATCGAGCTTCATCCGGGCGGACAGCCGCTGTACGCCTATATATTTTCCGTAGAGTAAGAGAGGGGTTTGCATATGAGCCGTGTTCGTATTGTAACGGACAGCACGTCGGATATTCCGAAAGCTACCCGTGAAAAACTCGGTATTGAAATGGTTCCGCTCAAAATCCACCTCGACGGAGAAACTTATCTGGATGCGGTTACCCTGGATGCGGAGCAGTTTTATCACAAGCTGGTCGCCGCTCACAGCATGCCGACAACCTCTCAGCCTTCGCCCGCGGAGTTTCTTGCGCTCTATGAGAAACTGCTGGCCGAAGATCCCGAGGTCACAATTTTGTCCATCCATCTGTCGTCGGCCATGAGCGGGACGTATCAGTCCGCCCTGCTGGCCAAGTCGATGCTGGACGAGGAAGACCGCGTACAAGTGATTGATTCCAAAACGGCGTGTTACGGAATCGGCGCCCTTGTCGTGGCCGCCGCAGAAGCGGCCCGGGAAGGCAAAAGCCTGGAAGAATGCGTGGAGATCGTGCGGAAAATCCGCGAATCGTTCGTCATCTACTTCCTCGTCGACACGCTCGAATATTTGCAAAAAGGGGGCAGAATCGGCAAAGCGTCCGCTTTGATCGGTTCCTTGCTCAACATTAAGCCGATTCTGTCCGTAGATCCCGAGGGAGAAATCGCTTCGGTGGATAAAGTACGCGGGCAGAAGAAGGCGATGGCCCGGATCATCGAAATGATGCGGCGGGACATTCCCGGCGGGGACATTCACATCAGCATGGCACACGCGAACAACACGGAAGCGGCGGAAGAGCTGTACCGCCTTATCGAGCAGAACTTTACGATCAAGAGCATGCAGTACATCACCATCGGTCCGGTTATCGGAACCCATGCGGGACCGGGGACCGTAGCTGCATTCGTGAGTCCGGCCTGACATGGAACTTAACGAAATTCCGGTTACGGAAGTCCGCGGAATCGGCGGACAGAAGGCCGAAGAACTCCAGGCTCTTGGCATCACCCGTGTTGCTCATCTGCTCGAGTACTACCCGTTCCGCTACGAAGATTATTCCATCCGCGATTTGACCCAGGTCAAGGACGGAGAGAAAATTACCGTGCAGGGCAAGATCATGTCCGAGCCTGTCCTGCAAAGATACGGCCGTAAAAACAGGCTTAGCTGCAAAGTGGTCATTGACCACTTTTTTGTTACCGCCGTCTGGTTTAACCGGCCGTTCCTGAAAGACCAGCTTGCTCCCGGGCGTGAAATTGTCCTGACGGGCAAGTGGGACCAGCGCCGTCATCAGATGACGGTTTCGGATTCCGAATTTCCCGATAGGGGAACTTCCAAGACCGGCACTTTGCAGCCGGTCTATTCCGTCGGAGGCTCCCTTACCCAGCATTTTATGCGCAAGGCGACGGCTCAGGCTCTTACTCAGTACAGCGCCATGGTAAGCGAGATCGTGCCGGCGGAACTGCTGCGCAAATACCGCTTGCTGCCCCGCAGAAGAGCCATGGAGATCATTCACCGCCCCCAGGGAACGGAGGACGGGAACGAGGCCCGGCGCCGGATGGTGTATGAGGAACTGTTCCTGTTTCAGCTCAAAATGCACGCCTTCCGGGCCATTACGCGTAACCGCGCCGACGGGCTCGCGCAGCAGGTGGATCTCCCGAAGGTGCGTGCCTTCGTGCGCGGCCTGCCGTTCACGCTGACGCCCTCGCAGAAGAAGGTCATCGCGGAGATCCTGCAGGACATGCAGGAGCCTTACACGATGAACCGCCTGCTTCAGGGCGATGTCGGAGCGGGCAAGACGGTCGTTGCCGCGGCGGCGCTCTACGCGACGGTAACGGCCGGCTGCCAGGGCGCTCTGATGGTGCCGACGGAGATCCTTGCCGAACAGCATAACCGCTCGCTGACGGCCATGTTCGAGCCCTACGGGCTGCAGGTCGCCCTGCTCACCGGAAGCACGACCGCCCGCCAGCGGCGGGAGCTTCTCGCGTCCCTGCAAATGGGCATGCTCGACATTCTGGTCGGCACGCATGCCCTCATCCAGGAAGACGTCTTCTTCCGCAAGCTGGGGCTTGTCGTCACCGACGAGCAGCACCGGTTCGGGGTAAACCAGCGCAGCATTCTGCGGCGCAAAGGGATGAACCCCGACGTGCTGACGATGACGGCGACGCCGATTCCCCGGACGCTGGCGATTACCGCGTTCGGGGATCTTGACGTCTCGACGCTCCGGGAGCTTCCGAAGGGGCGCAAACCGATCAAAACGTATTGGGTGCGTCACGAGATGTTCGACCGGGTGCTCGGCTTTATCCGCCGGGAAGCGGATGCGGGCCGCCAGGCTTACGTGATCTGCCCGCTGATCGAGGAGTCGGAGAAGCTGGACGTGCAGAACGCGATAGACGTACACGTCCAGCTTCAGCAGGCGTTCCCCGATCTAAAGGTCGGGCTGCTGCACGGGCGGATGGCCGCGGCCGAGAAGGACGAGATCATGCACCGGTTCAAGGACGGCGAGATCCACACGCTCGTATCCACCACGGTCATCGAGGTCGGTGTGGACGTGCCGAATGCGACACTCATGGTCGTATACGACGCGGATCGGTTCGGCTTGTCGCAGCTGCATCAGCTGCGGGGCCGGGTCGGACGCGGGGAGCACCAGTCGTTCTGCGTCCTGATCGCCGATCCGAAAACCGAAGTCGGCAAGGAGCGGATGCAGGCGATGACGGATACGACGGACGGCTTCGAAATCGCCCGGCGGGATCTGGAGCTTCGCGGGCCCGGAGATTTCTTCGGCACGAAGCAGAGCGGCCTGCCCGACTTCCGGATCGCCGACATGATGGTCGACTTCGAAACGATGGAGCTGGCCCGTGACGATGCGGCCGAGCTTGTAGCGCGGCCGGAGTTCTGGACGGCGGCGGAGTATATTCCACTTCGTGATTTTCTCCAGCGCGAGCTCATTTTCGACGGGGATATTATGGACTGATAAACGGCTTAGACAGACAGAAACCGACCGGCAGCTGCCGATCGGTTTTTTTTGTGCCGCGTGATGCTTCCGGCGCATCGGGGTCTGACGTCGTCACATGTGGTTGACCACTGTTCCTGCCGTAGTCGAATCGCTTCTTTGCTGCGTGAGGCGGCCCGTGTTTGGTGACCGGGGTCGGAAATCCCGGTGAATCGTCTTGCTGAATGAGACTTAGACGAGAGTGCGATCCCGCTGGGGGACGGGCCGTAAGCTTTTCCAGCCGTAAAATCTAGGCACATCCGAGCCGCTGCCGACATATGTTAGCAGGGATGGATAACGGGGAGGTGTTCAAGTGAGCTATCAGCAATATGGTATCGATCCGGCTCTGGTCGAACGCGTGAAATGGAAAATGAAAAACCCGGAAATTAAAGAACGCGTTAAAAGACTGCTGGAAGGGGTCACGAAGTACGATCTGCAAAACCGTCAGAAAGTCGCCGCTTTCGTCGCCCAGTTTTCCAAAGTGCTGGGCGAACCGCTTACCCAGGCCCAGTCGTCGTCTCTGATTGATTTTGTCATCGCCCAAAAAATCGACCCCAACAATACGTTCCATTTATTAAAACTGTGGGGAATGTTCCGTTAAAAAAAGCAGGCCGCTCCTGCAGAGGAGTAGACACGGAAGGTTCCGTTATTTTTCGTGCCAATCTACAAAAAAACCGTCTATTCTTCGATAAAGAAGAGAGACGGTTTTTTTGCTTTTTCATTTGTTGCCGCAGATTTGTCCGAAAAGCCTTGCTTTAATCCTAGTATTCTGAGCAGTTATTCCGGATTTTACTTTGTCCCCGGAAACCGCACTTTTAATCGCTGATTTTGAGAATATCGTCAAAAGCGAGCCGGCGCACATTTCCCGGCGCTTCAAGATGGATTTCCTGCTTCAGAGGGTCGATGCGCCGGACGATCCCGGTTATTTCCTCGTCCTCGAAAGGAGCGTATACCGTCAGGGTAAGTACCCGCCCCGTTGTCTTCGCCCGGGCCAGAAGACTGCCTATGCGCTGGCGCTCTTCGTCTTCCAGCGACGGGTGAGCCCGGCGGTTCAGTTCCCGCTGGTGGCGCAGGTAGGCTTCCTTGTGTTCGGGCAGCATCATGCGGGACGATTCATACAGACCGTTTCCCTGAAGCTTCTTGCCTGTCTTGGAACCGGCCGAAGAAGATTTCACTTGTAATGACCTCCGATCTTATGGGATCTGTCTTTGGCCTGGCCGGCCGGAGTAGCGGAAACCGCCCGCATGATGGCTGTGCTTCCGAACCGCTGCCGGATCGTATCGGTTGCCCGCTCCAGAGCGATTTTGCGCTCCTCGTCTCCAAACATCAGCAGCTGGTACTGATCATCGGGCACGAGGTCTCCCAGCGTGACTCCGACCTTGCGTACGGGGAGGCCGTCCCAATGCTTGCGGAACAGCAGCTGGGCCGTTTCGTAGACCGTATCGGTGAGCTGCGTCGGGTCCGGCAGCTTCATCTGGCGGTAAAAACCGCTCGGATGGTCGTAATCCGCGCCCTGACAGCCTACGGAGACCACTTGGCCCTGGCAGCCTTTGGCCCGGCAGCGCTGGCATACCAGCTCGGAGAGCTCGAGCAGCACGACTTTGATTTCTTCGGCCGTGGCATAGTCGCGGGGCAGCGTCATCTGATGGCCGACGGCCTTCTGTCCCTCGTGAGTCTGAGGGGTTACCGGAGAAGGATCAATGCCGTTAGCTACCCGCCAGATGACTTCCCCATTGATTCCCCAGCGGGCGCGCAGACGGGCCAGCGGGGTTCCGGCCAAGTCGCCGACGGTAAGGATGCCCATACGGTTAAGATGCCGGGTCATCCGGGAGCCGATCAGATACGTTTTGCTGACGGGCAGCTCCCAGAGACTGGCGATTTCGCTTTTGGGCAGCCCGTAGATGCCCTCCCGGTTTTTCTTGGCGAAATTGTCGCAGGCCATTTTAGCGAGCACTTTATTTTCGCTGATGCCGATCCGCGTCCATACACCGGTTTCCTGCAGCACCTTTTGCTGGATATCTCTGGCGATTTCCACGGGCGTGCCGAAGAGATGCAGGCTCCCCGTCACATCAAGGTACTGTTCATCAATGCTGAACGGCTCCACGAGATCGGTGTACGTTTGAAGAATGGCCGTAATCTGCATGGAGACTTTAATGTACTCTTCCATGCGGGGACGGATGACTACGGCCTCGGGGCATTTCCGGAGGGCCTCGCCCAGCCTTTCGGCCGTTGTGACGCCGTGCGCTTTAGCGAGGGGGCAGGCGGCCAGAATAATGCCGGAACGGCGGGCGGGATCGCCCGCTACGACGACAGGCTTATCGCGGTATTGGGGATGGGCGGCTTTTTCCACGGATGCGTAAAAAGACTGGCAGTCCGCCAGCATGATTACACGTTTGCCTTGCTCGGGGAAGGCGGTCATCGGTAACACCTGCCATTTTGTCGGAATGAGAAAATGAATTTGAACAAAGGGAACTTATGTTCTCGTCTATCATTAACCATACACGAACGTTTATTCGGTTAACAACCGGTAATGTTTGCCTGCCCGGTGTTTTCGGTGTCCGGCCCGGCGGCAGGAACCAGGTACACCTCCAGTGCGGTAACGACTTCGGCGCGGATCAGTCGCCACAGCAAAGAAAACCGGTGGTGATACCCGCGGCATATGTAAGCGACGTTCAACCCATCTGTCGTGCGCCTTTCCTCGTAAATCCGGATGCCCCGCCGGCGGAACTGCTTGCGCAAAAAAGCCATGTCGGCCGTGACGCGATCTTGGATCAGGCGAAGATGGCCGATCAGCGGCTCTGGAAGTTTGCCGGAGCTTTCCAGCAGCGAAATGTTTTTTTCCAGTACGTCTAACAGAACCGGAAGCAGCACATACCGCTTAACGAGCATCGAATCGTCACGGGTTTGCAAAGGCGGCTGCATGATGTCTCACTCCTTGGGTATGGAAACATATGTTCTTATGTAGTATATTCAGAATACCGAACATATATTCGATTTTCAAGAAGAGAATTATTTGGAATTTTTGAGTGAAATTCGCCAGTTTAGCGATCCTTTTGCGTGCATCCGTAATAAAAGAGCTCATGTACAATAAAAAGAGAGTAACATGCCATTGATTGGGAGAGGGGACGCATTTTGCGAACATATACATACCGGCGGCTTCTGTTGGCTCTGCTCCGCAATTACTTGATCGGCTCCGCCATTGCGGTGCTGGGAGTAGGCAGCGTTCTGATCTATTCCGCACTGCGGGCGACGAGTCGCGAAATGTCCGTCATGCTGGTTATCCTGGGCGTTTCGCTCCTTGTGATGATAGGGGCCGAACTGACCGTATTTGCCCGTCAGATGAGGCCGGTCCGTGCGGTTTTTCTCAAACATAGTCCCGCTCTCGACGAAATAAAGGAAGCTTATATACGCCTTCACCAGCTTCCGGTGCTGGCGGTCAAACGGATTTTCGGACCGCACTTGTTCGGAATGGTTCTGCCTGCCGTCGTACTGGCCGTGGGCGCGATCCGTATGGGCCTGCTGGAGATCAGTTATTTTGACCTGACGCTCGCCGTGCTCGGCGCTTTGCTTGTAGCGTGCATGCATGCGATGATTGAATTTTTTCTGACCGCCTATTCCATCCGTCCGGCGCTCCGGCATTCGCACGATCTTGCTCTGCGGCTGCACGGCGCGGAGGTGTCTCTGGACGGCAGAGTGTTGTTTTCGATCCGGAAAAAGTTCCAGTGGAGCGCGTTTCTGATCGGTACCTTCCCGCTTTTCCTGTATTATTTGACCGTTCAGCTTCGTCTGGTCCGGGAGGATACGTCTTTGCTGATGGATTACTGGAACTGGGATGCCATGATTATCCTACTGGGCATTCTGTTCGCTTCGCTCGGCGCCTGGCTGCTTTCCCGGGATATCGAGCATCCCATCGGACAGATCCATAAAGTCATGGGAGAAGTCCGGGCCGGAAATCTGGCTATTCATGCGCCGGATCTTTATCCCGATGAGTTTTCGCGCCTGGTGGCGGGCTTTAACCACATGGTGGAAGGACTCCGGGAACGGGACCGGATCAACCACGAACTGATTTCGGGCTATTTTGCCGCGCTGGCCGCCGCATTGGATGCCAGAGACGCTTACACGGCTGGACACTCCGAAAGGGTCGCGGGCTATTCCGTCCGGATCGGCAGTCTGGCCGGGTTCTCCGAACACGACCTGGAGGAACTGCGCAAAACGGCGCTGCTGCATGACATCGGCAAAATCGGAATCAGCGACACCGTGCTGTTAAAAGAGGGGAGGCTCACGGACGACGAGTTTGCCCAAATTCAGATGCACCCCGCGCTGGGAGAACGAATCCTGCGGCAGATCGAGCCGCAGAGCTTGATGGCTCCGTTCCTGCCGGGAGTCCGTTCCCATCACGAACGATTTGACGGCCGGGGCTATCCGGACGGTCTCAAGGGCCTGGATATTCCGCTTTTCGGCCGGGTAATTGCCATTGCCGACGCTTATGACGCGATGACCTCGGACCGCCCCTACCGCCAAGGCATGTCCGCGGAGAAGGCGCTGTCCATTTTGAAAGAAGGAAGGGGCACGCAGTGGGATCCCCACTTCGCCACCTTGTTTATCGGCTGGCTGGAAGAAGAAGGCGGGCTGGATAAATCCGCCGGAGCCGAAAGAACGCGCGAACACGCCGGCTGACTTACCGGAAGCCGGAAATCCACTTTTTACAGTCATTTCACAGATAAATACGACCTTTTGGAAAAATCGTGAACCGGCATGCCTGTTCGTTCAAACAAGAAATTGCCCCGCGTTTTGAGTCGATGCAACAGCGTAATGCCGCTGAAGTCATTGAAATGATTATAGATCAGGCGGCAGCCGATAAAACGGAGCTTACGACCCTGCTAAATGTCCATGTGCCTTTGGCGGATTTGCGTGCGCAGTTTGAGGGGATTTTATACGATGCTTGTTTTTCTTATCTGGACAAAGAACCGGCCGTTCCGACCGACTACCTGGCCCGGCTGTACGCGGCGAATGCGATGGTGCTTATACAGTGGACTTTACAAAACGGTAAAGACGCGGGTACGGTTGATCTGGCTCATCAAATGCAGCGGCATATTTTTGATCGTATTCATAAATGAGCATGCCGGGGAGGCTGCCGGGAGCATGGGACACCCAGAACTTGGTCCCTCGAAGGCTTCGTTTTTATTTGAATTCAACCCGCCGTTGTATTAGGCTGTACATAACTTGTGTGAATAAGGAGGAAATGTCCATGTGCGGACGGTATACGATCACGGTAACGGTAGAGGAGCTTATGGCCCGCTTCGGCCTTTTCGATGCGCCGGGCATTCCTTATCATAGACCGAAATATAACGTAGCTCCCGGCCAGATGGTGCTTGCCGTCGTGAACGACGGCCGGAATAACCGGATCGGCGAGCTGAAATGGGGATTGATTCCCGAGTGGGCCAAGGAAGAAAGCGTCGGCGCCAAAATGCTGAACGCCCGCGCGGAAACGGCGGCGGACAAACCCGCTTACCGCATCCCGCTGCGCCGCAAGCGGTGCCTTATTCCGGCTGACGGTTTTTACGAATGGAAGCGGGAGGGGGGACTCAAGCAGCCGATGCGAATCCGGCTGAAAGACGGCGGTTTGTTTGCGATGGCCGGTCTCTACGACACCTGGCTTTCGCCCGACGGCCGGCGCGTCAGCACCTGCACTGTGCTGACGACGGCGCCGAACCCGCTCGTGGCGGATATTCACGACCGCATGCCGGTTATTCTGCGGCGGGAGGACGAGGCTTTCTGGCTGGACCGGCAGGTTCAGGACCCCGTCGATCTGCTGTCTTTGCTCCGGGCCTATCCAGCCGCAGAGATGGAGGCGTACCCGGTTTCGCAGCTGGTCGGGAACGTGCGCAATGACAGTCCGCAGCTGATCGAACCGATCGTGCCGCCGGACAGCCCCGTGCAGGAAGGGTGGCTGCTGTAAGAAGCGGCCCGGGCAGGCCGGAAGAGCCGGTGCGGCAGCAGCGAAGCGGGCGGGATCACCGGTTCTGTCTGTTGCCGTGCGCAATCAGGCAGGTGTGAATTAGCCTGACCTGAAATGAACTGATCTGATCTAACTGAACCGGCCCGACCGACCGCCGGGTAAAATAGCGCTTGGCACTGCCCGGCTAAACACCCAAAAAAAACGGGATCCTCGTGAAGGATCCCGTTTTTTCGAATGATTTTACTCCGCGGCGGGTTCGGCTTTGCCTGCCGGATCCGTTTTTTTTCGCTCGGTCAGTTTGATTTTCGGTACGGCAACCGTCAGCACGGCTCCCAGTACGATGAAAATCAGTGCGAACAAGTAGACGGAGTGCAGAGAAGAGACGAGCGAATTTTTCAGAATCGGAGCAATGGTCTTCAAGAACTCCGCGGGCATCTCCTTCATGGCTTCCGGGCTGAACAGAAATGTATACAGCCCTTGCGGATTCGTATGAATCATTTCCGTAAATTTGGTCGTCAGTTCTTTGGCCTGCTCGGGCAGCTTTTGCAGCACGGGAACAAGCGTGTCGGTCAACTGGCTGGTCGATTTATGATTCATAATCGCCCCGAGGATGGTCATCCCGAACGTTCCGCCGATGGAACGGAAGAACTGGCTTGACGATGTGACGACCCCCAGCTCCGATTTCGGGAACGATTCCTGGAGAACGAGTGTTAGGATCGGCATCACAAGCCCCATGCCAAGTCCGATTATGAGCATAATCAAGGTAGCGGTAAGCTTCGTCGTATCCATGCTCATCGTCGTCAGCAGAAGGAATCCCGCCGCCATCACGATCATGCCGATGCTGATCTGGACTTTCGGCCCGATTTTGTAGACGATCTGCCCGCCGATGATACTGGCAATGATCATGGTAACCATCATCGGGGTCATAATGGTGCCGGACGCCGAGGCGCTGACACCGACAACCCCCTGCATGAAGAGCGGCACGAAAATAATGGCGCCGAACATGCCGATGCTCATCAGGAAGCCGATGCCGTTGAGCACGGTGAACGTACGGTTTTTAAACAATCGCACCGGAAGGATCGCTTCCTCCGTGCGGGATTCGATCCTAATGAAAGCAGTGATGGCGATAACGGCCAGAACGAACAGGCTGATAATCTGCCAGGACAGCCACGGGTACTCGCTGCCCCCGAAGCTGAGACCGAGCAGGAGACTGACGACCCCGACAATCATGGTGAACATGCCGGCTACGTCGAACTTGACGGGCCCTTGTGTTTTGTGCTTGCTGAGGCCCATGGAAATAAAGATAACGGCGATAATCCCGACGGGCAGATTGATGTAGAACACCCATCTCCAGTTGAGGCCGTCCACGATCCAGCCGCCGATTTGCGGGCCGATTACGGAAGCCAGCCCGTAGAGGCCGCCGAAAACG
Organism: Paenibacillus sp. RC84; assembly: GCF_041260495.1. Taxonomy (NCBI): domain Bacteria; kingdom Bacillati; phylum Bacillota; class Bacilli; order Caryophanales; family Paenibacillaceae; genus Paenibacillus; species Paenibacillus sp. RC84. Next base: position 655,049 of record NZ_JBGBYL010000001.1, read on the forward strand.
CCCTGCCATTTGGCGCGCTCCTTGCCCGTGAACAAGTCCCCGATAATAATCATCGCCATCGGCATCATAATACCGCCGCCGATACCTTGGATGCCGCGGTACACGATAAGCTGGGCCATGCTGTCCGTCGTTCCGCAAAGCGCCGAGCTCACCATGAATATGATAAGTCCTGTCACATAAACGACGCGGCGGCCCAGCAGGTCGGCCAGTTTACCGGCAATCGGCACAACCGCGGTGGAAGTCAGCATGTAGGCGGTAGTCAGCCATGTCATATAACCGAGACCGCCGAGTTCTCCGACGATCCGCGGCATAGCCGTGCCTACGATCGTTCCTTCCAGGGCTCCGAAAAGCATGGCGATAATCAGACCCGCTATCAGCATGCCCCGGTGTTTGGTCATTTCTTGCCCGTCTTGCTTCAGTTTAAGTGGTTCTCCCATTGTTTAAACTCCGTTTCTCTATGATTTGCAGCATTTTCCGTTTGTGTCATCTTCATTTCCGGCGATATTTTGCAGCTTCTCGGAAATTTTCATCAGCGACTCCAGCTCGTCCTGGTCGAGCCGAGAATAATACTGTTTGATAACTTCGAAAGATTTAAGCTTCGCTTCTTTAAGAACGCTCTGTCCGTGTTCCGTAAGGGATACCATGACGACACGGCGGTCGTTCTCATCGTGATGCCGGACGACAAGCTTGTTCTGTTCCATCCGGTCGATCATGACGGTAATGGCGCTGGGTTTCACTTCCATCATTTCGGCCAACTTGGTGATTTTACCCGGCCCTGTCTCCGAGATCCAGTTCAGCACGTGAAATTGCGGGCCGGTCAGCCCCATTTCTTTAAAATGAGACATCTGAGGCCCGATCCGTCGGTAAAAGGACATCGTGGCCCGCAAAATCCGGGCTACGTAATCTTCGTTATCAAGCACGGAAGATAGTCTCCTCCTTTCAAATTCGAAAAATTATTTTCACTAGTTATTATTTAAACTATATAAATATTAAGTTATGTATATAAAAAAGTCAATCCTTCTGTTTACAAAAAACGGAGCGCTCTGCCGGAAAAGAAGCAAAACGCTATCCCGATGTGCTACAATGAAAAAAGCAGGTATAGTTGCGGAGGGTATAGATGAGAACGACGATAAACCAACACAGAAAACCGGTATGGATCGGCTCCCTGCTGGGCCTGCTGACTGCCTGCATCCTAATCGGACAAGCGTACGCTTTTCTCTGGACGGAGCAGCAGAAGGCAAACAGCCGGAACCATCTGTTCTGGGATTCGTATTTAAATGCCATGTATGGCGTCGATAAAAATTGGTCTTCCGTAATTAAACAGTTAAAAGAAGATTCAGACCCGCAGCGCTTGGCCGGAGAAGCCGGTCTTCGCCTGTACAATGCCGATCAGAAGCTGCTCTTCGACGCGGCTGCATCGTCTTCTTCCGATAAGGAAGACCCTGCAGCCGGCCGCATTGACCTGCGAACCGTTAAGGACGGCAACCGGACTCTGGGTTATTATAGCTTGCCCGCCGCGCCATTCCATCATCCGGAGCCGCCGTTTTGGGCCGCCGTTCTGGCGGGCTCCCTGCTCGTCGGAGCTGCAGCCGGCCTCTATCTGAAACGGGGGGACAACCGGCTTCAAGCGGTGCTCGACCGTATCCTTTTCCGTCTTGCCGTTCTTGCGAGAGAAGACGGACCGGAGCCCTCCTTCAGGCGGGGCAAAGAAAACGGCGGCACGGACATAAACGCCAGGACGGCGGAAGCCGATGCCCTGCTTACGGGCATCGAGGACAAGCTGAGGCAGATGGAAACCGTGCGGCCGCGCATGGTCGCCGATCTGACCCAGGAGCTCCGGCGTCCGCTTACGGTGCTCCGCTCCAGCCTGGAGCAGGCGCAGATCGAAGAGAAGAGACTGACGACCGATAAGGCGGCGGCACTCTTCGAAGAAGTCAGCCGCATGTCGGCGCTCGTGAACGACATGCAGCAGCTCATGCTCGCCGAATCCGGCCACCTGGAGCTGGAACGGCAGTGGTTCTCGCTGCGGGCGAGCCTCGATCCGCTGATCGCCCGCTTAGAGGCGGAAGCGCGCGCCTCCGGCATCGAGCTGCGCTACTCGCCGTCCAGGGAGGTCAGCCTTTACGGCGACCGCCACAAGCTGGAGCAGGCGTTCGGCCATCTGCTCGGGAATGCCGTACGGCTGGCTCGTTCGTCGGCCTCCGTATCGGTCACCGTCAACGATCTGGAAGTGACCGTCACCGTCCGAGACGACGGAGCCGGCCTTACGCACGACGAGATTCCGCATCTGTTCGAGCGCTTTTACCGGACCGCTTATCCGTCGGCCGCCGCGGCTTCCGAACCGGGGCTGGGCTTTGGGATGGCTCTGGTCAAACAGTATGTGGAGGCCCATAACGGAAGTGTCCGGGTCACAAGCGAAGCGGGTCAGGGAACGTCTTTTACCGTCCGTCTGCCTATATTTACCGGAACTTAACCGGATAGAATAAGGGCTGCGGGCATACCTTCAAATGAGGAGGGACGACGATGAGCTACCTTAAATTGCTGCAAATTTATGAAAATGACGGTATGACGCCTAAACGCGCCACCTCATTCCGATACGATCAAATGCTCGGAACCATCCTGCAAGAAATGAAGCCCACGGAAGTGGGAAGTTCCATGGTACTCTGCCGGGTGGACGATTTCCGGTCTTTCCAGACAACCCGGGTTCAAGCCATCGACCGGGACGGAGCGGAGTTCCGGGTGCTCACCCGGAACACGATCTACCACTTCGAGGTCGTGGAAAGCCGGAACGTTTCCCCGGCTTCACGCCGCGCGTTGTGCGAGACTTCGTGAAGCTTGCACCGCGCACCGGAAGCCTTGCATGCATGCGGGTGCCCGGTCATGCGACACTTCACCGCGCGAGCGAAACTTGCGCGCGGTGTGCAAAAACGCCTCCCAGCCGATTCTAACGGGCTGAGAGGCGTTTTTTTGTGTCAGGCGCAAATTACTCGGCGGTATTCCGTGCCGCGGCAGGGGCGCTCTTTTCGCTGAAAAAGAGCTTCATCATCGGCGGGGTGACGATAGTGGTCACGAGAACGACCACGACAATGACCGCGAACATTTCTTCGGAAAGCAGTCCGGACTCCTGACCGATGGCGGCAATAATCAAGGCGACTTCGCCGCGGGATACCATGGCTGCACCGATGGCTAGTGAACTGCGCCACTTGAAACCGGCGAGTCTGGCGCCGATGGCGGAACCGGCCAGCTTCGTCGCGATGGCAAGAAGACTGAGGATCACGATAAGCCCGATCGAAGAGGAGATTCCCTGAAATTGCACGGTAACTCCGATGGACGTGAAGAAAACGGGAACGAAGATGGAGTAGCTGATCGTCTCCACTTTTTCGAACACTTCGTGCTTGTAATTCGTCAGGCTGATGGCGACTCCGGCGATATAAGCGCCGATAATGGCCGCAACTCCGGCATATTCCGCAAAATAGGCGTAACCGAAGCAGATGATAAGAGCGGCGGAGAGTACCGTTTCCGTGACACGAAGGGGAGCGAATTTTTTCAAGATCCAAGGGACCGCCTTCCAGGCGAAAAGAAGAGCGGCCGCGAAGAAAACGACTTTTTTCACGACAATCATGCCTAAATTAACGTCTCCGCCCGCCATGCTCATCAGAAAAGCGAGCGCGATGATGACCAGCACATCGTCGATGACAGCCGCTCCGAGGATGGTCGTTCCTTCTCTGGACTTCAGCTTGCCCATCTCCTTGAGCGCCTGGACCGAGATGCTGACGCTGGTCGCGGACAGGAGAAGGCCGAGAAACGAAGCTTCCAGCGGAGATTGATTCAGCAGGATGCCGGCGAGATAACCGAGGCCGAACGGGACGATAATGCCAGCGATTCCGACGTAACCGGAGGCTTTGCCCGTACGTTTAAACTCCTCCGTATCGGTCTCAAGGCCCGCGATGAACATCAGCAGAATGACCCCGATTTGACTGATTTCCTGCAGCACATCCGTATTCGACACAAGTCCGAGAAGATTAGGTCCCAGCACAATCCCGATAAGAAGCTTTCCCAGAACCGAAGGCTGACCCAGCCGGACACTGATATCCCCGGCCAGTTTCGATGCGAGCAAAATAATAGCCAGTTGAAAAATTAGCACGTACCGCCTCACACTCCTTGCTTTCTTATTGTAGTCCCGGAATCCGGAAAAGCATGCAAAAAGAGCCCGTTACCAAAACCCGCTATGTAGACATAGCAAGGCCTTGGTGACAGGCTCCTCCGGGAACTGCAATTTTAAGTTGCTACAATTATACACCGGGAGGGCGGGTGAAAGCAATGGAAACAGGTGGGGATAGACAGACGACGTACCGGCAAGCCATTTTTCGCAAGATGCCTAAGAGCGTGGTATAATTTAGGGAATAAGGTTCAGAAAGGAAGATGTCTTAGTGAAAATATTCAAGGAAGCGATGGGTTGGGCCGGGTCTATCGGCGTTTCGTTTGTCCTCGTCCTGTTTATCGGTATTTTCGTTTTCCAGCCCTACAAAGTTGACGGGCATTCCATGGAGCCCACGCTTCAGGACGAGGAGCGTATTTATATCTCCAAACTGGTGCATACCTTTGCTCAGGAACCGGCATACGGGGACATTGTCGTCATCGACAGCCGGGTGGATCGTCCGCGTACGTTTAAGGACAGCTTTATGGAACAGCCGGTCATTCAGCTGATTACAGGAAGCGCGAATGAGAGAACCTTTTACGTCAAAAGAGTGATCGGCAAAGCGGGGGACGTTCTGGAGTTCAAAGATCATCAGGTGTACCGGAACGGTCAAGTGCTTGAGGAGCCGTATATAAAAGAAACGATGGAGTTCGTTTCCGATCATAAGTGGACGGTGCCGGAAGGCCATGTTTTCGTGATGGGAGATAACCGCAACCACAGCGATGACAGCCGGAAGATCGGGTTTATCCCGCTCGATCATGTGATGGGTGTCAAAAAACTGCCTTAACTGTTTGCGGAAGCATCGGAAAAGGTCCGCTTGCGAATGGCGGCTGAGACCGGAAAGGGGGTTATTATGAGAACACCTACGGACGATCAGGCATGGTACAGTTATCCGGGGATGGTGGCCGTCGTGACTTCACGCCATGGAGGCCGGCAAAATGTGATGGCTTCCGGTTGGCACACGTACATAGGCTCCTCTCCCGGCATATACGGGATTTCTTTAAGGAAAGAGACCCATACCTACTCTCTAATTGAAAAAAGCGGCGTGTTCGGGGTTCATTTTCTTCCGGGTTCCCGGTCGGAGCTCATACAGGCGGTGGGAACGTTCAGCGGAAGAGACATGGACAAGTACAAGGAGTTCGGCATTGCTTATGACGACGGACTTGCGGCGGATATTCCTGTTTTGAGGGATGCGTACTATGCCTACGAGTGCAGAGTCATGGAGATCCGGACTTACGGGGACCATGAATGGATCGCCGGAGAAATTCTCCAGCGGTACAAGGACGAGGAATTGTTTTTGGACAACGGCCTGCCTGATTTGGGCAAACTTCAAATTCCCTTGTATATGGGAAGGTCTACCTACCGTATCGTGCAGGAGAACACGAAAGAAGCGCAGCATCTGTTCGGATAGACCCGTTCGTGCATAAGAGAACAACAAACCGCCCCGTTTAGCGAGGCGGTTTGTTGTTCTGTTTGCGGTTGTTGCAGGGGCGTAGAGGGCGGTCCGGGTCATTCGGAAAATACTTAACTGACCGCCTTTTGAAAAAAGCTGATGTAAAAATCCGGTGCGACTTCCAGGTCGCATTCATGCTTGTAGCCGTTTTTAACATACAAATTTTTGGCCGGAACGTTGTCCTTTCCCGTCGCTACTTTGAATAGGGAGACGTGACCCATGTCGGACTCCAGCGTGTTTAAGAGCTGCTGGGCGATTCCTTTTTTGAAATGATCCGGGTGGACGACCATCCGGCAAATCGTGACGGCTTCCTCTTCCGCCGTGCAGGAAACGGCTCCGGCAAGCTGATTGTTTATGAAATAGCCTCTAAATTGTTCGCCGCATGCCTGAAACTCCTCGAAAGTCTCTTTTAACGGCGGAATCTCATAGAAATTAATAAGTTTAGCTTCAATTAAGTAAGATTGCCGTTGTAATTCGTAGAGGCTGCGTACGAGCCCGGTGTCGTTAAAATCAATGGTTCGAATAATGCCTTCGTTCAAAGTGGTCACCTCTAATGATCGTTTGGATTCGTCTCTATCATACGGAGGGGGGATTTTAAATTAAAGAGGAGCATTTCATTATAACCAATCTTTCCAAATGGAGTTGCGTGAGATTTTAAAATAAAAAGATATAGATTCTATGTAAAATGGAGAAACCCCCGCGCCTAATGGTACGGGGGTCCTTTTTTTAGATTGAAGTGTCAACTTGAAACTCAATTTTTTTATACCCGTCAAGCTTATCCGTAGATAAGAATTGAACAGTCTTACTTTCGCCTTTTTTAATCCCGTCAATGCCGCCTTGTGCAACCCCCAGACGTTTTTCGTCCTTATCATAAAGTACCGCACTCAGCATAGCTGCTTGAATATCTTTATCTCCGGCATTTTGTACTTTAGCGGTTACCATCCACATTCCGGCCGATTCTTTTACGGATACGCCCGTGACTTTAAAGTCTCCCGCAGTATATTCGCCTTCTTTAGCTTTAGGAGCTTCGGAAGGTTTAGGTGTGGATTCCGGAGTTGCTTTAGGAGTCTCACTAGGAGCGGAACTAGCAGCAGGTGTTGTTTCGGCAGATGTTTTAGCCGGTTGCTCAGAACTGCAGCCAGCGGCTAAAACTAAGGCAGCGACGGATACAAAAAGAATCTTTTTCATTTTTCCCCCTATGAACGTAAACTATATTTAAAATACAATTGCTAGTTTAGCAGATAGAGGGAATTATATCCATATGATTTGAGACTTTCTGGTATTCGGTCATCCTATTTGTGCGGACCTATAGGGATAGTAACGCTTGTGAGGAGTGAGCGAAATATCTCACTATCGTTGACATTCTTCGGTGTCAGTCCATTCATATAAGTCATCCATATAGCAATTGAGAAACATTGCTGCTTCCCTGGTCTTAACCAAAGATAAGCGCTTCTCACCATGGACAACTTTAGAAATGAAGGAATCTGAAAGGTTTAATCGTTGGGCCAATTGTGCTTGTGTCATACCTTTACTATCCAGGAGCTCAGGCAAGCGGCTTCTCCCAATCCGGAGCGCCAAAGAAACGTACCTCCTTCGTGGACAAAGTCGTGATGTTGGGTAAATTGTATCACGCTTATTTCAAACAGGTAAATGACCATGTGAATTAGGCATGTATCTATAGAAGGAACAGCAAAATTTTATATGAACAAAACGCATTTCAAAACAGAAAAACAAATGATTTGCCACTTTTTATGTTTCGGATGAAACGAAAGAGGATTAGATGATGCTATAAAGTCTTTAAATATAAGGGTTTTAGAATAAAAATCGGCCCCCGTATCACTACGAGGGCCTTTCATGGGAGAGGAGAAACCGGACGAAGAGCTTATGGGGAAACGTAAGTCTTCTCCGCGGTTGTCTACGACACTTTTGATGTCGATAATTCAATCATATCCGAAAAAAAGACAGGCTATACACGGACAGGAAATTTTTTTCAAAGCCTTTTTGTGCAACGAACAAAGATTGTGGTACGATAACAGAAAACCGACAAGAACATTACAATGGGGAATTCAGCGTATGAGAGTGATTTCTGGAAGTGCCCGGGGCCGTTCTTTAAAGGCCGTACCCGGGATGAGCACGCGTCCGACGACCGATAAGGTCAAGGAGGCGATCTTTTCGATGATCGGGCCTTACTTTGACGGGGGCGCGGGGCTGGATCTGTTCGCCGGAACCGGCGGCCTCGGGATAGAGGCTTTGAGCCGGGGGCTGGACACGTGCATATTTATCGACCTGGAGAAAAAAAGTCTGGATACCGTGCGCCACAATCTGGAAGTTACCGGATTGACGGATCGTGCGGAAATATACCGCAATGATGCGGGACGGGCACTGAAAGCTCTGGAAAAACGGGGTAAGCAGTTCGGGCTTGTTTTCCTGGACCCGCCTTACCGGTTTAAAATTACCGGAGAACTTATGCAAAAGATGAAGGGATTGGGACTGCTCGAGCAGGGGGCGACGATCGTGGTGGAACATGACGCCGCGGATAAGCTTCCTGAGGTTTTCGAGGGTTTTGTCATGCAGCGGCGTGCCGATTACGGGGATACGGCTGTGACCTTGTACACCTTTGAAGACACCGGGCTGAACTGAAACCGAACATGAAGAAGGAGCTGACACAGCTGTGCATCAGGAAAAACCACGATTGAAAATAGCGGTTTATCCGGGAAGCTTCGATCCCGTGACGAACGGCCATTTGGACATTATCCGCCGGGCGGCGAAAGTTTTTGATAAATTAATCGTAGCCGTCCTGAATAACACGTCGAAAAATCCTTTGTTCTCATTGGAAGAACGCATTGAGCTTCTGACGAAAGTAACGAGGGACATTCCGAACGTCGAGGTGGACGGGTTCCGGGATCTTCTGATCAATTACATGGAGTCCAAAGATGTACATATTATTGTCCGGGGACTTCGGGCGGTCTCCGATTTCGAATACGAGCTGCAGTTGTCGACGATGAACAACAAATTAAATGAAGAAGTCGAAACGTTCTTTATGACCTCTTCGCCGCAGTATTCTTTCCTAAGCTCCAGCATCGTAAAAGAAATTGCCCGTTTTCACGGTCCGGTTTCCCATTTCGTTCCCCGGGAAGTGGAAGAAGAGCTGAAATTGAAATTTGCCGCAAACACACGGCAACCGTAGGTCCAGGAAGGCTGCCGGGCGCAGGCTTCCTCCTTCTTTTAAGGGCCTGTCAGGCTTTAGGGCCCGTATGGAGTCTTCGCTGCGCAAATGCATGCAGTGCATAGGACAGAATGCAGCCTGCAGCCAGCACGAGCAGAAGAAAGCCAAGCTGCGCGAAGGCAGGCATCCAAACGCTTAAGGAAGAAAACAAAGACCCTTCTCCTGTCCTAGCTATAGGGGATAGAGTTCCCGAGACTTCGAGCGATTGCCGCCCGGAAGGCACAGATGGAAACAACCCGCTTGTGAAACGCCATAACAGGAGAACAAGCAGGTACGAAAAGCAGGCATGAAGCAGGCGCGCCATCAGAAAAGGGAGATACCGCAGACCGGCGCCGTAGGCGGCGCTCAGGGCCTGTGCGTGGGAAGACAATCCGCCGAAGCCGAGAAAAGCTGCGATTAAGGCGAGTTTAATGCCTTGTGGAAGCGCCTGCTCACCCGCCGCGGCATGAGCGCCCAAGTGAAGTTCGAACAAGCCGGAAGCCAGATGATGCAGCAGGTCCGGCCCTACAGGCAGTCCGAGGAGCCCGCCTGCGGCTTGGAGTATATCCGGCATTGTCAGCATGTGAATGATGACGGAGAAAATCATAATATAGCCGCCGATGACCATCAGCGACTGCACCGAAGCCGTGACGGCCTCGCCGAGCAGCTGGCCGAACGCGCGGCCGTCCTCTCTGCGGGCGCGGGCCAGGCTGCCTGCGGCCTGCCGCCACAGGGGAGCGCCGGAGGCACCGCTTCCCGCCCCGCGGAGCTTCACGGGCGGCGCCTCGCCGCCGCGCGCAGGCGCGTCCGCCCGCACGGCACGCCCCCGCGCGTCGCCCGGGCGCGTGTGCGCGCGGGCAGGCTCCGCGGCGGACCCGCCGGCGGCTCCCCCCGAATCCCCGGCTCCGTCCGCGGATTCGGGCTGCCCCGGCGCAGGCGCGCCCGCCGGCTTCTTCTGCGAAGGCAGCACGAAGCCGAGCAGCAGCGCGCCGCCGTAATGCACGCCGGCCAGCAGAAGCCCCAGGCGCGGGCTGTGCAGGAACCCGGTGCCGATCACGGTGACGATCAGCACCGGGCTTGCCAGATGCGACAGCGCCAGCAGGCGCTCGCCTTCGCCGCGCGTAAGCAGCTTCCGGCCGCGAAGCTTGGCCGTGAAGAGGGCGCCGCTCGGAAATCCGCCCAGGGCTCCCGCGGCGAGCGCCAGACCGCCCGTGCCCGGCAGGCGGAGCAGGAGCCGCGCGAGCGGCTCCAGCAGGGTGCCGAGGGCGTGAACGACACCGAAACCGAGCAGCAGCTCGGTAAGAATCATAAACGGCAGCAGCGCCGGAAATACGATGTTCCACCAGATCGTGATGCCCTCCAGGGATGCCTGGAGCGCCTTGTCCGGAAAAGCGATAATCGACGCGACCAGGGCGGCCGCAAGACTGCCGAGCAGAAGCGTGGTACGATACCCGCCGCCGCGGTGCGTTAGGGATTTCGGCATGTAAACACCTCGATTCGTTTGCTACATGTGTACGCCGGACCGAAGATGTTTAGACCAAGCCCGCCCCGCATACACTAACAAACATCCATTCTCCGATTTTCGGAAACGGAACGGGAGGGAACCCTTGAAATGAACGACAAAGATCATGAAAACCAGCGGTACAACGACGAACAGGAACAAGAAGAACGCGAGCGGGAAACCGGCTTTGAGAACGGGGACAATTTCCGGGAGAGGCCCGTCATCCGCCGAGCGCATCCGCAGAGGCGTTCCAGGCGTTTTTTTACGTCGCTTCTTGTCGGCTTTCTCTGTTTTGTTATCCTGTTTTACGTTCCTCTGCCTTTTTTTATTTATATGCCCGGTACGGCTGAGGCCGTGCACCCGATGGTCAGCGTCCCCAAGAGCGACAATACCGATGAGAAAGGCTCGCTTATGCTCGTTACGGTCCGAGTGGCCAATGCGAACGTAGTGACGTATCTGTGGTCCCTGGCCAACAAATACGACGAACTTCAGCTCAAGAAAGATGTCCTCCGGGGGATGTCCGAGAAAGATTACAGTCAGCAGCAGCAGTTCGTCATGCTGACTTCCCAAAGCGACGCGATCCAGACCGCTTACAAGAAGGCGGGCGTTCCTTTCCATATAAAAGGAGAGGGCGTCATGGTCACGGGCCTCTCGCCGGGTCTTCCCGCGGAGAAAGTGATGCAGGCCGGAGACAAGGTCACCAAAGCGGACGAGAAGAAGATCCAAACTTCTCAGGATCTTTTTGCCTTTCTGGAAAACAAGAAAGAAGGAGACACCGTTACGCTGACCTTCATCCGCGGAAATAAAGAGATGACGGCCCCGCTCACGCTGGCCAAGCTGCCGCCCGATAAAGATACGGGCAAGAGCCGCGTGGGAATCGGGATTACGATGGCCGAAATGCAAAGTGTCCAGGCGGACGATCCCTCCAAGCAGGTTACCATTAAAGCGGGCGAAATAGGCGGACCGTCGGCAGGTCTGATGTTTTCCCTGGAGATTTACAACCAGCTGCTTCCCGAGGACATCACGAAGGGGCACAAAATCGCGGGAACCGGAACGATCGACACGGACGGCAAAGTAGGCGTTATCGGCGGTATCAAGCATAAAATCATCGCGGCCGACCGCGAAGGAGCCGAAATCTTTTTTGCTCCCCAGGATCTCAAAACAGACAAAGGTACGATCTACAATTACACGGATGCTTTGGCCCGCGCCAAGGAAATCGGAACGAAGATGAAGATCGTTCCCGTCGCGACGATGGACGACGCCCTAAAGTATTTGGCGGAGCTTCCTCCGAAATGATTGACAAACCGGAAGAATAATAGCTATAATTATCTTTGTTTGTTTGAGGTGATAAAAACATGTGGATTCAACTTAAAGACATCATGGCCAAAGGACAGCCTATTGCCATCCGCGAATCGCTTAACAGCGAAACGCTGCTGAAGGGCCGCAAGGATATTTTGTCCGCAGGACCGATCGTTACGGATCTGGAGGCGAAAGCGGCGTCCGACGTCGTGGAAGTAACCGGCCGTGTTTCCGTCGAGCTTGAGTTTGGCTGTTCCCGTTGTTTGACTCCGTTCAAGCAGACGTTGAACATTCCCTTTCGGGAAATTTTTACTTCGAAACCGGAAGTGGAAGCGCAGGCTTCCGAGGATGAGGAAGAGATCGTTCATCTGGTTCGCGAAGATAAAGTGGAATTGAACCCTTACATTGAAGAGAATATACAGCTTGAGCTGCCGCTGGCGCCGGTTTGCCGGGAAGACTGCAAAGGGCTTTGTCCCGAATGCGGAACGAACCGTAACGAACGCGACTGCGGCTGCAAGAACGAACGGATCGATCCGAGACTGGCCGGTCTGGCTGATTTTTTCAACTCGTAGGGATATGGGGATTACGTTAAGGAGGTGGAATTCATGGCAGTACCGTTCAGAAAAACATCCAAAACCCGCCGCGACAAGCGCCGTACCCACTTCAAATTGGAAGTTCCGGGCATGGTTAAGTGCGAGCAGTGCGGAGAACTGAAGCTTTCTCACCGCGTTTGCAAAAACTGCGGCACATACAAAGGCAGAGAAATCGTACAAGCTTAATTTTATTAAGCTGACAAATAGTACTTCATCTTAGGTGAGGTGCTATTTTTTTTGTCCAAAAGCTGTAAGCGGATAAGGTAGAGGGAGGAGCAGGGCGGATTTATCCGCAAGGCTTCCCTTTTGCACGCAAATTATATATACTACTTTTAGTACTAGGTAATAAGAGGAGGCCATATTACCGGCCGTCTCCACAAGCAGGGTGGTGCTTGTCATCGAACGTCTTCCGAAACGCACTCGTCAGCAGCAGCTGCTGCAGGCAATTGAAGATAATCCGTTTCTGACGGATGAAGAATTAATGCGCAAGTTTCAGGTTAGCATTCAAACCGTTCGACTGGACCGTCTCGAGCTGGGGATACCCGAGCTGCGCGAACGGATCAAGCATATGGCGGAACGTTCCTACGACCAGGTGCGTTCCCTGCCCATTGATGAAGTGATCGGGGAAATCATCGATCTGCAGCTCGACAAGAGCGGCATTTCCATGTTTGAACTGACCGAAGACCATGTTTTTTCCCGTACGAAAATCGCGCGTGGGCATCATATTTTCGCCCAGGCCAATTCACTCGCCGTTGCGGTCATCAACGATCCGATCGCGCTTACCGCTTCGGCCGACATCCGGTTTATCCGCTCTGCCATGCTGGGCGAGAAATGTATCGCGAAAGCGTACGTCAAGTCCCTGTCGAAGGGGAAGGCCAAGGTGGATGTGCAGACGTTTATCGGAGACGAGGTTGTTTTCGAAGGCAGCTTCGTCATCTTTCACTCCAAGAAAGAACAACTACGAACAGAAGGTGGGCAAGCCAATGCGGATCGCAATTGACGCAATGGGCGGCGACCACGCCCCGGCAATCGTCGTGGAAGGGGCTCTGGCGGCAGCCAAGGAATGGACCGATGTCGAGCTTCTGCTCGTCGGCGATTCGGTCAAGATCGAGGCGCTGCTTACGGAGCGCCCCTCGAATCTGCGTGTCATCCATGCCTCCGAGATCATCGAAGCCGAAGACGAGCCCGTCCGGGCCGTACGCCGCAAGAAAGACGCCTCGATGGTCGTCGCGGGCCGGCTGGTCAAGGAAGGCGAAGCCGACGCGATGATTTCGGCCGGCAACACCGGCGCCCTTATGACGACGGGGCTTCTCGTCGTCGGCCGGGTACCCGGCATCGAACGCCCGGCTCTCGCGCCGATGATCCCGACGCTGGACGGCAGAGGTGTTCTCGCGCTTGATTTGGGAGCGAACATGGACTCCAGTCCCGAAAACCTGCTCCAATACGCCATCATGGGCAGTATATACAGAAGCAAGGTTCACGGCATGGACCGTCCCCGCGTAGGTCTGCTGAACATCGGCACGGAAGCGATGAAAGGGAATGAGCTGACGAAGGCGGCGTATCCGCTGCTGGAGCAGGCTCCCGTACATTTCGTGGGCAACGTCGAGTCTCGGGACATTCTCCGCGCCGAATACGACGTTATCGTGTGCGACGGATTTGCAGGCAACATTATGCTGAAAACGCTGGAGGGGACGGCATTGGCTGTTTTCTCCGCTTTGAAAACCGAACTTACCCGTACGACGCTGACCAAACTGGCCGCGGCCGTGCTGAAACCGGGCTTGTCCGCTTTCAAGGAAATGTTCGATTACACGGAGCACGGAGCGGCTCCGCTGCTCGGATTAACCGGGCTCGTGCTGAAAAGCCACGGCTCGTCCGACGCGAAGGCGATCAAGAACGCCGTGCGCCAGGCGAGAACAGCGCTGCAGAACGACCTGGTTGGCGCAATCGCTACTGAAATCAAGAACGGGAAGTGAGTGGTCCTAATGAATGGCATTCCTGTAGGCATTCTGGGCGCGGGTAAATATGTGCCTGATCGGGTTTTAACGAATCAGGAACTGGAATCTATGGTGGAGACGAACGATGAATGGATCGTGACGCGCACCGGAATCCGGGAACGGAGAATGGCGGCTCCCGAGCAGGCAACCTCCGATTTGGCGCTTGAGGCTTCACGCATTGCGCTTGAGAAAGCCGGAATTACGGCGGATCAGCTGGATTTGATCATTGTGGCTACCGTTACGCCGGATATGGCGTTTCCGTCGGCTTCGTGCATTCTGCAGGAGAAGCTGGGCGCCAAGAACGCGGCGGCCTTCGATTTGGCCGCAGCCTGCGCCGGCTTTATCTACGGCCTCGCCAATGCGTCCAATTTTATCGCCAACGGTATTTACAAATATGCCCTCGTCATAGGAGCGGATACCTTGTCGCGGATCACGGATTACACGGACCGCAACACGTGCATTCTGTTTGGCGACGGAGCAGGTGCCGTCGTGATCGGCGCGGTGCCGGAAGGACGCGGATTCAAGTCCTTTGAACTCGGTGCGGACGGCTCCGGTGCGGAGCTTCTTAAGATCGCCGGCGGCGGTTCCCGCAATCCGGCATCCCCCGAAAGCCTCGACCAGCGCCTTCACTACATCTATATGGCAGGCAGCGAAGTGTTCAAATTCGCGGTCCGCATCATGGGATCGGCCGCGGAAGAAGCGCTTCGCAAAGCGGGACTTCATAAAAACGATATCGATCTTCTGATTCCGCATCAGGCGAACATCCGGATTATCCAATCCGCGCTCAACCGTCTGGAGCTGACCGAGGACAAATGCATGATCAACCTGGACCGTTACGGCAACATGTCGGCCGCTTCCATTCCGGTAGCGTTGGCGGAGGCTGCCGAGCAGGACCGTCTTAAAGAAGGCGACACGACAGTGCTGGTCGGCTTCGGCGGCGGTCTGACTTGGGGAGCGTCCGTGCTGGTCTGGTAAAAAAGTGGAAGGGGAATCCTGACGTTTATGGGCAAGATAGCTTTTGTATTTCCGGGACAGGGAGCCCAGTCGGTCGGCATGGGGAAGGATGCTTATGACGCTCATGAAGGAGCGAAACGCGTCTTCGACGAGGCCGACAAGGCACTAGGCTACTCCTTATCTTCTCTCGTATTCGAGGGACCCGAGGACGAACTGAAAATTACGTATCATACACAACCCGCTCTGCTTACCGCGAGTGTGGCTTATCTGGAAGTGTTCCGCCAAAAAGGCATCGTGCCGGACTTTACGGCCGGGCACAGCCTGGGCGAATATTCCGCGCTGGTAGCCTCCGGCGTGCTCGGCTTCGAGGATGCCGTGCGCACCGTGCGTGCGCGCGGCGAGTTTATGGAACAGGCCGTGCCGGGCGGGCTTGGCGCGATGGCTGCCGTACTGGGAGCCGAGCGCGGGGCGCTGGACGAGCTTTGCCGCTCCGTCAGCGCTGAAACCGGCGCAGTCGAGCTGGCCAATATCAACTGCCCGGGCCAGATCGTCGTTTCCGGCACCCGCGAAGGCGTGCAGGCGGTCGTGGACCGCGCCAAGGAAATCGGCGCGAAACGGGCGATTCCGCTCGAAGTGAGCGGGCCGTTCCACTCCTCGCTGATGAAACCGGCGTCGGAGAAGCTGGCGGACGTGCTTGCGGGCCTCAGCCTGCAGGAAGCCGCCGTGCCCGTCGTGGCCAACGTTACGGCGCGTCCGGTCACTTCGCCGGATGAGATCCGCGACCTTCTGGTCCGCCAGGTGTATTCTCCGGTGCTGTGGGAAGACACCGTCGCTTGGCTGATCGAGCAGGGTGTCGACACCTTCGTCGAGATCGGCTCGGGGACGGTGCTCGCCGGTCTGATCAAGAAAGTCAGCCGGAGCGTGAAAGTCGTTTCCGTCAACAACCTGGAAGCGGCGCTTCAGGCCGAGATTTAAGCGTCACACAAATTCATGATGTAGTGGGAGGACAAGCCATGCTGAGTGGTAAAGCGGCGCTCGTTACCGGAGCTTCCCGCGGAATCGGCCGCGCGATTGCCCTGGAACTTGCCGCAAGCGGGGCCGATGTGGCAGTCAACTATGCAGGCAGCGAACAGGCTGCGGAAGAAGTCGTTAAAGAGATCGAGGCGATGGGAAGACGCGCGGTTAAGCTTCGCGGCGATGTAAGCAAATCCCAGGAAGCCGAAGATCTTGTCAAGCAGACGATTGAAGCCTTGGGCAGTCTGGACATACTGGTGAATAATGCCGGAATTACCCGGGATAATCTCATTATGCGGATGAAAGAGGAAGACTTTGACATCGTCATCGCGACCAATCTCAAAGGCGTTTTCAACTGCACCAAAGCGGCGACCCGCCCCATGATGAAACAGCGTTCGGGCCGCATTATCAATATCTCGTCCGTCGTGGGCGTGCTCGGCAACCCCGGGCAGGCCAATTACGTGGCGGCGAAAGCGGGCGTCATCGGTCTCACGAAGGCGTCCGCCAAGGAGCTTGCGTCCCGCGGGATTACCGTCAATGCGGTAGCGCCCGGCTTCATCTCCACCGATATGACCGACAAGCTGCCGGAGGAGCAGAAGGCATCCCTTCTGCAGCAAATTCCCCTCGGCAAGCTCGGCAAGCCGGAAGATATCGCGAAAATCGTCCGTTTCCTCGCTTCGGACGAAGGTTCCTACATGACCGGCCAGACGCTTCACGTCGACGGCGGCATGTACATGTAAGACGCCCTACGGGGCCCGTGCCGCAGTCGGCGGTTGTCCCGCTTAGACAAGTATGGCATTTTGATTCGTATTCTCGTATAATACCAAGGAGGAGGTGAGCCGGATGTCCGACGTACTAGATCGCGTAAAGAAAATTATCATCGACCGTTTAGGGGTAGAAGAAACTGAAGTTACCCTTGAAGCGTCTTTCAAAGAAGATTTAGGTGCTGATTCTCTCGATGTTGTAGAATTGGTTATGGAACTTGAAGATGAATTTGATCTGGAGATTTCCGACGAAGATGCTGAGAAGATTACGACTGTGGGAGAAGTAGTGAATTACATAAAATCTCATACGTAAAAATCTTTGGAGTCCCGTTCTAAAAAGAGTCCCGTTCTCATAAAGGCGGGACTTCTCCTCATTTTCTGAACGTAGAAAAAGCGAGAGAAAACACCCTTAATTCAGAGGTGGTACACGTGAATAGAGTTGTTATTACAGGACTTGGAGTTATGAGCTCCCTGGGTCAAGAAGTGGATACTTTCTGGGGCAATCTGCTTGCGGGCAAATCCGGTGTCAGCGCTATCGAAAGCTTCGACGTAAGCGAGTATCCGACGCGCATCGCCGCATCCGTTAAAGATTTCAACCCCGAAGATTATATAGATAAACGTGAAGCAAGAAGAATGGACCGCTTCGTGCAGTTTGCGGTTGCGGCCAGCATCAACGCCTTGAAGAGCTCCGGCTTGAACATACAGGAAGATACGGATCCCGAGCGGGTCGGCGTTTATGTCGGTTCCGGAATCGGCGGCCTGTCGACTTGGGAAGAACAGCATAAGATTCTGCTTGAAAAAGGACCGAAGAGGGTTAGCCCGTTCTTCATTCCGATGATGATCGCGAATATGGCTTCAGGCCAAATCTCGATGATTACCGGAGCGAAGGGTCCGAACAGCACGGCGGTTACCGCTTGCGCGACCGGAACGCACTCCATCGGAGATTCGTTCAAACTCATTCAGCGCGGAGATGCCGATGTGATGATTTGCGGCGGAGCCGAAGCGACCATCAGCCCGACGGGCGTTGCCGGCTTCTGCGCGCTCCGTGCGATGTCCACCCGCAACGACGAGCCTGAGAAGGCGAGCCGTCCTTTTGACACGGGCCGAGACGGCTTCGTGATGGGCGAGGGTGCGGGTGTCCTCGTACTGGAGTCGCTTGAGCACGCACAGAAGCGCGGCGCCCACATCTACGCCGAAGTCATCGGCTACGGAATGAGCGGTGACGCGCATCATATGACGGAGCCCGATCCGGACGGAGCGGCCCGCTGCATGGTCAAAGCGATCAAGGACGCAGGCATCACGCCGGAAGAGATCGACTACATCAATGCGCATGGTACGAGTACGCCGGTCGGGGACAAGTCCGAAACAACGGCCATCAAGAAAGCGCTGGGTGAGCAGGCTTACAAAGTCGCTGTCAGCTCGACGAAATCCATGACCGGTCATCTTCTGGGTGCAGCCGGCGGCGTTGAAGCCGTTATTTGCGGGCTTACGCTCGAAAACGGTATCATTCCGCCGACGATTAACCTGGACGACCAGGATCCGGAATGCGACCTGGATTACGTGCCGAACGTTCCCCGCAAGAGCGACGTTCAGGTGGCCATGTCCAACTCCTTCGGGTTCGGCGGACATAACGCAACGATTATTTTGAAAAAATATCAAGCCTAACAACCGGCCGGTGGTGAGAACATGAACCGAGACGTCAACCAGCTTCTAGCCGACATGGAGATCCGCTTTCAAGACCTCGATTTGCTGAGGCAGGCTTTTACGCACTCTTCCTATGTGAATGAACACCGGATGGCGAATTACCAGGACAATGAGCGTCTTGAGTTTTTGGGTGATGCCGTTTTGGAACTAACGGTGTCGGAATACTTGTATTTCAAGTATCCGCACCGCACAGAGGGAGAGCTGACGAAGCTTCGGGCGTCGATCGTTTGTGAACCTTCGCTAGTCAACTTTGCGGAGAAGCTCAATTTCGGGAGTTACGTACAGCTCGGCAAAGGAGAGGAAATGACGGGAGGCCGTTCGCGTCCCGCGCTTCTCGCCGATGTTTTCGAGTCTTTTATCGGAGCGCTGTACCTGGACCAGGGGCTTGAAGCGGTTAAGCTCTTTTTGCAGCAGCATGTGTTTCCCTATGTATCAGCGGAGGGCAAGCTGCTCGTGATCGATTATAAGACGCAGCTGCAGGAGCATACCCAGCACCACAATATGGGGGCGCTCGAATACCGTATCGTGGAAGAGCGAGGTCCGGCTCACGAGAGAGAGTTTGTGGCTGAGGTCTATATGGATGCCAAACAGCTCGGCAAAGGGGCCGGACGTTCCAAGAAAGAAGCGGAACAGCAGGCGGCTTCCCAAGCATTGACGAAGCTGAATGTGCCCATGGAGCGTTAGAAGTGAAGCAAGATGGCTGACGCGGCGGAGTATCGTCTCCGAGCGCGCCGTCCTATAAAGCAGAGAAAGAGCAGCCCAGGAGCTGCTCTTTTCTTTTGCGCTCTATTTTGAACGCGGGATATGGTACAATAGAGGCTGGGTTAGCGCCGGTCCGGGCTCTTCTACAAGGGGATAAATCCCCCGGTTTGATAAAAAACGCCGAGAGATCGGATACCGGACAGGCTGTCAGAGGGGCCGGTAAAGCCGAGCGGCTTCGGGGTTCCTTCCCCAGCCGTAAGCTTAGGCAATTAGGAGAGCTGTGAACGCAGCCCGCCAATCCTTACAAAGCGGCTTTTCTTGCGAAAAGCTGAGCATGCTTATGAATAACTTTTCTTGCGAAAAGTTTTGTGACGCTTACGAAGTAACTTTGCTACCCGCAAAGTTTAGCAGTCCTTACGAAGTAACTTTTCTAGCGAAAAGTTTTGAGGTGAAAAGAATCTATGTTTTTGAAGCGGATTGAATTATCCGGATTTAAATCGTTCGCGGACCGCACGGAGCTGGAGTTCGTCAAAGGAATCACGGCTGTAGTCGGTCCGAACGGCAGTGGGAAGAGCAACATTTCAGACGGCATCCGCTGGGTGCTCGGGGAAACGAGCGCGAAGAGTTTGCGCGGCGGCAAGATGGAAGATGTGATTTTTGCCGGCAGCGACGCGCGCAGAGCCGTTAATTACGGCGAAGTATCGCTCACGCTCGACAATACGTCCCAGTCGCTGCCTCTCGATTACAACGAGGTGACGGTCAGCCGGCGTGTGCACCGGAGCGGAGACAGCGAGTATTTTATAAACAAGCAGTCCTGCAGGCTGAAAGACATTACCGAACTGTTTATGGATACCGGAATCGGCAAAGAGGCGTATTCGATCATCGGCCAAGGCCGGATCGAAGAAATTTTGAGCAATAAATCGGAAGAGCGCCGCAGTATTTTTGAGGAAGCATCCGGAATCGTCAAATATAAATCGCGCAAGAAGGAGTCGGAGAAGAAACTACAGGAAACCGAGCAGAATCTTCTGCGCATTCATGACCTCGTTACGGAGCTGGAAGATCAGATCAATCCCTTGCGTGAGCAGGCCGAGAAAGCGATCCGCTACAAAGAGCTGAAGGAAGAACTGAAGCACAGCGAAATCGCCGTATACGTTCACCAGATCGATCAGATCTATGTCTCCTGGTCGGAGACAAACGAGAAGCTTACCGCTTTGAAAAAGGAGCAGCTCAGCTTGTCCACGTTTGTCAGCCAGCACGATGCCCAATTGGAGAAACACCGCTGGGAAACAAAACGGCTGGAGGAAGAACTGGAGAAGCTTCAGGAAACCCTGCTGCAAATCTCCGAGGATTTCGAAAAATGCGAAGGCCACGGCGAGGTGCTCAAGGAACGGAAGAAAAATTTCGCTTCCAACGAACAGCAGCTGGAGCAGACCATCGTTCTTCAGGAAACGAGATTTTCGGAGAAAGAAGCGGAGCTGGCCGGGCATCGTGAGAAAATCGTACATATCGGCGCGCAGCTGTTCGAGTATCAAGCCAAGCTGTCCGAAGAGGAGAATCGTCTCCAGGGGGTCAGCGGCGGCTTGAATTCGGGCGTGGAGGATCAGCTGAAATCCGAGCTTCTCGATAAAATGAATGCGATGGCGCAGTGCCGCAACGAAATCCGTTATGCGGAGCAGCAGCTCGAATCGTTGGCGCGGCGGCTTCAAAAGCTGGAAGAAGAAGGGCAGAAGAGGACCGCTTTGCAGTCCGATATCACCGCCCGCAAGAAGCAGCTTGAAACAAAACTGGAGCAGACCCGTAAAGAAGTCGAGAAGATCCGTTCCGCTTATCTCGATTTGAGCGAAAGTCTCAAGAAGAAGCAGACTCTGCTGGAAGAATCGTCCGGCATGCTGCGCAAATGGGAGCAGCGGATCGACGCGCTCACATCCAGACGCGACACAATGAAAGAAATGCAGAACGATTACGACGGCTTTATGCACGGCGTTAAGGAAGTGTTAAAAGCCAAGAACCGTTCCGACGGGCTCAAAGGGATTCACGGGGCCGTAGCGGAGCTTGTCAGCGTGCCGGCGGAAATCGAGCTGGCCGTGGAAACGGCTCTCGGCGGAGCCCTGCAGAATATCGTCGTGGCGACGGAAGCTTACGGCCGCGAAGCGATCGCTTTCCTGAAGCGCCGGCAGATGGGGCGCGCGACGTTTCTGCCCATGGATGTCATCCGGGGACGTTCGATCGGTGAAAGTGAGCGCGGTGCGCTGACGTCTTCGAACGGGTTCGTGGGCATCGGGGTTGACTTGATTAAATTCGACCCGCAGTATCACAATATTTTTTCCAGTTTACTGGGTACGGTTATTATTGCGGAAACGCTGGAAGATGCGAACCGGATTGCCGCCAAAGCGCACTACCGGTACCGTGTCGTTACGCTTGAAGGAGATATCGTTAACCCGGGCGGTTCCATGACGGGCGGGAGCCTTCAGAAAAAAAGCTCCAACCTGCTCGGCCGCCAGCGGCAGATCGAGGAGCTTGACGGCGAGATCGAAGCTTCGGAGACGCAGCTTCAGCAGCTCAAGACGAGGGCTTCCCAGGCCCGCAAAGAGATTGTCGAAGACAACGCGAATCTGGAAGAACTGCGGGGGCGCGGTGAGCAGAAGCGGATCGAAGAACAGCAGATCCGTGCGGATTTGGCTCCGCTTGAAGCGGAAGTGCGCCGCATGGAGGAGCAGCTGACGCTGGAGCGCGACGACCGTTCGACGCTGCTTGAGGAACGCGGCCAGCAGGAGCGCAGCATCGAAGAAAACCGCCGGCAGCTCGAAGAGCTGCAGCAGGAAGAGGAGGCGCTTCAGCAGGCCATCCGGGACGCCGAGTCTTCGCGCAAAGCGAACGAATCGGCGAAGGAGGAACTGCAGAACCAGCTGACGGATCTCAAGGTTCGCGTCGCTTCCGCTTCGCAGGAGAAGCAGTCGCTGCAGGATCAGCAGCGAAGGCTCCAGCAGGATCTCGCGGAAGCGAAGCAGGAGCTGGAGATGAATCGCCGCCAGCTGTGGCAGCTTCGCGCGGAGATGGAATTCCATGCGGAAGAAAGCGTCAAGCAGGTGGAATTGCTCAATACGCTGAAACTTCGCAAGCAGAAATGCACGGAAGACATCGAGTTCAAGCGTTCCGAACGTGCGGGGTGGATGGACAAGCTCCAGCAGGCCGAGAACGAAACCCGCGAACAGCGTACGCAGCTCAAGCAGGTGGAGGAGCAGTGCCTGCAGCACGAGGTGCGTGTGAACCGGCTGGACGTGGAGCTCGAGAACCTGCTCAAAAAGCTTGGCGAAGAGTACGAAATGAGCTACGAACTCGCCAAAGAACGCTACCCGGTGCCGGGAGATATCACCGGCGCACAGAACAAGGTTCGCGATCTGAAGCGCTCCATCTCTTCGCTGGGCGATGTCAACCTTGGGGCGATCGAGGAATACGCCCGCGTGTCCGAGCGTTACGATTTCCTTTCCGTCCAGAAGGATGACCTGGTGGAGGCGAAAACAACGCTCTACACCGTGATCCGGGAGATGGACCAGGAAATGTCGAAGCGCTTCAAAACGACCTTCGATGCGATTCGCTCCCATTTCGTGATCGTTTTCGTGAAGCTGTTCGGCGGAGGCCGGGCGGATCTGATTTTGTCCGATCCGGAAAACTTGCTGGAGACGGGCATCGAGATCGTAGCCCAGCCTCCAGGTAAAAAACTGCAGAACCTGCAGCTGCTCTCCGGCGGGGAAAGAGCGCTCACGGCGCTTGCGCTGCTGTTCTCGATTCTGCGCGTCAAGCCCGTTCCGTTCTGCGTGCTGGACGAAGTCGAGGCGGCGCTGGACGAAGCGAACGTGACCCGTTTTGCCGAGTATTTGCGCGAATTCTCCGAAACGACCCAGTTTATCGTGGTCACGCACCGCAAGGGAACGATGGAGGAAGCGGACGTGCTTTACGGGGTTACGATGGAAGAAGGCGGCGTTTCCAAGCTTGTATCCGTACGGCTTGAAGACGAGGAAGCGATGATTTCCGCCTCTTGACGAGAAACGGCGATTCCCCGGAAACAAGTATCGCCCGCGTCCGGGAAACCTGATTTCACGGGCGGTAAATCCGGTTATATAAACGTGTATTTTCGATCAGCCACTTTTCAGGCTCTTTAAGAGCCATTTCAGAAAGCGAGGAACAGCTTCAGATGAGTTTTTTTAAACGGTTAAAAGAGAGCATTTCGAGCAAAACCGAGGCGGTAACGAATAAATTTAAGGAAGGTCTCACCAAAACGCGCGATGTGTTCGTGGACCGTGTGGACGATCTCTTCAGCCGCCGCAAAAAAATCGACGAAGAATTTTACGAGGAGCTGGAAGAAATCCTGATCGGCGCCGACGTCGGCGTGAGCACGGTCATGGAGCTGATCGAGCAGCTGCGCGGTGAAGTGCGCAAACGTAAAATCGAAGATCCGAACGACCTTCAACCGGTGCTGTCCGAGAAGCTGACGGAGCTCCTGAAGGGCAGCGAAGACAGCAGCATCAGGCTGGCTCCGGGCGGGCTGAGCATTATTTTGTTCGTCGGCGTTAACGGCGTGGGCAAAACGACCACAATCGGTAAAATGGCGCATATGTACAAATCGCAGGGTAAAAAAGTCATCCTGGCCGCAGGCGATACGTTCCGGGCCGGCGCGATCGAGCAGCTCGAAACGTGGGGACAGCGTGTAGGCGTGGACGTCATCAAGCAGCAGGCGGGTTCCGACCCGGCGGCTGTCATGTTTGACGCCGTGCAGGCCGCGAAAAACCGCGGGGCGGACATTCTGCTTTGCGATACGGCGGGACGCCTGCAGAACAAGGTGAACCTGATGGAGGAGCTCAACAAGATTTACCGGGTGATCCGCAGGGAAGTTCCCGATGCTCCGCATGAAGTGCTTCTCGTGCTGGACGCCACGACAGGTCAGAATGCCCTTCAGCAGGCTAAAATGTTCGGCGACAAAACCGGTCTGACCGGCCTCGTATTAACGAAGCTGGACGGTACGGCGAAAGGCGGCATCGTGGTTGCGATCCGGCAGGAGCTGAACATTCCCGTAAAATTCGTGGGACTGGGCGAGAAAATGGACGATTTGCAGCCGTTTGATTCCGAGCAGTTCGTTCATGCGCTGTTCGGCAAATGGATCGCCGAGGAAAAAGCGGAGGCTTAAGGGGCCTCCGACCCGAGCTGAACCCCGTGCGGTCGGCATTTTTCGTTTGCTTGAAAGGTACTTGTGCGCGAGCCTTCTCGAAGGCGGTATTTCGCAGCGCCGCGAATTTTTAGCTGACAAGGTGAAGGGCTTGACATCCCATCCGACATCCTTTAATATAAGGACTGTTGCTGGTGTAAAGTGCATAACCTTGACGGAGGCGGGCCCTATGACGGAAGATCGTATTCTGGAGAAAACGAACCGAATTAATCTTCTGTTTGATTTCTACGAGCCCATGCTGACGGACAAACAGCAGGCTGTGCTTAAACTGTACTTTCACGACGATTACTCTCTCGGAGAAATCGCCGAGCAATTCAAGATCAGCCGCCAGGCTGTTTACGAACATGTGAAACGCGCGGAGCAGATGCTCGAAGATTACGAGAGCAAACTTCTGCTGCTGACGAAACACGAACGCCGCTTGAAGCTTTTGAGCGAGGCGGAGGAGTTGCTCCTCCAGTCGCCGGGCGACCTTGCGGACCGGGCCGCGGATTACATGCGCCGGATCGTTCATACGGAATAGAACGAATAACTCTGCCGAGGCAGAGACCCATACATGTAAGAAGACGCAAGTTCAAAGCAATTGAAACAAGCAGGGAAAGGAGGCGGTTTAGATGGCATTCGAAGGATTAACCGGCAGGCTGCAGGGCGTATTCGACAAGCTGCGGGGCAAAGGCAAACTGACGGAAGAAGATGTGAGCGAGGCGCTTCGCGAAGTGCGTCTGGCCCTTCTGGAAGCCGACGTTAACTTCAAAGTAGTCAAAGACTTCATCGCCAAGGTGAAAGAGCGCGCGGTCGGACAAGACGTGATGAAAAGCTTCACCCCCGGCATGGTCGTCATCGACATCGTAAACAAAGAGCTTACCGACCTTATGGGCGGAACGCACACGAAGCTGGCCAAAGCGAACAAACCGCCTACCGTTATTATGATGGTCGGTTTGCAGGGTGCGGGTAAAACGACAACGTCCGGCAAGCTGGCTAAAATGCTGCAGAAGCAAAATCACAAGCCGCTGCTGGTTGCCTGCGATATTTACCGGCCCGCTGCCATCAAGCAGCTGCAGGTGTTGGGCGAGCAGCTGAAGGTTCCCGTGTTTTCCATGGGCGACCAGGTCAGCCCCGTCGAAATCGCGAAGAACGGGCTTCAGTTCGCCAAGGACAACAACAACGACTACGTGATCGTCGATACGGCCGGACGGCTGCACATTGACGAAGCGCTTATGGATGAGCTGAAAAATGTGCGCGAAGCCGTCGGCCCGCACGAAACGCTGCTGGTCGTCGACGCGATGACGGGGCAGGATGCCGTTAACGTGGCCGAAAGCTTCCACAAGCAGCTGGAACTGACGGGTGTCGTCCTGACTAAGCTCGACGGCGATACGCGCGGCGGTGCCGCACTATCGGTCAAAGCCGTTACCGGCTGTCCCATCAAGTTCGCCGCAATGGGCGAGAAAATGGACGCGCTGGAGCCTTTCTATCCGGAGCGGATGGCTTCGAGGATTCTCGGCATGGGCGATATGCTCACCCTGATCGAGAAGGCGCAGGCGGGTATCGACGCGGATAAAGCCAAGGAAATGGAACGCAAGATGCGTAATGCCGAGTTCACGTTCGACGATTTCCTCGAACAGATGGAACAGGTGAAGAAGCTCGGTCCGCTGGACCAGCTGCTGGATATGCTCCCCGGAGCCGGCAAAATGAAAGGCATGAAAGACCTGAAAGTCGATGATAAACAGATGGGCCGTGTCGAGGCCATCGTTAAATCGATGACGAAGGAAGAGAAACGCAAGCCTGAAATCATTAATGCCAACCGGCGCAAACGCATCGCGCTCGGCAGCGGCAATTCCGTTCAGGATGTCAACCGGCTGCTGAAGCAGTTTGAAGACATGCGCAAAATGATGAAGCAGTTCTCGGGCATGATGAATCCCAAAGCCATGAAGAACATGAAAAAGCTGGGCAAAGGGTTCAAGTTTCCGTTCGGTTAACGGCCGGCGGTTTCGATACAAGGCGTTTATTCTATGTGGGAGGTGATATTCATGGCAGTTCGTATTCGTTTGAAGCGTATGGGTGCTCACAAAGCTCCTTTTTATCGTGTAGTTGTTTCCGATTCCCGCTCTCCGCGTGACGGACGTTTTATCGAGGAGATCGGTTACTATAACCCGGTAGCTCAACCTGCAGTCGTTAAAATCGACGAGGAGAAAGCACTGAAATGGCTCCAAAACGGCGCGCAAGCGTCCGATACGGTTCGTTCCCTGTTCAGCAAAGCAGGTCTTATGACCAAGTTCCACGAGTCTAAGCTGAAGAAGTAATCCTACCCAGGCATTTCGGAGGTCTTTATGAAAGAGGTCATTACCGTTATCGCGAAGGCACTCGTGGATCATCCGGAAGACGTGCGTGTGAATGCGTTGGAAGGCGAGAACAGTGTCGTTTATGAACTGTCCGTACACCCGGGTGATGTCGGTAAAGTTATCGGCAAACAGGGGCGTATCGCCAAAGCTCTTCGCACAGTCGTCACGTCAGCTGCAGTTAAGGAAAACAAACGGGTTACCGTTGAAATTATGTCATAGAGGAAAAGGTTAGGATCATTCCTAGCCTTTTTCTTGCATCTGAACACGAGAAACCGTTTCCTGCCGGAAGGGCGTCCGAGGAAACAAGACCGGACAGGCGGACGGAACCCGGTTTTGATCATTTTCGGCGTCCGGGATCGGAACAAGTATGGAAACGGGACAGAGGTGGAAAAATAAAGGATATGAGCGATAAATTATATACGGTCGGGACCATCGTCAACACGCACGGTCTGCGAGGAGAACTGAAAGTTGTGCCGCACACGGATTTTGCCGAGCAGCGTTTTGCAGACGGCAGCAAGCTGGTCATCGAGGATGCCAAAGGTAAACTTACACCGGTGACCATTAAAAGCACGCGGCTGCACAAAAATATGTACATCGCTCAGTTCAAGGAGTTTTCTCACATCAACGAGGTTGAAATTTTCAAGAGCTCCCTGCTGCGGGTGGAAGAAAAATACCTGGAAAGTCTGAATGAGGACGAGTACTATTATCACGAGATTTTAGGCTGTCGGGTCCTGACTGAAGAAGGTGAAGAACTCGGCACGATTCAGGAAATTCTGACGCCGGGCGCGAACCATGTTTGGGTAGTAGGCAGGCCGAATAAAAAACAGCTGCTTCTCCCTGTGATCGACGACGTAGTGCTGGATGTGAACGTGGAAGAGAAGATCGTAACGGTTCATCTTCTGGAGGGGCTGCTCGATTTATGAATATAGACGTACTGACTCTGTTTCCTGCCATGTTTGAAGGCGTATTTACGTCGAGCATTTTGGGCAAAGCCCGGGAAAAAGGCATCGTGAATCTGTCCACCGTAAATTTCAGGGATTTTGCAGGCAACAAGCATAACACGGTGGATGACTATCCTTATGGCGGCGGCGGGGGAATGGTGCTTAAACCGGATCCGATCTTTGCGGCGGTAGAGTCCCTGCTTGATGTGCCTTCGAGCGGCTCGGAAACGGCCGGAGAGCCGGTTTCGGCGGGTGCCAAGCCGCGTGTCATTCTGATGTGTCCCCAAGGCGAGACGTTTACCCAGCGGAAGGCCGAAGAGTTGTCCCGGGAAGAACATCTTATTTTTATTTGCGGGCACTATGAGGGCTACGACGAACGGATACGGGAGCATCTCGTGACGGACGAGCTGTCTATCGGCGACTATGTGCTCACGGGCGGAGAGCTTCCGGCCATGGTGGTGATCGACAGTGTCGTGCGTCTGCTTCCCGGCGTACTGGGCAACGAGCAGTCGGCGGTGACGGATTCCTTCAGCACAGGCCTCCTGGAGTATCCGCACTACACGCGTCCCGTTGAGTTCAGGGGATGGACCGTCCCGGATGTGCTGATTTCGGGCCATCACGCGAACATTACCGAATGGCGCCGGCTGCAGTCGCTTTACCGTACGTTCAAACGCAGGCCCGAACTGCTTGAGAATGCCGAGCTGACGGACAAAGAGAAACGCTGGCTGCGTGAGAAAATGGCCGAGGAAGAGGGACAGCAGGGCTGAAAATCACTCGAAATTGGGGATTTTTTACAGCTGTTTCGAATCTTTTCTACCAAAACAGAAAATACGAACGATTTTGGTTGTTTTTCTGTTGAACGTATGATAGAATATCCAATGTTGTGTTGTTTGAATCGGGTGGTCCTCTACGCATACAAACATGGTTTGACAGCTAAGAGATGGCGGAATGAACACCTATTGTGGAAGGAGGGAATCTTAAATGAATCTCATTCAGGAAATTACGAAAGAACAATTGCGTTCTGATATCCCGAGCTTTCGTCCCGGCGATACTTTGAAAGTATTTGTAAAAGTAATCGAGGGATCCCGCGAACGCGTTCAGCTGTTCGAAGGTGTCGTGATCAAGCGTCGCGGCGGCGGAATCAGCGAAACGTTTACAGTTCGTAAAATTTCTTACGGCGTTGGCGTGGAAAGAACACTTCCGCTTCATTCTCCGAAGATTGAAAAGATTGAAGTAGCTCGTCGTGGTAAAGTTCGTCGTGCGAAACTTTACTACCTGCGCGGTCTTCGCGGTAAAGCGGCTAGAATTAAAGAAATTCGATAATAAAGACCGAGGGGGCTTGTTTTCAAGTCCCCTTTTAGTTTCTTAAAAGCTCATGTTCATTTGATCAGGAAATGGGGTTTGGATGATGGAGAGAAGAGAGCAGGAAGTTTCGGCCGAAACCGAAAATGCGGCAGCTCCGGCGAAAAATCCCGTAAAAAAGGAAGCGTGGGAATGGATCAAAGCCCTGCTTATCGCTGCCGTTCTTGTATTTTTGATTCGTTGGCTGCTGTTTGCCCCCTTCATCGTCGAAGGTCCCTCCATGGAACCGAACTTTCATACGGGTGAGCGGTTAATCGTAAATAAGATCAAGTATAAATTCAGTGAACCTAAACGGGGCGAAGTCATCGTACTTCATGCGCCGGAAGGCATTGATTATATCAAGCGGGTCGTGGCTATGCCAGGAGAAACGATCAAGGTGGACGGCGACAAGGTATACATCAACGATAAGGTCATTGAAGAGCCTTACATAAAAGAAGCCATAGATAATGCGGTAAAAGAAGGGCATGCTTATAACAGGCGCAATTTCCCCGAAGCGGGCAGCGAGGGCACGACGGAGATTAAAGTGCCGGACAACTCCGTATTCGTTATGGGGGATAACCGCTCCAACAGTAAGGACAGCCGTTTCGCAGAACTCGGGTTTGTTTCATACGATAAAATAGTCGGCCGTGCGGATCTGGTGTTCTGGCCCCTAAATAAAGCAGGTTTCGTGCACTTCTGATGAAGAAGTGCTCGTTTTGTATGCAGAGGTGATAGGATGACGATTCAATGGTTTCCCGGCCATATGACCCGGGCAAGAAGACAAATCGAAGATAAATTGAAGCTCATCGACGTGGCTATTGAGCTGCTCGACGCGCGGATTCCGATGTCCAGCCGCAATCCCATGGTCGATGATATTCTGAAGGGAAAGCCGCGCCTCGTTCTTTTGAATAAGGCGGATCTGGCGGACCCCGCGATTACGGCGGAATGGGTGAAGTATTTTACGGACCAAGGCTTGAAAGCTTTGCCGATTGATGCTTCTTCCGGTACCGGAGTGAAAGAGATTTTACCGAGATGCAAAGAACTCATGAGCGCCAAAATCGAAACCCAGCTTCGTAAAGGCATCAACCCTCGGGCCATACGGGGACTCATTGTGGGAATTCCGAACGTGGGGAAATCCACTCTGATTAACCAGCTGGCAGGACGGAAAATTGCGAATACCGGTGATAAGCCGGGCGTCACGAAAGGCCAGCAATGGATTAAATTCGGAACGGATATGGACCTTCTCGATACGCCGGGAATTTTGTGGCCGAAATTCGATGACCAGAACGTGGGCATGAAGCTGGCGGCAACGGGTGCGATTAAGGAAGAAATTCTGCATCTTGACGATATCGCCTTTCATACGATCCGTTACATGACCGAGTACTACGGTGAACGTCTTAAGGAGCGCTACGGAATCGAGGAGCTTCCCGCGGACAGCGAGAATCCTAACGAAGTTATCGAAGTCATGGAGACCATCGGCCGAAAGCGCGGAGCTATAATCAGCGGCGGACGCGTCGATCTCGACAAGACCTCCCTGCTGTTTTTGCGCGAACTTCGTTCCGGCAAGTTAGGGCGGGTTTCGCTGGAAGTGCCGGAAGAGTATCTGTAAGGTGCCGGCTGTCTTTTACAGCCATGTGATAGGACAAAGCAGCTAAACGTGCACAGTCTTCTTCGAAAACGAAGAGGATTGGTCGCACGTTTTTTGTTGTTTATAGGGGACAATGTGTCGTTTCTTCCGGTATAATGGAGAACGGGAGGAGATTGCAGCCATGCTTCAGGAAGAAACAGGATTATGGGAGAAAGGCTACTCCCGCATAGCGGGTGTGGATGAAGTCGGACGCGGCTGTTTATTCGGAGATGTCGTTGCGGCCGCCGTCATTATGCCCCAGGGCTTAATATTGGAAGGCGTGGACGATTCCAAAAAGCTTTCCGAGAAAAAACGCGAAGAATTGTATGATGTGATCATGAAAGAAGCGATTGCCGTGGGCATCGGTACGATAGATGTAAAAACGATTGACGAAATCAACATTAAACAGGCTTCCAGGCTGGCCATGAAACTAGCGGTGGAGCAGCTTAACCCCGCACCCGATTTTTTACTCGTCGACGCGGAAAAAGTGGATCTGAACACCCGGCAGATGGCGATCATTCACGGGGATGCGACGAGCCAGTCGATTGCGGCTGCCTCGATTATCGCCAAGGTTACCCGGGACCGGATGTGCCGGGAATGGGATAAGCTTCATCCGGAATACGGCATTGCCAAGCACAAGGGATACGCGACCCGGCAGCATAGGGAAATGCTGATCGAATACGGGCCGACGCCTCTGCACCGCAAGCTTTTTATCCGTAATGTCATGGTTATGCAGCAGGAGTTATTTTAATCGAGATTCCGGCCGATATATACATAAAGAACGCGAAAACGAAAGGCGGGTCGGCGTGAACATTAGCGGATTGATTCGTGGTTTGGCCGGCGGTATGCAGGCGGCGGAGTCCAAAACATTGGAGTTGAAGCCCGGACAAGTTGTCAAGGGTGTGGTTTTGCAGGTTTACGATAATCAGGAAGCCCAAATGTCCATCGACGGCGTACAAGTGAGGGCCAAGCTGGAGACTCCCCTGGCGCCCGGGCAGACCGCGTGGCTGCAGGTGCAGCCGGAAAGCACGGGTGGACAGGTCGTTCTTAAACCGGCAGCGGGACCGGCTGTGCCGGCGACACAAGAAGAGATCGGACAAATGCTGAAGCAGACGGGGTTGAAAGATACGGCGGTGAACCGCGAGCTTGTCCAGATGATGAAGCAGCAGGGTATCCCGCTGACGAAGGAAGCGGCAGCGCCGCTCCAAGAGATCATGAGCAGGATTCCGGCTTCCGTGAAGCCCGAGCAGTGGGTGCAGGCCGTGGGCGTGGCGGTAAGCAAGGGCCTTCCTTTGACTGCGGACACGGTAGGAGCCATTCACCAAGCTTTATTCGGCAAGCCGTTCGGAGAAACGCTGCAAAATCTGGCTCAGACATTAAGCGGGCTGCTGCAAAACGGCGGTCTGGCCGAAGGAACAAACGGCAGCGGAGAAAAATTGCTCCGGCAGTTAGCCGATGTTTTGCGGACGATGCAGGATACAACAGCGGAGGTGGGGGGGGAACCGGCCTCGAACGGAACGGCGTCCCCTTTGGAAAACGGAACCGGCAAGCCGGGACCGGCAGCGGGAATGTCCACGGCAAATTCCGGAGGCGGTACGGGAACCGCCGGGCAGGCGGATACACGCCAGCCGGGAGGAATTCGCCCCGATGGAAGCGGCGGTACTGCGCAGGCCGCCGGTCAAGGCCGCCAGGTGCTGCCGGGGACATCGGGCTTGCCGCAGCCTGCGGCAGGAGTGCCCGCTGATGGCAGCGTACGGCTGACGCCGTCTGCCGCAGGTATGCAGGCTGGCGCTGCCGCGGAGCTGCCGCAAGGAGCGGGCCGGCCTGCTGCGGGGGCATCCGCGCCAGGTACGCAGACGCAGGCTGCCGGCGGCACGTCCGCCGGGCAGACAGCGGCGCAAGCGGGCGGCGGCGCTCCAGCCGCAGCTCCCGGCACGCCTGCCGGCGGTCCGGCAGGGCTGACGCCTGCCTCGGGACGCCCCGCCGCAGGCGGGGAGCCGCCTGCACAGGCGTCGCCCGGCACGGCTGCCGCCGGCGTCGCGCGGCCTGACGGCGCGGCAGCCCAGCCGCAGCCCGGGCTGCCGGCAAGCGCGCCGCGCGCGGCGGCCGATGCCCAAGCGGCGCAGGCAGCCGCCAGCCCGGACGGCGCCGCCGAGGCGGACGCCGCACGTGCGGCCGCTGCGGGCGATCAGCGCCCGGCGGCCGGCAGCGGCTGGGTGCGCGAGCTGTTGCGGGCGGTGGGCGTCGACCACGAAAGCCGCCTCCTGAGGCAGCCGGGCAACCCCACGCACGCAAGCGGGGCACACTTGGTCGCGGCCGGCGAAGGGCAGGCTGCGGCGCTCAAGGCGGACAGCGCCGAGACGCTCAAGAGCCTGCTGCTCCAGCTGACGGCGGCCGACGATCTCCCAGCTCCGATCCGGGAGTCGGCACAGCAGGCTCTGCAGCAGATTACCGGGCAGCAGCTGCTGCTTTCGCCGGACCGCAGCGGGGTGTTTACGCATGTGACGCTGTTTGTCCCGCTTCTCGGCGCGGACGGGCAGCCCACGGCAGCCGTTCACATCCAATCCCGCAAGGGCAAACGCGGAGAACTGGATGCGGAGAACTGCCGTCTTTTGTTCGACCTGCAAATGAAATCGATGGGCCACACACTGGTGGACGTCGGTGTAATGAACAGAATGGTCAGTCTTCAAGTGTTTAATGACAAGCCGATAATCGGCGAGCTGCTGAACGGCTCCAAAGAAGAGATTGCAGCGGCCTTGGATAAACTGGGTTATCAGTTTCTCTCTATGAAAACAGCGGAATATCCGAAGGCGTCGGGAAGTTTCACGGGCGGGGATTCCGGCTCTTCCCTAAGCGCGGTTATGATGGATACCATCGTGCCGGGAGAAGCCTACCGGGGAGTGGATCTGCGCATATGAATTTTTCTGCCAAGCAAGGCCAGACTCCGTCAAACTCAGGTCCCTCCAAGGAAACGGCTGACGGAGAAGGTGCGGGAACCCATGCGATCCGCAAAGCGGTTGCCCTGAAATATGCGCCCGGAGAGCAGAAAGCGCCTACGGTCATTGCGAAAGGGAAAGGCAAAGTCGCCGAGGCGATTGTCGAGAAGGCAAGGGAGAACGGAGTTCCCGTACAGGAAGACGCTTCACTTGTGGAAGTACTCTCGAAGCTGGAGCTCGATCAAGAAATACCGGGGGAGCTCTATCAGCTTGTCGCCGAGGTGCTCAGTTACATTTACCGGTCGGACAACCGGATGAAGGAAATGAGAGACAGTCAGCGGAAGGGGCTGTAACATGGCGTTTTCGCCTTTATCCCGAAAAGATCTGGGGCGGTACGGCGAGCAGAGAGCGGAAGAGTATTTAGCCGCTCAAGGTTACGGTATTGCAGCCCGCAATTGGCGCTGCCGCTCGGGTGAGATCGATCTTATAGCCGAAGCGGACGATCAGCTGGTTTTTGTCGAAGTGCGTACGCGCAGGCTTACGGGACGGTTCGGTACGGCGAAAGAATCCGTGGACGCCCGGAAACAGCTGAAAGTGCGTCAGATCGCACAAATGTACCTGTATGCCGCCAAGCAGAGCGAACGAAAGGTGAGATTTGATGTGATCACGGTCGAGCTGACACCTGAAGGAGAGTTTAACCGTCTGGAGCATCTGCCGGGAGCGTTTTGAATGAACGGTTTGAAAGTTCATAAGTTCGGTTCGAAACTGCAGGCCGGACATACAGATGATCGTGAGAAAAGGCACCCGTCGCTTGAACGGGCGCCTTTTCTTGTTTTCGTACCGTATGAAATCCCCGTGGGTTAGCTGAAACGCCCCATGAAGGTGATCAATCACAAGTTGTTTTGCATGCGGTAAGGGATTGCAGCGAATTTTTGTCACGTATTGGAGCTTCGCTTTTGCGGTATTTTTGCGTGATTTTGAAATGACGGCTGCATTGCGCTAGAGTCTCTAAAAAGCCCCTCCCGTTCCGGGACGATTTCTCGCTTGCACCGCTAGAGGGAATAAGATTTGTCCAGATTTCTATATTGGATCGCTTCGGCAATGTGTCCGTAAGTAATCCCGTCGCTTGTTTCCAGATCCGCGATCGTCCGCGCGATTTTCAAAATCCGGTCATGTGCCCGCGCGCTTAAGCGGAGCCGGTCGAATGTCTGGCGGAGAAGGTCTTCGGCTTCGGGCGGCAGTACGCAGTATTTACGAAGCCATTTGCCGCCGAGCTCTGCGTTAAAACGCATAAAACTGCCTTCATAACGAAGCTGCTGCCTTCGGTGAGCGGCAAATACCTGCCGGCGCATGTCTTCAGAGGAAAGCGAAGGGCGCTTGTCCGTCATGGCGGTATAGTCCAGCCGGGGAACTTCTACATGCAAATCAATCCGATCAAGGAGAGGTCCTGAAATGCGCGCTCTGTACTGTCTGATTTTAAGCGGAGAACAGATGCAGCTTTGTTCGGCGGTCTCGGTTCCGTAAAATCCGCACTGGCAGGGGTTCATGGATGCGGCAAGCAGGAACCCGGACGGAAAGGTGAAGGAGGCGCGTGCCCGCCCTATGGTTACCTTACGGTCTTCCAACGGCTGACGCAGCACTTCCAGCACGCTCCGCGAAAACTCGGGAAGCTCATCCAGAAAAAGGACGCCTTGGTGAGCCAGGCTTACCTCGCCGGGCCTTGGTACGGAGCCGCCGCCAATGAGGCCGGCCGCCGAAACGGTGTGATGAGGCGAGCGGTAGGGCCTTTGCCGCATAAACCGGCTGATCGTGCCCAATTTTCCCGATACGCTGTAAATTTTCGTCACCTCAAGCGCTTCTTCGTCGGACAGAGGCGGAAGTATACCGGAAATCCGGCGGGCCAGCATCGTTTTGCCCGTGCCGGGAGGGCCGATAAATAAAATATTGTGCATACCGGCCGCAGCAATCATGATGGCTCTCTTGGCGTGATGCTGTCCGATTACATCGGCATAATCATCGGAGGCCGCCACGGGGGCGTGCATCTCGGCAGGGACATCGGTCCGGGCGGGAAGAGCTTCGCAGGGGAAGGATACTGAAGCGGATCCGATTTCCGAAAGGGATGCGCCGTCTGCTGTCACGCCTCGCTTGCAGGGGGCCACCAGCTCGCTCAGACTGCTTATCCCCTGGACTTCAGTCCCTGAAATCAGGCGGGCTTCGTCCACATTGGCCAAGGGCAGCAGAACGTGCCGGATTCCTTTCCTTCGGGCGGCATCGACCATGGACAGCACCCCCGGTACGGGGCGGAGGCCGCCGTCAAGCGCCAGTTCTCCGACGAGCAGACAACCGCTTATGCCGGGCAGCTGAATCTGGCCGCTGGTCAGCAGAATACCGGCAGCAATAGCGAGGTCGAAGGAGGCGCCTTCTTTTCTCAGATCGGCTGGGGCCAGATTGACCGTAATACGTTCAAGAGGAAACTGAAACCCGCAGTTTTTGATGGCGGAGCGTACACGGTCGATCGATTCTCTGACGGCGGTGTCGGGAAGTCCGACCACGTTGATTTGGGGGAGCCCGTTTGCGATATCGATTTCCACCTCGATGCAGATTCCGTCGATTCCGTGCAGGCATGCCCCGGTTACTTTACCATACATGTAAAAACACCTTCTCCCTTCGCAGTGGACAGGTCAAAGGTGCTTCCTTATGATCCGTTTCGTTGTTATTTCATGGTTATTTGGTTAGTATACCAAAAATACCCAGACATGAAAATGTTCTTTTAGCTGCGGATAATTGGTCATACTAACTCCGAGGTGATTGATATGCAGGATAAACCGTATTTCTGCCCGAACTGCCGCTCCAACCGGGTCAAGTTCAGTCTTATGACCAGCTATTCGCAGCCTTTTGTGAAAGACGCTCTCACGGGAGTCGTCACG
Source organism: Paenibacillus sp. RC84 (assembly GCF_041260495.1). NCBI lineage: Bacteria > Bacillati > Bacillota > Bacilli > Caryophanales > Paenibacillaceae > Paenibacillus > Paenibacillus sp. RC84. The sequence goes on from NZ_JBGBYL010000001.1 coordinate 691,759, forward strand.
GAATCCAGTGAAGCGAACGCGATTGCCGAGAGCGAGCCGACGATACAGTGCCAGGTATGCAGCTTTGTCGGTAACGAGATGCGATTCGTCAAGCAGGCGGAGCGCGAGCCCCGCACTGTGACCCAGGTCAACCCGACTTACGTATAGGCAGTTGTGCATTCAAGCGCTTCCGGAACCGGACGGGGATGGAAGTGCTTTTTTCATGAAGAGGGTGGAAGAAGAGTTAACGATTTCCTGAGCAATTAGAAAAAACGATTTCTTTTTTAAAAAGAGAGGAAACTGTCGACAAAAAGTGATACAATTATCGATGGCAAATGTTTGTCCGGACCCAAAAAGAGCCGGGCAGGATTTCCCCTGTCAAACGGCGAATACCCTACGTTGATTATGCGGATAGATTCGAAGCTTGAATGAGGTTTCGTGCATACAGGGAGAAACAATACGTTTAGGAGGATTTGCAAATGAATATCCATGAGTATCAAGGCAAAGAAGTCCTGAAGCAGTACGGCGTTGTCGTACCCCAGGGCAAAGTGGCGTTTTCCGTGGATGAAGCGGTCGAAGCAGCTAAAGAGCTGGGCACTCAGGTCGTAGTTGTCAAAGCGCAAATTCATGCAGGCGGCCGCGGTAAAGCGGGCGGCGTGAAAGTAGCTAAAAATCTGGACGAAGTCCGGACTTATGCGGAGCAAATCCTGGGCAAGGTGCTGGTCACTCACCAAACCGGTCCTGAAGGCAAGGAAGTTAAACGCCTGCTCATCGAGCAAGGCTGCGATATCAAGAAAGAGTACTACATAGGCGTAGTTGTCGACCGTGGAACGGGCCGTGTTACGATGATGGCTTCCGAAGAAGGCGGTATGGACATCGAGGAAGTGGCGGCTAACACTCCGGAGAAGATTTTCAAAGAAATCGTCGATCCGGCAATCGGCCTGCAAGCTTTCCAAGCTCGCAAACTGGCTTATGCCATCAAAATTCCTCAAGAACTCGTGAATAAAGCGGTTAAGTTCATGCTTGCCCTTTACACCGCGTTCGTTGAAAAAGATTGCTCCATTGCCGAAATCAATCCGCTCGTCGTAACCGGCGACGGAAACGTAATGGCGCTTGACGCGAAACTTAACTTCGATTCCAACGCACTGTTCCGTCATAAAGACATTCTGGATCTGCGCGACCTCGAAGAAGAAGACGAGAAGGAAATCGAAGCTTCCAAATATGACCTCAGCTACATCGCCCTGGACGGCAATATCGGCTGTATGGTTAACGGCGCAGGACTTGCCATGGCTACGATGGATATCATCAAGCACTACGGCGGAGACCCGGCTAACTTCCTTGACGTAGGGGGCGGTGCTACGAAAGAGAAAGTTACCGAAGCGTTCAAAATCATTCTTTCCGACTCGAAAGTAAAAGGCATTTTCGTCAATATTTTCGGTGGAATCATGAGATGTGACATTATTGCCGAAGGCGTTGTCGCCGCAGCCAAGGAATTGGGTCTGGACCGTCCGCTTGTCGTTCGTCTGGAAGGCACCAACGTGGATCTCGGCAAGAAAATCCTGAATGAATCCGGACTGAACATCGTTTCCGCGGATTCGATGGCTGACGGCGCACAGAAAATCGTTGCGCTCGTTAAGTAATTCCGGTCATTGAGTACAAGCTTTCTTTTCTTCAAAAAATTCAGGGGATGTGAATAATTACCATGTCTATTTTGATTGATAAAAACACAAAAGTCATTACCCAAAACATGACGGGTAAGACCGGTATGTTCCATACACTCGGCGGTCTTGAATATGGTACGCAAATGGTAGCCGGCGCGGTTCCGGGAAAAGGCGGCACGAAAGTCGATTTCACGCTTGAAAACGGCTCTACCGTTACTCTTCCGGTTTATAACACCGTACAAGAAGCGAAGGACGCGACAGGTGCCACGGCATCCGTTATTTACGTTCCTCCGGCTTTCGCGGCCGATTCCATCATGGAAGCCGTTGACGCGGATCTTGATCTTGTCATCTGTATCACCGAAGGTATTCCGGTTCTTGACATGGTGAAAGTTGCCCGTTATATGGAAGGCAAACGCACCCGTCTGATCGGACCGAACTGTCCGGGTGTCATTACGCCGGGCGAATGCAAAATCGGTATTATGCCGGGCTACATTCATACTCCGGGCCACGTGGGCGTAGTATCCCGCTCCGGTACCCTGACGTATGAAGCGGTTCACCAGCTTACAACCCGCGGCATCGGCCAGTCTTCCGCAGTAGGTATCGGCGGCGACCCGGTTAAAGGCTCCGAGTTTATCGACATTCTTCGACTGTTCAACGAAGATCCGGACACCTATGCAGTCATCATGATCGGTGAAATCGGCGGTTCCGCTGAAGAAGAAGCGGCCGAGTGGATTAAAGCGAACATGACGAAGCCGGTTGTCGGCTTCATCGGCGGTAAAACAGCGCCTCCGGGAAAACGTATGGGCCACGCAGGCGCCATCATTTCCGGCGGTAAAGGCACAGCGGCTGAGAAAGTGGCGACACTCGAAGCTTGCGGTATCCGCGTAGCGGCGACTCCTTCCGAAATGGGCTCCACTCTCGTGAGCGTCCTGGAAGAAAAAGGCCTGCTGGAAAAATGCATCACTAAAAAATAATAGAGCCGCCGGTTTCGGCGCTTTTATGGATGGTAAGCAACCTTCCAGTTCCCGTTGGGAATTGGAAGGTTTTTTTGTTTAGGTCTGTAAAATTTGTGAATGACAAGGGAGTGTTTTATACTATGGAGAATCGCTCTGTACTTATCGGGCTTCACGGCATAACCGGAGTGGGATGGAAGACCATTGATCTGCTGGTCCGCTCATGTTCCGATTTGAAGGATTTGCTGCTCTGGTCAGCCGGCGAATACGCCAGGCTTGGCCTTCCGGCAGCCAGAATCCAGCGGTTAATAGATGAATTGACTCCATTTAAAATTGAAGCTTCATTAGAAAAGTACGAGTCGCTCGGCATCGGCATTCTGACCCGCTTCGATCCCGGCTACCCGCGGCTGCTCGAAGAAACCGCTCAGCCCCCGTGGATCCTCTACTGCAGAGGCCGGCAGGAGGTTCTGCAAAGACCGGCCCTCGCGGTCGTCGGCACGCGGACACCGACCGCCTACGGGCGGAAAGCCGCGCGGGAACTCAGTCTGGCTTTGTCCGCCGCGGGCTTTGTTGTCGTAAGCGGTTTGGCGCGGGGCATTGATGCGGAGGCTCACCACGGGGCCAAAGACGGAGCGGGCGGAACGGTTGCCGTGCTCGGTGTGCCGCCGGACCGGATTTATCCGCCGGAGCATACGAGACTGCATGAGGAAATCATCGCCTGCGGAGGTCTCGTCGTATCCGAGTACCCGCTCGGTACAGTTCCGCACCCGGGATTATTTCCGATGCGCAATCGGGTGATTGCCGGCGTCAGTCTGGGTGTGATCGTGGTGGAGGCGGCCGAGAGAAGCGGCTCCTTGATTACGGCGGATCTCGCCCTGGAGGAATCAAGGGATGTGTTTGCCGTCCCGGGTCCCATCCATTCTCCCAAGAGCAGAGGAGCGCTATCGCTTATCAAGCAGGGGGCCAAAATGGTGACGGATCCCCGGGACGTTTACGAAGAATATATGCATTTGATGTCCTCCCTGAGTGGACAATTGGGAGTCTCGGCTCAGCAGGCTTCCATGCCGTCACTGGACCAACAGCTGACAGAAGACGAGTCGATTCTTTATCGATTGCTGTCGAGCGTGCCTGTCCCAATTGACGTCCTCCTGGAGCAGACTCAATTTACGTTTGGACATTTGCATTCAGTTCTGATATCCTTGCTATTGAAAAAGGTGATAGCGGAGCTTCCAGGCTCTTCTTACGTTTCCATATGAAATTTCTATTAAAAACGATGATGATATACATGCAGCAGCAGATGACACTGAGGGGAGGAGCATTCGACCGATGGCAGACTCATTAGTGATTGTAGAATCACCGGCTAAGGCCAAAACGATCGGTAAATATTTGGGAAGTAAATATATTGTAAAAGCGTCGATGGGTCATATTCGGGACCTGCCGAAAAGCCAGATCGGTGTGGAGGTTGAACGCGACTTCGAACCGAAATACATTACGATCCGCGGTAAAGGCTCCGTTTTGAAAGAATTGAAGGATGCCAGCAAAAAAGTGAAAAAAGTTTATCTCGCAGCTGACCCGGATCGCGAAGGGGAGGCTATCGCCTGGCATCTGGCGCACTATCTGGAGTTAAACGATACCGATAACTGCCGCGTCGTATTCAATGAGATTACGAAGCAGGCGGTTAAAGACGCATTCAAAACACCGCGCCCGATTAACATCGATCTGGTGAACGCGCAGCAAGCCCGGCGTATACTCGACAGGCTTGTGGGATACAAGATCAGTCCTCTTCTATGGAAGAAAGTCAAAAAGGGCTTATCCGCCGGACGCGTCCAATCCGTAGCCGTCAAACTCATTATGGACCGGGAAAACGAAATCAAGGCTTTCGTTCCCGAAGAGTACTGGACCATTACCGCCATGCTCGAGGCAGGCAAAGCCCACTTCGAAGCGAAATTTTACGGCATGGACGGCGCCAAGAAAGAGCTCGGTTCCGAGGAAGAAGTTCAAGCGGTCCTGAAAGCGATTGAAGGAGCTCCTTTTATCGTGAAGGAAGTGAAAGAAAAAGAACGGCTTCGCAATCCATCGCCGCCATTCATTACAAGTTCGCTTCAACAGGAGGCGGCCCGGAAACTCAATTTCCGTGCAGCCAAAACCATGTCCGTAGCGCAGCAGTTATATGAAGGGATCGATTTGGGCAAGGAAGGTACGGTCGGTTTAATTACTTATATGCGTACCGATTCCACGCGGATTTCTCCGGTAGCCCAGGAAGAAGCCAAGGAATACATCTTGGGCAAATATGGGGAAAGCTTTTATCCGGAAACCCCTCGCGTCTATACGAAGAAGGGCTCCAACACTCAGGATGCGCACGAAGGGATTCGTCCTTCTTCCGTAACGAGGGATCCGGATTCCGTTAAGGAATTTTTGTCGCGGGATCAGTTCCGCTTATACAAGCTGGTGTGGGAACGTTTCGTTGCGAGCCAGATGTCGTCCGCCGTGCTGGACACGATGACCATCGACTTGAACGTCGGAAACACGGTTTTCCGGGCGGTCGGCTCCAAACTCAAGTTTCCGGGATTCATGAAAGTATACGTGGAAGGCAACGATGACGGTACGACGGAAGAAGACAAATTGCTTCCTCCGCTTAAATCCGGAGATCAGGTCGTTTCCGATGAAATTCAACCGAAGCAGCACTTCACCCAACCGCCTCCGCGGTATACGGAAGCCCGTCTCGTACGCGCCCTCGAGGAACTGGGCATCGGGAGGCCGAGTACATACGCCCCGACGCTTGAAACGATCCAGAAGCGGGGATATGTAGCCATTGAGGAAAAGAAGTTCGTGCCCACCGAGCTGGGAGAACTGGTTATCCAACTGATGAGCGAGTTTTTCCCCGAGATTTTGGATGTGGAATTTACCGCACAGATGGAAGAAGAGCTTGACCACGTAGGCGAAGGTAAAGAAAACTGGGTTAAGGTTCTCGACGAATTTTACAGTTCTTTCGAAAAACGGCTGGAGTTCGCCGAGGAAGAAATGAAGGAAATCGAGATCCAGGACGAAGTTTCGGATGAAATTTGTGAGAAGTGCGGTAAACATCTGGTTTATAAAATGGGCCGCTTCGGCAAGTTTCTTGCCTGCTCCGGTTTTCCGGACTGCCGCAACACCAAACCGATCGTCAAGGATATCGGCGTCACGTGTCCGAAATGCAAGGAAGGTAAAGTCGTGGAACGCCGCAGCAAAAAGGGCCGTATTTTCTACGGCTGCGACCATTATCCCGAATGTGACTTCGTGTCTTGGGACAAACCGGTTGCCCAGCCTTGCCCGAACTGCGGCTCGATGATGATCGAGAAGCGAACGAAAACATCCGTCAATCATCAGTGTGTAGAGTGCGGATTTAAAGAAGAAGTGAAAGATGAAGCAAACGACGAAGGCTGATCGGATTGCTAACGATTGAACTAGAGGTGTGAACATTGACAGCAGGACAAAAAGTAACCGTAATCGGTGCCGGACTGGCAGGAAGTGAAGCGGCTTTTCAAATCGCCAGCCAGGGAGTGCCCGTTGAATTGTACGAAATGCGTCCGGTGCGGAAGACACCGGCACACATTACCGATAAATTCGCCGAGCTTGTGTGCAGCAACTCGCTGCGTGCGAACGGTCTGACGAACGCGGTAGGCGTTCTGAAGCAGGAGATGAGGGAGCTGAACTCACTCATCCTCTCCAGTGCCGACAAGCATGCAGTACCCGCTGGAGGCGCTCTGGCGGTCGATCGTGACGGCTTCTCCGGGGAGATCACGGATACCCTCCGCAATCATCCTCTCATTGAAGTGCGCACCGAGGAACTTAAGGAACTTCCGGACGGCATTACCGTTGTGGCTTCCGGGCCGCTTACCTCCCCGGACTTGTCTGCAAGCCTGCAGGCGCTCATGGGCGAAGAATATTTGTATTTCTATGATGCGGCCGCGCCGATCATCGAGAAAGACTCCATCGATATGAGCAAAGTGTATCTGGCTTCCCGGTACGACAAGGGAGAAGCCGCTTATCTGAATTGCCCGATGACGGAGGCGGAGTTCGATGCTTTCTACGAAGCACTGATCACGGCCGAAACGGCACCTGTGAAGGAGTTCGAGAAAGAGATCTATTTCGAAGGCTGCATGCCGATCGAAGTGATGGCCAAACGCGGCAAACAAACCGCTCTGTACGGCCCGATGAAGCCGGTAGGTCTTATCAACCCGCATACGGGTGAGCTTCCTTACGCGGTCGTTCAACTTCGTCAGGATAACGCGGCGGGCACGCTGTACAATCTTGTCGGGTTCCAAACGCATCTGAAATGGGGCGAACAAAAGCGGGTTCTGCAAATGATCCCGGGTCTGGAAAACGCCGAGTTCGTGCGTTACGGGGTTATGCACCGCAACACCTTTATCAACTCCCCCCGTCTGCTGAAACCGACTTATCAGTTCAAAAACCGGGATAATTTGTTCTTTGCCGGACAGATGACCGGAGTAGAAGGTTATGTCGAATCGGCCGCATCCGGCCTGATCGCCGGTATCAACGCCGGAAGATTGGCACAGGGGCTGGATTGCCTGCAGTTCCCGCTGGAAACCGCACTTGGCAGCATGGCGCAGTATATTACGACTGCGGACACCAAACATTTTCAGCCGATGAATGCTAACTTCGGTCTTTTCCCGCCGCTGGGCGAAAAAATCCGCAATAAAAAAATGAAGTACGAAAAGCTTGCGGAACGGGCAATTGAGACTATTCAGAATTTTTCGCAAAATACAGTCCAGTCAACTTGTAAGTGAAAGTGCGGCTGTGTTACGATTAAGTTGTTTTGAACGACGCTGTACACAACCACTTTAAATCAAACTCCGGAAGCAGCATCAAAACAACCTTTTGCTGCTGCTTCTTATTTTCCGTTCTCTCGCAGCAAGCAGCTTCGGAAAAGAATCGAGAGGTGAACTATGGATCCGACAAATGCGACTTTTCATGCCACCACGATATTCGCCATCCGTAAAGACGGCCGCGGGGCGATAGCCGGAGACGGCCAAGTGACTTTCGGCAACAGCATGATTATGAAGAATACAGCGAAGAAAGTGCGGCGTCTGTACCGGGGAAAAGTGATTTCCGGGTTTGCGGGGTCTGTCGCGGATGCGATTACCTTGTTTGAGAAGTTCGAAGGCAAGCTGGAGGAGCATCACGGAAATCTTCAGCGGGCGGCCGTAGAACTGGCGAAGGAATGGAGATCCGACCGCGTTCTGCGCAAACTGGAGGCCATGATGATCGTGATGGACGAACACGGGCTTCTGCTTATTTCGGGCAACGGGGAAATTATCGAGCCGGATGACGGCATCGTTGCAATCGGTTCGGGAGGCAGCTTTGCCCTGGCGGCAGGCCGCGCCCTCTCCCGTTACGCAACCGACATGAGCGCAGCCGACATTGCGAAAGCATCGCTCGAAATGGCCGCGGATATTTGCGTGTTTACGAATCACAATATTATTGTAGAAGAAATATAACGCCGACCGACGAGCAATAGGCAGGTAAGGCTTGCAACCAAGTCTTATCGGGCACTATATGAAGGAGGGGTTCCTTTTGAGCACAAGCTCCCTTACACCTAGACAAATCGTGCAAGAGCTGGACCGGTATATTGTCGGTCAGAAGCAGGCCAAGAAGTCCGTAGCCGTAGCCCTGCGTAACCGTTTTCGCCGCAGCAGACTGGAAGAATCCATGCGTGACGAGATTGTGCCCAAAAATATCCTGATGATCGGGCCGACAGGAGTGGGCAAGACGGAGATAGCAAGACGACTCGCTAAACTGGTCGGAGCCCCCTTTGTGAAGCTGGAAGCTACAAAATTTACCGAGGTCGGTTATGTGGGCAGGGATGTGGAGTCCATGGTCCGGGATCTCGTCGAAACGTCGATACGCATGGTTAAGAGCGAACGTACCGAAAGTGTGAAGGAACGGGCGGAAGAGCTTGCCAACGAGCGTCTGGTGTCCATTCTGGCGCCAAGCGCGAGCCGTCCCAAATTTCAGCGCAATCCGCTGGAGATGATTTTCGGCAATCAACAGGGCAACCAGGAACCGGATGAGGAGGATAAGGATCCTCAGCTGGCAACGAAGCGCGCGCAGATCAAAGAACAGCTTAAGCGCGGTGAACTCGAAAATTACATCGTCGAAGTCGATGTGGAAGATAATTCTCCCTCCATGCTGGATATGCTAGCTGGCCAGGGGCAGGATCAAGCTGGGATGAACATGCAGGAAATGTTCGGCAGCCTCCTGCCGAAACGCACGAAGAAGCGGAAGCTTCCCGTTAAAGAAGCCAGAAAAGTGCTGACCCAGGACGAAGCGCAGAAACTGATCGATATGGATGAGGTTATTCAGGAATCCATCCGGCGTGCCGAACAAAGCGGAATCATTTTTCTGGATGAGATCGATAAAATCGCGGGCAACGGCCGTGGAAGCGGCGGACCGGATGTTTCTCGCGAAGGCGTCCAGCGCGATATTCTCCCGATCGTGGAAGGCTCAACGGTCGTAACGAAGTATGGGCCTGTCAAAACGGATTATATTCTGTTTATTGCGGCCGGGGCTTTTCATGTTTCCAAGCCTTCCGATCTGATACCGGAGCTTCAGGGGCGTTTTCCGATTCGGGTAGAGCTCAGCAATTTAACGCTTGAAGATTTTGTTTCCATTCTTAAGGAACCTAAAAACGCGTTAACCAAGCAGTACACGGCTTTGCTGGAAACCGAAGGAATCCGGATCGATTTCAGCCAGTCCGCGATCGAAGAGATTGCGCGCATTGCCGTCGAAGTCAATCAGAGCACGGAAAACATCGGTGCGCGGCGGCTGCATACCATTTTGGAGAAGCTGCTGGAAGATTTATCGTTCGAAGCTCCGGAATTAAATCTGGAGGAAATGGTAATCACGCCTGAATACGTCCGCGAGAAGTTGGGCGATATCGTTCAGAACCGGGATTTGAGCCAATATATTTTGTAAACCGGAAGGCGTTGCCCGCCTTCGGTTTTCTATTCTTGGGTATAAGATTGTAGGAGGCAAGCCAATGACCTTGTTGAACAAAACGAGAAGGCTTAACCGTCTGCTCCAGAAGGAGGCGGTGAGTGCTGTCAGTTTTATGGATATGGCCGAGGTATTGCGGGACACCATTCACTCCAATGTGTATGTGGTCAGCAGACGTGGCAAATTGTTAGGATACGCGACGACGAATGAACTGCCGACTTCGGCAATCAATCGAATCGTGGCGGATGAGAAAAGATTCTCGCCGGAATTCAACCATTTTCTTCTAAAGGTGGATGAAACCACTTCAAATTCGGATGCGCTGGAAATGTTTCCGACTTTTGTGGAAGAAATGAAGAACTTAAGAGAATATACCTACTTCACCATAGTGCCGATTTTGGGCGGCGGCGACAGACTCGGGACTTTAGTCCTATGTAGAACGCACTCTGCCTTCACAGATGATGATTATATCTTGGCAGAGTATGGGTCAACAGTCGTAGCAATGGAAATCCTTCATATGAGGGCGGAAGAGGTTGAGCAGGAGGCAAGAAGCAAGGCAGTGGTTCAGGTCGCCATCGGTTCATTATCGTTCAGCGAACTGGAGGCAGTGGAGCATATTTTCGAAGAATTAGAAGGAAAAGAAGGACTTCTCGTTGCAAGCAAGATTGCAGATCGAGTCGGAATCACTCGATCCGTGATCGTAAATGCGCTCCGTAAACTGGAAAGCGCGGGTGTCATTGAGACTCGTTCTCTTGGTATGAAAGGAACGTATATTCGTATATTGAATGATCAATTGATGCAGGCGATTGACCAAGTTAAGTCTAAAATGTAACAAAAATTTCATACTTATGTATGAACCAAACGAAGGCCCATCTTCCTAAAGATAGGGCTTTTTTCTCATTGTCTATTTCCAGACTTTTCTTCATGATAATTTTAGCAACATTATTCTACATAATGTACACACTTCGAATAATCCTTGTGTCGAAGTTAGGAGGAATGTGAAGTTTCATTATGGAATTTAGTTTCATAAAGACATAAAAGGTGGGGTAACCATGTTCTTGCTAAACCAAGCCGGATTTCAGTGGATGGAGAAATCACTGGATGCATCAGCCCTTCGGCAGCGGGTGATTTCCAACAATGTGGCCAACGCCGACACTCCTCATTTTAAAAGGTCAGACGTTCTGTTCGAGGAATTACTCCAAGAGAAGATGACCGGAAACCAGCCGGTATTGGAAGGCAGGCGCACAAATTCGAGACACCTGCAGATTCCATCTAATACCAACTTACCCGGCCAAGCGGTTGTTGAATCAGATCCGAACAGTTTGATGAACAACAATTTAAACAACGTCGACATGGATTACGAGATGTCATTGATGGCCAAAAATCAGCTTAAATACAACACGATGGTACAAGAGATGAATAACGAGTTCCGTAAACTGAAGATTGCGATGGATGGGAGAAGATAAGGGATGAGAATTACGAATAGCTTTGACATCAGCGCATCGGCATTAACGACGCAGCGTTTAAGAATGGATGTCATCTCTTCGAATATCGCGAATGCGGATACGACCCGGGCGTCATTTGTGAACGGGCAGTGGACACCCTACCAGCGCAAAATCGTTTCGGTCGAACCGAAAAACCAGCCAACGTTTGCTCAAATGCTCAACTCGGCAATGACGGACGGGACGGGGCAGGGGGTTCGGGTTTCCAGTATTTCCGGAGATACGACTCCATTCAAGCAGGTTTACAATCCTTCGCACCCGGATGCCAACCAGCAGGGGTACGTCATGATGCCCAACGTCGATGTCGCCAAGGAAATGGTAGATATGATTTCCGCCACAAGGTCTTATGAAGCAAACGTAACGGCTCTTAACGCAAGCAAAGGCATGATTACCAAAGCGCTTGAAATCGGCAGATGATAAAAGATAAAAAAGGAGAATGAGTGTGGTAAACCCGACTTATCTAAATGCATTTTCTCCGGTGCAGACAATAAAGCAGCCGGTGGGGAGCGAGCCTGCAAGTGCCTCCCAATTTACAAAGCAGTTTTCCTCATTTCTCAGCGAGGCCATGAATGGGTTGAATTCGGATCAGCATACGGTAGACGGACTCAACCAGCAGTTCGCTAAAGGGGAATTATCGGACGTCCATCAATTGATGATTGCTTCCGAAAAAGCATCGCTCGGTTTAGAGTTCACCGTCCAGGTGCGCAATAAAGTCGTGGAAGCTTATCAGGAAGTCATGCGGATGCAGCTTTAACGGCGGCTGAACCATGATCGACATTGATTGAATCGGATGGGGTGACATTGTGAACGAAAGATTGCTCCAATATTGGGAGAAAGCCAAACAGTATTGGAATCAATATAGCAAAACGACCAAGCTTACTTTTGTAGCTGCATTGTTCGTTCTCCTATTGACTATTGGAATCATCAGCTACAATCTCGCGAAAACCGAGTATTCACTGGCGTATACGAATCTCCAGCCGGCAGATGCCGCTGCGATTAAAGGGTACCTGGACACGGCGAAAATCCCTTATAACCTTAGTTCCGACGGGAAAAGCATTGAAGTGCCAAAGAACGAAGTCGCCAATGTCAAGCTGGGCATTGAATCGCAAGGCTTGAACAAAGGAAGTTCGATCGGTTACGACGCGTTCGCTTCGGACAGTGCCTTCGGAATGACGGACAACGAGTTTAAAGTGAAGTATTTAAGCGCGGTGCAGGGAGAGCTTCAACAGCTTATCAATTCCAACGAAGCGGTGGATAAATCGAAGGTTCTGATCTCGATGCCGGATGAGACGGTATTTCTCGCCAATCAGAAGCAAGAAGCCACGGCGTCGGTTGTACTGAACGTGAAGCAGGGCTATTCGCTGGATCAGGGGCAAGTAGACACGATTTATAACCTCGTTTCACACAGCGTCAAAAATTTGCCGCTGCAGAACATAACGATTTCCGACCAGTACGGACAGTTCCTGGCTTATTCGAAGGAAACGAACGGCGGTCAAAGCACTTCAGGTCTGGTTCAGAACCAATTCGACATCAGACGCAAGTTTGAAACAAGTGTACAGGGAAATATTACAAATCTTCTCAACAAAATGCTCGGTCCCGACAAAGTGGTTGTCAGTGTTTTCTCGACGATGAACTTCGACCAGAAGAAAACGACGGAAAATCTGGTGACGCCGCCTAATGTGGAAGACAAGAAGGGACTTGAAATTTCTACCCAGGAATCCTCCAAAACTTCTACGAGTACGGGAGGAAATACGGGGGGAGTGGCCGGAACCGGTCAGACGGACGTGCCTGGTTATCCGGGAGGAGCCGCATCCGGTAATGCCAACTCCGAAGAGAGCAGCAAAACGGTCAATTACGAAATTAACCGCATCACGAACGACATTATCCAGACGCCTTATGTCGTCAAAGATATCAGCATCAATATCGGATTTGATTCAACCGGGAAAGACCAGGCCGCGGTAGCTGAACTGAAAGGTCTCATCGAAGGGCAAATGGCGAACATTGTTCGTGCGTCGCTTGCCGACAACAAGGTGGAATACACGCCGGCTCAAATTCAGGACAAAGTGAAAGTAGTTCCTCAAACATTCGTAACACCATCCGGAATTGCGGGTACGAATTGGCAGCAATATCTTCTGTACGGCGGAATCGGTTTGGCTGCTCTGCTGCTCGGTGCGCTCGGGATGTATGCCATCAGAAGAAAGAAAAAAGCTGGAGAAGAAGAGGATGAGCTTGACCTTCCACCGGCAAAAGTGGAATATCCTACGATCGATATCGAGAATGTCTCCAACGAAAATCAAGTACGCAAGCAATTAGAGACGCTAGCCAAGAAAAAGCCGGACGAATTTGTTAATTTGCTTAGAACCTGGCTAGTGGATGAATAGAGGTGTGGGTGTTTGGCAAGAGGAGCAATACATCAGGGGTTAACGGGAAGGCAAAAAGCGGCGATTCTGCTTATCAGCCTCGGACCGGAAGTTTCTGCTCAAATTTTCAAGCATTTGCGCGAAGATGAAATTGAGCAGCTTACCCTCGAAATCGCAAATGTACGCAAGGTAGACGCATTAGAGAAAGAATCGATTTTATCGGAGTTCCACCAAATTTGCCGGGCTCAAGAATATATCTCCCAAGGCGGTATCGCCTATGCGAAAGAAATTCTTGAAAAAGCGCTCGGTTCCAACAAAGCCGTCGATATTATTAACCGGCTGACGGCTAATCTGCAGGTAAGGCCGTTCGATTTTGCCCGAAAAGCGGATCCTGCACAGATTTTAAACTTTATCCAAAACGAGAATTCGCAAACCATTGCACTCGTCCTGTCTTATCTGCAGGCGGAACAAGCCTCGATCATTTTGTCCTCCCTGCCGCAGGAGAAGCAGGCGGATGTTGCGAAACGGATCGCTCTGATGGACAGCACATCACCGGAAGTGATCTCTCAAGTGGAGAGAGTGCTCGAACAGAAACTCTCGGCCACCGTTACACAGGATTACACATCGGCCGGCGGTATTTCTTCGATCGTTCAAATCTTGAACGGAGTAGACAGAGGTACGGAGCGTACCATTCTGGATTCGCTCGAAATTCAAGATCCCGAACTCGCCGAAGAAATCAAGAAGCGGATGTTCGTTTTCGAAGATATCGTCAATGTGGACAACCGTTCCATTCAGCGCATTGTTCGCGATATCGAGAATGCCGACCTTCAGCTTGCGCTTAAAGTGGCGAGCGAGGAAGTCCGCGAAGCTATTTTCCGCAACATGTCCAAACGGATGGCGGAGACGTTCAAAGAAGAAATGGAATTTATGGGCCCGGTTCGGCTGCGCGATGTCGAAGAAGCGCAAACCCGGATCGTATCAACAATTCGCCGCCTAGAAGAATCCGGAGAAATCATCATCGCACGCGGTGGAGGAGACGATATTATTGTCTAACATCCTAAAGCCTTTCCATTATGCTCCTGCGGATGAGACAAACGCTTACCGGGTACCGGTCAAACCGATTTATACGCCTCAGGCTGAGCTTACGGAAGATGAACCGCGGTTCACTCCAGAAGAAGAAGCGCAGCTGAGCGAAGCGGAAAGCTTAAAACGGCATATTCTCGAAGATGCTGAATCTTTCGCGCAATCCCATATGCAGCAGGCGATCCAGGAAGTATCCGAACTGAAAGAACAGACGGAAGCCGAGATCGAAACTTGGTGGATGCAGCGGCGCGAAGAAGATGAGCAGCATCAGGAGCAGGCCAGGACAACCGGTTACGAAACGGGTTATGAAGAAGGCATGAATCAAGCCCGGCAAGATGTCAGCCAGCAGTACGATGAGATGTTATCGGAAGCGCGGCAGGTACTGCAGCAGGCTTACCAGGTAAAACAGCAGGTCATTCAGGAAGCGGAACCTTTTCTCATCGAATTAAGCTGCTCCATTGCCGAGAAAATCATTTCCAAGCAGCTGACCCTATCGCCCGAATGGATGATCGAAACGATTCGCAGCGTGCTGGTTCGTCGAAAAGAGAGCGGAACGATCACGCTCTGCGTAGCACCCCGCTACTTCGCTTACATTCAGGATGCCCGTGAAGAGCTGCTGTCGGCAATCGACTCGCAGGCCGAACTGGAAATTATCCCGGATGCGAGTGTTCAGGACGAAGGCTGTGTAGTCCGTTCGACGTTCGGAAGCATTGACGCCCGCATCGATACGCAGCTTCACGAGATCAAGCTGGCTTTGCAGCGAATTGCCCTTCACGGTGAAGGTGATGAATCATGAGTCAAGGAAGCCCGAATGCAGGCAAATATGTAGACTTTCTAAGGCAGCTGGATCCTGTCCGGGTAAACGGCAAAGTGACGCAAGTGATCGGTTTGACCGTTGAATCGGAAGGTCCGGATGTAAGTATCGG
This sequence comes from Paenibacillus sp. RC84, assembly GCF_041260495.1. Taxonomy (NCBI): domain Bacteria; kingdom Bacillati; phylum Bacillota; class Bacilli; order Caryophanales; family Paenibacillaceae; genus Paenibacillus; species Paenibacillus sp. RC84. Next base: position 707,216 of record NZ_JBGBYL010000001.1, read on the forward strand.
TGAGCTATGCCACATCTATCCTCATAAATCCAATCAACCGCTGATGGCGGAAGTTGTCGGATTCAGAGGCAATAAGGTCATTCTGATGCCGCTTGGTGAACTTGAAGCGATCGGCCCCGGCTGCGATGTGGTCGGAACTGGCAAGCCGCTGACGGTGCAGGTCGGTCACGAACTGCTGGGTAAAGTATTAAACGGTCTCGGCCAGCCTTTGGACGGTTCGTTCTTACCCTCAAGAATGGCCCATGTTTCTACGAACAATGTCCCCAGCAATCCTTTGTCGAGACCGCGGGTTCAAGAGCCGCTCGGCGTGGGTGTCCGGGCAATCGACGGCCTGCTTACCGTAGGCAAGGGACAACGGGTCGGTATTTTCGCCGGTTCCGGGGTGGGCAAAAGCACTCTGCTCGGCATGGTCGCGAGAAACACGTCGGCGGACGTCAACGTGATCGCGCTTATCGGAGAACGGGGCCGTGAGGTTCTCGAATTCGTCGAGAAAGATCTCGGGCCGGAGGGCCTGGCGCGTTCTGTCGTCATTGTCGCTACGTCGGACCAGCCGGCAATGGTCCGGATCAAAGGAGCTTTTATCGCAACGAGCATTGCGGAATATTTCCGGGATCGCGGGATGAACGTCATGCTCATGATGGACTCCGTAACCCGCTTTGCGATGGCTCAGCGTGAGGTCGGTCTGGCGGTCGGAGAACCTCCGGCGACGAGAGGGTATACGCCTTCGGTTTTCGCCCTTCTGCCCAAGCTGCTTGAACGGTCCGGAACCGGGTTGAAAGGCTCGATTACCGCTTTCTACACGGTGCTGGTGGACGGTGACGATATGAATGAGCCTATCGCGGATGCGGTTCGTGGTATTCTTGACGGTCATATCGTCTTGGACCGGAATATCGCCAACAAAGGCCAGTATCCCGCCATTAACGTTCTTGCCAGCGTAAGCCGGGTGATGAAAGAGATCGTTACCCAGGAGCAACTCGACGCTGCGTCTCATCTCAAACGAATGCTTTCTGTTTATAAGGATTCGGAAGATTTGATAAATTTGGGGGCGTACCAGAGAGGATCAAATCAAGAAATTGATATTTCACTTCAGTATATGGATGAGATCCTTGATTTTGTTAAACAAAAAACCAATGAAAAAGTGACGTTGGAAGAAGCCCAACAGCGCTTGATCGATCATTTTTCGTTAGGATGAGGCTAATATGAAATTCCAGTATGCGTTTCAGCAGATCGTAAATTTGAAAAATAATGAGCGTTCGCAGGCGGAGTGGAATCTTTCTACTGCCATCGGCAACCTGAATCACGAAGAAAGCTCTCTCCAGGAGCTGATTCGTCTCAAAAACGAAGCCCAGGAGAAAATGCTGGAAACTTCCATGCGGCCGGTTTCCATGCTGGAGATTCGTCAGCTGCAGTCTTATGTGGATCACATCGAGCATCTGATTGCGCGCAAACGTCACGACGTCTCCAAAGCCCAGCGCCATGTGAATCACAACAGGGACCTCCTGAACGACAAAATGGTCGATGAGAAAGTCTGGACGAAAGCGCGGGATAAAGCGTTGGAGCAGTTTACCGGTTTTGTTCTGAAAAAAGAACAAGAGGCGCTGGACGAAATTGCATCCAACCGGCATATCCGGTTGTCCTATCAGTAAACCCGCACGAAAGGAGGAGGCGTCATGGAAGAAGCAGGCACAGAGTCGTCCTCGGGCGGTAAATTGGAACGTTTTCTGGTCTGGTTTCTGATCCCGTTCGTGTTTACGGCCGTTCTTCTTGGTGTTCTTCTATCCGTTTTTGATTACGATGTGATGAAAACTGTCCAGCGGACGCTGAACAAAATCCCGGTCGTTGGGGAAATGATTCCCCTACCGAAAGAGGATGCGCAAAGCACCCCCGCAGCTAAAGGGACGGAAGAAGATGCAGTAAAGACGAAAACCAAAGAAGTCGAGCAGTTGAACAGCAAGGTGCAGGAGCTTAAAACAGAGCTGGACAAAGCGGATCAGACGAGTGCCCAGAAGGACAAAACGATTCTGGACCTCAAGCAGCAAAAGGCGGAGCTGGAAGATAAAGAGCTGGCCAAACAGGATGAAGAGTACGACAAGAAAGTGCGGGAACTTGCTTCGGTTTATGCGAAGATGATGCCGAGTAAGGCCGCTCAAATCATTCAAAACCTGAGTCCGCAGGAAACGATTCTCGTTCTGAATGCGATGAAAACAGACGAACGGGTAAAAGTGCTTGAAAAAATGGATCCGAAGAAAGCGGCGGACGCTTCGATCGCACTCAAGGATCTGACAACTTCGCAGGATCAGAAAATCGCGGCTCTCCAGGATCGTCTCGTTCTCCAGCAAAAACCGGATTCCGCGCAAAAGAAGATGACTTCGGCTGAGCTGAGCCAGACGTTCGCATCGATGGATGCGTCCAAAGCCGCGAAAGTATTAACCGATATGTACGGGAAAAACTCGGCTCAGGTGTTAACCATCCTAAGGGAAATGGACACGAGCAAACGCGCCGCATTAATGGGCGAAATCGCGGGCATCAGCAAGGAAACCGCGGCTTCCATTACCGGCAATCTGGTTCCATAAATCTTTAATGAAAGGAGGTGAAAATAAACAATGGAAATGCCAGTAGCAAGTACGCCTTCGTCCGCACCGTCAGCAGGATCTACGGCGGTTAAAGCGGGAACGGCAAAGACTACAACAGCGGCTGCAACGTCAGCAGGAAACGGCAAGGGCGATGCGGGAACTTTCCAAGAGGTGATGAACGGCCAGCTTCAGAAGGAAGCGGGTGAGGAAAATGCCAACTCCGTCGACTCCATCCTGGCCGGCCTGCTTCAAGTGGTTCCTTTCCTCCCGGCGCCTGTCCAGGAAGCTCTGAGCGATATGGAAGGACAAACGGGAACGGAAGGAATGGCGGACCTTTTGCTTAGCACATTACAGAGCAGTCCGGAGCTATTCAGTAAGCTAAGCCAGTCCGATGCCATGCAGCAGTGGGCGAATGATGCTTCGGCTCTGCTTCAGCTGTTAAGCGGCACGCAGCAAACCGGATTGCAGGCCATTCAGCTTGACAGCGGCGACGCTTCGCTGAAACTTCAGAAGACGATTTTGGATTTGACGGCCATGCTTAAGCAGCAGCCGGATCATCCGCTTCTGCAGCAGCTGTCGGCCGAATTCAAGCAGCTGGTGGAAACGGCACTGCCGTCTCTTGTAAACCAGCAGTTGGCAGGTGCAACCGGTAAAGCAACGGCTAAAGCGGCCGAAACGGAATTGACGCTGCCTACTAGTGCAACTGACAGCAACCTTGACGCCGCGGAGCCGGTGATGACCGTCACAAAGACCGGCAACGTCAAAGCTTCATTGGAATTGCTGGCTGCAAGAAACGGAGTCTGGAACTCGGTGAGACAAGCGGCTCATGAAACCGTTGAGGCGGTACAGACCTCCACTACCCCGGCATCCGAAAACGAGCCGGCAGCGAATGGTTTGACAAGTCTTCAAGAAGGAATGAAAACAACTCTTCCGGAGCAGGCGGCCAAAGCGGCAGCTCCAACGATTTCAGCTCAAAACTTCGCTCAAGAACTAAGTCAATTCATGGTGAAGCGCATGAGCCTGAAAATGGGGAACGGTTTCTCGGAAGCCAAACTTTCGCTCCGTCCGCAGCATTTGGGAACCATTGACGTGGTCCTTACGATGCAAAACGGGCAGCTGGTTGCCCAGTTTACAGCGGATACGGCACTGGGAAAAGAACTTCTCGAAAGTCAACTCGCACATTTGAGACAATCTCTGCACAGCCAGGGCGTTCAGGTAGACAAGATGGAAGTCGGCCAAAACACCATGTCTTCCACGATGTTCCAAGATTCCAGACAGCAGCAGTCTTCGCAGCAGTTTCTTCAGCAGCGCGGCGGCGGAGGTAATCAGGACAGCTCGGAAGAGCTTACGGAATGGAACGAAGAGTTGAAAATTTTGGAGGAAACAAGAAAAGCGGCTTTAGGAAATTCCTTCGAAACCTCGGCTTAATCAAGAGTGAAATGACAGACTCAGCTTAGATAGGAGGTGCAGCAATGGCAGAACTTTGGGGAGATTTGACCAAAACGGGCTCTACGACGAACACGGCAAGCGCAGCTTCGAAAGCCAAGGAGAAGAAGGACGGTTCGATTCTCGGCAAGGATGACTTTCTTAAAATTCTGATCGCCCAGCTTCAAAATCAGGATCCTATGCAGCCTATGCAGGATAAAGAGTTTGTGGCGCAAATGGCCCAATTCACTTCGGTCGAACAGCTGTCAAACATGGCTTCCGAGATGAAATTGCTCCGGTCTTCGCTCGGATTCACTTCGAGTCTGATCGGGAAGGACATCAGCTGGATGGGCAAAACGGACAGCGGGGAAACGGTGATGAAGAATGGAGTCGTCGAATCCATAATCGTCCGGGACGGTGTGCAGTATGCGACGGTAGGCGGGAAAGAAGTCAAGCTGGAGGAAGTCCTTAAGATAGAAAACTCCAAGCCGGCGGTTCCTGCACCATGACCGAACGTATAACGGTAGGAAGACTATATCCCACTCCTCCGGCACCCCTTCAGCGAAACGGTGGAGCACGACCGGCTGCCGGACGCTCCGAATTCGATCAGCTTCTGCAAAGCGAACTGGTCAAGTTCAGTCATCATGCGGAAACCCGGTTGAAACAACGGGGGATTCAAATCGACAACGAGCAGTTGGCTAAGCTTGAAAATGCCATTGACAAAGCGGCCGCCAAGGGTGCCAAAGATACATTGATGGTGCTGGGCGGAACGGCCCTTATCGTGAACGTCCCGAACCGGACGGTGATCACGGCTCTGGACGGAGCCAAGCTGCAGGATCAGGTTTTTACGCAAATAGACAGTGCTGTCATCATTTCATAGGAACATTACCCAACAAAGCGGGCCGGACCTAGGCAGGAGGCCCTGATAGCTGCGGACCGATAGAAGCGGCTTTAAAGGAAGATGCCCACCCAGGCGGGCGACATAAGAGGAGGAACGACAAATGTTAAGATCCATGTACTCCGGTATTTCGGGCATGCGCGGTTTTCAGACAAAGCTCGATGTAATCGGCAATAACATTTCCAACGTGAACACGGTAGGTTTCAAAAAAGGCCGCGTCATGTTCCAGGACATTCTGAGCCAGACTGTTGCTGGAGAAACAGCCCCGACGTCTACGACACAAGGCGGAGTCAACTCGAAGCAAATCGGTCTCGGTGTAGGGACTGCTGCGATTGACACTGTGCATACGGGCGGAAGTGCTATGACAACAAACGTTCCTACTGACCTAAGAATCGATGGTAATGGATTTTTTGGAGTAACTCAGAACGGACAAGATCCACTGTATTTGACACGAGCTGGGAACTTTTATGTCGATGGAGACAATTATATCGTGAACCCGGATGGTATGTATTTGATGTCGACAGATGCCGAGCCTATCCAGCTTGATGCTAACGCGACTAAATTTTCAATTTCTCAAGATGGAACGGTTATGCAGGTCATTGGAGGAGTTCCAACTCCTTCAGATTATAAAGTGGCAGTTGTGAAAGTAGCCAATCCGGCTGGTTTGAATAAAGCTGGTGGCAATCTTTACGAATATACTCCTAATGCTGATGTGAATAACACAATTGATGTAGCCTATCTTTCGAATGCACTGCCAGCTGACCCGGCCACCGGCACTGGCTCCATCATCGCCGGACAGCTTGAAATGTCCAACGTGGATCTGACCGAGGAGTTTTCCGAAATGATCGTTTCCCAGCGTGGTTTCCAGGCGAACTCCCGGATTATCACCACGTCGGATGAAATTTTGCAAGAGATCGTTAACCTGAAACGCTAATAACAGGCAAAGGTAAAAGGTAAGGGGGCCTGGTCCCCCTCCTGGAACCTATGGAGGGAACCATGGTACGTTTGACCCGAATGAACGGCAAGCCGTTAGTGATCAACGCGCTTATGATTGAAATGATGGAAGAAACACCGGACACCGTGATTACATTGATTAACGGAAAAAAAATTATGGTCCTTGAACAAGAGGCAGTGGTCACAGAGATGGTGGAACAATTTTTGAAACGGATCGGTGCGGTTCAAGCAACGATCAAGTCGGCGAATACGGAGGGCTTGTAGTGCTTAAAAATCGATTTTTTCTGATGTTGGTTTCCATTCTTGTCGCCATCACATTAGTTCTGACGGCTGCATTTGTGTTATGGACGGTTATGGACAATAAATCGGAATCGGCCGGTGAGGAAAAGGCGCAGACTTCGGCAGAGATCAAAGAAAACACCGTCATTATGAAAGATATTACGACAAACCTGGCCAGTCAGGGCAGCTTCGTTAAAATCAGTCTGGCTTTTGAGCTGGAAAACAAAAAGGCAAAAACGGATTTCGAAAATCTGATTGATTCCCGCATCAAAGGAACAATCATCCGGACTCTTTCTGACATGAATTCCGATCAGATTTCAGGCAGCAAAGGGCAGGATAACTTGACCAACACGCTGATCAGCAAGCTTAATCCGCTTCTTAATGAAGGAAAAATAAGGCGCATAAATATTACCGACATTGTACTTGAGTAGCCTTTTACATAGATCGGATACGCACAAAGGGGGTGACTCTTATGGTTGATGTTATGTCACAAAATGAAATCGACGCTCTTCTGGCTGCTCTCTCTTCCGGTGAAATGGACGCAGAGGAACTCAAGAAAGAAGATACGCAGCGAAAAGTTCGATTGTATGATTTCAAACGGGCCGTACGCTTTTCCAAAGATCATATCCGGAGCTTAACGCGGATTCATGAGAACTTTGCCCGGTACTTGACGACTTATTTCTCGGCACAGCTAAGAACGTTTGTCCAGATCAATGTCGTTCAGGTCGAACAGCTTCCTTACGATGAGTTTATCCGCTCGATTCCCAAAATGACGATCTTGAACATTTTTGAAGCAGAGCCATTAGAGGGAAGAATGGTCTTGGAAGTCCATCCGAACGTGGCGTACGCGATGCTGGACAGACTTCTGGGCGGTGTCGGCGTGTCTCCGCAGAAAATCGCGGCTTTGACCGAGATCGAGACGATCGTCATGGAGCGGATTTTCAGCCGGGCGTTTGAGAGCCTCCAGGAAGCATGGAAAACGATCATTGATCTGTCTCCACGCCTCGAAGCTCTGGAAACGAATCCGCAATTTATGCAGATCGTTTCTCCCAATGAAACCATTGCCCTGATTTCGTTAAGCACCAAAATCGGCGACACGACCGGGATGATCAACCTTTGTATCCCGCATGTCGTTATCGAGCCGATTATGCCCCGTCTGTCGGTGCACCACTGGTTTGTATCCCAGAAGAAAAGCCGGGCTCCCGAGGAAGTCGAGATTTTGCAGGACAGGCTGACGCAGGCCAAGCTTCCCATTATCGCGGAACTGGGAGAATCGCAAATCACGATTCACGAGTTTCTGAATCTGCAGCCCGGGGATGTCATTACACTCAACAAGCCGGTAAACGAGCCTCTGCACATCAAAGTCGGCGAGAAGCTTAAATTTACAGGCAGCGCAGGTACAACCAAGAGCAAAATGGCCGTTCAAATCGGCGAAATTGTAAACGAAGGAGCAGAAGAACATGACGAGTAAAGATTATTTGTCGCAGGAGGAAATAGACGCGCTGTTGAAGCAGGCGGTAGATGAGCGTTCCGACGATAATCCATCTTCTTCTCATTCTTCGAATATCGATGATTACTTATCCTCGCTGGAGCAGGATGCTCTGGGGGAGATCGGCAACATCACGTTCGGAAGCGCGGCGACCGCATTATCTACTCTGCTCGGCAAGAAAGTGGACATCACGACACCTAAAGTATCGTGCATTCCGCGCGAACAGCTGGTTAACGAGTTTCCCAAACCGCACGTTGCCGTTCACGTCAACTATGTAGACGGCTTTGACGGCATCAATCTGCTCGTGATCAAGACTCGCGACGCTCAAGTCATTGCCGATCTGATGATGGGTGGAGACGGTCATGTGGAGGGCGACGAGCTGTCCGAAATTCACGTCAGCGCCGTTCAGGAAGCCATGAATCAGATGATGGGTTCGTCCGCGACTTCGATGTCTACGATATTCAACCGGTTCGTGAATATCTCTCCTCCGGGAATAGATATTTTGAATCTGTCGAATGGAGAAGGAAAACTGCCGAACGAAGACGTATTTATAAAGATATCCTTTAGACTGACAATCGGGGACCTTATCGATTCGACCATCATGCAGCTTCTTCCCGTCGATTTCTCCAAAGAAATGGTACACATCCTGATGGGCGGGGGCTCCGAAGAGGTTTACGAAGAAACGGCGGCCGCAGTCAGCGAAGAAGTTCCGCCTGCTGTCACCAACCAGGTGCAAGCGGACACGAACGCTCAAGCTTATCAGCAGCCGGTTCCGGAACCGCCTTATACCAACCCGGCAGAAGCGCCGTACACGAATCCTTCGATGGGGGGCAACCCGATGCCTATGAATCAACCGCCTGCACAACAGTCATACGCGCAGCAGCCGATGAATCATGCACCACAGGGAGGAAATTACGGAGGAATGAACAGGAACGTAAACGTACAACCGGTACAGTTCTCCAATCTTCAGCAGGGAGGATACAACCAGACAGACGACACGAACCTGAATCTGCTGCTTGATATCCCTTTGAAAGTAACGGTCGAGCTGGGAAGAACGCAGAAAGTGATCAAGGATATCCTGGAGCTTTCGCAAGGTTCGATCATCGAGCTGGATAAATTGGCCGGTGAACCGGTAGATATTCTGGTTAACAACAAACTGATCGCCAAGGGAGAAGTTGTCGTTATTGATGAGAACTTCGGCGTTCGCGTCACCGATATCGTCAGTCAGTGGGATCGCATTCAAAAAATACAATAACTATCTTTTGGGAGGATTATTTTATCATGGGGAACAGAATTTTGATCGTAGACGATGCAGCATTTATGAGAATGATGATTCGCGATATTTTGACTAAGAACGGGTATGAGGTTGTCGGCGAAGGCAACGACGGCGTACAAGCTGTAGAGAAATTCAAAGAGCTGCGTCCCGACCTCGTAACGATGGATATCACCATGCCGGAGATGGATGGGATCAATGCACTGAAAGAGATCAAAAAGATTGATCCTAATGCCAAGGTTATCATGTGCTCGGCGATGGGACAGCAGGCGATGGTCATTGATGCGATCCAAGCCGGCGCCAAAGACTTTATCGTGAAACCTTTCCAAGCGGACCGTGTTATCGAAGCCATTAAGAAAACAATGGGCTAAGCGTAAGCTTTTAATAAGGAAAGGAATGTGAAGCTTGAAGAAACAGGCAGGAAAGCTGCTTCTGGCAACGGCAGGACTGATCGTTCAGCTGCCGTTCTGGACTTCCGTTTGTTTTGGGGCACCTGAGCTGGGCGACAACACTGGGCCCGGTTCGGGAACGGGAGAGACGGGGAGTATCGATTCGATCGTCATGATCGGAAAGGTGATTTTCTTTCTCCTTCTTATCATCGGTCTTTTTTACGGCATTATGAAGATGTTGTCGAAAAAAAGCGGATTCCGCTTCGGACGTGCCATGCAGTCGCTGGGTGGGGTGCCGCTCGGCCAAAACAAATCGATCCAAGTCGTCGAAATCGGTGATTCGCTGTACATCGTCGGAGTTGGAGATAACATCCAGCTACTCGAGAAAATAGCCGATGCGGGCGAGGCGGCGAGGCTGAAAGAGCAGATCACGGCACAGACCCGGGCGGCAACGGAATTTATTACAGTCGGCAAATGGCTTGAAAAAATACGCAAGAAGCCGGGTGAAAACAACGTGGTGGAAGAAGAGATTTCGCCGAATTTTCACCAGGTCTTTCAGGACAAACTGCAGAATGTCGCCCAGCGCAACAAAAGCGTAGAAGAATGGCTGCAGGAAGAAAACGAACAAGATCGGTTGAAGTCAAATGAGCAAAAATAAAGGAACTCTTATTATTCTGCTTGCTTTACTTGTGTTCATGGGATGGGCAGGGAATACGGCTTATGCCGCCCCGGACCCGCAAAATCCGATTCCCGGCATTAGCTTCAACGTAGATTCGGGAAGCGGAGCTTCCGGAGCCTCAAGCACGATTAGCGTCATTTTGCTGTTAACGGTTCTGAGTCTGGCGCCTTCGTTTCTGATTCTGATGACCAGCTTTACGAGAATCGTCATTGTGCTGGGTTTCGTGCGTACGTCTCTAGGGACGCAGCAGATGCCGCCCAACCAGGTATTGATCGGACTGGCCCTGTTTCTCACCCTGTTTATCATGGCCCCGACCCTTGGGCAGATCAACGATACGGCCGTTCAGCCCTACATGAAAGGGGAATTGAATCAGACGCAGGCTCTTCAAAAAGCGTCCGTTCCCATCAAGCAGTTCATGTGGAATCATACCCGGCCTAAAGATTTAAAGCTTTTCCTGGATTATACGAAAGCGGAGGCTCCTAAAGGAGTCGAAGATACACCGCTGACAGCCCTCGTTCCGGCTTATGCCATCAGCGAGCTGAAAACGGCGTTTCAAATGGGTTTCATGATCTTTATTCCTTTTCTGGTTATCGATATGGTTATCGCCAGTACGCTGATGGCTATGGGGATGATGATGCTGCCGCCCGTTATGATATCGCTGCCGTTCAAAATCCTGCTGTTTATTCTGGTGGACGGTTGGTATCTGGTCGTTAAATCGCTGCTCCTCAGTTACAGTACATGAACGCGGAAGCTGGAGGTCGCCTAACATGAGTTCGCAATTTATCATTAAGCTGGCCGGCGAAGCGGTCTATACGGTGCTGAAAGCCAGCGCTCCGATGCTGGTGATCGCCCTGGCGGTCGGTCTTATCATCAGTATCTTTCAGGCTACGACTCAAATTCAGGAGCAGACGCTTGCATTCGTGCCGAAAATCGTGGCGGTTCTGCTGTCAGTCTTAATTTTCGGACCCTGGATTTTGAACACGCTGGTCGACTTTACATTCAATTTATTCAACAATCTTCATCAATATATCGGGTAGGCGGCCATGGAGCTTTTGGTTCAACTTTTACCCAACGCTATGCTGATTTTTTGTCGAATGACCTCGTTCCTTGTCGTCGTACCGCTGTTTTCGTCCCGAAATGTGCCCAGTATGTTCAAAATCGGACTCGCTTTATTTCTGACTCTGATCGTGACGGCGGCTCAAGGGACGTCCCAGCTGGTTCCGATGGACGCGCAGTATGTACTGCTGGTCATCCGGGAAATAATCGTCGGCCTGCTGCTCGGTTTTATCGCCTATCTATTTTTTACGGCCGTACAAATCGCGGGTTCCTTTATCGATATGCAGATCGGACTCGGGATGGCCAATGTGATCGATCCGATGTCGGGAACTACCGTACCCTTGATGGGCAATTTGAAGTACATGCTTGCCATGCTGCTGCTGCTAAGCTTCAACGGTCACCATTTTATGCTGCAGGGTATTATGAACAGCTATGAATGGATTCCACTGTCCAACAATTTGTTTGCCCAGCTCTACGGGGGACAGATTACCGAATTTCTGGTGAAAACTTTCTCGAGTGTTTTCTCTCTGTCGATGCAGTTGGCGGCTCCCGTTGTCGCAGCGATGTTTTTGACGGACCTCGGTTTGGGTTTACTGACGCGTGTCGCTCCCCAATTCAACATTTTCGTAGTCGGGGTGCCGCTGAAGATCATCATCGGGTTTTTCCTGATCGCCCTGTTAATGCCCGAGTTGATCGGTTTGTTTCACCAATTGTTCGACCGGATGTTCGAAGCGATGCAAAAGCTGCTTAACCTAGTGGCCGGCAAAGCGCTTGAAACACCGTAGCACCTGTACGGGAAAGGAAAGGATACGTATGGAACCGCTCCGTTTGAAGCTGGACCTGCAGTTGTTCTCGCAAGAGAAGACGGAACCGGCGACACCGAAAAAGAGGCAGGACGCCCGTAAAAAAGGCCAAGTGGCGAAAAGTATGGAGCTGCCTGCTGCTTTTATCCTGTTTTTTTCATTTTTATCGTTTTACATGATCGGCGGATTTATGAAGGAACGTCTGATGGATCTGTTCTCGGGTACGCTGAGGCACGATTTGTTGATGGATGTGACCATGGCGAATGTGCGGATGTTATTTTACCGGCTGTTAATTCATTTTCTGGTTATGCTGGCTCCCATCTTGATCTTGACGATGGTCATTGCACTGGCGGGAAACTACCTTCAGATCGGAATACTTTTTACAGGCGATCCGCTCAAAATGAAATTGAGCAAACTGAATCCCATCGAGGGGTTCAAAAAAATATTTTCGATGCGTTCGGCCGTTGACTTTTTAAAGTCCATGCTGAAAATGAGCGTGATCGGAATCGTTGTTTATATGACGCTGTGGGACGAGAAAACGCAGCTTCTCAGCCTTAGTCATGTACCGCTGGAAAAATCGCTTCATTATATATGGTCGCTGACGCTGATGTTGGGCATGAAAATCGCTTTAATTCTGGTCGTGCTTGCCTTGTTCGATTACCTGTACCAGAAGTATGAATTCGAGAAAAGCATACGGATGTCCAAGCAGGACATCAAAGACGAATATAAGAAAATGGAAGGCGATCCCCTTATTAAAGGGAAGATTCGCGAAAAACAACGCCGAATGGCCATGCAGAGGATGATGCAGGAGATTCCAACGGCGGATGTCATTATTACAAACCCGACGCATTTCGCGGTGGCCATCCGGTATGATTCGGCCAATATGCAGGCCCCTAAGGTGGTTGCGAAAGGGACGGATCACGTGGCTTTGAAAATACGTGAAATTGCGAAGGAACACGGCATTATGATTATGGAAAACAAGCCGCTTGCACGGGCGCTTTACGCTCAGGTCGATCTGGAAGAGTCGATTCCGGGCGATCTGTTCCAGGCCGTAGCCGAAGTGCTGGCTTATGTATACAAAATTAAGGGCAAAGTGAAGAACGCGTAGAAAGGGGGGCCGTACATGAAACCAAAAGATTTAGTTGTACTGATCGGGGTAATCGGGATTATTTTGATGATGGTGGTGCCGATTCCAACCGCCCTCCTCGATTTTTTGCTCATCATAAACATTACGATCTCGCTGATGATTATTCTGGTCGGGATGAACACGCAGGAAGCTCTGCAGTTTTCCATTTTCCCGGCCCTGCTGCTTGTGACGACCTTGTTCCGCTTGGCTCTTAACGTTTCGACGGCTAGAAATATTCTGGCTCATGCCGAAGCGGGAGCCGTGGTCGAGACGTTCGGTAACTTCGTGGCGGCGGGTAATATCGTAGTCGGATTTATCGTGTTTCTTATTCTGGTTATCGTGCAGTTTATCGTCATCACGAAAGGTTCGGAGCGCGTAGCCGAAGTAGCGGCTCGCTTTACCCTGGATGCGATGCCCGGCAAGCAGATGAGTATCGACGCCGATTTGAACGCCGGCATGATCAATGAGCAGCAGGCGCGAGAGCGCCGCAGAAAAGTAGAACGCGAAGCCGACTTCTACGGAGCCATGGACGGAGCGAGTAAATTCGTCAAAGGAGACGCGATTGCCGGCATTATCATCCTGCTGATCAACCTGGTCGGCGGACTGATCATCGGGATTTCGATGAAAGGCATGTCGTTCGGAGAAGCCGGACATACGTATTCGATTCTTACCATCGGTGACGGGCTGGTCAGTCAGATCCCGGCCCTGCTCATTTCAACCGCTTCCGGTATTATCGTTACGCGCGCTTCTTCGGAAGGAACGTTCAGCAACGATATCGTCGGTCAGTTGACCGCTTATCCGAAGCTGCTGTACATCGTGGCGGGAACGATTGCCTTTCTGGGAATTTTCACGCCGATCCATTGGTATACGACCATTCCTATTGCGGTTCTACTCGTTTTCGCGGCACGGAAGATGCAGCAGAACTTGAACCGGAAACAGGTTGAGGAAGAACAGATGGTGGAAGAACAGCAGATTGAAGAAGTACGGAGTCCGGAAAGCGTGATCAGCCTGCTGCAGGTGGATCCGATCGAATTCGAATTCGGTTACGGGCTCATTCCGTTGGCCGATGCCCAGCAGGGCGGAGATTTGCTCGACCGCATTATTCTGATCCGCAGACAATGTGCGCTGGAACTCGGTATCGTGGTTCCGGTTATCCGGATCCGCGATAATATTCAGCTTCGGCCTAACGAGTATATCATCAAAATTAAAGGCAATACGGTTGCGGGCGGCGAATTGCTGCTTAACCACTACTTGGCCATGAGCCCGGGATTCGAAGACGAATCCGTCACGGGAATCGAGACGACCGAACCTGCGTTCGGACTGCCGGCCCTGTGGATCGATGAGATGACCAAAGAGCGGGCGGAATTGTCCGGATACACCGTAGTGGACCCGCCTTCCGTAGTCGCTACTCATCTCACGGAAATCATCAAGAAGCACGCCCACGAGCTTCTGGGACGTCAAGAAACCAAGACGCTTATCGACAACGTCAGAGAAGCGTACCCGGCTCTCGTGGACGATTTGATTCCGAATGTCCTGTCCATCGGCGACGTGCAGAAAGTGCTTGTGAAACTGCTCCGGGAAAAAATTTCCGTACGCGATTTGGTTACCATCCTGGAAACGCTGGCGGATTACGGACCTTACTCCAAAGATCCGGATATTTTGACGGAGTATGTGCGGCAGTCTCTTTCGAGGCAGATCACGCTGCAGTACTCGTCTCCGCAGGATTCGCTCCGCGTCATTACCGTAGGACCGGGGCTGGAGAAAAAAATCGCGGATTCCGTTCAGCAGACGGATCAGGGATCTTATCTGGCTATCGACCCGTCTTCCTCGCAGGTCATTTATCACAAGCTGGGTGAACAGGTGAGTAAAATGGTTCAGTCCGGCCACCAGCCGGTTATCCTGGCTTCACCGACGATCCGTATGTATTTGCGCCAGCTTTTGGAACGTACCATGCAGGACATTCCGGTTTTGTCTTACAGCGAGCTTGAACCGAGTGTAGAAATTCAAAGCATGGGAGTTGTCAACTTGTGAGAGTGAAACGTTACATTGTCGATTCAATGCCGGACGCTCTTCATAAAATCCGAACCGATCTCGGTAAGGATGCCGTTATTTTAAGCACGAAAGAAGTGAAGACCGGCGGGTTTTTGGGACTCTTCGGAAAAAAACGCATTGAAGTGATTGCAGCTCTCGAGGAAGGTCAAACCGGTTCCGGTAAAAACGCTCTTGAAGGCGGCGCTCAGGCCCGTCCGTCCTCTAAAGCGGCCGCCGCCGCAGCGGTAACCGCTGTTGCCAAAGCGCGGCAGGAAGAAGCGGAGAAGTCGGCCGATCAGCCCCGTACCAATAAAGAGCAGGAGCAGAGGCAGAGAGAATTTGCGGAACTTCTGCTCAGACAATCCGCCTTGCAAAATGAAGCGGTTCCGACTTACGGAACCGGCGCTGCCGAGGCGTTGACCGCAAGGGAGACAAGCCTTCTCAAAAAAGAAGAGACCTTGGACGTCAAGTCCGGTTCTGAGACTTCCGCGGCTTCTGTCGATGGGCAGTCGTCAAGCGCAGTGAGGGGAGCAGGCTCGGACCAACATGAGGTACCGGGCCAGCGGTCCTCGCAGCCATCTCCCGCGGTCATCGACCGTACGAGCGGCAGCCCGGCCGCAGAGGAAGCGCTGCCCGTCATTCCGCAGCGCTCTCCGGCGGCTGCCGCAGCCGCTTACGCGCAGACAAGGCCGGCCGCCGAACAGCGGCAGAGCCTGCCGGCCCAAGCGGCTCCGCCTGTTCCGCCGAAGGCGGAAGCTCCGCCCGAGCCGGCTGCCGCAGCGCCGCAGAGCGGCGGCTTCGCCGACGAACAGGCCGAGGCGCTGCGCGCCGCACTGGCCGCCTCCCGCGCGGAGGCGGCGGCAGAAGCGGCCGCTGCGCAGAGCGCGGCCCGCGAAGACCTGATGCTGGCTGAACTCCAGCATCTCAAGACCATGATGGCCGGTCTTGCCCGGCCATCCGCACAGCCCCAGCTGCCGCCCGTATGGGGGAGGCTGGAGGAGCATCTGCTGGCGCAGGAAGTACAGCCGGACTTGGTCCGGCAGCTGATCGAAAGCGCCAGAAGAGATCTTGCCGCCTCGGCCGACGAGTCGGAAGCGCGGCAGGCGGCGGAAGCGGTCCGCAAGCGGATGCTTGCGCTGTTCCCGCCGCCGCAGGGCAAGCCGATCTCGGCGGACTCCAAGATCGTCCATATCGTCGGACCGACCGGTGTCGGCAAGACGACGACGATCGCAAAGCTGGCCGCCGATCAGGTGTTGAAGCAGCGCCGCAAAGTCGGGCTGATCACTTCCGACACCTACCGGATTGCCGCGATCGAACAGCTTCGCACGTATGCGAATATTTTGGACGTTCCGGTGGAAGTGGTGTTTTCCCCGGCCGATCTGACGAGGGCTCTGCACAATTTGAGGGAGGCCGACGTGGTCTTCATGGATACGGCCGGACGCAATTTCCGCAACGAGATGTACGTATCCGAACTCAATACGCTGATAAGGCACCAAGGGCCGAGCGAAACGATTCTGGTGCTGAGCCTTACGTCGAAGTACAGCGACATGAAAGCCATTACCGCTAACTTTTCCAAGTTTAAAGTAGATAAAGTCCTTTTTACCAAAATGGATGAAACGTATTCTTACGGCGCCATGCTGAATTTGCTGGATGAATTCCCGATCCGACTTTCCTACGTGACGGACGGACAGAACGTACCCGATGACATCATGGTAGCGGACGAGAACCGGATTGTCGATGCGGTGCTGGAGGGTTACTCGTATGAGTGACCAGGCCCAGGAACTGCGTAAACTGATCCGCCTTAGGCACGAGAAGGATACGCCGTCCCCGGGATCCGCGCTAACCGGACAGCCGGAGCGAAAGACGCGGATTATTACCGTCACAAGCGGCAAGGGCGGGGTAGGCAAATCGAATTTCACCTTGAATTTTGCTCTCTGCCTGCAGGCCCGGGGATACAAGACACTCATTTTCGATGCCGACATCGGGTTTGCCAACATTGACGTGCTCATGGGGATTTCCTCCAAAGCAAACCTCCTTCATTTAATTAAAGGAGAAAAAACGATCGGGGAGCTCGTTCAGACTGGACCCAAAGGCCTGCAGTTTATCGCAGGGGGGTCGGGGCTTTACGATCTGGTGAGGCTGTCGGACTCCGAAGCGGATTCTTTTACCGACCAGATTCAGGAGCTTGGCGGAATGGCCGATTTTATCCTGTTCGATACGGGAGCCGGGCTTTCCAAAGAAACCCAGCGATTCATAGCCGCTGCCCAGGAAACGCTCGTGGTTACGACGCCGGAGCCCACGTCCATTACGGATGCGTATGCGCTCATTAAAATGGTTCGTAGCGAAGATCCCGATGTGCACTTCAAGCTCGTGGTCAACCGGGCCGCTCACAGCCGGGAGGCAAAGGAAACGGCCGAGAAGATCGCCATGGTGGCCCGCCGCTTTCTGTCCGTCGAACTCCAGACACTCGGATTCGTGGAAGACGATCAGCATGTATCCCGGGCCGTTAAGGAGCAGACACCTTTTACGATTGCTTATCCGAATTCTCCTGCCGCCAAAAGTATGAATGTCCTTGTCGATCAATTTCTGGGCCAGCAGCCCAAAGCAGATTCAACCGGCGGATTTAAAGGTTTCCTCAGCCGGCTGATCGGCCGCTAATATATTCACATCTAGAGCCAATTCAGGAGGGACCCTATGGAGCCGTACCGTATTCTGGTAGTCGACGATTCGGTGTTCATGAGGAAGATCATTACGGATCTGATCGAAGAAGACCCCAATTTCCGTGTTGTAGCCGTCGCAAAGAACGGTGCGGAAGCCGTAGTCAAGACACAAGAGCTGAAACCGCACGCGGTTACGATGGATATTGAAATGCCTGAAATGAACGGGCTGGAAGCGCTGGAACGCATTATGGCCGCCACTCCGACTCCCGTTATTATGCTGAGTTCGCTGACTATGTCGGGAGCGGTTGAAACGATCCGGGCCCTTGAACTCGGCGCGATCGATTTTATCCGGAAGCCGTCCGGTTCGATTTCGCTGGATTTATTCAAGGTCAAGCAGCTTTTGCATGAGAAGCTGAGGATTGCGGTCAAAACACGCATGCAGCCGCAGCCTCCGATAGAACCGGCGAAACGGCCCGAACGCTTCGTTCAGCCGTCCGCTCCGTTCGTGAGGCCGCCGTCGGCAGCGGAGATTCCCAAGAGAACTGCTGCGACGCAAGAAACGGGGAAGCCCGCGAGCGGTGTCGGCACTGGCAGTTCGAAAGGTTTTCGGGATCTCGTGGCGATCGGCACATCGACCGGTGGACCCAGAGCGCTGCAGAAGGTACTGAGCGGCCTGCCGGCGGATTTTCCGGCCCCTGTTCTTATCGTCCAGCATATGCCTCCGAATTTCACCAAGTCGCTGTCTCAGCGCCTTAACGACCAATGTGCGGTTCGGGTCGTGGAAGCGGAGGAAGCCCAGGTGCTCGAACCCGGTACGGCATATGTCGCTCCCGGCGGACTGCACATGACCGTGGTCAGGGCCGACGACAAGAAATACCGGATTTCTTTGAGCAAAAGCGAGCCGGTATCCGGACACCGTCCTTCCGTAGACAAGCTTTTCCAATCCCTTCTTCCCTTAAAAGAGCTGATCCGGCACGCCGTTATTATGACAGGGATGGGCAGTGACGGAGCGAGAACGATCGGAGAACTCCGAAAGGACGGAGCGGCGACCACGATTGCCGAATCCGAAGAGACATGCGTCGTATACGGCATGCCGCGAGTCGCGGTGGAGAACGGAGCCGCCATGTTTGTCCTTCCTTTGGGGGATATCGCTCCGAAGCTTGTCGAACGGGTGACGGATAAAAACGGCAGCCGCTAAAGAAAGTACTCGTTAAATTGACGGAGGTGCAGTTCTGTGGAGTTGAACCAATATTTATCGATGTTCATCGACGAATCGAAAGAACATCTGCAGGCTCTAAATGACAACATGCTCAGCCTGGAAAACAGTCCCGACAACATAGATATCGTTCATAATATTTTCCGCTCGGCACACACACTTAAAGGCATGTCCGCGACGATGGGATTCGAAGATCTCGCTTCGTTGACTCACGAAATGGAAAACGTTCTGGACTTGGTTCGTAACTTGAAACTGAAAATGGACCCCTTCATTTTCGACAGTCTTTTCCAAAGTTTGGACGCTCTCGATTCGATGGTCGAGGATATCGTTCAGGGCGGAACGGGCAAGGCCGATGTTACGGCTATTGTCACCGCATTGAAATCCATTGTAAGCGGGGATTATCTCAAATCCGCTCCATCCGCCGGAGGCGCCGGAGCGGAAGGCCAGGAAGAAAGCGTTATTGCGCTGGACCAATTCCAGCTCTCGGTTCTCCAGCAATCGATTGACGCCAACATGCAGGTGTTTTATGTCGAGGTCACCGTCCGGGAAGATTGCGTACTGAAAGCGGCCCGTGCTTACATGGTGTTCGAAATTTTGGAGCGTTCCGGGGAAGTCATCAAAGCGACGCCTTCCGTTCAGGAGATCGAACAGGAGAAATTCGACCGTACCTTCTCCGTGTATTACATAGCTAACGTCGAGAAAGCCGATCTGGAGAAAGAAATTTCGAATGTCTCCGAAATCGAGCATGTACAGATCATCGTACTCGATCGCGAAACGCTGGACGAGATGACGGGAAGCGGCGCAGCCCAGGCGGAGGTCAGGGCGGGTGAAGCCCAGGCTGCAGCGGCTGCAGCACCCGCTCCGGCAGCCAAAGCGGCGCCGGCCAAGGAAACCGGCGGAGCTGCCAAACCGGCAGCGGCTGCAGGCGGCGGGCCTGTGGGAACCCGTACCATTCGGGTAGATATCGAACGTCTGGATTCCCTGATGAATCTCTTCAGCGAACTGCTCATCGACCGGGTCCGCCTGGAGCAGCTGGCAAGCGAAATCAAGCGCAATGAGCTGACGGAGACGGTCGAGCATATGGCCCGGGTCAGCAGCGATTTGCAGAATATCGTTCTCAAGCTGCGGATGGTGCCGGTCGATACGGTCTTTAACCGGTTCCCGCGGATGATCCGGGATATCGCCAAGTCGCTGGACAAAAAAGTCGATCTCGTCATAACCGGCGCAGAAACCGAGCTGGACCGCACGGTAATCGACGAAATCGGCGATCCGCTCGTGCATCTCCTTCGCAACGCGGTTGACCACGGGCTCGAAACCGTGACCCAGCGTGTGGCGAAGGGCAAAAGCGAGAGCGGAACCGTTCATCTCCGCGCTTATCACAGCGGGAACAACGTCTTTATCGAGATCGAAGACAACGGTAACGGCATTAACCGGGAGAAAGTGCTTGCGACCGCAGTGAAGAAAGGGATTGTCGCGCCTGAAATGGCGGACAAAATGAGCAATTCCGATATCGATCAGCTGCTATTCGCATCCGGTTTCAGTACCGCGGACGTAATCTCGGACATTTCCGGCCGCGGGGTAGGCTTGGACGTTGTAAAAACGAAAATCCACTCGCTCGGAGGACATATTCATGTCGAATCCAATCCGGGCAGCGGTTCGATCTTCTCGATCAAGCTTCCTCTTACGCTCTCGATCATCTCGGCTATGCTGGTCAAGATCGGCAGCGAGAAATATGCGATCCCGCTTTCTTCGATTGTGGAGACGGCCCTTATCCAGCAGGCGCAAGTCCGTTCCGTGCAAGGAAACCGGATGATCGATTTCAGAGGCAGCATGATTCCGCTCGTTTCGCTGAGCTCCGTACTCGATATTCCCGACTACAGTGAAGCCGATGAGACTGAAACCGAAGTTGTGGTTGTACGCAAAGGCGAGAAAATGGCGGCGCTTATGGTGGAGGAGTTTATCGGTCAACAGGAGATCGTCTTGAAAACATTGGGTAAATACTTTACAAAGCTGTTCGCGATTTCGGGAGCGACCATTCTCGGCGACGGTCAGGTCGCATTGATTCTCGATACGAATGAACTCATTAAATAAATCAGGCAGGGGAGGCCGTTCAAATGGCTGAAGATAAAAAAATTATCGTATTTGCGCTGGCACATGAGGAATACGGAGTAGAAGTGGATAAGGTCAAAACGATCGAGCGGATGCAGCCGATGACCCGCGTTCCGAAAACGCCCGCTTTCGTCAAAGGCGTTATTAACCTCAGAGGCGTGGTCGTGCCGGTTATCGATCTCCGCTCCCGCTTCGGGCTTCCGGAAACCCCGTATTCGGATAATACCCGTGTGATCATCGTAGCGGTTAACGACCTCGAAGTAGGGCTTATTGTAGATTCCGCTAACGACGTTATTGACTTGAACGAAGACAATATCGAGAATCCTCCCGAAGTTGTCGGCGGTATCAAGGCGAAATATCTGCACGGCATCGCTAAAATCGGAGAAGACCGTCTCCTGGTCCTGATGAACCTGGAACAGGTTTTGAACAGGGACGAAGTCATCCAATTGGAAAAGATCGAGGCCTAAGCAAGTGGATACGTTCAGGCAGTTGGCGGATTATCAATTGGATGTACTTAAGGAAATCGGCAACATCGGTGCCGGTCATGCGGCCACTGCTCTGTCTACCCTGCTGGACAAGCCTGTGGATATGCTCGTTCCGAAAGTTATGGTTCTTCCTTTCGAGGAGATCCCTGAAATCGTGGGCGGAGCGGAGGAAGTCGTACTCGCTATTTTTCTGCGGGTGGTCGGGGATGCTCCGGGCAATATGTTTTTTATTCTGAATCTCGAATCCGCCAAACGGATGCTGTTTTCCCTGATCGGGATGGAGCTTTCCGACAGCGGTGAGTATACGGAACTGGAAATTTCGGCATTAAACGAAATCGGGAACATTTTGGCGGGATCGTACTTGTCCTCGCTGGCCGATTTTACTCGGTTGTCTATGTCCCCGACCGTACCTTCCCTGGCCATTGATATGGCGGGAGCCATTTTAAGTTACGGCTTGCTGCAGTTCGGGGAGATGGGGGATCAGGCACTGCTGATTGACACGAAGTTTCTGGAAGGAAACGAAGAAGTACAAGGAAACTTCTTCCTTATTCCGGACCCGGAATCGTTTGGGAAATTATTTGCGGCACTAGGGGTAGAGGCACATGAATCAACAGACGATCATTAAAGTCGGTATGGCGGATCTTAATGTCGGCATGCCGGGGGGCGTGCTTAAAACGACGGGACTCGGTTCCTGCGTCGGGCTTACCTTATTCGATGACTTTGCCAAAGTCGGCGGAATGGCGCACGTCATGCTGCCGACATCCGAAATCGCCCGAGAAGGCACCGTCAACATTGCTAAATATGCGGATACCGCCATTCCCGAATTGATCGACCGGATGACCCGTCTTGGTGCCTCAATAAATCGGATGGAAGCGAAACTGGCAGGAGGAGCTCAGATGTTCGCTTTTGCCGGAGGGGGCGATACGATGCGAATTGGACCTCGTAATGTAGAGGCTTGCAAAGAAATGTTGGTCAGATACAAGATCCGAGTCAAAGGTGAAGATACGGGCCAGAACTATGGAAGAACGATTGAACTTAACTGCGATACGGGCGTGCTGACGATTCGAAGCGTACAGCACGGCTTGAAGGATTTGTAGAGATGGCGGGAACGATTCGCTGGAATTTCATAGTCGGTGCCGTCTCCTTTGTCCTCACCTTTCTCCTTTCGCTGGGCAGCAACGTTTGGCTGACCACGCTGCTGCGAAGCGTTTACAGTTTTGTCATTTTATTTGCCGTCACTTTCGGCTTTCGGTTTATTATGGGCCTGCTCCTATCCGCTAACAGTCCTGTCGTAAATGAAACGGCAGCGGCCGCCGCAGAAGGGCCCTCTCCAAACAAGAATCTCGGCCAGCATCTCGATTTGACTACTCCCGACGAAACCGCGCAGAAAGCGGAGGACGGAGTGGACAGGGAGGAAGCGGAATTTGCGCCGCTGCTGCCCACGAAGCTAGTTACCCGGAAGCAACCTGACACCGAGCAATCGGTCAGAGCCCTTCGTCAAATGTCTGAAGAATAAGGACGGTGTACAGCCATGATTGATAAAAAACCTAATCTGGCGCATTTCGATACGTGGAGACAGTGGAAGCAGGGCGGTTCCAGAGAAGCCAAGCAAACGCTGATTGAAACGTACCTGCCTCTTGTCGAATACGTATCGGGCCGTTTGGCGATTGGTCTCCCCAAGAACGTTTCCAAGGAAGACCTGGGAAGCTTCGGAATCATGGGTCTGATCGACGCCGTCGAGAAGTTTGACTACGAACGCGGTCTGCAGTTCGAAACTTACGCGTCCTGGCGCATACGCGGGGCCATTATCGACGGCCTCAGACAAGGGGATTGGGTTCCCCGTTCCGTACGTGAGAAGGCCAAGAAAGTCGAGGAAGCGTATCAGAAGCTGGAGCAGAAGTATCTTCGGACCGTGACGGATGAAGAGATCAGCGATTATCTCCAGGTTACGGAGGACGAGTTTCAGCATATGCTTCAGGAAATCGCCGTAACCTCCATTTGTTCCATAGACGAACCGATTCGTGAAGAAGAATCCGAAACCCGGCTTTCGCTTCTGGTGGACGAGCGTGCCAAAAATCCGGAATTTACAGTTAACGAATTTTACCTCAAAGAAACTCTTGCGCGGGCGATAGAGAAATTAACGGAGAAAGAACGGATCGTCGTTTCCCTGTTTTATTTCGAAGAACTTTCCCTGAGCGAGATTGCGGAAGTGATGAGTTTGTCGCCTTCCCGCATTTCTCAGCTTCATTCCAAAGCCATGCTGCGATTAAGAGGAGTTTTGAGTCGATATAAAGTTCAGTTGTTTGAAAAATAGAAGTTGCCGGGAAAGGTTGTCGATACAGGATGGACCGGATTTTGGAGTTGGACCAAATCATTAGGATTTCCGTCACGGACGATAAGTTGACATCCTTGCTGAAGTTTGCCGATGTCGGAGATGATTTTACGGTCACGTTTGACGAGCTTCAAGGATTGGCCAGAGCGAACAGCATCGTTCATGGACTCGATACGGAGGCGCTGCTCCGCATAGCGATAGATCCTCAGCCTTATCTGCTCGCCGAAACCGTGATCGCCCAAGGCACCCGCCCCGTTAACGGAACCGACGGATACGTCGATTATTTGTACGGGCGCAACAACGATACGCATAAGCCTGTCGAGACGGAAGACGGACGCGTCGATCTCAAAGAAGTATCCACCTTGAACAATATCAGAAAAGGCCAGATCATCGGCAAAAAGGTTCCCCCGACCGAAGGAACACCCGGCAAAGCCGTAACCGGGGAGCCGCTGCCGGCACGCGAAGGCAAGGAAGCCAGGTTTAAACTGGGAAAAAACGTCGTAACGGATAACGAGGAGAACGCCATTTATGCCGCTATCGACGGACTCGTCACCTACACGGACCGGAACAAAGTAAACGTGTTCCCCGTATACGAGGTGAACGGAGACGTGGATTACCGGACGGGTAACATCGATTTCGTCGGAACTGTCGTCATTCGCGGAAACGTGAGCCCCGGTTTCAAGATCAAAGCTTCCGGGGATATCCGTATAGTCGGCGGTGTGGAAGCGGCCGAACTCGAAGCGAGCGGTTCCGTTGAAATAACCGCCGGTATCGTGGGCAGGAACAAAGCCGTAATCCGGGCCGGGAAGAACGTGAAATCTTCTTTTATCCAGGATGCGACAGTAGAAGCGGCGGATACGATTACCGTTTCCCAAAGTATTCTTCATTCGACAATACGTGCGGGTAAAACCGTCGCTTGCAACGGGCCCAAAGGGCTGATCGTGGGCGGAACCGTTCAGGCCGGGGAGAAGGTTATCGCCAGAACGATCGGAAATTCCCTCTCCAATACGACTGCAATCGAGGTGGGGGTGCTGCCGGAGCTTCGCAATGAATTGATTCAGCTTCGTTCCCAGCTCAAAGCGCTTGCGGATAATCAGTCCAAGACGGACAAAGCCCTTATTTTGCTGGACCAGTTGGCAGCGTCCGGCCAGCTCGGACCGGACAAAGTAGCGCTGCGAATTAAGCTGAATCATACAAAGCGCCAGGCCGGAGAAGAACAGCGTGAGCTCCGTGAACGGATTTTTGAAATGGAGAAATCGCTCGAAGACAGCGAACGCTCTAGCGTAGAAGTGATCTCTACCGTATACGGAGGAGCCAAAATCGTGATCGGCCGCTACACGAAGTTCATCAAAGATCCGATGAGCCATGTCGTGTTCCAGCTTGTTGCAGGCGATATCGGGCACAGCGCCTATATGCCTAAGTAAAGGCTTCCCGGTCAAGCCAATAACCAGCGATAATGACGAGGTGGAACTTTTATGGATATGAAACCGGTCGATTTGCAGTTCGCGGTTCACAAGAACGATCAGGCCGGCATCCGGCAGCAGCAGTTGAACCACAAACCCGAGATGGATCAGGTCCTGTTGGGGGCGGAAAATGAGAAGAACGCCGAACATAACCGGAAAGCCAGCGAGAAAATCGGAGAGAGCGAAGAGGCTCAAATCCGCAAAGAGGGCCGGCAGAACGGCGGTCAGGGCGGACGGGGCCGGCAGCAGAAGAAGGCTCCTCCGTCTCAAGAAGCGGAGCCGCCAAAGGCGGTTCACCCTTTTAAAGGCTCGCATATCGACTTGAGTCTATAAAGGAAGATTTGAAAGTACAGGTGATGTTAAAATGGAACCTTGGCAGATGATTGTTCTCCTCGGCCTCGTGATTGTGGTGTTTGCGGGAGTGATTCCCCGTTCGGCTGCAAAAAGAGGCGGGCAGGGGCCTTCGGCCCAGCTCGTGAAAGAGCTGGAAGAGAGCATGGCTCACTTTGCGTCCGATCTTGAGCAGCAGAACCAGGCGCTCATCGACCTGTTCAAAGAGACGCAGAGGGAGCACAAGCTCGAGGTCGCCAAATTGACCGCCAGGCTTGAAGTTCTGGAGCGCCGCAGCGTGGACGGAAGCGGGGCGGCGGTGCAGGCCGGCCGCCAGTCCGCGCCGGATCTTTCCCGGCACGGGTCCCGGAGCACGGAACCTCATGTCTACGCGGAGCCTGCCGTTCAGACGCACGAATCTGCACTGCCAACGCCCCGTCTTACGCAGACGGAGGAGTTCGCGGCCGCAGATGCTGCCGCATCTGTTCAGCCGCAGGAAGCTCCCCGAACGGAGCCGGAGCTCTCCGTGCGCGCCCGGTATGCCGCTCTTTTTGAGCTGCATGACCAGGGAAGATCCACGGAGCAGATCGCCAAACAGCTCGGGATGAACAAAGGGGAAGTCATGCTGATCATGCAGCTGGCCAAACGGGAGGGACATTCCGATGAAAGTAAATAAAACGCTGCTGGCCGGAATCGGCATCGGCATGATCGCGGGCTCGGCTCTTCTTCAGTTGATGATATCGGCGGCCCAGCCGGTCCAGCCGTTGTCGCGGAATTCGGCCGTTTCCATCGAACAGATGGACATGAACAAGCTGAAAACCGAAGCCGGGAAGTACTACCAGGTTTTTGACAAAAACCAGCCCGTCTTCACGAAAGAGCAGCATGAACAGGAACTGCAAAAGCAGTTGGAGGCGGAGAAAGCGAAAGCACCGTCCGCCCAGCCCGCTCCTTCGGCGAAGCCTCAAATAACCGCCGTCTACATCGCACCGGGAATGAAGTCCAGCCAGGTGGCCAAAATCGTTTCCGTGAGCGGGTTAGTCGAAAGCCAGGAGCAATTTGAGCAGGCGATGGCGGCTAAGGCGGCAACGGGTAAGATCAAGTCGGGCGTTCATAAATTTACAGGCAAACCGACGCTGGACGAGATCATTCAGAATCTGACCAGCAAGCCGGAATAAAAATGGGGCTCTTGCATTGCGCGAGGGTCTTATTTTGCGTGCGGAAGGGAATCATGATAACGCCCGGCCGGTGCCTTCCCGCGGATTAAAAATCTTGCCGAAAGTTGTCTCCAAACGCTGTTGCATCCCGTATGCGACTTGTGGTATAGTTATTGACGGTGTTAAAAACACACGACAGTTAATTCGTATAACGGTGCTTGTCCGGGCCTTGCGCACGGCGAGTTTTATACGGAGATGCGGCTGTCGGAGGAGCATTACACTAAAACCATTTTATTGAGGAGGTGTGTGAGGATGGCAGTAATTTCCATGAAGCAGCTTCTAGAAGCTGGGGTACACTTCGGTCACCAAACCCGTCGTTGGAACCCGAAAATGGACAAATACATCTTCACTGAAAGAAACGGCATTTACATTATCGATCTACAAAAAACGGTTAAAAAGGTTGAGGAAGCTTACAACTTCGTTAAATCGGTCTCTGCTGAGAACGGTACGATCATGTTCGTAGGCACCAAAAAACAAGCTCAAGACTCCGTTAAAGAAGAAGCGGAACGTTGCGGCATGTTCTACATCAACCAACGCTGGCTCGGCGGCACGCTGACCAACTTCCAAACGATTCAAAAACGTATCAACCGTCTTAAAGAGCTTGAAAAAATGGAGCAGGACGGCACGTTCGAACTTCTTCCTAAGAAAGAAGTTATCATCCTGAACAAGGAAAAAGATCGCCTCGATAAATTCCTCGGCGGCATCAAAGGCATGAAAGGCCTGCCTAGCGCCCTGTTCATCATTGATCCACGCAAAGAGCGTATTGCGGTTGCAGAAGCTCGCAAACTTGGTATCCCAATCGTAGGTATCGTTGATACGAACTGCGATCCGGACGAAATCGATTATGTTATCCCAGGTAATGACGACGCGATCCGCGCTGTTAAATTGCTGACCGGTAAAATGGCCGACGCTGTGATCGAAGCTAACCAAGGCGAACAAACAACGGCTTAATCGACATAAACGAACGTAACAGGAAAAGGGTGGTCTGAAGGCACTTAAGCCTATCACCGCCCTTTTTTTAAAATACTTACACTCTTAGGGAGGTCCCTATTATGGCAGTAACAGCTGCAATGGTAAAAGAATTGCGTGAAAAAACAGGCGCAGGCATGCTTGATTGCAAAAAAGCGCTGGACGAAGCAAACGGTGATCTGACGAAAGCAAGCGAAATCCTTCGTGAGAAAGGCCTTGCCGCTGCCGCTAGCAAAGCGGGCCGCGCAGCTACCGAGGGCGTTGTAGAATCTTACATTCATGCCGGCGGACGTATCGGCGTTCTTGTCGAAGTTAACTGTGAAACTGACTTCGTTGCCAAAACGGACAACTTCCGTGATTTCGTAAAAGGTATCGCGATGCAAATCGCAGCTGCGAACCCTTCCTACGTTCGTCGTGAAGAAGTTCCGACAGAAGAGCTTGATAAAGAAAAAGAAATTCTTCGCAACCAAGCGCTGAACGAAGGCAAACCTGCTCACATCGTGGACAAAATGGTTGAAGGCCGCATCAGCAAATACTACGAAGAAATTTGTCTGATGGAACAATCCTACATCAAAGATCCGGACAAAACGGTATCCGTCCTGCTGAACGAAATGATCAGCACGATCGGGGAGAACATCTCCATCCGCCGCTTTGCTCGCTTTGAGCTGGGTGAAGGTCTTGAGAAGAAAGTCGACAATTTCGTTGAAGAAGTAATGGCACAAGCTAAAGGCAACGCCTAATACCGAACGGACCAAAAGCGGGAACACATTGTGTTCCTTCTTTTATAAACAGAAACGGTACAAGAAAGATAGAAGCACGCTGATTTGTCAGAACGGAGGGTACCAAAGTTGGAGCGACCTTTGTATAAAAGAGTAATCTTAAAGCTGAGCGGTGAGGCTCTTGCCGGACAGCAAGGATTCGGGATCGAATCGGACATCATTTCTTCTATCGCCCTGCAGGTGAAAGATGTGGTCGATCTCGGGGTGGAAGTTGCTATCGTCGTGGGCGGAGGCAACATCTGGCGCGGGATTGCAGGCAGTGCCAAAGGCATTGACCGGGCTACGGCAGACTACATGGGCATGCTTGCAACGGTCATGAATTCCCTGGCTATGCAGGACGCGCTGGAGAATATTGGCGTGCCGACCCGTGTGCAAAGCTCCATTTCCATGCAGCAGGTAGCGGAGCCGTACATCCGCAGAAGAGCGATTCGTCATCTGGAGAAGGGCCGAGTCGTCATCTTTGCTGCCGGAACAGGTAACCCTTATTTTTCCACGGATACGACGGCTGCGCTTAGAGCGGCCGAGATTGAAGCGGAAGTTATCTTGATGGCCAAGAACAAAGTAGACGGAGTTTACTCCGCGGATCCTTTCAAAGACGAAACGGCCGAGAAATACGAGACCCTCACTTATCTAGAGGTGCTTAACAAAAATCTCGGCGTGATGGATTCAACCGCTTCCTCGCTGTGCATGGACAACAATATCCCGCTTATCGTATTTTCGATCACAGAAAATGGCAACATTAAACGGGTAGTCCTCGGCGAAAAAATCGGTACCATTGTCAAAGGGAGTGTATAATCGTATGCCGCAATCGATTAAAAAGAATGCAGAAGAGCGGATGAGCAAGGCTATCGACGCACTCAAGCGCGATCTGGCCACTCTACGTGCAGGCCGCGCAAACCCTGCGCTGCTCGATAAAATCCAAGTGGAATACTATGGCGCGATGACTCCGGTTAACCAGTTGGCTAACATCTCCACGCCGGACTCCCGCACGCTGATTATTCAGCCATGGGATAAAAGCTCCATGGGAGCTATTGAGAAAGCTATTCTCAAGTCCGAACTGGGCTTGACTCCGGCTAACGACGGTACGGTGATCCGACTGGTCATTCCGCCGCTTACGGAAGAACGCCGCAGCGAGCTGGTTAAACTGACCCGCAAATACGGGGAAGAGGCCAAAGTTGCGATCCGTAATATCCGCCGCGATGCCAATGAGGACATCAAGAAGCAGGAGAAGAACGGTATTTCCGAAGACGAGTCCCGTCGTCACCAGGACGATATTCAGAAATTTACGGACAAATTCACGGCCGAAGTCGAGAAAGTCCTGACAGGTAAAGAAAAAGAAATTATGGAAGTGTAAACGGCTATCGTCGCCCCCTGAAATACCGGGGGCTTTTCATCTTTCCATAGTGGGGGAAAAGAGATGTTCAATCAACTGAAAAAATGGCTTGGAAACGAGTCTGCACAGGACGAGAAGTCTCCCCATTTGGAGTTGGACAACGTTCCGTCTCATATTGCCATTATCATGGACGGAAACGGACGCTGGGCGAAACAGCGCGGACTTCCCCGTGTGGCCGGGCACCATTCCGGTATGAAGAATGTGAAGAAAATCACCATTGCAGCCGACAGCATCGGAGTCAAGGTGCTGACGATGTATGCCTTTTCCACGGAAAACTGGAAGCGCCCTAAAGAGGAAGTCGAATTCCTCATGAAGCTGCCCCAAGAGTTCTTTCCGCTGGAGATAGAGGAACTGATCGAGCGTAATGTGCGGATCCGTATGACCGGCTGGAAAGAAAGTCTGCCGGATTACACACTGAATGCCATTGAAGATGCAATCGAGCGCACAAAGAATAACACAGGCCTCATCCTAAACTTTGCTCTGAATTACGGTGGCCGCAAGGAACTGCTCGCCGGTGTTCAGGATGTGCTGAGGGATGTCCAGGAAGGCAAACTTCGTCCGGAAGATTTGTCGGAGGAAACATTTTCTTCGTATATGCTCACTTCCGGGCTTCCTGACCCCGACCTGCTGATCCGGACGAGCGGAGAGCTGAGGCTTAGCAATTTTCTGCTGTGGCAGCTCGCCTATAGCGAATTATGGTTTACGGAAGCTTACTGGCCTGAATTCTCGGAAGAGCATTTTTACCGGGCCGTTGCCGAATACCAACGACGGGCAAGACGATACGGAGGCTTGTAAGCATCGGTTTGGAGGAATGAAGCGTTGAAGCAGAGGATTCTGACGGGAGCGATAGCCGGAGCCGGATTTTTGGGACTGCTGGCTGTCGGCGGCAACTGGTTTGCCGCCCTGATCGTACTAATGGCTATAATCGGCTTTGATGAGTATGTGCGAATGAACAAGTTGAAAGACCACCGGATCACATGGTTGGTCGGCATGATCGCCTTGATTCTGCTTACCCTTCCATGGGAAATGCACCGGTTTACCTATGAGCTCAACGAGGTCGGCCTGATCTGGGGAGCCGCCTTCGTGCTGATGGCCGCTACGGTCTTGTCCAAGAACAAAATTACCATCGACATGGTGTCGCTTCTCTTTCTCGGAGTCGTGTACATAGGTGTCGGATTTCATTATATGATCATGACGCGGTGGATACCCGAGCATGGTTTGTTTTGGACGCTTCTTATTTTTGTCTGCATTTGGGCGACGGATTCCGGCGCGTATTTTGTCGGATCGAAATTCGGCAAACACTTGCTGTGGCCGGTAATCAGCCCTAAGAAGTCGGTCGAGGGAGCCCTCGGCGGAGTACTGATTGCTATTGTAGCGGGACTCTGTTTTTCCCTGGCCCGTCCCGAACTTCTGTCTCCGGCTCGCGCGGTGCTGATCGGTGTCGTTATTGCCGTGTCGGGGCAGCTCGGCGACCTTATGCAATCCGCCTACAAGCGGGTGAAGGGAATTAAGGATACGGGGACCATTCTGCCGGGTCATGGTGGAATTCTCGACCGCGTGGACAGCTGGCTTATCGTTTTTCCGCTTGTCCACTGGCTTGCACTGATTCCGTCCTGAACCCGTGTACCCGTCCATCAGACAGAATCGGCTCAGGCTCATCCAACGGGGGAGAATATGAATAAACGAATAGCGATACTTGGCTCCACCGGATCGATCGGTACGCAAACGCTTGATGTCATTGCCCATCATCCGGATCAATTTACCGTAGAGGCTCTTGCCGGCGGACGGAACGTGGAGCTTCTAGCCGAGCAAATCCGCCGGTTCAAGCCGAAACTGGCTTCCGTGGCTACACGCGAACTGGCGGATCGGTTGTCCGCTTTAATACCCGCAGGTACGCGTATTCTGTTCGGTGAAGAGGGTCTCCTGGAGACGGCAGCCGGAACAGATGCGGATTTTGTCGTAACGGCCGTAGTCGGCAACCAGGGGCTGGAACCGACGATCGCCGCGATTGAAGCGGGCAAAACGATCGGCCTTGCGAATAAAGAGCCGCTTGTGAGCGCGGGACATCTGGTAACGGAAGCCGCGAGACGCAAAGGCGTGCGGCTGCTGCCCATCGACAGCGAACATTCCGCGATTTTCCAGTGTCTAAACGGCGAACGCCGGGAAGAGATCAGGAAAATTACCATTACGGCTTCCGGCGGTTCTTTCCGGGACCGCAGCCGGGAGGAGCTGGAAGGCGTTACGGTAGAGCAGGCGTTGAACCATCCGAACTGGTCCATGGGTGCGAAGATTACGATCGACTCGGCCACGATGGTCAACAAAGGGCTCGAAGTCATGGAAGCCCATTGGCTTTTTGACCTACCCTACGATCAAATCGGCGTGCTTTTGCATCCGGAAAGCATCATCCACTCTTACGTTGAGTTCAAGGATAGCAGCATTATAGCCCAGCTCGGAAACCCGGACATGCGCGTGCCGATCCAATATGCGCTGTCCTACCCGAACCGGCTGCTTTCACCTGCGAAATCCCTGGATTTGGCGGAAATCGCTACACTGAATTTCCGGCCCATGGATTTCGACCGGTTCCCCTGCCTCCGGATGGCTTACGAAAGCGGTCGGACCGGAGGCACGGCGCCAACCGTGTTCAACGCGGCTAACGAACAAGCCGTTGCGAAGTTTTTGCAGGGAGAGATTCCTTTTCTCCGCATTGAAACCATCATAGAAGAATGTCTGCAAAGACACTCTGTCATGAGCAGTCCCCAGATCGGTGATATTTTGGAAGCCGACCGGTGGGCGCGTGAAACCGCGTCTCTGCTCGGCTGAGCCTCGATGAAGGATAAACCGGCCGCTCTGGAAATTTTCCGGACGGCCGGTTTTTTAGTCTATGAGCTCCATGTTCCTGCGTATACTGACATAGGCGATTGCTTGTATTAGGCCGCTCAATAATGGTACATTAGGAACATACGTAAGCATAAACGAGACGGCTTTCAGGAGAGAAAGCGCCGGAGGAGGCAGATGCGGGTTGGGAAGCATTGAGACAGGACTGAAAATCGTCCTTATGTTCTTCGTCCTCGTTACGATTCACGAGTGGGGACATTTTTATTTTGCGAAACGGGCCGGAATTTTGGTGCGTGAATTCGCTATCGGGTTCGGACCAAAATTGTTTTCATATAAAAAGGGCGAAACTCGTTACACCTTGAGATTGCTCCCGTTCGGCGGCTATGTCCGCATGGCGGGCGAGGATCCGGAAATCGTTCAAATCCAGGACGGACAGACGATAGCCGTAAAGTTAAACAAGGACAATCAAGTCACTAAGCTTTATTTGGACCAGCTTGACCAGCGGGCGAATGTCATTCAAGGTGCCGTGCAGCAGATCGATCTGGAAAAAGACCTTTTTGTAAAGCTTGAAGTGGGAGACGAGCAGGTCCGTTACCCCGTTAAGCCTGATGCCCTCATGGTTACCCGCGGTGTGGAGACACAGATTGCGCCGCTCGACCGGCAGTTTGGCAGCAAGACGGTGGGGCAGCGTTTCCTGTCCATCCTGATGGGGCCGGTTATGAACTTTTTGCTGGCCGCGGTACTGTTCCTTACCCTCGTTATCATGCAGGGAGTTCCGACGAACGTAAAAGTCGACAAGCTGGAACCAGGCCGTCCGTCCGAGAAAGCGGGACTTATGGCCGGAGACGTCATCGTTTCGGTGAATCAGGAAACGATCGGGGACAACCGCGAGAAGTTTATGAAAGTGGTCGGTTCCTCCCCTAACCAGAAAATGAACTGGGTGATCCAGCGGAGCGGCGTGGAGAAGAAAATCGAAATCACTCCGGATGAGAACGGCAAGGTCGGGGTTTATATCACGGGAGACAAGCGTTCGGCTTCCTTCGGCGAAACGTTGAAGGGCACCTATAACTACGTTTCGACGTCAACAGTAGGTATTCTCGACGGATTCAAGAAACTCGTGCTGGGTCAGTTCAAAATGGACGACCTGGGCGGTCCGGTGCGCATCGTGCAGGTAACCGGTGAATTCGCCAGCCACGGCAGTGAATCGTACATTTACTGGGTTGCGCTGCTCAGCCTGTATTTAGGGCTCTTTAACCTGCTTCCGTTTCCTGCGCTGGACGGAAGCCGGCTCGTATTCCTCGCCATCGAAGCGGTTCGCGGTAAGCCGGTTGATCCCAACCGCGAAAGCATGGTTCACTTTATCGGCTTTGCCATGCTCATGTTATTGATGGTCGCCGTGACCTACAACGATATTTTACGTTTAATTAAAAGCTAATCTGTATTATGATAGATAGATGTAACCGTTAGGTGAAACGATGCCTGTCCGTCCGCCCGGGCGAACCTTGCGTTTGCCCCGCCGGACGGACTTCCGTAGGAGGATCCGTATGTCCAAAGATAAACAGTTTGTCCGGGAAATCACGCCGCAGGGTGAAGATTTCTCCCAGTGGTACATTGATGTCATCAAAAAAGCCGATCTTATGAGCTATTCCCCGGTTCGCGGGTGCATGGTCTTCAAGCCGGACGGCTACGAGATTTGGGAAAACATCCAGCGTGAGCTGGACAAGCGTTTCAAGGAAACCGGGCACCGCAACGCCTACTTTCCGCTTTTCATCCCGGAGAGCTTTTTCCAGAAAGAGAAGGAGCACGTGGAAGGCTTCAATCCGGAACTTCCCTGGGTGACCGAAGCGGGAGGAGAGAAGCTCGAAGAGCGTCTGGCCATCCGTCCGACTTCCGAGACGATGATCGGCCATATGTACGCGGAATGGATCAATTCCTACCGTGATCTGCCGCTCCTTATCAATCAGTGGGCGAACGTGGTCCGCTGGGAGAAACGTACCCTGCCATTCCTTCGTACGACGGAGTTTTTATGGCAGGAAGGGCATACCGCTCACGAAGACGAAGAAGATGCTCGCCGCGAAACGATGCAGATGCTGGAAATTTACAGAGACTTCGCCGAGAATTTCCTTGCCATGCCGGTCATTATCGGTCAGAAAACACCTTCCGAGAAGTTTGCCGGAGCGGTGGATACCTTCTCGATCGAAGCGATGATGAAAGACGGCAAAGCGGTACAAGCGGGTACTTCGCACTACCTCGGCACCAACTTTGCGGTTGCTTTCGATATTAAATATTTGAACCGGGAAAATCAGCACCAGTTCGTGCACACTACCTCCTGGGGAGTAAGCACACGTCTGATCGGCGCGACGATCATGGCGCACGGGGACGACCGCGGGCTGGCACTGCCGCCTAAAGTAGCTCCTACACAAGTGATCATGATCCCGATAGGTCCTCCTAAAACGAGGGAGCAGGTCGTGGCCCGCACGGACGAGCTGTTTGCCGAATTGAAGCAGGCAGGTGTCCGGGTAAGAGTGGACGACCGTGCGGATCTGAGCCCGGGCTGGAAATTCAACGAATACGAAATGCGCGGCGTTCCTATCCGTGTCGAGCTTGGACCGCGCGATATGGAGAACGGTCAGATCGTTCTCGTTTCCCGGATTACCGGAGAGAAGAAAATCGTCCAGCAGGTCAACTTCGTTCAAGAAGTTCAGCAGCTCCTGGAAGAGATACACCAGGACATGTTCAACCGTGCGAAGCAGCACCTCGAAGAGCATTTGATCGCGGTAGACACGCTGGATGAGTTCAAACAATACTTGGAAACGAACCGCGGGTTTGCG
Source organism: Paenibacillus sp. RC84 (assembly GCF_041260495.1). NCBI lineage: Bacteria > Bacillati > Bacillota > Bacilli > Caryophanales > Paenibacillaceae > Paenibacillus > Paenibacillus sp. RC84. The sequence goes on from NZ_JBGBYL010000001.1 coordinate 742,807, forward strand.
CTTGCAGGCTGGTGCGGTTCGGAAGCTTGTGAAGCCCAGGTCAAAGAAGAGGCGGGAGCAACGAGCCGTAACATTCCGTTTTCGCCGCGGGAATCGAAAGAAACCTGTCTGGTTTGCGGAGATAAAGCCAAGCACGCCGTCGTTTTCGGTAAATCTTATTAAGCACGATTACAATGAAGGGCAAACGAGATTACTTTCTCTCTTTGTCCTTTTCTTTTTCCGGCCGGGTGAGAGTAAGGCGGCAATCGGAGCAAACCGGAAGCTTGGGGGAGGGAAGACATGAGTCAGACACCGGATAAAAGACAGCGGTTCGAGCTTCTGATGAAGCAGGCGGACATACCGCACGAGATGTCAACGGTTCATTTTGCGGACGGGTATATCGACAAAGTAGAAATCAGCCGGAAAAACCGGGAGTGGACCTTCCATCTGGTAAAGCAGGAGCTGGTCCCGCAGGACGTGTACCGTTCTTTCTGCCGGAACGTTCAAGAAAAGTTCGCTCATATCGCCAAGACGCGATTTGTCATACACATGGAGAATGCGGAGCCAGGCAGGCTCGTGGAAGAATATTGGAGCCTTTTTCTGGAGTGGGTACAGCGCGAAGCCGTTACGGTAAACGGGTGGCTGAGCAAAGCCAAAACCGAAGTGCAGGGAAATCAGCTGACTTTGATTCTGCTGGATCAGATCGGTTTTGAGCTCGCGAAGAAAAAGAACATGGATAACTGGGTGAAATCCTTCTTCCAGGATTATTTTAAAACCGAGTTTACCGTGAAGTATGCGCTCAGCGAGAAAAGCACCGAGGAATTCGAACGATTTGCCCAGCAGATCGTCGAAGAGGAGAAGCTCGTTACACAGGAGATTATGCAGTCCATCGAGCAGGAGCTCCAGGCTTCGGCGATCCCGGATGCGGATGTCCGGCTCATGGTCGGCTACGATATTAAAGATGCGCCCGTGCCGATCCAGGATATTGTGGAAGAGGAGAAGAAGGTTACCATTCAAGGGGCCGTCTTCAATCTGGAAGTGAAAGAGCTGCGGAACGGCAGCACCCTTTATTCGTTTAACGTTACCGACTACACCGATTCCATTATGCTGAAATCGTTCGGGAAGACGAAGGAAGACGTGCGCATTCTCAATCTGCTCTCCAACGGCTGCTGGATTCGTGCGCGCGGACGTGTGGAATACGATCGCTTCATGATGGTGCCCGAGCTTGTCATGATCCCGTCGGATATCAACGAAGTGCTGCCGCCCAAGGGAAGAATGGATGACGCCGAAGAGAAACGCGTGGAATTCCACCTTCATACGACGATGAGTACGATGGACGGAATCACTCCGGTGGACCAGTACATCAAGACGGCTGCAAAATGGGGCCACAAAGCGATCGCCATCACGGATCATAGCGGGGTTCAAAGCTACCCGGATGCGAACAAGGCGGGCAAGAAAAACGGCATCAAGGTGATTTACGGCGTTGAAGCGAATGTGGTGAACGATTCCGTTCCGATCGTCTTAAACCCGATTGATGCGGATTTGAAGCAGGCCACTTACGTCGTTTTTGATATCGAGACTACGGGGCTGTCCGTTCTGAATAATAAAATTATCGAGATTGCCGGCGTAAAGGTACAGGAAGGCAAAGAAATCGACCGTTATTCTACGTTTATCCAGCCGCATGAAAAAATTCCGTATCACATCCAGCAGCTCACGAATATCACCGACGAGATGGTAAAAGACGCGCCGGAGCTCGCGGACGAGCTTCCCAAGTTTATCGACTTTATCGGCGATTCCGTGCTTGTCGCTCATAACGCGCGGTTCGATATCGGCTTTATTCAGGCCAACTTGAAAAGATTGGGCCACCCGCAGATGACGAATGCGGTTCTCGATACGCTGGAAATGGCCAGACTGCTTTTCCCTTCCATGAAAAACCACAGGCTGAACACCTTGTCGGACAAATTTAAAGTCAGTCTGGAAAACCATCACAGGGCGATTGACGATACGATTGCGCTGGGACATGTTCTCCAGCATTTGATTAACGAGGCCTACGACCGGAATATCACAAATCTTGGACGTATGAATGATTTTGTCGGGAAAGACTTGTCAAATCAGCGTCCGTTCCACTGCTGCATTTATGCGACGAATGCGGTCGGAAAGAAAAATCTGTTCAAACTGATTTCCATTTCCCATACGGAGTACTTCAACAAAGTGGCGACGATTCCGAAAAGCAGGCTCATTGAGCTTAGGGAAGGGCTGCTTATTGCTTCGGGCTGCGAGAAAGGCGAGTTTTTCGAGACGGTTCTTAACAAATCGCAGGAAGAGGCCGAGCAGGTTGCCGAATTTTACGATGTGCTGGAAATCCAGCCCGTCAGTTACAACATGCATCTGGTGGATAAAGGGCTAGTCGGCAGCCGAGCGGATTTGGAAGACGCGGTGAAGCGGATTGTCGCCATCGGCGCAAAACAGGGGAAACCCGTTATTGCGACGGGGAACGTCCATTACCTGGAGCCCCGGGACAAAGTCGCGCGGGATATTACGATCAATGGCATCACCGGCTTTAGTCCCCTCAAAGACATGAAGAAGCCGGACGCTCATTTCCGCACGACGCGCGAGATGCTGGAAGAATTCCGTTTCCTCGGTCAGGAAAAGGCCCATGAAGTCGTGGTGCGCAATACAAACGATCTGGCCGACCGCTTTGAAGAAATCGAGCTGTTTCCGACCAAGCTGTTCACGCCGATCATTGAAGGAGCGGACGACGAAATCCGCAACAAATGCTATGAGACGGCCCGTCAGATTTATGGGGATGAAGTTCCGGAAATTGTCGTGCAGCGGCTTGAAAAAGAACTGGTGCCGATCATCAAATACGGGTTCTCGGCCAACTATCTCATTTCGGAAAGGCTCGTTAAAAAATCCAACGAAGACGGCTATCTCGTCGGTTCCCGGGGATCGGTCGGTTCCTCCGTAGTCGCCACATTCCTGGGCATTTCGGAAGTTAACCCTCTCCCGCCGCATTATATTTGCCGCTCGTGCAAATTCAGCGAATGGTTTACGGACGGAAGCATTCCGAGCGGGTTCGACCTGCCGGATAAGACCTGCCCGACCTGCGGCGACAAGCTTAAAGGCGAGGGCCAGGACATTCCGTTCGAAACGTTCCTCGGATTTAAAGGGGACAAGGTTCCCGATATCGACTTGAACTTTTCCGGGGAGTACCAGCCGGTCGCTCATAACTACACCAAGGTTCTTTTCGGCGAAAAAAGCGTGTTCCGCGCAGGCACCATCGGTACCATTGCGGATAAGACAGCCTTCGGTTATGTGAAAAAGTATGAGGAAGGCCATGGCAAAAAATGGCGGAACGCCGAAATTGTAAGGCTGGCCTCCGGATGTACCGGCGTTAAGCGAAGCACCGGACAGCATCCCGGCGGTATTGTCGTCGTGCCGGATTATATGGAAGTGGACGATATCACTCCCGTTCAATTCCCAGCCGACGATAAAAATTCCGAGTGGAAAACGACGCATTTCGACTATCACGCGTTTGACGCCAACCTGCTCAAGCTCGATATTCTGGGGCACGACGATCCGACCATGATGCGTATGCTTCAGGATTTGACCGGCATTGATCCGACGACGATTCCGATGAACGATCCTAAAGTTATGAGCATTTTTCATTCGACGGATGCGCTCGGAGTTCCGCCTGAAAAAATCCGGACGCCTGTGGCCACCTATGGAGTTCCCGAGATGGGAACGAAGTTTGTCCGGCAGATGCTTCAGGAAACTCATCCGAGCAGCTTTGCCGATCTGCTGCAAATTTCCGGGCTTTCCCACGGAACCGGCGTATGGCTGGGCAACGCGCAGGAACTGATCAAGAAGGGCATTTGCAACATTAAGACCGTAATCGGCTGCCGGGACGATATTATGCTCTATCTCATTTATAAAGCCGGCATGGATGCGGGCCTGGCCTTCAAAATCACGGAGAGCGTACGTAAAGGGAAAGGTCTTACCGATGAGTGGAAGGAAGACATGAAGAAGCACAATGTGCCTGCCTGGTACATTGAATCCTGCGAGCGGATCGAATATATGTTCCCGAAAGCCCACGCCGCCGCTTACGTTATTTCCGCGGTGCGTACGGCTTACTTCAAGGTTTACCACCCGATCTCGTACTATGCGACCTACTTTACGGTCCGTGCGGAGGACTTTGATCTGGAACTGCTCTGCCAGGGCTACGATGCGATCATGAAAAAGCTGATCGAAATCGAGGATAAAGGGTTCCAGGCTCTTCCGAAGGAAAAAGCGATGATTTCCATTCTCGAGATGGCGCTGGAAATGACCGCACGCGGATTCAGCTTCAAGCCCATCGACTTATACCGCTCCGACGCCACGAAGTTTATTATTGACGGGGATTCGCTTATTCCACCGTTCTCGGCCGTACCGGGAATCGGGGAGAATGCGGCCCGCAACATTGCCGCTTCCAAGGAAAGCGGGGACTTTCTTTCGATCGAAGATTTCCAAAACCGTTCGAAGGCTTCGAAGACGGTCGTCGAACTGTTGAACGGCATGGGCTGCTTCCGGGGACTGCCGGAATCCAATCAGCTGTCCTTGTTTTAGCGGGCACGAAGCGTAGGGTGACAAGGTGAGTAACTTTTTCTTACTATTGTCAACCTTTAGACGGTTATGGTATAATTTTTCTTGGCAATAATGAGGATATCGACTGTGAACCGGAGAGTGGGGAAACCCACTCTTTACATTTTGCTAAGACTTTTTGGCAGGTTCACCGGGAAGGTCATACAGGAGGGTAGAGAGAAAACATATGAATTCACCAATTAAATCCGTCGTGGAAGATATGCTGCTGGATTATTTCAACGAGCAAGGCTTTGAGCTTGTCGACATCGAATACGTCAAGGAAGGAAGCAACTGGTTTCTCCGTGTATTCGTAGACAAAGAAGGCGGCATTGATATCGACGATTGCGGCCGCATCAGCGAATTCTTAAGCTCGAAACTTGATGAGAACGATCCGATTCCGACGGCTTATTTCCTGGAAGTCTCTTCACCGGGTGCCGAGAGGCCGCTAAAAAAACCGGAAGACATTAAGAAGGCTGTTGGCAAACATGTATTTGTAACTACATACGAGCCAATTGACAATAGCAAGGAATTCGAAGGTGAGCTTCTGTCGTTTGACGACGAGGAGCTTGTTGTGCAAACCCCGAAGAAACGCAGCGCCATTCCATACAGCAAAGTGGCCAGCGCGAGGCTTGCCATCGTATTCTGACGCGGTTAACCGCGTCTGCGAACCATTGAAAGGGGGAACTCGGTTCAAATGAACATGGATTTTATCGAAGCGTTGGCTGAAATCGAAAGAGAGAAAGGCATTTCCAAGGATCTGCTGATTGATGCGATTGAAGCCGCGATGATTTCCAGCTATAAACGCAACTTTAACACAGCACAGAATGTGCGCGTGGATATTAATCGGCAAACCGGCACCATCCGCGTCTACGCACGCAAAACCGTCGTGGAGGATGTGCTGGACCCGAGGCTGGAAATCACGCTGCATGCTGCGCGGGAAATCAACCAGAATTATACGATGGACGATATTGTAGAGATTGAGGTTACACCGCGAGACTTCGGACGCATTGCGGCTCAGACCGCCAAGCAGGTTGTGACGCAGCGTATCCGTGAAGCCGAGCGTGGACTTATTTACAATGCTTTTATCGAGAAAGAAGAAGATATCGTTACGGGTATCGTACAGCGTCAAGATCAGCGTCACTATTATATCGATCTTGGCAAAGTGGAAGCGGTTCTGCCTCTCACCGAGGTGATGCCCAACGAGAAATTCAAGCAAGGCGAGCGTGTTAAAGCGTATATTACCAAAGTGGAAAACACGACAAAAGGTCCTCAAATCATTTTGTCCCGAACACATCCGGGGCTTCTCAAGCGCCTTTTCGAGCTGGAAGTTCCAGAGATCTACGAAGGCGTCGTAGAAATCAAGTCCGTTGCCAGGGAAGCCGGCTTCCGTTCCAAGATCGCCGTGCACTCCCGCAATACCGAAGTGGACCCTGTCGGTTCCTGCGTAGGTCCCAAAGGACTGCGTGTCCAGACGATCGTCGGCGAACTCCGCGGCGAGAAGATCGACATCGTACGCTGGATGGAGAGTGTGGAAGAGTACGTCGCTAACGCACTCAGCCCTTCGAAGGTATTGGAAGTCAACGTGTTCGAGAACGAGAAGATGGCCCGCGTCATCGTTCCGGATTATCAGCTTTCGCTGGCAATCGGGATCAAGGGTCAGAACGCGCGTTTGGCCGCCAAGCTTACCGGCTGGAAAATCGACATCAAGAGCGAGGCGCAGGCGGAGCAGGAATACGGCCGTCCGAGATCGCAGATCGAGGAAATGCATCAAGATTCCGTCAGCTTTGACTGACGCCGGCGGGGCGAGGTGAGGATGACGTGAAACAGCGGAAAATACCTCTGCGCAAATGTGTGGCCTGCCAGGAAATGATGCCGAAGAAAGAACTGATTCGGGTCGTTCGTACCCCCGAAGGGGAGATCCAAATCGATCTGAAAGGCAAAAAATCGGGCAGAGGCGCTTATTTGTGCGGCAAAGTGGCTTGCTTCAGGCTTGCCAAAAAATCCAAAGCGCTGGACCGTGCGTTGAAGCAATCGGTGGGCGCTCCCATTTATGATCAGCTTGAACAGGATTTTATCCAGGTGGAAGAAGAATTCCATGCGGGCAAAGATGGGATGGACGATGACGAATAAAAATTATTTTTCAAACTTAGGTCTCGCCATGAGAGCAGGCAAGCTTGTCACCGGAGAAGAGAGCGTGCTGAAGGCTATCCGCTCGGGTGATGCGAAGCTGGTCATTATGGCGGAAGATGCGGCTGACAATACAAGCAAGAAGTTTCAGGACAAATGCCGTTCATACGACGTACCTTTGCTGGTCCTGGGCAACCGTGAGGAACTTGGTTCCAGCATAGGGAAGGAAGCTCGAGTCACGATTGCCGTCGTTGACGACGGCTTCGCCAGGATGCTGAAAAAGTATCGGGTATAACCTCCGGAGGTGAATGGGTTTGACAAATAAACAAGATCCTAAGGATAAACTTCGGGTTTATGAATATGCCAAATCTTTGAATATGAGCAGCAAGGAAATTATAACGATCCTGAAGCGTTTGAATATCCCCGTGAACAACCACATGAGCGTTATGGAAAACAATGCGGTCAGCAGCGTAGAAAAGTTTTTCCGTGACATTAAAGCGAATGCGGCTGCCAAACGGGCAGGGTCAGATGGAGGTAACGTGAGTCCAAATTCAAATCAACCCAAACCAGACAAACAGTCCAACCCTAAAGCAGAGGTAAGCGCTAAGCAGCCTGTGCAGCAAGCGGGGTCCGAGCAAGCGAAGAAAGAGGAGCGTCCGGCTGCGGAAGCACGTCCGCAAGGCTCCCAGGATAACCGTGCACCGCGTCCGAGCGGTGACGGAAGAACGGGCGCGCCGCGCGGCGACCGTCCGCAAGGCCAAGGCGCACCGCGCAGCGGCGGCCAAGGCGGCGGACAGCGTCCGCAAGGCGGGCAGGGCGGATACAACCGCGGCCCGCAAAGCGGCGGTCAAGGCCGTCCTCAGGGCGGTCAGCGTCCGCAGGGCCAAGGCGGCGCTCCACGGAGCGGCGGTCAAGGCGGCGGCGGACCACGTCCGCAAGGCGGCCAGGGCGGCGGTTTCAACCGCGGACCTCAAGGCGGCAGCGGCGGTCAGCGTCCTCCGGGCGGCGGCGGTCAAGGCGGCCAGAACCGCGGCGGATCAACCGGCGCCGGTGCAAGACCGGGCCAAGCTCCGCGCAGAACGGACGGACGTCCGGCTGCGGGCACGGATGCAGGCCGCAGCGGCCAGCGTACGGGCGACAACAGACAGGGCAACCGCGACGACCGCAGCAAAACCAGTCGTTACGATGACGGACGCGGCGGACGCGGCGGCGCAGGCAACCGTGGCGGCAACAACCGCGGCGGGCGCAATAACGGACGCGGACGCGGTCAAGAATCGATGGTTAAGAAAGAAAAGATCGACAACACACCGAAGAAGATTATTGTGCGCGGCGCAATGACGGTCGGTGAACTTGCGAAACTTCTCCACAAGGACGTTTCCGAAGTCATTAAGAAGCTCCTGTTCCTCGGCGTGATGGCGACCATCAACCAGGAACTCGATCTCGATACGATTCAGCTCGTAGCCGGGGAGTATAACGTCGAAGTGGATCTGAAAATCCGTGTCGAAGACGACCGTTTCGAGCTGGAAGAAGAAGTCGACGATGCGGCGGATCTGAAAGAACGTCCTCCTGTCGTTACCATCATGGGTCACGTTGACCACGGTAAAACAACCCTTCTTGACGCAATCCGTCATACAAGCGTGACGGAAGGCGAAGCGGGCGGCATCACCCAGCATATCGGGGCTTACCAGGTTGAAGCGAACGGAAAGAAAATTACGTTCCTCGATACCCCTGGCCACGAAGCTTTCACGACTATGCGTGCACGCGGCGCTCAGGTGACCGACATCACGATTATCGTCGTAGCGGCGGATGACGGCGTTATGCCGCAAACCGTCGAGGCGATTGCCCATGCGAAAGCGGCAGGCGTGCCGATTATCGTGGCGGTCAACAAAATCGACAAGCCGGAAGCCAATGTGGAAAAAATCAAACAAGCTCTTACCGAGTATGAACTCGTACCGGAAGAGTGGGGCGGCGACACGATCTTCTGCGAAGTTTCGGCTAAACAGCGGATCGGCCTGGAAAACCTGCTTGAAATGATTCTTCTCGTGGCTGAGGTTCAGGAATATAAAGCAAATCCGGATAAACGCGCCAGAGGTACGGTAATCGAAGCGGAGCTGGATAAAGGACGCGGTCCTGTAGCCCGCATTCTCGTACAGCACGGTACGCTCAAAGTCGGCGACAGTTTTGTTGCAGGCGTATGTTTCGGCCGTGTCCGCGCAATGGTAAATGATAAGGGCAAACGTCTTAAAGAAGCGGGTCCTTCGACTCCGGTTGAAATCACCGGCCTCACGGAGGTTCCGCAAGCGGGAGATCCGCTGCTTGCCTTCGAAGACGAGCGCAAAGCGCGCGATATTGCCGATAAGCGTGCTATCACGCTCCGCCAGTCCGAGCTTACGGCGAATTCCCGCGTTACGCTGGATGATCTGTATAAGCACATCAAAGACGGTGAAATTAAAGACCTGAACGTTATTATCAAAGCGGACGTTCAAGGCTCTCTCGAAGCGCTGCGCGGTTCCCTCGAGAAAATCGAAGTGGAAGGCGTACGCGTGAAGATGATTCACACGGGCGTAGGCGCCATCACCGAGTCCGACATTATTCTGGCATCGGCTTCCAATGCCATTATTATCGGCTTCAACGTTCGTCCGGAGCCTGCCGCTCAAGTAACTGCGGATCAGGAGAAAGTAGACATTCGTCTGCACCGGATCATCTACAATGTGATTGAAGAAATTGAACAAGCCATGAAGGGTATGCTCGATCCGATTTTCAAAGAAAACATTATCGGGCATGCGGAAGTCCGCAACACCTTCAAAATTACGGGCGTGGGCACCATTGCGGGTTGTATGGTTACCTCCGGTAAAATTGCGCGTAATGCGGAAGTTCGTCTGCTTCGCAGCAACATCGTAGTCTACGAAGGCAAAGTGGACGCGCTGAAACGCTTCAAAGACGACGCCAAAGAAGTGGCGCAAGGTTACGAGTGCGGTATTTCCCTGGAAAAATACAATGATATTAAAGAAGGGGACATCATCGAAGCCTTCGTCATGGAAACAGTAGAGAGGTGATCAGCTATGGCTAGAGTTCGTGTAGGCAGAGTGGGGGAGCAGGTCAAGAAAGAGATCAGCCAAATTTTGCAGAGCGAAATTAAAGACCCCCGCATCGGATTTCTTACGGTAACCGGGGTTGACGTAACGAATGATCTGTCTCAGGCCAAAGTTTATCTCAGTGTGCTGGGTACGGACGAGCAAAAGGAAGGAACTTTGAAAGCCTTAAGCAGTGCGAGCGGGTATATCCGTTCCGAGCTGGGCAAAAGAATCCGATTGCGCAAAGTACCCGAGCTTATCTTTAAATTCGACACATCGATTGATTACGGAAGCCGGATCGAAAGTCTGCTTCATGATCTTAACGATGGGAAATCCGCTGAATGACGGCGGGCCAGTTTATAGGCGGCGGCGCCTCCGGCAGCTACTTGGAGCAGTTGGAGGCGGCAAAGCAATTCATGCACGATCATAATGATTTCCTGGTGGTATCCCATGTCCAGCCGGACGGGGATGCCATTTCCTCTACTTTAGCCATTGCTTGGCTGCTTGACCGGATGGGAAAGCGCTATACGCTTGCTAACGAGGGGGACATACCGGAGAAATTCAGCAGGCTCTGGGGGTTTGACGGCATTCTGACTTTGTCCCAAATGCCCGATCACCTGTCCTATGATACGATTATAAGTGTGGATTGCGCCGATTTTTCAAGAATCGGACGGGTCAGCGAGAAATTTACCCCCGATGCCAAGCTGCTCAATATCGATCATCATGCGACTAACGACCGCTTTGGGGAATGTTCCGTTATACAGGCTTCCGCCGCGGCAACCGTTGAAATTATTTATGATTTATCCAAGCACCTTCAAATGGAAGCGAACATCGATTTCGGGACCTGTATTTATACGGGACTGCTGACCGATACGGGAGGTTTCCGGTATTCCAGCACGACACCCAAAGTGATGAAGACAGCGGCAGACCTTTTGGAATGGGGAGTAAAAGGATCGGAACTCGCCGAAGCTTTTCTGGAGAGAATGACCTTCCAGCAGATTCGTATTCTTCAGCAGGGGCTCGCAACGCTTGATTTTCATAAAAACGGGCGGATATCGACTATTGCGGTATCCACCGAAGTGATCGAAGCGACAGGCGCCACCAACGAAGATATGGACGGGCTGGTCAATTACGCCCGTAATGTCGAGGGAGTCGAAGTCGGGCTCTTGTTCAAACAAAGAAATGCATCGGCGGTTAAAGTGAGCTTGCGCTCCGCAGGTGCGGTAGATGTGGCTCAGATCGCACAGTCGTTCGGAGGCGGGGGTCATGTCCGCGCCGCCGGCTGTACGATTAACGGCTCCATTGAGGAAGCCATCCGACGGGTTGTAGAGGAAGTAGGGAATAAACTGCCATGACGATAGAAGGAATACTTCCAATCCTCAAGCCAAAGGGAATGACTTCCCACGATGTGGTAGCGAAAGCGCGCCGTTTTCTTGGGATTAAGCGGATCGGTCATACCGGTACGCTTGATCCTGAGGTTACCGGCGTGCTGCCGCTTTGTATCGGCCGTGCAACCCGCATGGTCGAATACATCCAGGAGCTGCCGAAACAGTATGAGGCAGCCGTGGTTTTTGGATTGGCCACAGACACGGAAGATCTGAGCGGGAACGTGCTGGAGGAAATTCCGCTCGTTCAGCTTGCGGAGGACAAGGTCCGTTCCGTCATCCAGTCGTTCGTCGGAGAGATCAGCCAAGTTCCCCCGATGTATTCCGCCGTAAAAGTCGACGGAAAACGGTTGTACGAACTGGCGAGAGCGGGCGTGGAAGTCGAGCGTAAAGCCCGGAACGTAACCATTTACGAGATCGAGTTGCTCGAACTGGACCTGAACCGGGATCACCCGGAAGTCCGTTTCCGGGTGATCTGCTCGAAGGGCACCTATATCCGTACCTTGTGTGTGGATATAGGAAGAGCCTTGGGCGTTCCGGCGGCGATGAAAGAGCTGGTCCGCTCTTCCACCGGACGAATCGGACTGGAGCAATGCGTGGCACTGGAAGACCTCCCTCGTTTGCGCGAGGAGGGTCTTCTGGATACAAAGATCATTCAGGCGGACCAGGCTGTCGATTACTTGCCTTCTCTCGTGTTGAATGAGCAGTTGTCCGTTTTTGCCCTGCAAGGACGCAAAGTCCGGCTCCATGAGGCGCCGGCTCTGCAGGGCAGTCGCGACAGCGAAACCGGAGTAGAACAGACGGGAATTATCCGTGTTTATGATCCTCATAAACGGTTTATCGGTCTCTTTTCCTGGAATGAGTCCGAAGGACATCTTGCTCCGGTCAAAGTTTTTAATTAGGATGTAAGTAAGCCGGCCCTCGGCCGGAATCATCTAACCCCTGGCGGTATAAAGCGGTTCAAGGAATAGTAGGTGAACTCGTACCCATGCAAACCATTCATTTGTCTTATCCCATCGAAAATGCGGAACTTCTTCCGCTGGCCGGTAAAAAGGTCATCGCCATCGGCGATTTCGACGGTGTGCATCTCGGACACCGTGAAGTTATCCAGCGCGCTGTCGAGAATGCCCGCGAGCTGGGAGTCCCGGCCGCGATTATGACGTTCGATCCGCATCCGCGGGAGCTGCTCGGCCAGGAGAAGTATGCGCGGCTTCTGACGCCGACCTCCTACAAGATGGAGCTCTTCGAGAAGCTGGGCGTAGACTGCACGTACGTGCTCAAGTTTGATACGGCGCTGATGCAGGCTTCTCCGCAGCAGTTTGTCGATCGTGTCCTGGAGGCGCTTGGCGTTGAAACCGTCGTAGTCGGATTCGACTTTACGTTCGGCTACAAAGGCCGGGGAACGCCCGATACGCTCTGCGAGCTGGGGCATGGCCGTTTTGCGGTGGAGGTGATCCGCCCGTACCGGATGAACGGCGCCAAGGTCAGCTCCACGGCGATCCGCGAGGCGCTGCTCACCGGACATCCGCCGGCGGCTTCCGAACTGCTCGGCAGAGGCTACGGAATACGCGGTGTCGTCGTATCGGGCGATAAGCGCGGGCGTCAGCTCGGATTCCCTACGGCGAATCTGCAGATGTCCGAGAACTTTCTCGTGCCCGCTTCCGGCGTTTACGCCGTCCGTGCGTTTGTGGGAGGAAGCTGGTACCGGGCTGTTATGAACATCGGAACGAAGCCGACCTTCCACAGCGGTGAAGTGATGTCGCTCGAAGTGCATCTGCTTGACTTCGACCAGGACATTTACGGCAGCACCGTGTTTGTCGAATTTGTCGATTATTTGCGCCCCGAGCGCAAGTTTAACGGTATCGATGAGCTGATCACCCAGCTCAAAAGAGATGTAGCGACGGCTGAAGCGAAGTTTGCGCAGATTCTGTAGGCGTTGGCATTTACTTCTGTCCATCATGTATGCTATACTGATTTACGTTGCTTCGGCTTTGCCGTAAGCTTCAATTACGAACCTTGGCGCGGAGCCGCGCTTCACCGACGCACTCTGGGCCATAGGCGATTATATGAATAGGAGGTGATTGGGATGGCATTAACTCAAGAGCGTAAACAGGAACTGATTCAAACGCACAAAACGCATGAAAGCGATACGGGATCTCCCGAAGTGCAAATTGCTATCCTGACGGAAAACATCGTAAACCTTACGAGCCATTTCCGTACACACAAGAAAGACCATCATTCCCGTCGCGGACTTCTTAAAATGGTTGGTCAACGCCGCAAGCTGTTGGCATACCTTAAGAACAAAGACGTTAAACGCTACAGTGCTTTGATTGAAAAGCTCGGTCTGCGTAGATAAAATCCGCATTCAGAAAGCAACCCTGCTGTTCTCTGTGGTGGGCTCCGAGCCGAGCTTCCGCAGCGGCTCCGGGTTGCTTTTTGTGTATTTTAAATCGTTGCAAAGAAGGAAATACTGTACATACGCAGAATTATTAGGTGATGCAGGAGGCATGAGCTCCCGCAAATCCTACCGTTTTTACCGAATCGGAACCATTTTGCGCGGTATAGTTCGATTCCCGCGTGTTTTGAGATAAAATTAGGAGGTTTAGTATGGAAAAACGTGTGCAAATGGACTTGGCCGGACGTCCGCTTATCCTTGAAACCGGTCGTTTAGCCAAGCAAGCCAACGGCGCGGTACTTGCCCGCTATGGCGATACAGTTGTGCTCTGCACCGTGACCGCTTCCAGCGAGCCGAAAGATCTTGATTTCTTCCCGCTGACGGTCAACTATGAAGAGCGCTTATATGCAGCAGGTAAAATTCCGGGCGGGTTTATCAAAAGAGAAGGACGTCCGAGCGAGAAAGCGATTCTCTCCAGCCGTCTGACTGACCGTCCGATCCGTCCTCTGTTCCCGGAAGGATTCCGTAATGACGTACAGATCGTCGCGGTGGTCATGAGCGTGGATCAGGAATGTCCGCCGGAAATTACGGCCATGATCGGTGTTTCCGCCGCACTGTCGATCTCCGACGTACCGTTCAGCGGTCCGGTCGGCGGCGTCATTGTAGGCCGCATCGACGGTAACTTCGTCGTGAACCCGACGCCGGCGCAGGAAGACAAGAGCGACGTACATCTCGTTGTGGCAGGCACCAAGGATGCTATTATGATGGTAGAAGCAGGCGCCGCCGAAGTACCGGAAGACGTTATGCTGGAAGCGATTATGTTCGGGCATGACGAGATCAAGAAAGTGATCGCCCTTCAGGAGCAGCTCGTTGCCGAAGCCGGCGTTCCTAAAATGGAAGTGAAGCTTCATACGGTAGACGGCGAAATCAACACAGCCGTGCGCGAGTTTGCCGAAGCCCGTCTCGTTGAAGCGATTAAGGTTCAAGAGAAGCATGCGCGCCAAGAAGCGATCGACGCGGTCAACGCGGATGCCGTTGCGCATTTTACGGCGCTCTATGAAGCAACGCCGGAGAAGCTGAAAGACGTCAAAGAAGTGCTTCACGATATCGTGAAAGACGAAGTCCGCCGCCTTATCACGCATGACAAGGTAAGACCGGATGGACGCGCACTGGATGAAATCCGTCCGATCGACGTGGACATTAATCTGTTGCCGCGCACGCACGGTTCCGGACTGTTTACACGCGGTCAAACGCAGGCGTTAAGCGTATGTACGCTCGGGGCGCTCGGTGACGTACAGATTCTCGACGGTTTGGACCTCGAAGAAACCAAACGCTTTATGCATCATTACAACTTCCCGCCGTTCAGCGTAGGGGAAGCAAGACCGCTTCGTCCGCCGGGCCGCCGCGAAATCGGACATGGCGCTCTCGGAGAACGCGCGCTTTCGTACGTCATTCCGAGCGAAGCCGAGTTCCCGTATACAATCCGTCTCGTTTCGGAAGTTCTGGAATCCAACGGTTCGAGCTCTCAAGCAAGCATTTGCGCTTCCACGCTCGCTATGATGGATGCGGGTGTTCCGATCAAAGCACCGGTTGCCGGTATCGCCATGGGTCTTATTAAAGAAGGAGAGCATTTCTCCATTCTGACGGATATTCAAGGCATGGAAGATCATCTCGGGGATATGGACTTTAAAGTGGCAGGCACGTCCAAAGGGGTTACCGCTCTTCAAATGGACATCAAGATTGACGGAATCAATCGCGACATTTTGAAGCAGGCCCTGGATCAGGCTAAGGCAGGCCGTACGTTTATCATGAACAAAATGCTGGAGCGCATCTCGGAACCTAAGAAAGAACTTTCCGCATACGCACCTAAAATTGTCGTGATGCAGATCAACCCGGATAAGATCCGTGACGTGATCGGAGCAGGCGGCAAAATCATCAATAAAATTATTGAAGAAACCGGCGTTAAGATTGACATCGAGCAGGACGGCAAAGTCTTTATCGCTTCGTCGAACGCGGAGATGAACGAACGTGCCAAGCAGATTATCGAAGGTATCGTACGAGACGTCGTTGTCGGCGAAACATACCTCGGTACGGTAAAACGCGTGGAGAAGTTCGGAGCTTTCGTAGAAGTGCTGCCGGGTAAAGAAGGACTCGTCCACATTTCCCAGCTGTCTACCGAACGGGTTGCCAAAGTGGAGGATGTCGTTAAAGTCGGCGATACGATTACCGTTAAAGTCACGGAAATCGACAATCAAGGACGCGTTAACCTGTCCCGCAAAGCAACGCTCGTGAACAACGAAGTTTCCACTCAATCCTAATAACCGAATCGCACCAAACATACAAAGAGCCAGATCTTTCTGTCTCTTTTTTGCATGCTTACACCGAATTTTTACGTGCACGGCTGTATCGTCCAAGTCATAACCCTGTCCGGCTTTGCATAAACTCTGACATAATCTTTACGGAGGAGTCGGAATCTCATGCAAAAAAAGAAGCTGGTGCTGCTTGGCGGTATAACGGCCGGGTGTATATGGGTACTGCTGCAAAGCGAAAGTGTGCATACCTTTGTGGGAGCGATCCAGCAGGGAAAGCAGCCTTCCGTCCAAACACAGACGAAGCTTTCCAATGATGCGGGAGGGCCGGAGAGTAACGGTAAGACCGCACAGCCGGCAGAGGACGCTTTGCTCGCGCGGATTAGGGAAGAAGCGAAAGGTCTGTACATCGCCCCGATCAATGCGAAAGTGGACAGAGTATGGAAAGCGGTGCCGGGTTATAACGGGCTGGAAGTCGACATCGACAAGACCTACGAGGCGGCCAAAAAGAATGGGGCGGGAGACAAACTGCCTTTCGTCATGAAGCAAGTTTCGCCTCAAGTCAACTTGAACGACCTTCCGCCGGAGCCTATTTACAAAGGCAACCCCAAAAAACCGATGGTTTCCTTCATGATCAATGTGGCGTGGGGAGAGGAGTTCCTTCCGTCAATATTGGAGACACTCCGCAAAGAAAATGTAAGAGCCACGTTCTTTTTCGATGGAAGCTGGCTTAAGAAGCATGTGGACATTGCCAAAGAGATTCAGAAACAGGGACACGAATTGTCCAATCACGCGTATTCACACAAAAATATGAGCACGCTCAGCCGCTCCAAGGCGTATGAGGAAATTGTGAAAACCGAGGATCTGCTGAAAAAGGAGCTTGGTGTCACCAATGTTCTTTTTGCTCCCCCCTCGGGAGACTTTGATGCCGAAACGGTGAAAATAGCCGCGGAGCTTAAGTTAAAGACCGTCATGTGGACGCTCGACACAGTTGACTGGAAAAACCCCGGCGCCCCCGCGATCCTTGCCAAAGTCCGCAAAAATATAGAGCCGGGCTCGCTCATCCTGATGCATCCGACCCAGTCTTCCAGCAGCGCGCTGCCCGAAATGATTTCGGTTATCAAAAGCAGGGGGCTGCAGCTGGGATCGGTAAGCGAAACACTGTCTCCGCAGCGGATATCGGCCCCTGCTCCGGGAGCGGACCAAGCGAGCGACGAGCGGTCAGGTTGAGTCACTTCGACATTTTTGTTAAAATCAAAGTTGAACTTAAGGGCTCCTAAGCGGACCCCATTGTGCGCACATTTGAGGAGGAACAGCTTGGTGAATAAAACCCATTTAAATAACGGGCTCAGAGTCGTGACCGAGAAAATTCCGACCTGCCGTTCGGTAGCAATCGGAATCTGGGTAAAAACCGGTTCCCGGAACGAAACTCAGCTGAATAACGGAATCTCCCATTTTATCGAACACATGCTCTTTAAAGGCACAGAGCGTCACAGCGCGAAAGACATTGCGGAAGTGTTCGACGGGATCGGAGGGAATGTGAATGCTTTCACATCCAAAGAATATACATGCTATTACGCCAAGGTGCTTGACGAGCATCTCGGCATTGCAGTAGATATTTTATCCGATATGTTTTTCAATTCCGTCTTTAATGAAGAAGAGCTTGAGAAAGAAAAGAACGTCATTTTCGAAGAAATCGCCATGTATGAAGATACTCCCGATGATCTGGTTCACGATCTCGTTGCAAAAGCGGCTTACGGCAGCCATCCGCTGGGGTACACCATTTTGGGAACGCAGGCGCATTTGTCCGGAATGAAGCCAAACGATCTGCGGGCTTATATGAAAGAATGCTACACCATTGAGAATACCGTCATTGCCGTGGCGGGGAACATCGACGATAGTGTGTTTGAACTGCTGGAGAAGCATTTCGGTCATTTCAACGTTTCGGGTACGCAGCAGAACCAGGAAGAGCCCGCGTTTATGAGCGAGCGGGTTTTCCAAGCCAAGACGACGGAACAGAATCATATCTGCCTGTCGCTCCCGGGTCTTTCTCTTCGTGAAGAAAACCTCTACCCGATGGTGCTGCTCAATAACGCGATCGGCGGGGGCATGAGCTCCAGGTTGTTCCAGGAAATCCGCGAGAAGCGGGGACTGGCCTATTCGGTGTATTCCTATCATTCTTCTCACATCGACAACGGGGTATTTACGATCTATACGGGAACGGCTCCGAAACAAACGGAGGAAGTTCTGAAGGTGACGATCGAAATGCTGAACGATATCGCGGAGAAAGGCATGACGGACGCGGAACTGAGAAAAGGCAAGGAACAGCTGAAAGGCAGCCTGATTCTCAGTCTGGAAAGCACCAACAGCCGGATGAACCGGATCGGCAAAAACGAGCTGATGACCGGAAGGCATTACACGCTCGACGAAATGATCAACCGGATCGAAAGCGTTGAAATGGAGCATATCTACGCCTTGACCCGCAAGCTGTTCTCCAAGCCATTTGCCATTGCGATGGTCGGCAGCCGCGACGAGGCTTTGCAGTCAATCAGAGGAGATGAGCTTCTTGGAAAATAACACACCTGTATTCCCCATCCGCATTAAACGCCTGCCCGGCAGCGAAGGTCTTCCGCTGCCGGAGAAAATGTCCGCCGCGGCAAGCGGCTTCGATCTGCACGCGGCGAATATCGAACCCCTCGACCTGGCGCCCGGTGAGCGGGCGCTCGTTCCGACGGGGTTCGCGCTGGCGATGCCCGTAGAGCTTGAAGCCCAGATCCGTCCTCGGAGCGGACTGGCCTACAAGCACGGCATCACCACGCTGAATTCGCCGGGCACGATCGATGCGGACTACCGCGGCGAAGTCAAAGTGCTCCTGATCAATCATGGTCAGGAGACATTCACGATCCGCCGCGGCGAAAGAATCGCGCAGATGGTGTTCCAGCTCGTGCCGGCCGTCCTATTGACGGAAGTGGACGAGCTGGATGATACCACGCGCGGCGCCGGCGGCTTCGGGCATACGGGGCTGACCACCGAAGCGCGGAAATGACCTGCGTTCCTGCCGGATTACAGGCGGGAACCAGGAACGATCCAGGCTTGGCCGCCACAGTTGGCGGACCGTGCATGCTCTTATCCGTCAGATCACTAACCTAGCAAGGCTGAAGTTTTAATGAAAAAGGGCCTCTATCAGTTTGAAGCTGATAAGAGGCCTTTTTTATGTCCGTTTGCCGGAGTCCGGTTTGAAAAAAGGGATAATCCGTAATGTGCGGATGCCCGGCAAGCGGATGTCACCCTTCGGTAGGCGGCGGCATACTGTATGTTATCGAGACGGATGCACGTAAGGGAGGAACGGAAACAGTATGCTCACCGGAGCGGAAGTGATTTTTATCGGCGGCGATGCCCGTCAGCTTGAAGTGATCGATAAGCTGATCGAGCTCGATGCGTCCGTGACTTTAATCGGATTCGACAATCTGCAGAAGCCATTCGCGGGAGCGGCGGGCAAGCAGCTTTCACCCGAAGCGCTGGAGAAAGCCGACGCGCTCGTTTTGCCGGTTGTAGGAACGGATGAACAAGGACGTGTGGAAAGTATTTTTTCCGGCAATGAACTGACGCTCACGCCGGATCTGCTGGGCGCACTTCCAAAACATGCCGTGATCTATACGGGTATGGCGAAAACTTATTTGAAGCAGCTTTGCGCATCGCAGGGTCTTAAACTAGTCGAGCTTCTTGAGCGGGATGACGTGGCGATCTACAATTCGATTCCGACGGCGGAAGGCGCTTTGATGATTGCCATTCAGAATACGGACATTACGATTCACGGCTCGCAATCGATGGTTTTGGGGTTCGGAAGAACGGGTTTAACGATGGCTCGCACCCTTCAGGGACTGGGAGCAAAAGTGAAGGTCGGGGTGCGAAAACCGGAGCATTTTGCCAGAGCTTTGGAGATGGGTTTTACGCCGTTTTATACCCGCGAACTCTATCAGGAAGTGGCGAATATTGACTTGCTTTTTAACACAATTCCGACTATGATAGTCACAGCGCAAATAATAACGAATATCCCGCATCGCGCGGTATTAATCGACCTAGCTTCCAAGCCGGGCGGAATGGACTTCCGTTTTGCCGAGAAGAGGGGGATTAAGGCGATGCTCGCTCCAGGCCTACCCGGGATCGTCGCACCGAAAACAGCTGGTCGGATTTTGGCGAATACGCTGAGTCAGTTGATGGTGGAAGACATCAGGAATGGGAGTGGTCCGGAATGAACTGGAACGGGATAACGGTAGGGTTTGCGTTGACAGGTTCTCACTGCACCTTGGAAGAGATTATGCCGCAGATTCAAAGATTCATAGACGCAGGCGCCGCGGTTGTACCGATCGTCTCCCAATCCGTTTTGACGACGGATACGAGATTCGGCAAGGCCGTCGATTGGCAGAAGCAGCTCAAAGACATGACTGGCAGCGATCCCATTACGACGATTGTCGAAGCGGAACCGCTCGGGCCTTCCAAGAAGCTCGACGTCATGGTAATCGCCCCCTGCACGGGCAATACGACAAGCAAGCTCGCGAATGCAATGACGGAAAGCCCAGTCCTAATGGCCGCTAAAGCACAGATGCGCAATCATCGTCCGCTTGTACTGGCCATTTCTACTAATGACGGGCTCGGACTGAATTCCGCGAATATTGCGAAATTGCTCGTTACGAAGAACATTTATTTTGTCCCGTTCGGCCAGGATGCGCCGGAAGCGAAGCCGAATTCACTTGTCGCCCGAATGGATTTGATTTCGGAGACATGCGAAGCGGCCCTGAACGGCAAACAGCTCCAGCCGATGATTATTGAGCGATTTCAATATTCTTAATTATTATAGATCATTTAAATAATGGGGGAGCAAACGACATGTCTAATGAAAGAACTTTTAACGTAGCAGTAGTCGGCGCAACCGGCGCCGTCGGAGAACAAATTATCCGCTTACTCGATGAACGCAATTTCCCCATTAAGGAATTAAAATTTCTTTCGTCCCCGCGCTCCGCGGGTACGAAAATTCGTTTCAAAGACAGAGACATCACGGTTGAAGCGGCAACGCCGGACAGCTTTAAAGGGGTAGACATCGCCCTGTTCAGCGCAGGCGGCGACGTGAGTAAAGAACTCGCTCCGATTGCGGCTGCCGGCGGTACGATCTGTATCGACAACACGAATGCCTTCCGTATGGATCCGGAAACACCGCTTGTCGTGCCCGAAGTTAACATTGAAGAGGTTCACAAGCATAAAGGCATTATCGCCAACCCTAACTGCTCCACGATTCAAATGGTGGCTGCCCTGAAGCCTCTCTATGATCGTTTCGGCATCTCCAAAATCATCGTATCTACATACCAAGCCGTATCCGGAGCAGGCAGCAAAGCGATTGATGAGATGCTTCGCCAATCCCGTGAAGCGTTGGCGGGCAATCCGGTGAACCCGGACATTTTGCCGGTCGGTTCCCTTCCCGTTAAACATCAGATTGCGTTCAATGCGATCCCGCAGATTGATAAGTTTCTGGATAACGGGTTTACAAATGAAGAAATGAAAATGATTAACGAAACGAAGAAGATTATGAACGACGAATCCCTTGAAGTTACGGCAACCTGCGTACGGATTCCCGTCGTATACGGTCACTCCGAATCGGTTTACGTGGAATTGAAGGAAGACTTCGAGCTAGAAGAAGTGCGCAGCCTTCTTGCGGACGCACCGGGTATCGTACTCCTTGACAATCCGCAGGAGCAGCAGTACCCGCTTGCAACCGAAGCGGCAGGTCAACTGGAAACGTTCGTAGGGCGTGTACGCCGTGATCTTCACAACAAACGCGCGCTTAACCTGTGGATCGTATCCGATAACCTGCTGAAGGGCGCTGCCTGGAATGCGGTACAGATCGCGGAATATTTTGCACAGAACAAGTAAACTCACACAATCGGCATCGTCATCAGACGGTGCCGATTGCTCGCATCATGATTAAACATCGACAAGAAAGCGAATAGGAAAAGAGGGAAGGATATGCGTATTCGAGTTCAGAAATTTGGCGGCACTTCCCTGTCCACGCCTGAAGCCAGAAAACATGTGCTGGAACATATCCAAGCTGCGCGCAGCGAGGATTGTCAGCTTGTCGTGGTTGTATCTGCGATGGGGCGGCAGGGAGAGCCTTATGCTACCGATACTCTGCTCGGTTTGATCCGGCAGAATGGAGACCAGCTTCCTGCAAGGGAGAGGGATTTGTTGATGTGCTGCGGAGAATGGATTTCCGCAGCCAATTTGTGCAGCCTGATTCAAGCGGAAGGCATTCCGGCGGTCGTTCTGACAGGCGGCCAGGCGGGGATCGAAACGAATGACGCCTACGGCAATGCCCAGATTGTTTCGGTTCAGCCGAAGCGGATTCTGGAGCATCTGGACCGGGGCGAGGTCGTAATTGTCGCCGGGTTCCAGGGGCAGACGGCCGATCATGAGTTTACGACACTCGGACGGGGAGGAAGCGACACGTCCGCCACGGCGATCGGCGGGGCGCTTAAGGCCGAAGTCGTGGACATTTTTACCGACGTCAACGGAATTCTGACAGCGGATCCGCGCATCGTGGAAGACGCTAGGCCCTTAACGCGCGTAAGTTATGCGGAAATTTGCAACATGGCCCATAACGGCGCCAAAGTGATTCATCCGCGTGCGGTGGAAGTGGCGATGCAGGCGAATGTCCCGGTCCGGGTACGTTCTACTTTCTCCAAAGAGGAAGGCACGCTCGTGACCAATCCCGATTCCTTGTACGGCGCGGAGAAACGGGTCGAAGACCGCCACGTGACAGGGATCGCCCATTTCGGGAACATTACACAAATTCAAGTTCCAGCGGCCGAAGGCCAATACGACCTTCAGCTTCAAGTGTTTAAAACGATGGCGCAGCACAGCATCAGCGTCGATTTTATTAACGTAAATCCTTCGGGGGTTGTTTATACGGTATTTGACCACGTAGCGGAAAAAGCGCTTGAACTGCTGCGCGGGCTCGGCTATAAACCCACTTCACTGAGTGGATGCGCTAAAGTGTCCGTCATCGGGGGCGGTATGAACGGTGTTCCCGGCGTTATGGCCAAGATCGTCGAGGCGCTTACGGAAGAGAACATCCGAATTCTGCAATCCGCGGACTCCAACACCACCATCTGGTGCCTGATACACGGGGAAGATATGGTTAGCGCAGTAAGAGCACTTCATAAATCGTTCCAACTGCATAAATAGGCAAAAAGCACACGTAGGAGGCGGGAATTTTGGACTTCGGAAGAGTAATTACAGCGATGGTAACTCCCTTAAACGAACAGCTGGAAATCGATTGGGATCAGGTAGGCCCCCTGGTCGATTACCTGATTGACGAGCAGGGCAGCGAAGGGCTGGTTGTTTGCGGAACGACCGGCGAATCGCCGACCCTGACGGACGAAGAGAAGCTGAGGATGATTGAAGCCGTCGTCAAGCATGCGAACGGACGGTGCAAGGTTATTGCGGGAACCGGCAGCAACAACACGAATCACACGATCGAGTTATCGCGGGAAGCGGCCAAGCTGGGCGTAGATGCGATCCTGCTCGTCGCTCCTTACTATAACAAGCCCAGCCAGGAAGGCTTGTATCAGCATTTCAAAGCCGTCGCCGAAGCCGTCGATGTGCCGATTATCTTGTACAACGTTCCCGGCCGCTCCATTGTCAACATTGATGCGGATACGACTATCAGGCTCTCCCGCGTACCGAACATCGTAGCTACCAAAGACTGTTCCGGTACCGACCAGCTGACGATCGTAGCCGCCGGAGCGGCCGAGGGCTTTACGGTATACAGCGGCGACGACAGCATGACACTTCCCGCGCTGGCCGTCGGCTGTCACGGCATAATCAGCGTAGCGAGCCATGTTGTCGGCAAAGAGATGCAGGAGCTTGTTGAAGCGTATACATCGGGTGACGTTAAGCGCGCGGCTCAGCTCAACGCGAAGCTGCTCCCGGTATTTACCGGTTTATTCTGTGCCCCGAGTCCCGCTCCGGTTAAGTACGCCCTTAATCTGAAAGGCGTGAACACAGGCAGCGTCCGTCTTCCTCTTGTCGATTTAAGTGAGCAGGAGCAGGCTTTCGTGGCATCGCTGTTCTAATCCAATCGCAAAAATTTCCTTATTACGACCGGTGCCGCCTGGCATCGGTTTTGTCATTTTAGGAGAGACTACAAATCATATACGCACCAACTTGTAATCGGGTAGATCTTTCCTGTATAATGGTGGCAAGTGACTGGTTCGGTTTCATTATAAAAATCGTCGTCAAATGAATTCAAGGAGGTTACTTTTTTGTCTAAGAAAAATAACGATAAAGTTCTGATTTTTGCCCTTGGCGGCGTGGGTGAAATCGGTAAAAATATGTATGTGGTGCAGTATGCGAATGATATTGTGGTTATCGACAGCGGTTTGAAGTTTCCTGAGGAAGATATGCTTGGAATCGACATTGTCATTCCGGATATCAACTACCTGCTCGAGAATAAGGACAAAGTCCGCGGCATTGTGCTGACTCACGGCCATGAAGACCATATCGGAGGGTTGCCTTACGTACTTCGGCACTTGAATGTGCCTGTTTACGGTACGCGGCTTACCCTTGGGCTTGTGGAAAATAAGCTGAGAGAAGCGAATCTGCTTGGCGAAACCAAGCGGATTCTGATCAATGCGGATTCCGAGCTTAATTTGGGAACGATTACAGCCACGTTCTTCAAAACCAACCACAGCATTCCGGATTCCGTCGGGGTTGCTCTTGAAACTCCCGAAGGAGTCGTCGTGCACACCGGAGACTTTAAATTCGACCAGACACCGGTTAATGATCAATATGCTGACCTGCACCGGATGGCCGAGATCGGAAAGAAAGGCGTACTGGCCCTTCTTTCCGACAGCACAAATGCCGAGAAACCCGGATTTACGGGTTCTGAGAAAAGCGTCGGCGTTACTATCGAGGAAGTATTCCGCAAAGCCAAGCAGCGCGTAGTTATCGCGACTTTCGCTTCGAACATTCACCGTGTTCAGCAGGTTATCGACGCAGCTGAGGCTACCCGCCGTAAAGTTACGGTAATCGGGCGGAGTATGGTTAACGTGGTGTCGATCGCTTCGGAACTCGGATATCTCCGCGTTCCGGACGGCATGCTGATTGAACCTGAAGAGGTAAACCGTATGGCGGCCGACCGCGTGGTCGTTCTCTGTACGGGCAGCCAAGGGGAGCCGATGTCGGCTTTGACCCGTATGGCTCGCTCCACTCATCGTAAAGTGGACATTCTTCCAGGCGATACGGTAATCATTGCAGCTACTCCTATTCCGGGTAACGAGCGCTATGTCGGCCGTACGGTAGACGAACTGTTCCGTTTGGGTGCGGACGTCATCTACGGACCGGGTTCCAAGACGGGCGTACACGTTTCCGGACACGGAAGCCAGGAAGAGCTCAAGCTTATGCTGAACCTCATGAAGCCGAAATATTTTATTCCGATTCACGGGGAATACCGCATGCTTCGTCTTCACGGTCAACTTGCCGAATCCGTCGGAGTGGACCAAGAAGATATCTTCATTCTG
The DNA here is from genome assembly GCF_041260495.1 of Paenibacillus sp. RC84. NCBI lineage: Bacteria > Bacillati > Bacillota > Bacilli > Caryophanales > Paenibacillaceae > Paenibacillus > Paenibacillus sp. RC84. The sequence goes on from NZ_JBGBYL010000001.1 coordinate 768,268, forward strand.
GATAACGGGGACACCGTTGAAATCCAGGGTGGTGTAGCTCGTAAGGGTGCAAGAATTCAGGCAGGCAACATTTTGATTGATGGACTGGGTGTCGGAGATGTAGGCAACATCGTCCTGCGCGACAGAAAGCTTCTTTCTCAAGACGGCATTCTGGTCGTTGTCGTGACACTAAGCAAACAGGATGGGACCATTCTTTCCGGTCCGGACATCATTTCCCGCGGCTTTGTATATGTCCGCGAATCCGAAGGTTTATTGGACGAAGCGAATCGTATCGTGACGAGTACGCTGAATAAATTAATGAATGATAACGTAAATGAATGGGCGTCTTTAAAAACACATGTGAAAGACGCGCTTGGACGATTTTTATATGAACAAACCAGAAGAAGACCAATGATTCTTCCGATTATCATGGAAGTTTAGTCTCTCAAACTAGTCACTTAACCCAACCGAAACCAAAGCTCTCTCCATAGCCGGAGAGGGCTTTTTTAAATGCTTCCAGACCTCATTCATCGCTGCCTGAGAAGAGGGTGAATAAAGTAATAGCGTTCCTGCCCACACTAACCTCGATGATTCAATTAGGAGGAATAGCCATGGGAAACGGAAATCGATATAAAGGACAACAGAATAGACCTCCCTACACGGGAGCAAGTGTATCCTCGGAGCGCTATGCAGGCAGAAACGAATATCCGTTTCAGCAGGCGAACGCGAATGTTTCAGCGGGCAGCGGCGGCTCTTTGAACAGAGGAAACGGATACGGCGGTCAACAGGGGGCCGGACAGAGTACTTCTGCTGAAGCGGGGAATACATACTCCGCCTACTCCGGCGGGCCTCAAAGAGGCGCCTACGGACAGGTGACAGCCAATCCCTTTAACCAGGCAACGTCGTACGGCTTCAGGCAAAACGATTCCTCCTACACAGCGGAAGAAACGGCTAACGATGCCGATAACGTTACGCTGCAGCAGGTTCATTTTGAAGAGCTAGGAGAGGGTGCGGCTGCGCTTAGAGCCGACGCTTCCGTTACAAGCGACTACAACTCGCGTCCTCAGGCGCCTTTTCCCGGACCGGCTCCTTTCAACGAGCCGCCCTCTTTCAGAAGCGAAGAGCAGCCCACGGAGGAACAGAAGAAGCTGGCAGCGGTAGAAACAATCCAGCAGCTCGGGCAAATCAACACGCCGGCCGGTGAGTCGAATATCTACTGCATGAGCATCATCGGTCAGGTGGAAGGGCATATCGTACTGCCGCCGCAAAACAAAACGACGAAATACGAGCACCTGATTCCTCAACTCGTAGCTGCCGAACAAAATCCGAAAATCGAGGGAGTCCTCGTTATTCTGAACACGGTTGGCGGCGACGTGGAAGCGGGGCTTGCTATCGCCGAGATGCTTGCAACGATTTCGAAACCTACGGTTACCCTTGTACTGGGCGGCGGGCATAGCATCGGTGTGCCGATCGCGGTAAGCTCGAACCGTTCTTTTATCGCCGAGACGGCCACCATGACGATTCATCCGATCCGTCTGACGGGACTTGTCATCGGTGTGCTGCAGACGTTTGAATACCTGGAGAAAATGCAGGAGAGGGTAACCCGTTTTGTCACGAAGCATTCCAAAATCTCCGAAGAGCAGTTCAAGGAGCTTATGTTCAAAACGGGCGAGCTCACCAGAGACATCGGAACTACGGTTATCGGCCAAGACGCCGTTAAATACGGGTTGATCGATGAAGTGGGAGGGATCGGGCAGGCAATCGCCGAACTGAACCGCAGAATCGAGGAACGCCGAGGTTCCCGGGGAGGCGGAACGGCATGACCCACTACACGATCCTGCCGGATGAAGTCGTTTACGAAGGCTGGGATGAATACGAACCCCGCTTCCGGGATGTTGAAATCAGCGGCATCCTGATGCAGGTGGAAGCTGTCGATGAGAGCCGGGTGCGGATTGTGCGGCTTTACAGCTCGGAGCCAAAACATTACTTAAATCCGCTTTTTACGCCAGGAAGTCTAATTAATTACGTGCCTGCCCCGCAAGGGATCTAGGCACTGCCGCCCGTGTTCCGCCTACCGAAACTGTGGTATAATGATTTATCGGAGGTGGAATAGAGTGGCAAAACGCCGTAAGAAAAGCAAGACGGTCAAGACTAATCTCATGTTTGAGCTGTACGGTATTTTAATCCTGATTTTCTCGGTGATTGCGCTGGCCAGAGAAGGTCATGTGGGACGTTCGTTTCATTACGTTTGCCGCTTTTTCATCGGTACGTGGGATTTTCTGATCCCGCTGATCTGTATATACATAGCACTGCATGTTATGGTGAAGCGTTCCTGGCCCTCACGATGGACAACCCGCAAAACCGGGGTTTTGTTAATTGTGACGGGTCTTCTTGTCATGAATCATATTAATTTATTCCAAGCTCTTTTTCCAAAAGGCAACTACGAGGCCACAACGATTCTGTCCGTGACATGGGAAGCTCTGAAGCAGGGTCTGCAGCCCGCAAACGGCAAAATTCTTTTGAACGATGTGGGCGGAGGGATGATCGGAGCGATTGTCTACAGCCTGCTGTATTTTTTGTTCGACAACATGGGTGCGCGACTTGTACAGTTCGCTTTATTCGCCATCGGGCTCATTCTGGTTACGAACTTGTCTTACGTGGAAGCCGTTCAAAAGCTGCGCGCGCGCGTGAAACGCTTTTTTACTTTGCTGGAAAAGAAATTCCAGAATATGCAGCGCGGCAAAGGCAGATCTTCCTCCGCGGTTAAAACCAAAGGGAAAGCTGCCGTTTCCGCGAGCAAAAGCGAACGAACCTACAAAGAGCCTGACTTTCCTTATGACGACGAATTCGACGAGGAAGTATACCGCCCGGATCCCAAGAGGAAGAAACCCCGTTTCCTTCAGCTGTTAAAACAGCCCGGTCCGCAGCAGGATGACGATCGGGACGAGGACGATTTGGCGGTTTCGGGCGCCGCCGGCGGTTATCCCGAGGAGAAAGTCGTATACAAGGTCGATTCCGATAGAGATCCGGCAGCGCTGAACATGAACGATGAACCTCAAGCCGACCGGGAGTTTTCCACCGTTTTCCGGGACTTTCAAGAGCAGGTGCAGAAGGAAGAAAAGGTCGTACCCTCCTCTCCGGTAACGGCAGGTACGGTAGGACCCGCAGCATTGGCTGTGAGCGCTAAAGCGGCCCCTTCCGCAAACGGAGAGCAGATTCCGGCCGATGAGCAGCTTGAAACTGCGGATGACCTTCAGCTGGTTGACACAGCCGTGCCGCCGGTTCTCCCGCCTTACGACCTGCCGTCTTTGACGCTTCTTACGAAACCGGCGGCGGGCAAGGGCTCCGAGATGGCGGATTACAAGGCCAACGCCCGCAAGCTCGAAGCCACGCTGGAAAGCTTCGGCGTGCGTGCGAAGGTGCTGGAAGTCGTCCGCGGACCTGCGGTGACCCGGTATGAAATTCAGCCCGACGTAGGGGTGAAGGTGAGCCGGATCGTCAGTCTGACGGATGACATCGCGCTGGCCCTGGCCGCCAAAGATATCCGGATGGAAGCGCCGATTCCCGGCAAATCCGCCATCGGTATCGAAGTGCCTAATTCCGAAGTATCCGTCGTTACGATGCGCGAGGTGATGGAAACTTCCGCCTTCCAGGAAGCCAGTTCCAGATTGTCCGTTACTTTGGGCAGGGATATTTCCGGACAGCCGATCGTCGGCAACCTGGCGAAGATGCCCCACCTGCTTGTAGCCGGTGCTACAGGTTCGGGTAAATCCGTCTGTATCAACGGAATTATTACGAGCATCCTTTACAAGGCTAAGCCCAACGAAGTCAAGTTCCTGATGGTCGATCCCAAAATGGTCGAACTTAATGTGTATAACGGGATTCCACATCTCATGGCTCCGGTCGTCACCGATCCGCGAAGGGCGTCTCTTGCCCTGAAAAAGGTCGTCGTCGAGATGGAGAAGAGGTACGAGCTTTTCTCCAAGAGCGGTACGCGGAATATCGAGGGCTACAATGCCATGCTCATTGAAAACGGTACGGAAGCGCCCCTTCCGTACATTGTGGTCATCGTGGACGAGCTGGCCGATCTGATGATGGTGGCTGCCAACGATGTGGAAGACGCCATCTGCCGGCTGGCTCAGATGGCGCGCGCCGCAGGCATCCATCTGATTATTGCGACCCAGCGCCCGTCCGTGGATGTCATCACCGGCGTTATTAAAGCGAATATTCCTTCGCGGATCGCCTTCGGGGTATCTTCTCAGGTAGACTCCCGGACGATTTTGGACATGGTGGGGGCCGAGAAGCTTCTCGGCCGCGGCGACATGCTATACCTGCCTGTCGGAGCCTCCAAGCCCGTCCGTGTTCAGGGAGCTTTCCTTTCCGATCAGGAGGTCGAGACGGTAGTCAACTTCGTCCGGACTCAACAGGAAGCGAATTACCGGGAAGATATGGTGCCTCAGGTGGAAGAGCAGCCGGAGCAGCAGGACGAGTTCGGGGACGAACTCTACGATCAGGCCGTTCAGATTGTCATCGAAGCCAAGCAGGCTTCGGCGTCTCTGCTTCAACGGCGGATGCGCATCGGCTATGCGCGCGCGGGACGGCTCATCGATTCGATGGAATCCAATGGGATCGTCGGGCCGCATGAAGGAAGCAAGCCGCGTGAAGTCCTTATTTCACTGGAGCAATTCCAGCACAATCGCATGAGTTCCTGATCCAAGTTCAAGGACGCCCTGCCGGGTTTACGGCAGGGTGTTTTTCTTGCATAGAACGTTTCCTCCTTTCTCATAATAATCACTAACAGCCAGTCATCATGAGAGAAAGGTTGATAATGGAGCATGAATAAACGCATGAACAAACGTTTGATCGCCATCACGGTTTGCGTCGTATTTACGCTGTTTGCGGCTCTGCAGATTAAGCAGAACTTCACGACCGAAGCTACATTCAGCAAAAATCTCATCAGTTATGGAGCCAAAGGCTCCGATGTCAATGAGCTGCAGGGAAGGCTCAAGTTTCTCGGATTTTACACGGGAACTGTAGACGGCGATTACGGCTGGAGAACACTCCGGTCCGTAAAATGGTTTCAAAGCGAGTTCGGTTTGAAAGTGGACGGCCATGTGGGCCCCAAAACCAAGCTTAAACTGTGGGAAGCGACGAAGAACTGGAAGCCGACCGCGCCTGAAGCCGCCAATACAGGTAAAGCGGCAGGCCAGGCTAACCAGGGCAATCAAGGCGGCACGGCCGCTTCCGGATCGAATCTGACGCCGACGACGCACAAAGGATTTTCCAAATCCGACCTCGATCTGATGGCTAACGCCGTTTACGGCGAATCCCGCGGCGAGCCTTACATCGGTCAGGTGGCCGTTGCGGCGGTCATTCTGAACCGGGTGGACTCGGCCAGCTTCCCGAATACCGTATCCGGCGTCATTTTCCAGCCCGGTGCTTTTACCGCTGTTGCGGACGGCCAAATCTGGCTTACGCCAAATGAAACCGCCAAAAAAGCAGTCCGGGATGCCATCAACGGCATGGACCCTACCGGCGGCTGCGAATATTATTTTAACCCCGAAACGGCTACGTCCAAATGGATTTGGACGCGCCCGCAGGTGAAAACCATCGGCAAGCATATTTTCTGCAAATAACCTGAACTGAACAGAACGACAGAGGAAGTGACCGCTCGGTTGCTTCTTCTGTTTATGAAGGAATATAATGGGTATAGCCATTTGGAGAACCGAATAGTTTAGACCCAAGACGGTTGTGAAGGGAGAACGACAGCATTGAGCACCCAACAGTTTGAACGGAGTACACTGCGTCAGATAAGGCTGCATGTACTGCCTACAGATCGCTATAAAACATTCGCCATTTCCGCTTACATAGGACGTCCTCTTTCCGAGGAAGACGTAACGCAGACGGCATTGGTCCCTTTTGTTCTGAGAAGGGGAACGGAAAGTTATCCCGAAACGAAGCAGTTCCGAGAGCATCTCGACGATCTCTATGGAGCGGGCTTCGGTTTTGACATTTACAAGCGCGGAGACTACCAGATCGTTCAATTCCGCATGGATGTCATTAACGACCGGTTTGTATCGTCCCCGGAATCTCTTTTGGAGAAAGCCCTTTCGTTTCTGGGTGAAGCCATCACGAAACCGGCAGCCGAAGGAGACGCTTTCCTCTCCAAGTATGTGGAGTCCGAGAAGGAAACGCTGCGCAAACGGATCGAGTCCATTATTAACGATAAAATCCGCTTCGCCGCCGAACGCTGTATGGCCGAAATGTGCAAAGGGGAGCCGTATCGGCTGCATCCGCTGGGCGAGCTGAAAGATATTCCCGCTTCCACCCCTGAATCCCTATTTGCCTATTTCAAAAAATGGCTGGCCGAAGCGCCTATCGACCTGTATGTGGTCGGCAATACGACGCTCCAGGAAGTCGAGAACATCGTGAGCCGTTCTTTCCGGCTGGAGAGGGAGGAGAATCCCGTCTACACGCGCACCGTGCCTCAGCGCCGGACAGGGGAGACTAACGTCGTGGTGGAACGATTCCCCGTCACGCAGGGCAAGCTGAACATGGGCCTGCGCACTCCCGTTACGTACGGAGACGATGCGTATCCCGCCGCACTTATGTATAACGGCATTCTGGGCGGATATCCCCATTCCAAGCTGTTCTTGAATGTGCGCGAAAGGGCGAGCCTCGCTTACTATGCTTCTTCCCGTCTTGACGGGCACAAAGGCATCCTGACGATCCAATCGGGCATCGAGATGCAGAATTACGAGAAAGCGGTTGACATTATCCGCAAGCAGCTGGAAGACATGAGAACCGGCTTTATCAGCGATATCGAGCTCAGTCAGACAAGAGCGATGATAGCCAACCAACTGCGGGAAATGCAGGATTCCGCCTTCGAACAGATCGCCTTTGATTTCAATGCCGTTCTTTCGGGCAAAGAACGTACCGTTCAAGAGCTGATCGACGGAGTGACGAACACAAGCATCGCAGAGATTCAGCAGGCCGCCGAGGGAGTATTCCTGGACACCATCTATTTCTTGAGGGATGAAAAGGAGGAAGCCAAGTGAACGTCATTCCCTATCCTCACTTAAACGAAACTTTGTACGAAGAAAAGCTTCCGAACGGCCTTCACGTATACGTGCTGCCTAAGGAAGGCTTCCAAAAAACGTACGCGACGTTTTCCACCCGCTACGGGTCGATCGATAACCATTTTCAAGTGGAGGGCGGGCCCGAAATCCGCGTGCCGGACGGGATTGCCCATTTTCTGGAGCATAAAATGTTCGAGGAGCCTACCGGCGATGTTTTCGCCACGTTTGCATCCCGCGGAGCTTCCGCGAACGCATTTACGAGCTTCGAGAGGACGGTCTATCTCTTTTCGGCTACGGGCCGGATTATGGAGAACATCACAACCCTGATCGATTTTGTTCAGAATCCTTATTTTACCGAAGAAAACGTCGAGAAGGAAAAGGGCATCATCGGGCAGGAAATCAACATGTACCGAGACAATCCGGACTGGAGAGCGTACTACGGCCTGATCGAGGCTTTGTACAGCAAACACCCGGTGCGGATCGACATCGCGGGCACCATCCCGTCCATTACCGAAATTACCAAGGATATGTTGTACGACTGCTATCACACGTTCTATCACCCGAGCAACATGACGGTCTTTATCGCGGGCGGCGTGAATCCCGAGGAAGTGATTTCGCATATCCGGGCGAATCAGGCGGCCAAAACATTCAAACCTCAGGGGGAAATCCGCCGGTTTTTCGAATCGGAGCCGGAAGCCGTCGAGACGGAACGCAAGGAAACGCTCCTGCCGGTATCGCTGCCTAAATGCCTGTTCGGGTTTAAAGAAAAAGCTCTGCATGAAGAAGGGGACGCGATCCTCAAACGAGAGCTTACGACGAAACTTGTGCTGGAAGTCCTGCTGGGCTCAAGCTCCCCGATTTACCAGAAGCTGTACAATGAAGGGCTCATCTCGGACAATTTCAGTCATGAGTACAACTCGTCTCCGGAGTACGCGTTTTCCGCGATGGGCGGGGATACGAAAGATCCGGATCTGCTGCTGAGCAGAATCCGTGAAGAGCTGGACCGTGCGAAAACGGAAGGGCTGGACGAAGAAGCTTTCGAAAGAAGCCGCAGAAAAAAAATCGGCGGATTTCTACGGATGCTGAATTCCCCCGAAGCGATCACGAACGAATTTACCCGGTACCTGTTTAAGGGCGCCGATATGTTTGACATTTTAAAAACGTACGAATCCATCACCAAGGATGAGGCGGAGTCCAGACTTCGTGAACATTTTGACTGGAGCCGCTTTGCCGTTTCGCTCGTGCGAAGCGAGCGTTCGTGACGGGGCTCCGGCCGTTTACCGAGCAGACGGTCCTCGTAACGGGCGGCAGCCGCGGAATCGGAGCGGCCATCGCCGAACGGTTCGCCAAGCTGGGCATGAACGTGGTGATCCATTACCTGCAGTCCCACGAATCCGCCAACGAAGTGGCGCGCCGCTGCATGAACCATGGAGCGAAGGTCATGACGGTGTGCGCGGATCTGAATTCGAAGGAACAGATTGTGGCTATGCGCGACAAAATGGAGCAGCGGGGCTTTATGCCCGATGTGCTGGTCAACAATGCGGGGATTTCCCACTACGGCCTGCTTTCCGATGTGACGGAAGAGGAGTGGGACCGTGTTATGAACATTAACCTGAAGGGCACGTTTCTGTGCAGCCAGCTCTTTATGGACGGAATGATCTCCCGGAAATACGGCCGCATTATTAACGTGTCTTCCATCTGGGGAATTTCGGGTGCGTCCTGCGAGGTTATCTATTCGACAGCAAAAGGCGGCATCAACGCGTTTACGAAAGCATTGGCCAAGGAACTGGCTCCTTCGGGCGTCACTGTAAACGCCGTTGCGCCCGGAGCGGTCGATACCGATATGATGTCCGGTTTCGACCACGCAGAGAAAGAAGCGATCGCGAGCGAAATACCGGCCGGCCGTTTTGCGGCGCCCGACGAAATCGCCTCGCTGGTGTATTTTCTGGCTTTGCCCGAGTCCGGCTACATTACCGGCCAGATTATCAGCCCCAACGGGGGCTGGCTGACTTGAAAGCGACCTGAGGTATTCCCTTAATTACCAAGGGTTTGGATAGCTTTCCGGGAATATTTGATTGTTCGGATGCAGATATTACAGGTGTTCCTCTCATCCTAACAAATCAAAGGAGGCCCGACCCATGTCTACGGTACTTACAGTGTTTGACAGATGGAAAGAATTTTTGGCTGAACGGGTGGACCAAGCCGAGAGAGCAGGCCTGAACGACGAGAAAATTTCTAAGCTTGCATTCCAGATCGGTGAGTTTCTGTCCGATAAAGTGGATCCGGAAAATCGCGAAGAGCGCCTGCTCAAAGAACTCTGGGATGCAGGTGACGAGAACGAGCGCAAGGTTATGGCACGTTTAATGGTCAAACTGGTGAATAAAGAGTAGAATAGATGATGTACATGCGAAAAGCCCCACTTCACTGCGGGGCTTTTCCATGCCATCATTTCAGGAAAGGATTCGGTATCATGAGTTTCTCGCGGGTAAAACTTGCACTTTTCCTGCCAGTCATCACGGTCATGCTTTCTTCATGCGGGACTCGCGGGCTTCCGACGATCACCGAACAGCAGCTGGCGTCCAAACATTCGGTTCTGGTCGTAACGGCCTCGGATGTGTCACAGGAAACGAAAACGAGCGTTGCGGCGGCACTCGCAAAATGGAGAAGCGGCAGCGGACTCACTTCGGAGTGGAAACAGGACGCGGCCTTTGACAGCGCTCTGGGCAAACAGCTCGAATCGAAACGCTATGATTATGTCGTTGTAATCGGCAGCAGTCTGGTTCCTCAAGCTTCGGCAGAGGCGGTCAGGCTCAAGAATCAGAAATTCTCCCTGCTTGCGGACCGTCTGGAAGATCCCGGTATGCAGGCGGAGAAGACGGCCCCTCCGAATACCGTTCTTCGCGGTGTAGATCATGCGATGATCGAACAGGCGATGAGCGGCTGGGTCAAAGAACAGGCGGACAAAAGAAAATCCATCGAATGGGTAACGAAATCTTCGGTTCCCATACCCTCAGGTTTATCCCCTTCCGGCTTATCCGGTCACACCGTAAACACGGACAGCAATCCCGAATGGTTCGACCAGCTGAAAAAACAGGCCGCCGAGCATCGTTCAAGCTGGATTATCCAGTATACGGCTCTTCAGAAAACGGATCAGCAGAAAATCAAATCGCTCGGAATTCCCGTCGTGCCGCTGGATCAATCTTTTGCCGTACAAGTGAATTGGGAAGCCGTTATGGCGCAGGAGCAGAACAGGATGATTCAAGGGGATTGGAAGCCGGGTATACAGACCTATTCTGCGGAAGAAATGAAACAAGTCGAATTTCTAAAAAAGTCGTAGTTACAAAGAAGTTGGCAGGACTTTGTCAAACGTTGTAGAATAATAACTCGGAATGTCTAATTCGTGCCATGGCAAATGAGGTGCTTACGTTTTGGAAATTAAAGAATGGTACATGGAATATCGAATACATAAGAACCGTCCGGGGCTTCTGGGGGATATCGCTTCCCTCATGGGGATGCTCGATATTAATATTGTGACGATCAACGGGGTGGAGGACCGCACACGCGGAATGCTTCTTCAAACCAACGATGATGAAAAAATCGAGTTAATGGGTAAAATGTTAAAAAAGGTGGATAATATCACCATAACCGCCTTCAGAACCCCAAAACTGGTTGATATTCTTGCCGTAAGACACGGCCGGTACATAGAACGCGACTCCGACGACCGGAAAACGTTTCGTTTCACAAGAGACGAACTCGGACTCCTGGTCGATTTTCTGGGCGAAGTATTCAAACGCGAGGGCAATCAGGTGATCGGACTCCGCGGAATGCCGCGCGTAGGCAAGACCGAGTCCATCATTGCAGGCAGCGTATGTTCGAACAAACGCTGGACATTTGTTTCGTCCACTTTGTTAAGACAGACCGTTCGCAGCCAGCTTTCGGAGGATGAGATGTCTATGAACAACGTTTTTATCATTGACGGAATCGTTTCAACTATCCGTTCCAATGAGAAACACTTCTCGCTGCTGCAGGAGATTATGGCTACGCCGTCTACCAAAGTAATCGAACATCCGGATATTTTTATCAAAGAGTCCCACTACACGTATAACGATTTCAATTACATCATCGAACTTCGCAACAGCCCGGACGAAGAAATCAACTATGACAGTTTTACGTATAACACAGAACCATTTTGAGGTTTTGTTCGTCTAAAAGGGAAGGACCCACTGAATTTACGGAGGTGAGAACATGTCGGAACTCGGTCAGCGATTGAAGCAGGCCCGATTGGAAAAGAGAATGTCTCTGGACGATTTACAGGAAGTTACGAAAATCAGAACCAGATACCTCGAAGCAATTGAAGAGGAAAATTATAAAGTTTTGCCCGGCAGTTTTTATGTGAGGGCGTTTATCAAAAGCTATGCGGAAGCGGTCGGTCTCGATCCGAACGAAGTTCTGAACATGTATCAGGGCACGGTTCCGGCAGCTCCGCCGGAGCCGACGGTCGAAACGATCCGCACACCGCGCCGGAGTTCAGCGAGAAGCACGGACAGACTCAGCAAGTGGGCATCCACCATTATGGTCGTTTCGTTCGTGCTGTTGATAGCGGCCATTGTGTATTATTTCGTCGTGGTTAACAACAAGGGAGGCAGCTCGGGCGCGATCAATGAGCCCAACAGGCTGACGGATACGGCGGATCCCAACGCGACGGCCGCTCCGAGTCCTGCTCCGGGCAACGGAGGGGGCACGACAGCCACAACTACGCCGTCTCCTACACCGACGCCTAGCGCGACCCCTACGCCGACTCCGACGCCTGCAGGCGCATTGACGCTTGTGAACAGCAGCAGCAGTCTGGACAATTACACGGCAGTAGGCGGTAAACTCGACATTACCGTGACGGCGGCAGGGACACAGTGCTGGTACAGAGTCGACAGTTTCCCGAACAACAGCAAGAAAATGGAGAAGCAGGGAACTCTGAAACAGGGCGAAACGGAGACGTTCTCCCTGACGACTACCGCACAGATTCGTGTAGGCGCGGCTAACGCCGCTAAAATCACCGTAAACGGGCAAGAGCTCAATGTCGGAGATGCCTCCAACCCTAAAAACATTAAAATCACGCTGCAGCCGCAGCCTTGACCGTGAACTTATCGGTGTAAATACGCAGGAGAGGACGAAGCCAAAATGAGTTCGGAAAGCTCTTTCGATATCGTATCCAAGCTGGATATGCAGGAATTAAACAATGCCATTACGCAGGCCAAGAGAGAAATCGAAACCCGTTTTGATTTCAAAGGCAGCAAGAGCGAGATCACATTGGAGAAAGAAGAACTCGTTCTTCTTTCGGACGACGATTTCAAGCTTCAGAACGTGATTGACATTCTTCACGCCAAGATGGCTAAACGAGGCATTGCCCTTAAAAATCTCGAATACGGCAAAATCGAGTCGGCTTCTTTGGGAACGGTCCGTCAGCGCGTTAAGCTGAAACAAGGAATCGAAGCGGATATCGCCAAGAAGATTAACATCATGATCCGTGATTCGAAGCTGAAGGTAAAGAGCCAGATTCAGGGAGATTCCATCCGTGTAACCGGCAAAAGCAGAGATGATTTGCAGAAAGTGATTCAAATGCTGAAAGGCGCCGATCTTCCTATCGATCTGCAGTTTGACAATTTCAGATAAATAAAGGCCCTCCGGAATCCCGGTTTTTCCCTCGGATATCGGAGGGTTTCCCTATTTTGACACTCGGATTAACGTTGTATTATACTTGTAACGATGGCTTTGCTACGACGTTTGGAGGTTTCAGCATGACGGAAAAGGTAAGGGTAGTAACGCTTGGATGTGAGAAAAATTTGGTGGATTCCGAGATCATGTCCGGACTGGTCGATCAGCGAGGGTACAGCGTGGTCGAGAACAACGAAGAAGCTACCGTGATTATTGTAAATACGTGCGGATTTATCGATGCCGCCAAAGAAGAATCGGTTACTACCATTCTGGATATGGCCGATCTCAAAAGAACCGGGAATTTGAAAGCGCTAATCGTTTCGGGGTGTCTGACACAGAGGTACAAAGAAGAATTGATGAAAGAAATGCCTGAGATTGACGGGATCGTGGGAACAGGCGATTTTCACAACATCAATGCCATTATTGACGAAGCCCTGAAAGGCAAAAAGCCGGTCTATGTCGGGAATCCGGTGTTTAACTATGAGCAAGCGCTTCCGCGCAAAGTTTCTACCCCCCGGTATACCGCATACGTCAAAATCGCGGAAGGCTGCGATAACGCCTGTACGTTCTGCTCCATTCCGATTATGAGGGGGAAATTCCGCAGCCGTTCGATGGAGTCCGTTATTTCGGAAGCGCGGCAATTGGCGTCGCAAGGGGTTAAAGAGGTCAGCCTCATCGCCCAGGATTCCACCAATTACGGAACGGATCTGTACGATAAGTTCATGCTTCCCGAGCTGCTCAATCGGGTGAGCGAAGTGGAAGGCATCGAATGGGTCAGGCTGCATTACGCCTATCCCGGATTTTTTACGGATGAGCTGATCGAAACGATGGCGGCCAATCCGAAGATTTGCAAATACATAGATATGCCGCTCCAGCACAGCTCCGACGCTATTCTCAAGCGGATGAGACGCCCCGGAAGAGATAAGGACGCCCGGGAACTTATTCTCAAAATACGCAAAAGAATGCCGGATGCGGCTTTGCGGACTTCGCTTATCGTCGGATTTCCGGGTGAAACGGAAGAAGATTTCGAACATCTTGTGCAGTTCGTAAAAGATGTCCAGTTCGACCGGCTCGGCGTTTTCACTTATTCGATGGAAGAAGACACACCGGCGTCACGCCTTCCCGGACAGGTGCCGGACGAGGTAAAAGAATACCGCGCGGCCGCTCTGATGGAGCTTCAGCGCGAAATATCCAACCGCCGCGGAGGCCGTAGACTGGGCGAAGCGGTAGATGTGCTTATCGAACGCTACGACGGCCGCAGCGACGTGTATATCGGCCGTTCCCAATACGATGCGCCGGAAATCGACGGGGAAGTTTTCGTAACCGGTAATAATATCGGAATAGGCGGCGTTGTAAAAGTGCGGGTTACCCACTCCTTTGAATTCGACCTCTCCGGGGAGGTAATCGCATAATGAATTTAGCGAACAAGATTACACTTGCCAGGATTTTTCTGGTGCCGATTATTATGTTTTTCCTTCTTGTGAACATCCAGTTTCCACATATTAAAATTCAAACGTTTTCCATCACGTACAACCAGATTATCGCGGCGCTAATTTTCATTATTGCGGCGAGCACCGACAGTCTGGACGGATACATCGCCCGCAAAAACAAACTGGTTACGAACCTCGGAAAGCTGCTGGATCCGCTGGCCGATAAATTGCTTGTAACCGCCGTTCTGGTGTCCCTCGTTGAAATGGATAAACTGGGCGCATGGATCGTGATCGTGATCATCAGCCGGGAATGGGCCGTGACCGGACTCAGGCAGATCGCTCTGCTGGAGGGGGCTGTTATTCAGGCGAGCAAATGGGGTAAAGCTAAAACAGCGGCACAAATCACAGCGATTATTGCGCTGCTCATCAACAACTTCCCGTTTGCGTTTATCAACGTTCCGTTCGATTTGATCGCAAGCTGGATTGCCGCGATCATCACGGTGTACTCCGGGCTCGATTACTTCATTAAAAATAAGCATGTGATTGATTTTTCCGAGAAAACACAGTAGATACTGTGTTTTCTTCGTCTCCGGGAACAAGCTGGGGGAGGTTTAGGGATAAATGCGGCTGTGAATGTAACCGGTATGTTCACGCCAACCATATAATGAGCTGGGCTTTTCGCCGGACAAGCGTACTGAATCGGACAAAAGACGGATTTGTCCGGCGTTCATTTTTCGGAAGTAAGAAACAACCCGACCGGCAAATGCAGCTCACATCATGCAAGTTTACATAAGCGAAGGAGGATCTACAGCATGAAAGCAGAATTGATTGCGGTCGGAACTGAGCTTCTGCTGGGGCAGATTTTAAATACGAATGCCCAGTACTTGGCGCAGGAATGCGCGATGCTCGGCATCGACTTGTACTTCCAGACCGTCGTAGGCGACAACCCCGCCCGCATTCGGGAAGCGTTGGAACAGGCCGGGAAACGGGCCGATCTGGTTATCACGACGGGAGGACTCGGTCCGACTCTGGACGATCTGACGAAGGATGTATTGGCCGATATGACCGGCCGCCGGCTCTATATAGACGAGATTTCCATGGCCAAGATCCGCGAGCTATTCGATTCGCAGGGGCTTCATATGGTCGAGAGCAATTCCAGGCAAGCGAACATGATCGAAGGAGCGGAGCCGCTTCCGAACGATACGGGATTGGCCGTGGGGCTGGGCCTGGATCACGAGGGGACCCGGTATCTGCTTCTTCCCGGCCCGCCGAAGGAAATGAAGCCGATGTTTGAGCGCTACGCCAAGGACTGGCTGAGCGGCCTTATAACCGATGAGATGCCTCTGTATTCGAAGATGCTCAAGTTTGCCGGGATAGGCGAGTCCTCCCTCGAGCATAAGCTGTTTGACCTCATCGAGAAACAGACCGATCCGACCATTGCCCCATATGCCAAGGAGGGCGAGGTGACGATACGTCTGGCGACGAAGGCGCACACGGAAGAAGAAGCTCTCCGCAAGATGGAACAGGTAGAGAAGGAAATCCGCAGCCGCGTAGGGGAACACTTATATGCGGAAGAGGATATTCCGATCGAGGAAGCGGTGCTCGCGATACTTCAATCCAGAAATCAGACCCTGACGACGGCTGAGAGCTGTTCCGGCGGACTCCTGAGTGATTTGATCACATCCATCCCGGGGCGTTCCTCGGTGTTTCTGGGCGGAGTCGTCTCTTATTCCAACGAAATGAAGCACAGTATGCTCGGCGTTCCTACGGAGCTGCTGGAAGGGGAGGACGCTCCCGGAGCGGTGAGCGCCGAAACGGCGGAAGCGATGGTGCGGGGCCTGCTGGAGCGCACACATGCGGATTATGCCGTATCCGTAACGGGAGTTGCCGGACCGACTACCTCAGAAGGCAAACCGATCGGGCTTGTCTATGTCGGAGTCGGCTGCAAGGACGGAGATATTCATGTTCAAAAGCTCCAGCTTCCCGGACTGCGGGAGACGATCAAGCTGCGCGCGGCCAAAACGGCTCTGCACCAGCTTTGGAAACTTGTAAAAGCGGACGGCTGATCGGCGTTTTTTGTTGAAAAACCGCAAATTTTAAGTTATAATGAAAGTATGTTAACGGAAGAACCGTAGCGAAGAATTTGTCTTTGCTGCGGTTTTTATTTTTTGCCGCGCAATGACCGAAAGGAGCGCCGTTCCCTTTAAATAAGAGAAGTTTTCTGTCCGAGTTCCTCACCGGGCGGCGATAGAGGGCTGTCACAAAAAAAACGAATGTATGTTCGAAAAAATACTTGGCAACGGGTGAAAAAGAAGGTATGATATACCTATAACAGTTGAAGGAAGTGAGTGTATTGTCAGATCGTCGTGCCGCATTAGAAATGGCATTGCGCCAAATTGAGAAGCAGTTTGGCAAGGGTTCGATCATGAAACTCGGAGAATCGACACACATGCAGGTGGAGACCATCCCCAGTGGTTCCCTTGCTTTGGATATAGCACTTGGAACCGGAGGTTTTCCTCGCGGTAGAATTATCGAAATCTATGGACCCGAATCTTCCGGTAAAACAACGGTCGCTCTTCACGCAATCGCGGAAGTGCAAAAGTCTGGCGGACAAGCCGCATTTATCGATGCGGAGCATGCTCTGGACCCGCTTTATGCAAGCAAGCTCGGCATTAATATTGACGAATTGCTTCTTTCCCAGCCGGACACAGGCGAGCAGGCGCTTGAAATCGCGGAAGCCCTTGTACGCAGTGGAGCGGTGGATATTATCGTTATCGACTCCGTTGCGGCTTTGGTTCCTAAGGCGGAAATCGAAGGCGAGATGGGGGATTCCCACGTCGGTCTTCAGGCCCGTCTGATGTCGCAAGCGCTGCGTAAGCTTTCCGGCGCCATCAACAAATCGAAGGTTATTGCCATCTTTATTAACCAATTGCGTGAGAAAGTCGGCGTTATGTTCGGTAACCCTGAAACAACTCCGGGCGGCCGCGCGTTGAAATTCTATTCGACCGTGCGTTTGGATGTTCGCCGTGTTGAAACGATTAAGCAGGGCAACGATATGGTCGGTAACCGTACCCGTGTCAAGGTCGTGAAGAACAAAGTTGCGCCTCCGTTCAAACAGGCCGATATTGACATTATGTACGGGGAAGGCATTTCCCGTGAAGGCAGTATCATCGATATCGGAACGGAACTGGATATCGTGAATAAGAGCGGCGCCTGGTACTCCTATAACGGCGACCGTCTCGGCCAAGGACGCGAGAACTCGAAGCAATTCCTCAAGGAAAACAAGGAAATTGCCGATGTTATTGAACAAAAAATCCGGGAAGCGAGCAATCTCACGAATGTAGTTCCTCCGGCAGGCGTGGATGTAGACGATCCGGACGAAGAACTGGCACTCTTTACGGAAGACGAAGAATAAGAACAAGGGCCGCCTCTTACGTACAGCGCAGGATGCGGCCTTGTTTTAGCTCCCTGGGGAGCTTTTCTTTGTTTATGGACCCGTAGGTGTCGAAAGGGGAAAGAGCTTATGAAAGACGAAACAGAAGCTTCCATCATTACAGGAATAGAACGGCAAAAGCGTAATAAGAAACGATACAATGTTTACGTCAACGATGAATATGCCTGCTCCGTGCATGAAGATATCTTGATCAAGAACCGTCTGCTCAAAGGGGAACAGATAGATGTGCAGCGCTTGCGGCAAGCGCTGGAGGAGGACGAGAAGCATGAAGCCTATCTGAAAGCGATCCGTTTCGTGGCGGTCAGGCCGAGATCTGTCCAGGAAGTAAAAATGAAGCTTAAGGACCTGGGCTACGAAGCCGACCTGATTGATTGGACGGTGGGCCGTCTATTGGAACAAAAGTACCTGGATGATGCCGATTTCGCAAAGCTTTGGACGGAACAGCGTATTCAATACCAGCGTAAAGGCCGAAATGCGGTCCGCTACGAGCTCGCCCAGAAAGGGCTTTCCCGGGACGAGATCTCCAAAGCGCTGTCTGCGGTCGACACGGAGGAAGAAATGGAAGGGGCCCTTATTGTGGGCCGCAAGAAATGGAAAACGGTGTCAGGCGAGAGGATGGACCGCAAAAGAAAAACGATGGCTTTTCTGCTTCGGAGGGGGTATCCGTCTTCGCTCGTTAACGATGTGATGCGCCGGCTTTCCGAAGAAGAGCTCGAAAATGAGGAATAGCTTCTCTGTGAAAGCGCACTCAGTCGCGGTTGACGAAGCCAATAGCTTGACAATGTTCTTTGTGAACAGATAAAATACAATTGTATATTTTCATAAAAAATCATCAGATTTTCTATGAGGTAACGGAAGCGATTTCCGCCAAGATTGCTTCTGCTCCATGCTGTTCCGAACAACCCCCGTTGTACGGACAAACAAACCGAACCATTTTCTAGCACGGAATGTGGTCCATACGGCTTGAACAAACGAATATCGGATTAAAAAAACCGAATCATCCCAAGCTAACACCTTGGAGGAACCAACGAGGAGGTGAACATGATGAATCCAATTATCTGGGTCCTGATCATTCTCGTTGTTGGCGTTATTTGCTTAGGGATTGGTTATTTTATCCGCAAGTCTCTTGCAGAAGCGAAAATTTCCAGTGCTGAAACTGCCGCTGCACAAATTGTAGAAAATGCCCGCAAAGAAGCGGAGGCACTGAAAAAAGAAACGGTATTGGAAGCCAAAGATGAAGTTCATAAGCTCCGGGCCGAAGCTGAAAAAGACATTCGTGAACGTCGAAATGAATCTCAACGACATGAAAGACGATTGTTGCAAAAAGAGGAGTCGCTGGATAAAAAATTAGAATCTCTTGAACGCAAAGAAGAGCAAGTCGCCAACAAAGAGAAGAGAATTGAAGAAACGCAGAATCAGATTGATGAGCTCTACCGCAAACAGGTTTCGGAACTCGAACGTATTTCCGGCATGACCATGGAAGAAGCGAAGACCATCATCCTATCCGGCGTTGAACAGGAAGTTCGTCATGAAACCGCACAACTTATTAAAGAAATAGAGCAGCAGGCCAAAGAAGAAGGCGACAAGAAAGCGCGTGAAATCATCACGCTCGCCATTCAGCGCTGCGCTGCCGACCATGTTGCCGAAACGACGGTATCTGTCGTAAGTCTTCCGAATGAAGAAATGAAAGGCCGGATTATCGGTCGTGAAGGCCGTAATATCCGAGCGCTTGAAACCTTGACGGGGATCGATCTTATTATCGACGATACTCCGGAAGCCGTTATTTTGTCCGGCTTCGATCCGATCCGCAGAGAAATCGCGCGGACCTCCCTTGAGAAGCTCGTGGCCGACGGACGTATCCATCCGGCTCGTATCGAAGAGATGGTGGAGAAGTCCCGCAAGGAAGTGGACGAGCGGATTCGCGAATATGGGGAGCAAGCTACGTTCGAAGTGGGCGTACACGGTCTGCATCCGGATCTGATCAAAATTCTGGGACGTCTCAAATTCCGTACAAGTTACGGACAGAACGTTCTCAAACACTCGATGGAAGTTGCTTATCTTTCCGGTTTGATGGCTGGAGAACTCGGCGAAGACGTGACATTGGCGAAACGTGCCGGGCTTCTGCATGACATCGGTAAAGCGCTTGACCACGAAGTGGAAGGGTCACACGTTGAAATCGGTGTTGAAATCGCCAAAAAGTACAAGGAACATCCTGTCGTTGTGAACAGTATCGCTTCCCACCACGGAGACGTGGAAGCGACCTCGGTTATCGCCATGCTCGTCGGAGCGGCGGACGCATTGTCTGCGGCCAGACCGGGAGCTCGCCGGGAAACGCTGGAAACCTATATCAAGCGTCTCGAGAAGCTTGAAGGCATCTCCGAATCGTTCGAAGGTGTGGAGAAATCTTACGCCATCCAAGCCGGACGTGAGGTTCGCGTCATGGTTCAACCGGAGAAAATCGACGATGCGGAAGCATTCAGACTTGCCCGCGATATTACGAAGAAGATCGAGAACGAGCTTGACTATCCCGGTCATATCAAAGTTACGGTCATTCGTGAAACCCGCGCGGTTGAATACGCCAAATAAAAGAAGTATACTTGTGAAAAGTGGCTGCGTAAGCCACTTTTCCTTTTTTTAGCCGAAAAGAGAAAGAGGCAGGAGTGATGGGTTATTAAGATCGTATTTATCGGAGATATTGTCGGATCAGTCGGCCGGAATGCAGTCAAAACAATGGTGCCTAAACTGAAATTAAAATATGCGAACGCGGTATTTATCGCGAACGGTGAAAATGCGGCCGGAGGCCGAGGGATTACTTCGCAAATTACGAAGGAGCTCTACCAGCTCGGGATTCATGGAATCACGCTCGGAAACCATACCTGGGACCAGAAAGAGATCTTTGATTTCATCGACGATGAAGTTCAGATGGTGCGTCCCGCGAATTTTCCCGAAGGAGCGCCGGGGCGGGGACATACCGTTTTGAAGGTGCGCAACCAGGAAATCCTGCTGATCAATCTCCAGGGGCGGACTTTTCTGCCTCCGATCGACTGCCCGTTCCGCAAGGTAGACGAGATTCTCGAGGCGGCGAAAGGAAAGTACAAACATATCTTCGTCGATTTTCATGCGGAGACAACGTCGGAGAAAATTGCCATGGGTTGGCATCTCGACGGTCGCGTTTCGGCGGTAGTAGGTACGCATACGCATGTCCAGACGAACGATAACCGCGTGCTTCCGCAGGGAACGGCTTACGTGACGGACGTAGGCATGGTAGGTCCCCGCGACGGCGTACTCGGAATGGAACGCACAGCCGTTCTGCGTAAGTTTACGACGCAGCTGCCGGTAAGATTCATCGTAGACGAAGGGCAGTGGCATTTCCATGCGACTGTCATTGATCTCGACGATACGACAGGCAAAGCGGGCAAGATCGAACTCATCCGGATCAACGAAGAAGATCTTCTTTTCGAATAAGAACGTTCGGCAATAAAGAATGTTCAGCAACCGGCTTTTTGCCACAGAATTTAACTTGTACCTCCCGGTGATACCGGTTCAGGAATGTTTGATCACCTGTCCGAATAGGATGGAAAGAGGAAACCTTTATCCTTAATCCTTTATCCATCAACCCAAGGAGGTACTTTTCCATGGAAGTATTAAAAGTTTCAGCAAAATCCAATCCAAACTCCGTAGCAGGGGCGCTTGCAGGCGTGTTACGGGAGCGCGGGGCGGCAGAGCTTCAAGCCATTGGCGCGGGTGCTCTGAATCAGGCAATCAAAGCGGTAGCGATCGCAAGAGGATTTGTGGCGCCCAGTGGAGTCGATTTGATTTGTGTACCCGCCTTTACAGACATCGTCATTGACGGGGAAGACCGCACGGCGATCAAACTCATCGTAGAACCGAGATGATACACGAGCGCTCCTCGGGTTGTACATACATGAACGGACCTGTTTACATACTCTGTAGACAGGTTTTTTTCGCATCGTGCAAGAAAGGAAAGGCCCATTAAAGAGCCTGGAGGTAACCATGATTATCGATGCTCACTGTGATGCTCTGATGAAGATGTACCGGAATCCGCTGCTTGATTTTAACGCGGCCGAGCCTGTTTTGGACGTAAGTTATCCCCTTATGAAGCAGGGGGGAGTCAAAATCCAGTTTATGGCGGTCTACCTGCCGGAAGAAATCAAGAATCCTGATGTGGGACACATTCTAGAGTATGTGGACATTTTGTACAGAAGAGTGCTTTGCAATCCGGATATCGTCCTGATCCAGAGCCGCTCGGATCTTCAGCACGTGCTGACGACGGGAAAACGGGGCGTGCTGCTGACTTTGGAAGGAGCGGAAGGGCTGAGGGGCAGCCTGGCTCAACTGCGTATTCTCTACCAATTGGGGCTCAGAAGCATAGGACCCGCCTGGAATTTCGCCAATTGGGCGGTAGACGGGGCCATGGAGACCCGAAACGGGGGGTTTACCCTGCGGGGACAGCAGCTGATAAAAGAAAGTAATCAGCTCGGGCTGCTGCTCGATGCCTCTCATCTGTCGGAAAAAGCTTTTTGGGAAGCGGCCGACGTACCCGGCCTGCATCTGTTCGCTTCCCATTCCAATGCCAAATCGGCATGCGACCATCCGCGAAATTTGACCGATGGACAAATCCGCTGCCTTATTGAACGGAAAGGAATGATCGGCATCACCTTCGTTCCCTGGTTTGTGAAGAAGACGGGTTCGGTTTTTATTACCGATCTTTTCCGGCATATCGATCACATCTGCTCGCTGGGCGGTGAAGACTTTATCGGCTTCGGATCTGATTTCGACGGGATAGACAAATATATCCGGGGACTGGAGAACGCCGGCATGTACGCGAACCTGGCCAATGAACTGTACAAGCACTACACGCCCGTCCAAGCCCAGAAATTCCTCTGGCAGAACGGGTACGCCTTCTTGGAACGCAGTCTGCCGGTGTCCTAGAGAGCGATCTCTTTTTGATATAGGTATGATCTAAAAAAGCTATCTGTCCCTTTTACGGAAAACCCTTGCAATTTACGGGGTCTAGGAATAGAATTTGGATAGCTTGAAAAAATTTTTTTATATCCTAAAATCTATCATACAAGCATCGTTCTAAGCAGGGCTCGTTTTGCAAAATGGTTTGCAGAGGCGGAGCAGCTCACCATCAAAAGGAGTGGACGCAAGGTGATTAGTCAGTTATCGTGGAAGATCGGGGGACAACAAGGGGAGGGTGTAGAAAGTACGGACCGTATTTTCTCGACGGCGCTTAACCGTCTCGGATACTACTTGTACGGCTACCGTCACTTCTCTTCGCGCATCAAGGGAGGACATACGAACAACAAAATCCGTATCAGTACGAAACCGATTCGCTCGATTTCGGATGATTTGGATATTCTGGTTGCTTTCGACCAGGAGACGATTGATTTGAACTCTCATGAGTTGGGAGTCCACGGCGTGATCGTCGCGGACGCGAAGTTTAATCCCACCCTGCCGGAAGGCGTTAACGCGCGTCTGTTCCCGGTGCCGATTACGGCGATTGCGGAAGAGCTTGGAACTTCCCTGTTTAAAAATATGGCGGCTTCCGGCGCTTCCTGGGCGCTGCTGGGGCTGCCTTTAGATGTATTCAACAAAGCGGTCGAAGAGGAATTCGGACGCAAAGGCGCAGCCGTAGTCGAGAAGAATGTCGAAGCGGTGCGCAAAGGCGCGGAATCCGTGCTGGAGCTGGCAGGCGGCCCGATCGTGGAACTGCAGCTGGAGCCTGCGGACGGCGAGCAGAAGCTGTTCATGATCGGCAACGACGCCATCGGTCTCGGTGCTGTAGCCGCCGGCTGCCGCTTCATGCCGGCTTATCCGATCACACCGGCTTCGGAAATTATGGAATACTTGACGAAGGTGCTTCCTAAATTCGGCGGAGCCGTTATCCAGACAGAGGACGAGATATCGGCTTGTACGATGGCAATCGGCGCCAGCTACGGCGGCGTACGCGCCATGACGGCCTCGGCGGGTCCCGGCCTGTCCCTGATGATGGAAGCGATCGGTCTGGCCGGCATGACGGAAACGCCGGTCGTGATCGTGGATACACAGCGCGGCGGCCCGAGTACGGGACTTCCGACCAAACAGGAACAAAGTGACGTAAACGCCATGATTTACGGCACGCACGGCGAGATCCCCAAAGTCGTGCTCGCACCGAGCACGATCGAAGAATGCTTCTACGATACGATCGAAGCGTTTAACATCGCGGAAAAATTGCAGCTTCCGGTCATTCTGCTGACAGATCTCCAGCTTTCGCTAGGCAAGCAGTCTTCGGAAGTGCTGGATTATAATAAAATCGTTATTGAACGCGGCAACCTCGTCGCGCAGCCGGAGGAAGTCGAGGACAGCAAACAGCTGTTCAAGCGTTACGAGCTTACGGAGAACGGCGTATCGCCTCGCGTGCTGCCGGGTGTGAAATACGGTCTGCATCATGTGACAGGCGTTGAGCATGACCAGGAAGGCCGCCCGTCCGAGAGCCCGGTAAACCGGAAGAAAATGATGGATAAGCGCCTGGAGAAGCTCAAGCACGTGGAAGTAACCAATCCGATTCTCGTCACTGCGCCTCATGAAGAGCCGGATGTTCTGATCATCGGCATGAGCTCGACGGGCGGAACGATTGAGGAGGCAAGAGGAAGACTGGAGAAGGACGGTCTTGCAACGAACCACGTTCACGTTCGTCTGCTGCATCCTTTCCCTGCCGAAGAGCTGAAGCCTCATCTGGAGAAAGCAAGAAATGTAATTGTCGTCGAAAATAACGCGACTGCGCAGCTGGCGAATCTGATCAAGCTGAATGCAGGCAGTGCCGATAAAATCAAAAACATGCTGAAATACGACGGAACCCCGTTCTTGCCGTCCGAAATTTATCAAGAATGCAAGGAGCTGACTGTAGCATGGCAACGTTAAAAGATTTCCGCAACAATGTAAAGCCTAACTGGTGCCCGGGCTGCGGAGATTTCTCCGTTCAGGCCTCCATTCAGCGCGCTGCCGCGAACGTGGGACTGGAACCGGAGCAGCTTGCGATCGTATCCGGTATCGGCTGTTCCGGCCGTATCTCCGGCTATGTGAACTGCTACGGCTTCCACGGAATTCACGGCCGTTCCCTGCCTATTGCCCAAGGGCTTAAAATGGCGAACCGCGAGCTGACCGTCCTGGCTTCCGGGGGCGACGGCGACGGATTCGCGATCGGTATGGCTCATACGGTCCATGCGATCCGCCGCAACATCGACATGACTTATATCGTCATGGACAACCAGATTTACGGCCTGACTAAAGGCCAGACGTCTCCGAGAAGCGGCGAAGGCTTCAAAACGAAGAGTACGCCGAGCGGCTCCATCGAAACGCCTCTGGCGCCTCTTGAGATGGCGCTTGCTGCTGGCGCGACTTTCGTGGCGCAGTCTTTCTCCAGCAACTTGAAGCAGCTGACACACATCATCGAAGAAGGCATCAAGCACCAGGGCTTCTCGCTGATTAACGTATTCAGCCCGTGCGTCACGTTCAACAAAGTGAACACGTACGACTGGTTCAAGGAGAATATCGTGGATCTGGAGACGATCCCGGATTACGATCCGAGCAACCGGATCCAGGCTATGACGAAGCTGATGGAAACCGACGGCATGCTGACCGGTATTATTTATCAGAACAAAATGAAGCCAAGCTACGAGAACCTCGTTACAGGCTTCAAAGCAGAAGGTCTTGCCAAGCAGGATATGAAGCTGAGCCAAGCTGATTTTGACAAATTGGTTGCAGAATTCAAATAAGCCGTACAGAAAGGCGCGCAGAGTACTCTGCGCGCTTTTTTTTTCTCCGCGTAGAGGTTAAACTGAGGGGGAGAGCCTGCTATAGAGACAGAGAATGGACACAGGAAGGGATGAAGACACAATGAAACAAATACCTATCGGGATTTCCGCCCGTCACATTCATTTGAAGCCGGAGCACATTACCCGCCTGTTCGGCGAGGGCTATGAGCTGACTGTTCTGAAGGACCTGTCCCAGCCGGGACAATTCGCCGCGGGCGAAACCGTAGCGGTCGTCGGTCCCAAAGGCCGGTTTGACAAGGTCCGCATCCTTGGGCCGGCTCGGAATATTTCCCAGCTGGAAATATCGCGCACGGATGCTTTTGCACTCGGCGTTAATCCGCCGGTACGCGAATCCGGCAATATTGAAGGGACGCCGGGAATCAAGATTGTGGGTCCCAAGGGCGAAGTGGAGCTGGAAGAGGGCGTGATCGTTGCGGCCCGCCACATCCATTTTCATACCGAGGATGCGAAGAAATGGGGCATCGAGGACAAACAGCGCCTGCGTGTCCGCGTGGGGACGGATCGTCCCGTAATTTTCGAGGATGTTATTGCCCGTGTATCGGACCAGTTCGCCTTGGATATGCATATCGATACGGATGAAGGCAACGCCGCAGGGCTTAAAACCGGCGATGTCGGAATTATTGTAGATTAGGAAGCGGGCCGGGACAAGCTGTCCCATGCACGCAGGGAGCCGGGTACGAGGAGCTGATTTCCTCTGCCCGGCTCTTTCTTCTTTTGTCCGGGCACCAGGCATGGTATAATCAGATTTATGAGTCTAGCTTGGAATATTCAGGAGGAATGGCGAAATGACGGTGAAAACCGCTAAATCCGATAAGGATTTTTCGATCTATTTTCAACCTCCTTCTTATAAGGATGCGAAAAAACGCGGCAAGGAAAACATTGAAGTGCTGTATGATTTCAACATTCCGGAAGAGATGAAGGAGTTTGGCCAAGGCAAGCGGTACATGATCCGCACGTACGGCTGTCAAATGAACGAACATGATACCGAAACGATGAAAGGCATGCTCGAGGAGCTGGGCTATACCTCAACGGAAGAGAAGCAGGAAGCGGATGTGATCCTTCTGAACACCTGCGCGATCCGGGAGAACGCGGAGGATAAGGTGTTCGGCGAACTGGGGCATCTGAAGCACCTCAAACTGGAGAAGCCGAATCTGGTGCTCGGAGTCTGCGGCTGCATGTCGCAAGAGGAAGGCGTCGTTAAGCGGATCTTACAAAAACACGGGCATGTCGATCTCATATTCGGCACCCACAACATTCACCGGCTTCCGGCCCTTCTGCAGGATGCTTACTTAAGCAAGGAAATGGTCGTGGAAGTGTGGTCCAAAGAAGGCGACATTATCGAGAACCTGCCCAAGAAGCGGGAAGGCATGCGCGCCTGGGTCAACATTATGTACGGCTGCGACAAGTTCTGCACGTACTGTATCGTGCCGTACACCCGCGGCAAGGAACGGAGCCGCCGTCCGGAGGACGTATTGGCGGAGGTGCGAGATCTGGCCCGTCAAGGATTTAAGGAAATTACGCTGCTCGGACAGAACGTCAATGCTTACGGCAAAGATTTCGAGGATATCTCGTATTCCTTCGGTGATCTGATGGCGGATATGCGTAAAATTGATGTGCCGAGAATCCGGTTTACCACTTCGCACCCGCGTGACTTTGACGATCATCTGGTCGAGGTGCTCGCGCACAAAGGCAATTTGATGGAGCATATCCATCTGCCGGTCCAATCGGGAAGCACCGAAGTGCTGAAAAGAATGAGCCGCAAATACAGCCGTGAGCTGTATTTGGATCTTGTGCGCAAAATCAAGACGGCTATACCCGACGTGGTGCTCAGCACGGATATTATCGTCGGTTTCCCGGGAGAAACGGATGAGCAGTTTGAAGAGACGTTGTCTCTCGTGAAGGAAGTCCGGTTCGATTTTGCTTATTCTTTTATTTATTCCCCTCGTGAAGGAACGCCGGCTGCCGCAATGGAAGACAACGTTCCCGAGGATGTGAAGAAAGAACGTCTGTACCGGCTCAATGAGGTGCTCGGAGCTTTCAGTAAGGAAAGTAACGAGAAGCTTCGCGGTGAAGTGGTCGAAGTTCTTGTTGAGGGAGAGAGCAAGAAGAATTCGGAGGTCCTCTCCGGACGGACCCGGACGAATAAACTCGTTCTTTTTAGAGGATCCAAGAATCTCATCGGATCTTTCGCCCATGTACGCGTGACGGAACCGCAAACCTGGCTGGTAAAAGGCGAGCTTGTCGCGGAGCCTCTGCAAATGTTAAGCTAAGAACGCCATAATGAAGAAGCGGAGTGTGCAGGATGGAGCATTACACGAATACCGAAATGATCGTAAGAGAAGATATTTTGGCGAAAACGAAAGAGCTGGCGGAGCTTCTTACCACCTCTTCCGAGGTACAGTTTTTTCAACAAGCCGAAAAACAGATCAACCAGAACGAGCACATTCAGTCTCTGATTCAAGCCATGAAGAAAAAGCAGAAAGAAATTGTCGCTTTCGAGAAATTCGACAACGAAATTATGGTCAAAAAGATCGAGAAGGAAATCGAGGACCTGCAGGATGAGCTGGACAATATTCCGATCGTCAGTGAATTTCAGCAATCCCAGGCGGATATTAACTACCTGCTTCAACTCGTTATGGGCGTGATCCGGGATACTATTGCGGACAAAATCACGGTGGAGTCCGGTTCGGCACAACCGCCTTCCAGCTGCAGCGAATAAAATGTTCCTGTTACAGAAAGGCCGTTTCCGGTTGCGGGAGCGGCTTTTTTGCCGTATATTCCTTTGATGGTTAGTTGACAAAAAACAAACAATATTATAAATTGTTTATATAAATATAGACGAGGATTGAAGGTGTTTGATTTGAAAGATGTTTCAGAGCTTTTTTGGAATGCGTCGACGGAGGAAATCAAACGGGGATACATTTTCTCGGATCAGGAAGATGCATATGTGTGTCTGGTTTGCGGGAAATCGTTCACTAAAGGGATCATTTACCGGGAAGACGAGACGTTTTACGAAGCCGAAAAGTTTGCGTCCCGGCATATCGCCGCCGAGCATGGGTCCATGTTTCATTACCTGCTCAACTTGAATAAGAAACTGACGGGGCTGACGGATCTGCAGAAGCAACTGCTCGGTTTTTTTCACGACGGCTTGTCGGACAAAGAGATTGTGGGAGCACTTGGCGGCGGAAGCACCTCAACCATCCGTAATCACCGGTTTACGATGAGGGAGCGGGAGAAGCAGGCTAAAGTGTATTTGGCGCTTATGGGGCTCCTGGATCAGCGGCCGGATGCCGGTAAAGCGCCCTCCTTTATTGCCGTTCCGAAAAGCGCTACGGTGCTTGATGAAAGATTCGCGATTACGGAGCAGGAGAACGAACAGTTTTTGAAACTTTATTTTTCGGAAGGGATAGACGGGCCGCTCAACAAATTTCCGAAAAAAGAGAAGCGTAAGATCGCTATCCTGCGGCAGCTGGCAACAAGATTTGAAGCGGACCGGAAGTACACGGAAAAAGAAGTGAACGAGGTTCTGAAAGAAGCGTGGCACGATTACGTGACCATCCGCAGGTATCTTATCGAATACGGCTTTATGAAGCGCCATGACGACGGAAGCGCGTATTGGGTAACCCGTTAAGACAACAGGAAGCATGGCTTGGGTCAAATTCACCAAAAAAGGTTAATATCCGTATAGCAGCAGCTAGAGACAAAGGAGGATATAACCATGCCCTATGATATGACCCATGAAGGCGTTAACGAAGAAGTTCAACGCTGTATCGAAGAATGTATAAATTGTATCAAAACTTGCAATTATTGTTTCGATGCCTGTCTGAAGGAAGACCACGCTTCCCATATGGCCTCGTGCATCAGGCTGACCCGTGAATGCGCGGACATTTGTACCTATGCGGCATCGGCCATGACCCGTCAAAGCCCGTTCATTGTGGAAATTTGCAATCTATGCGCGACGGTTTGCGAAATTTGTGCCAAAGAATGCGCGGAACATGAACATGAGCACTGCCAAGAGTGCGCCAAAGTATGCCGCTCCTGCGCGGAAGCTTGCCGTAGAATGGCTGCTTAAGACAGTTTAAAAAGGGAACCCCGCATGGGTTCTTTTTTTAGTTTCCACAAGCGAGGAAAGAAGTAAAACAAGATGTAAAAACTATTAAAATATACTAATAATTGGGTGACCGGAATGGGGCAGTTAAGGTTATAATGAGGGAAAGAATGCCCGAAAGTGCAACCTTCCTTCCCGCATTACGTCTATGACTGAAAGCCTGTTTCAATCCGCTTTTATTTGGGTAAATGTTGCTGATGTGCCTGTAATCATAGAGAAGACCTAATTTTTGTTGCCTGAGGAGTTATCGTTTATGAAGGAAACTATTATTGTGGGGCTCCCGGCCTACAACGAACAGGATGCCTTGCCTAAACTGCTTCCGAAGCTGGAACAATTGTCGGTGCAGTTTGGGGAGGCTTTTCGCGTGGTCGTGGTCAACGACGGAAGCTCGGACGGAACGGCCGGGGTCTTGAAGGAAGCATGCCGAACCTATGCATGGCTTCAAGTTATCGACCATGAGCGCAACCGCGGACTCGGGGAGGCCATGAACACCCTGGTCCGATTTGTAACCAGCGAGTACCAGCCGAGCGATGTGCTTGTGACGCTGGACGCGGACAATACGCATAATCCGAACCTGATTCCGGCGCTCGTCGCGAAACTGAAGGAGAACAAGCTGGATCTGGTTGTGGCGTCCCGTTTTGCCAGAGGGGGCCAAGAGCTGGGCTTGTCGTTTCTCCGGAGGCTCTACAGCCGCGGGGCGATGGTGTTTTTCAAGTTATTTTTTCCGATCGAGGGGGTGCATGATTATTCGAGCGGCTTTCGCGCATACCGGATCGGATATCTCAACCAGGCTATGAACCTTTACAAAGAAAGACTGATCACGACCAGCGGTTTCGATTGTATGGCCGAAATGATGGCCCGGTTCAGTAAAATCGGAATTAAAGCGGGGGAGTATCCGCTCGTGCTGGAATACCATTTAAAAGTCGGCCGCAGCAAAATGAACGTAAAGCGGACGATTGCGGGCTATTTCCGCCTGTTGATGAAAGTTAAACCCCCTGTGCAGGGGACGCAAAAGAAAGTGAAGGGTACCGTATGAGCGCACTGTGGGTCATTTTATTATCGGTCGGTATGGGAGCGGTCGGGCAAGTTCTTCTCAAGGCGGGGGCGAACCGTCTGGGCGAACTCTCGCTGGCTCCGGCCACCTTGATTCCGGATGTATTCCGGATGGTCAAAACGCCCGAAATCCTGATCGGACTTATTTTGTTCGGAACGAGCTTTCTGCTGTGGGTCAAGGTGCTCACCAAGGTAGAACTGAGCTATGCGTATCCGATGATGAGCTTGAGCTACGTGATCGTGTTCGTCATGTCGTTTCTATGGTTCCAGGAGACGTTTACGATGCAAAAGCTGGTCGGTATGGCCGTGATTATAATCGGAATCATTATCATTAATAAATAAGGAGAAGCGCATGGAACACAAGACGCGCATTCCTGCGTGGCTCATAACCGCCCTCTTGTTTATTGCGATTGCTGCGCTGAGAATTCCATACATAACCAATTCACCGTATGAAATCGATTCATGGAGACAGTCGGATACGGAATCGATTGCCCGCCATTTTGTGGAAACTAAATTTAATCTTTTCTATCCGCAGTTCAATTATCAGGGGCCGCTTCCCAATTATGTGGAGCTGGAATTTCAGATTACCCCGTTTCTGATTGCGATTTTGTACAAACTGTTCGGGTACCAGTACTGGCTGGCCAGGCTCGTGCCTCTGGCATTTTTTATGGGCTCGGCGTGGTTTCTTTACCTGATCGCCCGTTCGTTTTATACGAAGCGGACAGCCTGGATCGCGGTTTTGCTGTACGGGATCTTACCGGTTGCGGTGACGTATTCCCGGGCCATTATGCCGGAAGCGGCATCGCTGTTTTTTTACCTCGGCGCGTTCTATGCGTTCACGGTGTGGATCCGCAAGGGCGGCACCGCTTTTGTGCTTACCGCGGCGCTGTTTACGGCGCTGGCGATTTCGCTCAAGGTTCCGACGGTCTTCGTCGGCATTCCCATGCTTTTCATGGCGGCGGCGAAGTATAAGGGGAAAATGGTCCTGAACTGGCGCTTGTGGCTGTTCGCGGTTCTGGCTCTCGGCCTTCCCGCCCTGTATTACGCCTGGGCCTCGTCCATAGCGGAATTCCAATTCGTATCGGGGATAGCGACGAAGCACATTTTCCCGAAAATGGCGACGGCGCTGTTTACCCCCGAAACCTGGGACTTTTTCCTGCGGGAGCTGCCAAAGGCCTTTACCTGGCCGCTTCTGGCCCTGACGGCCGCGGGTCTGCTTGCCGGCTTCCGGCAGAAGGATATCCCCGTCCGCGTGTGGGGGTGGGCGATGCTTCTGGAGCTGGCCACAATCGTGGCGGTGATCAAATTCGATTATTATTTGATCTTCTTTGCTCCGGTGGCGGCTTTGCTCGCCGCGAAAACGATCGGCCGGCTGACGGAGCTCCGGTTCGGCTGGATTCCCGCCGCAGTCGTCGTTGCGGGAATCGGATGGGCCTGCGCCCTTATGATGAATCCCGATTACGGGAAGGAGAAAACCGTCATTCTGGAGCAGGCCCGGGCGGTCGAACGGCTGACAAAGCCGGGCGATCTCATTGTCGTCGGCACCGACGACCCCTCGCTCCTGAACGCCAGCCACCGGGTAGGCTGGAGGGTGCTTAATTCCATCCCGGACGATCCGGTCAAAGAGCTGGAATATTTCCGGGCGGGCGGAGCGGCTTATTTTGTTCCGCTCAAAGGGCAGATTGACGGAGATAAGGCCGGGGAACTGCGCCGCTATCTTAACGCGAAGTTCGAGAAAATTCCCGTAGAGGGCGGCTATGACATTTACCGGCTGAACTGAAAAAGAAAGCAGGACCCTGCATGCAGGGTCCTGCTTTCTTTTGGTTTGCCGCTTAACGCAGCCGCTTAACGCAGCCGCTTAACGCAGCCGCTTAACGCAGCCGCTTAACGCAGCCGCTTAACGCAGCCGCTTAACGCAGCCGCTTAACGCAGCCG